>JAYSZB010000035.1:0-41521 GCA_043727035.1 Sphingomonas sp. | reverse complement strand
ATCGTCTCGTTCGCTAACGATCCCGTCGCCAACAGCGCCACGCCAAATAATCCGCATGCTAGCAACCGCTGACGCATCATAAACCATTCCCCCGGGGGCGTAATGTGATCCGCAGCTTATATTTTTAAGTCGAACTGTAAACGAAAATCTGACAGGACCTCGGCCCGAAATGGTTGCATAAAAAACACGATAATTGGCCACAAACCGATGTGTTTATGTCTGTACGCGTAACGATCAGCCTTTTTATTGCCGTCTCATCATCGACCTGTCTCGGTATATCTGACGGGTTGCAAATAATGCTACATTTTTGTGACGCCGCTCGCGTGTCGGTTTGGGGGGTGGTCGTGCCTTATTGACCGTTGCAAATGGACAACCTGATTGATTTCGGCCTCTCAACAACTCGTCGGTTCTGTACCGCACAATCAAGCTCGACTTCGCTGCCACGCCAAGCATTGGTGTTCCTGCGCTGGCGGCAGCTGAATCGCTGACCGGCGCAGCCTCGAACCGCTGCGCGATCGGGGCTCTGGGTGGTGGGCCTGGCATGGTGCCGGTCCGACCAGGAGACCACCCATGAAGACCAAAGCGAACACATCGATCGATGCTGCCATCATCGACGATACTTCACCGCCCGGTGACGCAGCCCGGCCCGAGAAGAAGTCTGCCCGCCTGCTGGCGCTGCTGCAGCGAGCCGACGGGGCGAGCATTGAGGACCTGAGCGACGAGCTGGGCTGGCAGCAGCACACCACCCGGGCGGCACTGACCGGTCTGCGCAAGAAGGGCCATGAGGTCAGCAAGGCCAAGGAAGGCAGCGTTACCATCTATCGGGTGGCAGCATGAGTGCGGAGCTGACCATGCGGATCGACGCCATCGCTGCAATGCCGCCAACCGCCATCAAAGCAGAATGGGAGCGGGTGCATGACGCACCCGCTCCGGCAATATCGCCGAGCCTGCTCGCCCGCGATATCGCTTGGGCGATACAGGCTAAAATCTCCGGCGGGATCGACAAGCGCATCGAGCGCCATCTCGCTCGATTGTGTGCTGCCAGCGAAGCTGATGAGAGTTGTAAGCAGGCCGCACCGCCTCCCGAGCTATCGGCAGGAACACAGATCTTGCGCGAGTGGGGCGGCAAGACCCACCGGGTCTCGGTCGGCAGCGATGGTCGTTTTGCTTATGCAGGTCGCAGCTATCGATCGCTCAGCGCCATAGCTCGCGACATCACCGGTGCCCGCTGGTCGGGACCGCGCTTCTTCGGGGTGCCGACATGACCCAGATGCGCTGCGCCATCTATACCAGGAAATCGACCGAAGAGGGGTTGGACATGGCGTTCAACAGCCTCGACGCCCAGCGCGAGGCCTGCGAGGCCTATATCAAAAGCCAGAAGGCCGAAGGCTGGCTGTTGCTTCCGACCGCCTATGACGATGGCGGATTCTCGGGCGGCAGCATGGAGCGCCCCGGTCTTGCCCGGCTGATGGCCGATGTCAAAGCAGGCAAGATCGATATCGTCGTGGTCTACAAGGTTGATCGGCTGACCCGCGCGCTCTCGGACTTTGCCAAAATCGTCGATGTGCTCGATGGGGCAGGAGCCTCGTTCGTCAGCGTCACCCAGGCGTTCAACACCACCACCAGCATGGGGCGACTGACCCTCAACGTCCTCTTGTCCTTCGCTCAGTTCGAGCGCGAGGTTATCGCCGAGCGGGTCCGCGACAAGATCGCTCAATCGAAGGCGCGTGGTATCTGGATGGGAGGAACGGTGCCGCTCGGCTATGCGGTGCAAGACCGTAAGCTCATCCCGGTCCCTGCCGAGGTCGAGACGGTCAATCGGATATACAGCCTCTATCTCGAACTGCCCTCGGTGCGCGCGCTCAAACAGCGGCTCGATGCCGAGGGCATCGTCACCAAGCTCCAGCGCAACAAACATGGCCCTAAGGGCGGATTGCCGTTCGGCCGCGGCGGGCTTTATCATCTGCTGTCCAACCCGATCGTCATCGGTAAGCTGCGCCACAAGGAAAAGCTCCACGAGGGCGAGCATCCTGCTATCGTCCCCCTGCCCTTGTGGGATGCAGTACAGGCCCGGCTCCAAAGTCTGACTGTCTCTCGGCGGCGCAAGGGCGATGCGCAACCGTTCGGCATGTTGACCGGAATGGTACGCGATCATCACGGTCGACCGCTATCGCCCAGCTTCACGGTCAAGGATGATCGGCGCTATCATTATTATGTCTCGAACGCTGCCCAAGAGTTCGGCGCTGGCGACAGTGCGCCTGCGGTTCGGGTGCAGGCAAAGCTGATCCAGACTGCGGTCAAACATGCGGTGCTCGCCCTGCTCGATCCAGCATCGGTGCTCGACCAGCTCGAGCCGTTGGAGCTTGAACTTGCCGCCACACAAAATGCGGTTGGCATCGCTCAGGAAATCCGCAGCAGCTGCACCCGGGCCGGTGGGATGTCGATGCGCGGGCTGTTGCACGATCTTGGGCTGCAGATCATCATGTCAGACGATAGCGCCGAGGCCAGCATCGACGGTCAAAGTCTGCTCGCCAAGCTGACCGCGCGGCCGCGCAGCGAGTTCGGGCCGCCCGACCCATTGACGATCGATGTGCCGATCGTCCGGCAGCGGCGGGGTCGCAAGAGTCGCCTCGTGTTGAACAGCACTGTGTCGTCGGCAAGCGAGCCAGACCAGAAGCTGGTGGCGCTGCTGGTCAAGGCGCATCGCACCCGCCGCGAGATCTTCGATAACGGGACCGAGCGCTACAATCGCCATCCTGAGCGCATCGCGCGGCTCGCGTTTCTCGCGCCCGACATCACTGCCGCCATATTGGAAGGGCGGCAGCCTGTATCGCTTACCAGTCGATCGTTGCTCAAGCTTGCGCCGCTGCCGATGGATTGGAGCGAACAGCGGGCGGTGCTGGGGTTTGGGTGAGATTTGGCATCAGCAACGACCGCCGAGCATGGTTGCCCCCGTTCAACACGCGAAAGCTGGTTATGGACTTGTCGCGGGGGCCGTGGCGTGGTCGCGCTATGGATAACGACCAGTGCCGCCGCGTCGATCTGATCTGCACGCAGATCGGGATAATAATGGAGGATGCCAGCGTACTGGCTTTGACGACGCTGGGGTTGACGGAGGCTGAGCTGGTTGAGCGGGTGGAGGCGCTCAGCTCCGCTGTCGAGCGGATGCGGGGGTACTTGGATGATGTTCGCGGAATTGTAGAAAGCGACACCGGGTGATCATTCGGACAAGCCGGGCAAGGGCACATCGAGTGCTCGCCCGCTGGTCCAAATGCGACGTTCGAGCCGACGGCAGCCTCGCGCCCCAATCCCAGTCGTTCGCTGTGCCGCTGATCAATTCCAAAAGCCGCCAACAGTTCATTTCACATCGGCCGACACGAATGGGCGGGCGGCGGCACGGCTGCTTTCGGGCGCTAACCGGCAAGCGGTTCTTCGTTCCTGTTCAAGGACTGTGCAGGCTCCGTCAGGCCATTCACCGGCGTGCTGGCAGTCGCTAACGGTATTTGCTGTAATTGCTATACTTGACAAAATTGTTATGATCGCCCAGTTCGGGCTGTGAAGGAGAAACGAGATGATTTCGAAAAGCCGGTCGTTCAAGCGGCAGCGCGGGGCGGACGACACGGTTGAGTTGTTTGGTTCCTTTTTGAGCAAGGATAACATCCGCAGCTTCGCGCAGCTCGACCTTCCTGCCGGCGCCCTCGTAGCGGTCTTCTCGCCTGACAAGATAAAGGGCGTGAGATCTTTCCGCATGAAGCGGGTGCAACTGCGTGGTGGCGGGACCGCGGCGATGCTTGATGGAGACGTGGCGCCGCTCGTCGTCGGTAATCCAACTGCGCTAGCCGCTAAAGCCTATGAGCCAGGAGCGCGCGCCCGCGCGCTCCTGCGCGGGATCGAGACCGCGGAGCAGGATCTCTCCGCGTCCGGCGGAGCGTTCGACTTCACCCAAGTCCAGCGCTTGCTGCGCGGGGTGTCGCGGCAGCGCGTCGACCAACGCGTGCAGGAAGGCAGCCTGCTCGCCGTCCCGGGGCCAAGCAACAAGCGGCGGTTTCCCGCGCTCCAGTTCGATGGCGACGGCCGGGTCGTCGCGGGGCTCGACCAGGTGCAGGACAGTCTCGGCTTCACCAGCCCTTGGGCGGTGCTTAATTTCCTTGCCAACCCGCTCGATGACCTCGGCGGCCGCAAGCCGATTGACCTGTTGCGGGCAGGAAAAGTCGAGACGGTCCTCGAGGTCGCGCGTCGGCAGGGTGTCCAGGGCGCGTGAGCATGCCAACGCCGCCCGCCGATCTCGTCGCGCGAAAGCCCGCGCTGGTGACGATCGCGGCCGGCACGATATTGCACCGCTTCTACGGCGCGGCCTACGACCCGATCTTCTTCGATACATCAGATCTCGGGCGATTCAATGCGCCCGACGCAAGCTACGGCGTTCTTTACTGCGCGCGAACGGGCAAGGGTGCTCTAGCCGAGACGTTTCTCCGCACACCGGGCCGGCGCGTGGTCGATCCCGGCTTGCTCGCGACCAAGGGATACGCGCGCCTTGCCTCGACCGCCGAGCTAACGCTGATTTCTATGGTTGGACCAGGACTCGCGATCATCGGTGCGACCGCCGAGATCACGTCGTCGGGGCCGCCCTATCCCGTGCCGCAGTCCTGGTCGGGGGCACTGAGGGCGCATCCCGTGGCGGCCGATGGAATCGCCTACCGGTCACGCCATGACGACGATGAGATTTGCTATGCGTTGTTTGCAACAACGGCGGGGGTGGTCACTGAAGTCGACCGGACCACCCATCTCGATGCGGACTGGTTCTGGGAATGCGCCGAGGAATATTACCTCGGTTGCACGCCGTCGTGACCGGCGCTGCTCCTCCTCAGTCGTCAAGCAACTGACGCGCTCGCTCGATGCGATCACGCAGGCCGGTTTGAAACGCCGGATCGCGCCGCCGTGTCTCGATATGCTCCTGGATCGCCGCCCTGATCACGTCCGACACGGGCAGCGACGCAACCGTCGCGACCGTCTCAAGGGCATCGGCCTGCTCGGGCGAAAGGCGAATTGTCATGGCTTTAGCGGGTTTCATCACAGTCACCTTGCCTCCAAAGTATCTATCTTGTCAACGCTACTGGTATCGTGGTATCAAGGTATCAATCAGAGGAGGTAGCGATGAACCAAGACGATTCGATTAACGCCGGCCGCGACGACAAGGGTCCCTCCAACAACGACGACGGTCCGGGCGGCGGCAAGGACAAGACGTTCGAGATCCGCATCGACCGCAAGGACTACAAGGTCCGCCAGGTGTCGTTAACCGGCGCGGAGATTCGCAAGCTTGCCAACCCCGACATCGCGGCTGACCGCGACCTGTTCGAGGTGGTGCCGGGCGGTTCGGACCTCAAGATCGAGCTCTCGGCCGTGGTCAAGATGCGCGACGGGTTGCGCTTCTTCACTGCGCCCGCCCAGATCAACCCCGGCGCCTGAGGAGGACCGAGCCATGCTTCCGCCGATCGACGCCCAATATGTTCGGGGGCGCTGCCCCGCGCATCAGGTCAGCACCGAGGGCGGAATGTTGTGCGTGTTGCTACCCGGATTTCCGTTGCCCCCCGGCCTTAATCTGGACCAAGCCGACCTCCTCCTGCGCCTGCCGGCGGGGTATCCCGATGCGGCCCCCGACATGTGGTGGTTCAGTCCGCCGGTGACCCGACGCGACGGTTCGACGATCGCGGCGACCGAGGCGCGCGAACATCACTTGGGTCGCGACTGGCAACGCTGGTCGCGCCACCTCCAGCCGGGCCAGTGGAGCTCGGGAATCGATTCGATCGAAAGCTATCTCGCGCTGGTGCACAACGAGCTGGTACGCGCGGCGGTGCGCGCCGCGTGACTATCACTCTAGTCCTTACCGATCTCCTCGACCGGGAAATCGCGGCGGCGTCGCGCGAGCCACTTGAGACGGCCGGCGTGATCCTTGTCAAACTGGTCGAGACGGCCACCGGTGACCTGCGGCTGCTCGGACGCAAGATCGCGTGGGTCGGCACCGCAGCCTATATCGAGCGCCACGTTGACGCGCTGTCGATCTCGTCCGACGGCTACGTCGCCGCGCTTGGCGAGGCCGCCGAGGCCGGGCTGGTCGCGCTGTGGTTTCATACCCATCCCGGCGAGACGGGCGTCCCGTTGCCGAGCCGGCTTGACGTCGAGGTCGATCGCCGCCTCGCCGAAACCTTCCGGATCCGCGCGGATACGCCCTTCTATGGAACGCTAATCGCGTCGCCGCGCAATGAAGGCTACGCCTTTAGTGGCGCGCTGGCCCACGAGGCCGACCCCACCCCGCGGGCGATCGGCCGGCTCTGGGTGGTGGGCGATCGCTGGCGGTTGCAGTCGAGCCATGACACGCCCGGGGCGGCGATCGATCCTCGCTTCGACCGCAGCGTCCGCGCGCTGGGTGGCCCGATCCAAGCCGCGCTCGGTGGGTTGAGGGTCGGGCTTGTTGGCGGCGGTGGAACTGGGTCGGCGGTCGCCGAGCAACTGGTCCGCCTGGGTGTACGGCACCTTTCGATCTTCGACGGCGACACGCTCAGCGCGAGCAATGTGACACGTGTCTATGGCTCGACGCCGACCGATGTTGGGCGGCCCAAGGCCGAGATGCTGTGCGATCACCTGCGCGCGATAGCGCCCGACCTCGACTGCGCGGCGATCCAGTCGATGACGACGCTCGAGCCTACCGCGCGAGCGTTAATCGGCTGCGACCTGATCTTCGGCTGCAGCGACGACAATGCGGGGCGGCTCGTGCTGTCCCGCGCCGCCACCTACCTGATGACCCCAGTGATCGACATTGGCATCCTGCTCAGCAGCGACGCGGATGGAATGCTCAGCGGTATCGATGGTCGCGTGACGATCCTCGCGCCCGGCACCGCCTGCCTGGTCTGCCGAGGGCGCGTCGACATGGCCCGCGCCGCCACCGAACTGATGACCCCGGCCGAACGGCGTCGTCTCGCTGACGAAGGCTACGCCCCGGCTCTCGCCGACACCGAACCCGCCGTCGTCGCATTTACCACCGCGGTCGCCGCGGCGGCGGTCGCCGAACTGCTCGAGCGCATGATTGGCTATGGCCCGGATCCGCGCCCGAGCGAAGTGCTGCTGCGCTGGCACGAACGCGAGATCTCGACGAACGTTGTCGCTCCCCGGGCGGGCCATTATTGCCACCTCGACACCGGCCGGATTGGCGCCGGTGTGACCCAGCCCTTTCTCGAACAGGTATGGCCACAATGAAAATCCCGTGGTGGCAATGGCTGCCGGTCTGGCGCTGGCGCATCCTTGGCTGGGTCGACGAGGCCGACGAGGTTCCCGCGCGGCTGCCGCGGCGTGGCGCGGTTGTCGTCGGCGCGGTGACCTTCCCCAAATGGCTCGCGTTCGACTGCGCCTGCGGTCGCAAGCATCGCATCCTGCTCAACGCCGACCCGGCGCGTCGCCCGGCCTGGCGGGTGTCGCAAGTCGATCCCCTTAGCGTCGTGCCGAGCATCGACTATCTTGGTGACCAGCGGTGTCATTATTTCATCCGCGACGGAAAGACCCTTTGGGCAAAGGATAGCGACTGATGGCGACCACCAAAACTCCCAAGACAGGCTCTCGCGTCGCGTCGAAAGCGAGGCAGACGCGTTCCGCGCGGAGCGAGCCGGCACCTGCTACTGCGCCTGCGCCGTCCAAGAGCGGCGGGAACCGCGCCCTTGGCAAGACGCCGTTTTTCACCGCCGCGAACGCGGCCCGTTACCAGCGCCAGGCGTTGATCAAGGAGATCGACACCCGCCAGGGAACGACCCTGATCTGCTATATCAGTGCCGATCGGCGGGAGATCGAGCGCGATGACGTGTTTGGCTTCGTTGACTTGCTCCACAATGTCACGCCGGGCACGCCGATCGACCTCATGCTTCATACGCTGGGCGGCAACGTCGATGCCGCCGAGAAGATCATGGTCCAGATCCGTCGCCGGCTTGGCCCTGACGGGCGGCTGCGCGTGATCGTTCCGGACTACGCCAAGAGCGCGGGAACGCTCATGGCGCTTGGCGCGCACTCGATCCTGATGAGCGACACCTCCGAGCTTGGCATGATTGACCCTCAGGTCATGCTCAAAGACGAGCGCGGCAACGACATCTGCACCTCGGTGATCGCCTACCTCCAAGCGTATGAGACTCACTTCCAGGCTGTGCAAAGGGATCCCGGCGACCAGGCCTCGCGCCTGATGCTCCAGCAGTTCGACCCGGTGGTGGTGCGCAAGTTTGCCGGCCAGCGCGACCGGACCCGCGACATCGCGCTCAAGCTGCTTAACCGGATCGGGGCGCCGTCCACCACGATAAGCGAGAACCTGATGAACCTCTCGCTGTGGAAGTCGCACGGGCAGATGATCAGCTATGAGGACGCCCGCGAGATCGGCCTGACCATCGAATACCTGCCGGTCGAGGACGAGGTCTGGCAGATGTATTGGCACTTGCTTTGTCTCCAGCGGCTCGAAATCGAGCACGATAAAAAAATCTTTGAATCAGCCTGGGTATCTCAGGTGTTCGAGCGCTGAGCGCGAGTGACCGCCGGCGGCACGAATGCCCGCCTGCCTGAAGTTCGAGGGGTGACGGCGGAGCGCCGCGCTGGTGGAGAGGAGAGCTAATGTTCCGCAAAGGCGCAATCACCTTGTTCTCGGCGAGTGATCTCGTCTGTTCCCCGTCAGCACCAATGGCACAGATTTGAGGTTGTGATTTAAGGAGGGTTGGGGCTTCGTCGTAGTGACGAAGGAACGAAGATGAAGCCCCAATCCGGCCTGTGGCCGGAGAGCGGGGCGAGGCGTGGGCCGTCGGGCACGTAAATCGTTTCAGGGGCATAGTCAGTTGCGGGCCTATTGGCGACAACTCTGCACAGCTGGTTGCCTAGAAAGCGTCGGTATCGCGGTCATCATTATCGTGGTTGTCATCGTCATTATCGAACCAAGCGGAGGTGTCGACGCCGCTGGTGATCTCGGCCCTTACCAGATCGTGTGGCGCCTCAATCGGAACTTTGAAGCGCATGGAAATCGGGAACTCATCGCCGATTTCGGCACCGTCGCCACGTGCCCTGTCGCCGCCTGATCCGTAGAGCAGCGTGACCCCGATCGAACCCGTGATCTCGTATTCGACTTCGCGGGCGGTGATGCCCACAACTGCCCGCTCGTCGATGCCGACCCAATCGATTGTGTGGTGCGTCGCAAGGATGTCGACATCGTCGACCGTTTCCGTCGTGAACTTCTCAACCGCTTCCGACTGTAGGGAATCAGCGATCGCGGCGACAATTTCCGACCGATAGTCGCGCTGTGCCTCAAGTAGTTCGACGAGCGCGCTGAGCACCTCGTCCACAACCGTGTCCTGCTCATCAACATCGCGGACGATTGTTTCCTCGCGCCCGTGCACGTGTTTGTTCAGCTTTCCGTAGGCTGCAATCACCTCTGCAATCAGAGGCTTCACTTCGATGCCAGTAAGTTCCTCCACCTGCTCCGGAGCGAAGCCGCCAATGAGGGCGTAGGTCAGACGCGCGTTGCGGACCGGCTTCTGCTGCCCCTCAACCGGCCTGAACCAACGACATGCCTCCACCTCCTCCTGAGGAGCGAGTGCATCCATCATGTGGTCGAGGAAAATCCGTATCGCCGACGCGAAAAGGTTGAGCCGAAGCGGATTCTCGCGGGTATCGAGGACGAGCGCGGCACCAAGCATTGCGTCGCGGGTGAAATCCGTTGGCGCGAGATCGATCATCGAATGGGCGAGCCTAGCCACATCGACCTTTTGGACTTCCGCAACTTCGGGATTAGCTGTCATCTCAGCGCTGCTCCAGTTTCTAGCATTTCCAGTCCGGCGACCGGCAACCGCACGGTGCACTGCAGCCGATCGGCGTGGTGCCCGACTTTCGTTTCACCGATCTATGACGGCTCGACAGATGCGCTTTCCTCGTTGTCGTCCGGCCAGTCGTCAGGAACGAGCGCGGGCGGCTTGCTCCATGGCTGCTCGACCAGGGCGGACTGGAACCAGTCGTCGCGAAGATTGGCATGTTCCGTCACGATGATCTGGAATCCCTTGGCGTCCTCCTCGCCAAAGCGCCGGAGCACCTCGAACAAGCGGCGGACGGCTTCAAGATCCGCATCCGTCTCTGTCTTTTCGATCGATCCTCCGGCTGCGGCATAGACGGTCTCGGACGGAAAATAGACTTGGGTCGGCTGGTCGATGAGCAGGAAGCGCGGCAAGGGCTGATCGTTGTTGGCGGCGAACCGGTGAAGCGCCAACAGGGCGGCTAGGTGGTAAGCAAGATGGTTCTCGCCCCCACCCGTCCTGGGCATGTAGATCGGGCGGCTTGGCCGGTCGATTACAACGGTCAGGTTGTGCATGTCGAGGCGCGCCGGATACTGGCCGAACTCGCCGCCCAGATCGGTGATGTATCGCGACATGTGCATAGAGATGTTGTTCAGCGTCGAGGCGAGCCTTTCGCCAGAATCATCGGCCCCGATCTTCCGTTCCAGATCGTCGGCCTTCGCCTTCAGCCGTTTCTCCTCGGCCTCAAGACGCGCCATCTCGGCGTCGGGAATGAGATTCTCTAGGAAGAGGCTGATTCGGCCCACGACCCGGGACGCGGCGTTGTTGCGATTACCCATTTGCGCGCTGACCTCGTTTGAGGCGATCGCCGCCGACAACTCGACCTCTTTGGTGCGGATCTGATCTCCAACCCCCTGAAGCGCCGTGCGCTGATCCACGAGATAGGCGTCCAGGGCAGGTCGCTCGCCCCGAACGGCGGTCATTTCCTGGTCCAGCGACTCGAGCTCCGCGAGAAGCATGCTCGCGATGGGGCTGGATAGCGCCAGATTAGCTTCGGCGAAGGGCCACTGCCACTCGCCCGTTTCTTTGCTTTTCGGTAGGGCCTTGATCGAGGCGAGACGATCGCGCTGCTCCCCGGCCTCGCTCTCGAAGCCCTCCGACCTCTTGGCGAACTGGACTGTAGCGTCGATCCGTCGCTGAATCTCGCGACGCTGCTCGCGAAGGCTGAAGAGGTTTGTCTCAATGGTGGCGACCCTCTGGCCGTCGTCTTCGGGCACGGGTGCCGGTGTCCACGACAGGGCGTCGCGAAGGAGGCTGACGACAGGCTCACCGGCGCCGCGGTCGGTGGCGAATATGCCGACGCTTCGCGCTTCCGAAATCAATCCGAGAGCTCGCTCCTCCGAGGTTTCGACCGCGCCCCTGGCCTGTTCGAGCAGCTTGCCGTTCAGCCGGCGATCGCGCTGGACCGTGCGCAGCTGGGCCTCCAATTCGTAGCGGTTTATCGAGGAGACCCCTAGGAGAATCGGCAGGGTGTCCTTGATCGCCTGCGGTTGGAACGGTTCGTTCTGCCGGTAGAAGAGCTGGTCCTTGTTGGCGACGATCGTCTGCTTCTGGAACAGATAGTAATAGGTATGCTTGATATTGGCGTCATAGCTCTCGCGGCTGTTCTCCAGCGGCACCGCCGTGGTGTTCTCAGGGATGCCGATCATGCGCGATAGAAGGGTCTCGACCCCGCTGTCGTCGTCATTGACAAGAAGATCAGCGTAGTCCGGAGCTGCGATGTCGGCACCGCGCCGGATCATAGCGGTGCTGCAGCTGCTTCGGCCCGAGCCCGGTGACGGCTTGGCCACCATCACCTGCTCTCCGGCGAACTGATAGATGACGGCGAACCAGCTTACTCGGTCGCGTATGACTCCTTCGGGAATGTTGAAGGTCGAGCGCCCCATGCAATATTCGATGATTTCAGACAGCGCCGATTTCCCGGTCGAGGACCTTCCGGTGATGACATTGAGGCCGTTCAGGTGAAACTGCACATCCCGCCTGCGGCCGTCATAGCTGTAGAGGTGGATCGACTTGATCTTCATGGTCGGACCCCCAAGGTCGTGTAAATTGTGACGCGATCGCCAATCTGGGCGAATTCGCGACCGAGGAATTTCGCCACCCGCTGACAGGAGATCGACTCGGGCGTGCCATCTATTCCCTTGCGGACGCCCTCTCGGACCGTCCGCAGGCGACCGTCGGGCGTGACGACGAGAGCGCCGAGCTGCATCAGCACCCCGAGGGCCTCGAACGCGAACGGCAGGAGATCCGTCGTTCGTTTCGGCAGATCGACCAGCATCTGCGGATTGGCCGCAACGATCTTCAGAAAATAGCTTCGATTCGCCTTGGCGAGAGTTTCGCGCGCGTCCCGCTGCAGGCATAGCGGCAGGACGAGCAGAGTCAGCGAGAACGGCATGCCACGCTTATCCTCGTCCTCATAGGCCGCGAGCGCGCGGAACAAGACAAGGCCGCAGAAGGCCGGATTGAACAGGTTCCTGATTTCTACGGGACGAAGATCCCACCGCTTCATGCGGCAACCCCGAGCAGTTCGCCGAGGCGCTTCATGAAGGCGGGATTCCAGTGCACCCGCGGTATGGGACGGGCGTTGGCGAGAATCTGAAAGGCGCCGCGAACGACATAAGCCTCGGTCACTCGCTCCCTGATCCTCAGTTCCCCCGTTTCCGTTTCGGCCCATTTATACAATTGGCGGCCGGCCGCCTTGAAGGCATCGTCCCCGCTGGCGTCGTGAAGGGTCTCGAAGATGATTTCCCGGAAGCGACCCCACTCTTCGATCAGACGATCCTCATATTCTTCCATCTCTCCCGAGATCAGCAGATTCTCCCGCGCCCAGCTCGAGCGCTGCTCGAAAGCGCGGTAATAGTCGATAATCGCGCTCTGGATGCGGGCGGGGGAAACGTCGAGGTCCCGGAGCTGCTCGACAAACAGCCGGGTGTCGTTGGCGACGTCGACCCGACCATCAGGCATCCGGCCGCGGAAGGTGATCGGCAAACTGTCGGACCGGTACTCTTCTGCAATCGAAGAGAGCTTGTCGGACACCTCGTGGCCGTAGACCGGCCCGGTTCGCTCGCCCGTGAGCACCTTGATCATCAGGTCTATCCACCAGCCTTCCAGCCGCTCAAAGAGCGGACTGCGGACTTCCCGGCGGACGGTCCTCAGGTGCTGGTCGAGCACGATTTCAGGGATCGTGTCTATGCGCGGGCTTCCGTCCAGAATGAGGATTCGGCCATAAAAGTCCGCGAGCTCGGCCTCTGTTAGCTCGGCCAGATCGGTCTTAGCCTTGCCGATCGTCGCCGAGGTGCTGCGATCCAGAAGCGTTGCGGCCATCGATGCCCGAGCCGCCGGATCGTTGCCGACCTCCGCGAACAGCGCCAACTCCGATCCGGGTGCGATGACCGCTGTGGTGAACAGAACGAAGTCGGTGTTCGAGCTGATCCTGCCGTTGTCGCTATAATAAGCTAGCCACACTCTCACGGATTTCCAGAAATCAACGTCGAGATCCGTAAGCCTGTCACCCTCGGCCTTATGCTTCAGAGACGCCAGCGTCTTTCTTCCGCTCGCCGTGTCAAACTCTAGATCGTCGCTCTTCTCGATGAGAAGCGAGGTGGCTTCAGGCAGGGACAAAAGCCTCAGCAGCGCTAGCCTCGGCTGATAAATAAAGCCAAGTCCTGACTCCGCAGCGGAAAATATCGAGCGAGGTTCAGGCATTGTGAACGGCATCCCCTACCGCATGATGTCCTTCGGTCATCCACTGAATCCCCCCATCGTCGCCTGATTATGGATGCAACTTCAGCTCGAAACAATAACTGAAATAGCTCCTGACGGTCTTCCAGCGGTGATACCGGCGAGCACCAGGACGTCTGCTTCTACTGGAAGCTGTCGTTCCACACCGCTGCCGGGAATGTCGATTAAGTCCCAATCATCGCCGCTCCCGCGTCGCTGAATGAATGGCGGCTTTCGGGTTTGACAAAGGCGACGCCAAACGACTGGCTTGAAGGAGCAAAACGGACTGCAAATATCAACACGATGTTTAGGATTGAGCCGGAAAGATTGGCGCAATTTGATGTCGGGGCTACCAAACGTCCCGCCGGAGACGGGCACCGCGTGAGCTCCGACCTTTTCTGCAAATTAAAATTCTCTGTCCCCAAAATGCCGTCCAAGGCGGGGAATTGTCCGCCAAACTGGGCCAGCCAGATCACGCAGAAGAATCAGAACTCTTTCTAATCATGAAGTTAAGACTGCGTGGTGTTCGTGCATCGACTCGAAATGCTGGTCCCGAACAAAACAAGAAATCTGCTGCCGACAACGTTGCACCCGATTCCGGGGCCACTAATTCGCTGCCCGGGAGACCCACCTGACGATCGAACGACACTCTCGTTGAACGTCAAATTCTCTGTCTCCGGCATCCAAAAAACCGCCTCAAAATCCGGCGACTCTTGGCCAAAAATCTGGGCCGGAAAAAATAAAATCCAATAAAAACAAAGACTTAGACTGACTGGTGTGCCCGAGAGGATTCGAACCTCCGGCCCCCGGATTAGGAATCCGATGCTCTATCCTGCTGAGCTACGGGCACGTCGCCTGACGGCTGCACGGGCTTTAGCGGGCGAGGGCGACGGGCGTCAATTGCGCGCTTCGGGCGGCACCACTGGCACCAGCAGCGGCATCACGCCAATACCGTCTTCGGCCAGTGCCTCGGCCTCGTCGCGGGTCGCCTGGCCGTGGATCAGCCGCTCTTCACCGCTGCCATGAATGGCGCGGGCTTCGTCAGCGAAGCGTTTGCCGACCCAGGTCGATCGGGGCAGCGATTCGGCCTGCGCCTTGGCGACCGCCGCCATCATCGCCATCACCGCGGGGGGCAGTTCGGGCAAGGCGGGTGCGTTTGGCGCGCTGATCATTGGTGCGGCAGTATGGCGGGTGTTGGCTGCTGCTGCCGCAACAAGTACTTTGCGGGCGTTGCCGCGGTTAGACTTAGCAGTGATATTGGGTGCCATCACCGCTTTGCGAATGCTGATGTCGCTGCACAAAGGGCAGGCTATCAGGCTGCGCGCCTGCTGCGCCGCAAAGTCGGCACTCGACCGGAACCATGCTTCGAAGACATGGTCGTGCGCACAGGCGAGGTCGAAGGCGATCATCGGGCGAAAATAGGGACGATGTCGGTCAGACGGCCAGTAGCGCGTCGAGCGTACCTGCCGCATCGAGCGCATGAAGATCGTCGCTACCGCCGACATGTCTGTCACCGATGAAAATCTGCGGCACGGTGTGCCCGCCATGGCTGCGCTCGCTCATCGCGGCGCGCGCCTTGCTGTCCATCGTCACGTCGATCTCCTCATAGATCGCACCCTTGCGCTCCAACAGCGCCTTGGCGCGATGGCAATAGGGGCAAAAGGCCGAGGTGTAGATTTCTATGCGTGGCATTGTGCCTTAGATATTGGCTCGTCTGCTCGCGCTGTCAATGCAACGCACCCGGATCGCCGCGCCCGTCGAGCACGCGGGCAAAGGCGACGACCTCGACGCGCGCTGCTCCACCACGCCGCAGCGCGCGGGCACAGGCGCTGGCGGTGGCACCGCTAGTGAAGACATCGTCGACCAATAATATGGTGCGCCCGTCGATACGGTCACGGGCTTCGGCCTGGACACGAAATGCGCCGCGTACCTGCTTGGCCCGTGCTTGCTTACCCAATCCGCGCATCGACGAGGTTTGGCGGATGCGGACGAGGGCATCGACATCGAGGGTCCACTCGAACCGCTCAGCCAGATGGCGGGCGATCAACGCCGACTGATTGAAGCCGCGCGACCAGATGCGCCAGCGGTGCAGCGGCACCGGTACCAGCAGCGGCGGTTCGTCTGCCGGGTCACGGTCCCCCAGCCGCATCGCCATCAGATCGGCCATCAAACGCGCCGCGCCGATGCGTCGCCCATATTTAAGCCGCATCACCACGCTGCGCGCCTTTTCGCCATAGGCTAGCGGTGCATATGCGCGCGCGAATGGCGGTGGATTAGCCATGCATGCGCCGCACAAGGCATCTGGCCCGACGGCATTGGGCAGTGGCAAATCGCAGCATGCGCAAGCAGGCGGGACGATGAAATCGAGCTGCGACCAGCAGTCGCTGCAAAAGCGGTCCTGCCCGGCGACGATCATGCTGCATCCTGGGCAGCGGGGCGGCAGCAGCAGGTCGATCAGCGCGGTTGCGGCGCGGCGCGCGCTGGTGGCGGCCCGGTCCAGCGGCGGAACGGCGGCAGCATCGGTCATCAGCACTTGTGGCGCGGGCATGGCAAAGGCACAAGCCCGCGATGCCTGACAGCCGCTCCGACATCTTCGACCGCCGCCACCGCGCCGCGCGGCGCTCACAGAGGCGCGGCGACAGCTATCTGGGCAAGATCATCGCCGAGCAATTGATCGAACGGCTGGACGATGTGCAGCGCGATTTTGCCAGCGCTTTGCTGATCGGCGGGCGAGACACGGCATTGGGGGAAGCGCTGCGCGAGCGCGGGATGGCGGTGACCGTGCTCGAACAAGCCGGAGCGATTGGCGCAGTGACGGCCGAAGAAGATCGGCTGCCTGTCGAACCGGAAAGCGTCGATCTCATTTTGTGGCCGGGCGGGATGGAGAGCGTCAACGATGTACCTGGCGCTTTGCTGCGCTGTCGCCATGCGCTGCGGCCCGACGGGCTGTTGCTAGGCTGCCTGTTCGGCGATGGCAGCTTTCCAATGTTGCGGCGCGCCTTAGCGGCGGCGGATGCGCCGCGGGCGATGGCGCGGATGCACCCACAAATTGACCTTGCTTCGCTGGGCGGGCTGTTGTCCTCGGTCGGGCTGGCGCTGCCAGTGGTCGATGTCGAGCGGATGCAGTTGGCCTATCGCCGTATCGACAGGCTGGTCGCCGATCTGCGCGGTGCTGCGCTGACCAATATGCTGGCCGGTGAGACACATCGGTTGACGCGCAGACAATGGGCGCTGGCGGGCGCAGCCTTTGCCGATGCGGCTGATGAGGATGGGCGCACCGTCGAAAGTGCGCGGTTGATGCATTTCAGCGGCTGGGCACCCCACGCATCGCAGCCGCAACCGGCACGGCGGGGCAGTGCCACCGCTAGTCTTTCCGCCGCGCTAGCATCCGCTCCGGTTCAATCGCCCGACAAATAGCGCACCAACCCAGCGGCAAGCGGGATATCGGCAGGCGGCATGGCATAATCGGCGAGTGTCTCGGGGAGCACCCACAACAGCTCGCTGGCCGTCAGTGGCCGCGGTTCGCTCTGCCAGCGTCGGCAGGCGAACAGCAGCAAAATTAGCTCGCGCGGATCGCGCGGTTCGACCACGAAACCGCAAGGAAACAGATGGTCGCGCTCGACGACGATGCCCAGTTCCTCATCGAGTTCGCGGATCAGCGCGGCGCGGCTGCTTTCGCCTGATTCACGTTTGCCGCCGGGAAACTCCCACAGCCCGCCAAGCGCGCGGTCGGCAGGTCGTTTCTGTATCAAAATGGTCCTGTCGGGAGCGATGAGTGCGGCAGCAACGACGATCAGCGGCATTTCGTTGCTCCGGCGTTTGGATTTAAGCAATTCATTAACCTCGACCCTGCCATGTCTCAGCCTCAAGGAACAGTATCTGCACCTTTGACCGGGGTGATCGACCATGATCAAATTTATCATCAGCCTGTGGGGCAATCGCCGCGCAGCTACCGCCATCGAATATGGCCTGATCGTTGCGCTCATTGCGATTGCCGCAAGCGGCTTCATCGCGCTGTTCGCCGACGCCGCAATCGCCATGTGGGAATATATCAAGGATGAGGCGCTAGGTAATCTGTAGCGTCCCCGCCCACGTCGAGAACAATCTTTCAATCAATGGGTCGATCCAGCACATGCCGGATCGGCCCATTGCCTTTTCGGGCAAGGCGCGAGTGCAGCGACCCCCTGACGCAGCCCGTCCCGATCTTGGACGGTCACCACGATTTCGGTCGCGCAATAAAGAATTTGCTAACTTTTGACGGGTATCTCTTTGGGTGTTGGAACGGTCCATGACTGGTTCGACCGGGTAAATGTGAGCTGAAACCAGGAGAAGAATTATGAACATGATCAAGAAGCTGATCCGCAACTCCAAGGGCGCGACCGCCATTGAATATGGTCTGATCGCTGCCCTTATCGCTGTCGCCGGCATCGCCGCGTTCAGCACCGTCGGCACCGGTGTCAGCAAGACCTTCAACAACGCTGCTGCGAAGCTCTAAGCTTTACATGGTGTTGCCGCCGCCTGCGGGCAGCGGACTGCAAGAATGGGGCGGCATCCTTCGTAAGGGTGCCGCCCTTTTCGTCTGTGCCGATCATCGCGCCGCGTAGACAACCAGCTTGACTCGCTGCCCCGGCGTCAGCACCGCATTGGCGGGCAGCGTGTTGAGCGTAAGAAAACGCTCTTGCTGAAAAGCGGGGTAGGCCATCCGACCGGATAGCGAGGCAATGGTGTCGCCGCGCCGCACCGCCACGACATCAATGACGCGCGGACGGATCGCCGCTGCTTCGCTGGCGGTCAGGCGGCGGACGCTGGCGAACATCGGATCGAACACCCGGGTGCCGCCGACACGGGTCAGCGTGACGAAATGATAGGCTTTGTCGCGCGCGAACTCATAGGCGAAAATCGTCACATCGACATCGGTCTGGCCGGATCTTGCGCGTGCGCTGGCATAAGCGGCGGGGATGCCGTTGACCGTGGTGCGGCTGATCCGCCCGACGCTAACGGACTGGCTGTTACTGCCCGACAGCGCGCGAAAGGCATTGCCAACATAGGTGTCGAGATCGCCATTGTAAGCGCCGGGTAAGGTGGTGAACTGAGCCTGCCCGCCATTGCCGACGATGGCCACCGCTGTTGCACCGTTGGACATGCCGTAACTCTGCGGCACGGTGAAGCCGAGGCGCAGGTCGGGGTGGAGGAAATTCTGTCCTTCGACCACGCCTTGACGTGGATCGTCGCCGTAAAGCGTATTGTCGATTGCATTGAGGAACGCGTCGCGCTCCACTCGCGTACTGCGGTTGGCGATGCGTTGCGCTGCTGTCAGCGCGCGGCGCACACGCGATGCAGGGTCTGGGTGGGTACTTGCCCATGCGGGAATAGACCGCGCATCCTGCCCGGTCACACGCGTGTCCAGAGTGTTCTGCGCGGCAAGGCTGGCGAGCATGGTCGACAGCGCGGCGGGATCATAGCCGGCACCAGTCAGATAACGGATGCCGAGATCGTCGGCCTGTGTCTCCTGGCTGCGCGAAAAGCCAAGGGTGGCCAGCTGGGCGGCGCGCGACGCGTTGTTCTGGAGCAATCCGCCGAGCGATCCCAACAGTCCGCCATTGTCGCCGATCGCCCCGCCCAGAACGCTGGCGAGCGCGCCGAAGATCGAATTGCGCGTTGCTGCGCGCTGGCGGGCGCGGGCGTGGCGCGCGGCGGTATGGCCGACTTCATGGCCGAGCACTCCCGCCAGTTCGGCCTCATTGTTCATCAGCGCCATCAACTGGCGGGTGACATAGACATAGCCGCCGGGCAGCGCGAAAGCATTGTTGACCGGCGAATTGAGCAGCGTGACGGTGAAATCGGTGCGCGCACTCGACAACCCCGATTGCACGGCGATGCCCTGACCGACGGTCCGCACATAAGTGGCCTGCGGACCCTGATACTCGCCGCCGAATTCCTGCAAAATCTGAGCGTGCGATTGCGCACCCTGAGTCTTTTCCGCCTGACTGAAGGGTTGCACCGCGCGCTGCGACTGCGCGCTGGCTGTATTGCACGCCATTAGGGCAATTACCGCTGCTGCTGTGCCGAATCTGCTGTTCATGGATCACCCTCCCGATGTGGCGCGACTGGTGCGCGCCTTTCGCTGGTCGTTAGGCATGCAGAACGATGGAACGGACGTCCAGTTCCCTCGGCATAACGGCGCGCTGGTTCAAGTCCGATGCGTTGGTGCAGATCACATGCGCCCGATCGCCAGAAATTTTTCCTCGCGCGCCGCGCGTAGGGCATCGCCGCGCTTCGGCCCGATCGACACGAAAGCCTGGGCAATCGCTGCCTTGAGGCTGGTCATTGCGGCTGCCGGATCGCGGTGGGCACCGCCCACCGGTTCGGGCACGATGGTGTCGATGACCCCCAGCGACTTCAGATCCTGTGCCGTCACCCGCATTGCAGATGCAGCATCGGCGGCTTTGTCTGCCGTGCGCCATAGGATCGAGGCGCAGCCTTCGGGGGAGATTACGGCATAGACGGCATGTTCGTACATCAGCACGCGATCGGCGGCGGCGATGGCAATCGCGCCGCCCGATCCGCCTTCACCGACGACCGCCGCAACCATCGGCACGCCCAGCGACAGGCATTGTTCGGTCGATCGGGCGATGGCCTCGGCCTGGCCGCGCTCTTCGGCCTCTATGCCGGGAAACGCGCCCGACGTGTCGACCAGACTGATCACCGGCAGGCCAAACCGGTCGGCCAACTGCATCAGACGGATGGCTTTTCTATAGCCTTCTGGCTTGCCCATGCCGAAATTATGCTTGAGCCGGCTCGCCGTATCATGTCCCTTTTCATGGCCGATGACGACAAAACGCGCGCCATCCATCGTCGCCAGACCGCCCAATATCGCCTGATCGTCGCCGAACGCGCGGTCACCGGCCAGCGGCAGAAAATCGTCGAACAAACCATCGGCTAGCCGGTTGAAGTGCGGCCGGTCCTGATGCCGCGCAACCAATGTCTTTTGCCACGGGGTCAGCCCCTTGTAGAGATCGGCGAGCTGCTGCGCCGCCTTGCCTTCCAGTTTGGCGATTTCCGCACCGACATCCAGATTTTGCGCAGCCGCCGCTTTGCGCAATTCGGCAATCTGCTCATTGAGCGCCGCAACGGGCTTTTCGAATTCGAGATAGGTCATCATCTGGCGGCGGGGTTAGTGCCGCCCTTACCCTGCGTCAATCTTGAGCCTGCGCCTTGGCGTGCCAACGGGTGGCGCTGATTGACCAGTTCGACCAACCGGCGGCTATCGACGTGGGTGTAGATTTCGGTAGTCGCAATATCGGCATGGCCCAGCAAAGTCTGCAAGGCACGCAGATCGGCTCCGCCCTCCAGCAGATGCGTGGCAAAGGCGTGGCGCAACACATGCGGACTGATCCGTGCCGGATCGATCCCCGCCGCCATTGCCGCCTGTTTCACCAGTTGAAACAGCCGGATACGCGACATCGGCTGTGTCCCCACTGGAAACGTCCAGCCGCTGCCCGGCGGTACCCGGACGAGCCAGCGCTGCAACGCGGCGCGCGCCCGGTCGGACAATGGCACAAGCCGCTCCTTGTCGCCCTTGCCCCGCACGATCAGATAGGGCCGGTCGGATGAGAAGGCGCGGCGCGGTAGACCGACCAGTTCGCTGGCGCGCAGCCCCGAGCCATACAGCAATTCGATCAGCGCCAGCAGCCGTACCGGCCCGTCACCGGCGCCTTCTGCCGTCGCCTCCGCCTCGACATGCGCAAACAACCGGGCGATATCGTCGTGGCTGAGAATGCGCGGCAGTGGGCGTTTCAGCGACGGGCGGGCAAGGCCGCTGGCCGGGTCGTCGCTACGCAGCCCTTCTTCTTCGCAAAAGCGGTAAAATCCTTTGATCGCCGACAATTTGCGCGACAGGCTCGACGCCGCAAGATCCTGCCACTGACCGACAAGCCACTGCAAATCGCCTGTCGTGGCCACTGCCAACCCGCCGCTGCCACGCAATAGCAGCGCTGCCTGTTCGAGATCGCGGCGATAGGCGATCAACGTGTTGCGCGCTGCACCACGATCGACGCTGAGCATCTCGGCAAAGCGGTCGATCAGCGCATGATCGGAATCGTTGATTGCTGGCGCTTCTGCGGCCACCACCGTCAGGCGCGGGTGATGGCTTCGGCGGCGATCATCCGTGCCTCTGCGCCGAGCCCTACCTCGCGTAGCGCGCGGGTAATCTGGTAGAGCCGCCACGGCGCGACATCGCGCCAATCGCGCCCTTGCAAGCCCACGGCAACCAGCAACGCCACCGTGCCGGTCTCGCCGCGCTCGACAGCCATGCGCAACCCGCGTGTCCAGTTGGTGGCGCTGCCCAGCGCCAGTGCATGCTCGCGCGCAAGCTCTTGGGCATCGGCCTGCTCCACACGGGCAAGGCCGATCAGTGCGGCAGCAAGAAAACGCGTGCGCAGGGCACCGGCGCTGTCATCGCCGTCGGCAAAATCGCCGACAGCATCGGCGTCGACGCCGACCAGCGGGCGTGGCGAGCCGACGGCAAGCAACCCCCAGCCCTGACTGCCAACGCGGACGTTGCCGGCCCATGCCATGGCATTATTGTCCAGCCCGCCGGCGAACATCGCCGCGAGCAAGGCGAAGGAATCCTCGTCATCAAGATCGACCGGAGCGATGCGCGCGGCAGCACGCGTGGCCAGCACTTTGCCGCCATAGCTTCCGCCATCGTCCGCGCCGAGCGCGACGATCGATGCGACGCGCACCGACAGATCGGCGGCGACGAACGCCAGCCGCAGTTCGCCGCCCTTGTCGCTGACCGCGTCGCTCGCGCCATCGCGGTCGGTCGCCCAGCTCAGCAGATTGACATAGCCGCGTGCCGACAACACGCCCTTCGCCGCAGCGCCTTGCGCCCAGGCGATCCGCTGATCGACCGGGATCATCGGCATCTGCACCGCCCATTGCTGCATCGATGGGGTCGCATCGCGCCACAGGCCGGAGGGAATATCGACGCCGCTGGCAGAGGCGAGGCCGAGCCGCCACGGGGTCAGTTCATCGACATCGTCCCACAGCACCGTCGCCGATCGACGACTGTTGATCCCTGCGCCGACGATCTTTTCAGCGAGCTTGACGTCGATCGCGGCAGCGCGCCCGCGTCGCCGGATACGCTCGATCACCGCATTGGCCGTACCCGGCTCACCGACCAGTGCGCCGCACATCGCCTGCGCCAGATCCCAGCGATCGTCGCCCTGTCCGGCCATCGCCGGGACATAGGGACAAAGCCCGCCCGGATCGGCGTTAGCGATGAATATCTGCATCGCCGCTGCGCGCAGACGCGGCGTCGCCTTGTCGATATCGACCGACTGCACCAGCATCCGTGCCGCCACCGATTCACCCTGTCGCAACAGCAACATGGCGCGCGCCGCAGCGAAATCGGCGCCATTGACGGTTGGCGGCGTGTCGACGCCCGACAGCAATGCGCGACGCAGCAATATCGATGACCAGCGCGAGACAATCTGTCCCTCGACCTTGTTCATGATCGCCGTCAAATACAGCCCGCGGTTACCGAAGGCATCGGCAGACAGGCCGCCGCTTTCGGGCGTCAGCGGGCCGACCCGCGTCAGCAGGCGCCGCGACCCGGGGGGCAGATCATAGCGGGGCGGCGGTGGCGGCAGCTCGTCTGCGGCAGCCGTTTCCTGCGGCAAGGGTTCACCATCGGGGCCGAGTGTCACCGGTCCGCTCGGGCGGGGTATGGCGGGAGATGGCAGCGATGGCCGGGCACCACTGGTCGGCACCGCCGGGCGCGGCGCAGGGTTGGCAGATGGCGTGGGCGCCGGGGCAGGTGAGGGTGATGGCGCAGGTCTGGCGGAAGGCTGATCGAACCCAGGTGGCAACAGCGATTCCTGTCCCGTCACCGGCAACGCAATCGCTACCGCCAACAGGCTGCCAGTCATCCACAGGGCCGATTTTCCGATTGCCACGCGTACCGCCCGATCCAGTTCATTGTGCCGCAGTTCGGGGCACGGCCCCGCTGCGGTGGCCGCTTCCTTAGCGGTTCCGAGGCCGCCGGGGCAATGCCGCTTGCGCAGGCATGGCGGTTTACGGCGACGCTGCGCACACTATAGGCGAGCAGACCATGTCATTCGCCCGGGAAATACTGCCATCCAGCCTTGTCGACAAGCCGATCGTGCTGGTCGGAATGATGGGTTCGGGCAAATCGAGCGTCGGGCGGCGGCTGGCGGCGCGGCTGCACTTGCCTTTCTTCGATGCCGACGACGAGATCGAGAAAGCAGCCGGCCTAAAGGTTGCCGAGATTTTCGACCGCTATGGCGAGGCCTATTTCCGCGATGGCGAGCGGCGGGTGATCGCCCGTTTGCTCGATCTGCGTCGCTGCGTCATCGCTACCGGCGGCGGCGCATTCGCGCAGGACGATACCCGGGCGATGATCCTCGAACGCGGCACGGCCGTGTGGCTCGACGTGCCGGTAAAGGTATTGGTCGATCGGGTGGCGAGACGCGGCCATCGCCCGCTGCTGGTCGGGCGCGATCCGGCTCATGTGCTGACCGAATTGCTCGACAAGCGTGGTCCAGCTTATGCCTTGGCCCCGGTCCGTGTACTCTCTGAAGCCGCCCCGCATGGCAGGGCGGTCGAAGCCATCATTGCCACGATGAGGGACCGGTTCGCATGACCGACGCTATCGCCATCCCGGTATCGCTCGGCGACCGCAGTTATGAGGTGCGCATTGCCGATGGCGCGCTCGAAGATGCCGGTGGGCATCTCGCGCCATGGTTGCGAGGTCGGGCGATCATCGTCACCGACGAAGCCGTCGCAATCACTCAACTGCCGCGGCTCACCGCCGCACTCGATGCGGCGGGTGTCGCCAGCAAATGCATCGTCCTGCCTGCGGGAGAGGCGACCAAGAGCTGGCAGCATCTCGCCGAGTTGACCGACGCTTTGCTGGCCGGTGGAGTCGAGCGCGGCGATCATGTCCTCGCGCTGGGCGGCGGCGTCATCGGCGACCTGGTCGGCTTCGCCGCCGCCATCCTCAAGCGCGGCTGCGGCTTCATCCAGATACCGACGACGCTGCTGGCACAGGTCGACAGCTCGGTCGGCGGCAAGACCGCGATCAACACCGCTGCGGGGAAAAATCTGGTCGGCGCGTTCCACCAGCCCTCGCTGGTGCTGATCGATCCGACCGTGCTCGACACGCTGCCACCGCGTCAGGTCGCGGCAGGCTATGCCGAGGTGGTCAAATATGGCCTGATCGACAGTCCGGAATTCTTCGCCTGGTGCGAGGCCAATGGTGCCGCCCTTCTCGCCGGAGAGCCAGCTGCCCGCCGCCACGCCATCGCCACAAGCGTAGCCGCCAAAGCCGCGATCGTCGCCGACGACGAGCGCGAGACCAGCGGCAGACGGGCGCTGCTTAATCTGGGCCACACCTTCGGTCACGCGCTGGAGGCGGAGGCGGGCTTCTCCGACCGCTTGCTTCACGGTGAAGCCGTCGCTGCCGGGATGGCGCTGGCGTTCGGCTATTCGGTGCGACTGGGGCTGTGCGCCGCGGAGGACGCACACCGCGTCGCAGCGCATCTGCGCAGCGCGCGCCTGCCCGATGGATTGGCCGCTTCGGGGATCGCTGCCAGCGGTGCGACGCTCACCGCGCATATGGCGCATGACAAGAAAGCCAGCGGCGGCAAGGTGCCGTTCCTGCTGGCACGCGGCATCGGGCAGACGTTTCTCGAGCCGAACGTCGATCTCGCCGATGTCGCTGCCTTCCTCGACGCCGAGCCGCGCTGATGCCGCAGGGCGTCGCCAAGGCTAACCTCCCAACGAAGATGTGTCCGGTGTGCAACCGCCCGTTCGCCTGGCGCAAGAAATGGGCGCGCGATTGGGACAATGTGATCTATTGTTCGGAGCGGTGTCGGCGTTCAGCTGTGACGTCGAAAGGCTGAAACTGCCACCCCCAGCCAGCCCGCAATCATCAATGCTCCACCAATCGGCGTCACCGCCCCCAGCCAGCGCGGCGCCCCCAGCGCCATCGCATAGAGTGTCAGCGCGAACAGCGCCGCTCCCGCCAGCAACCCCATCGCCGAACGCGGATACCGCCCAGCCAACGCCACCGCCGCAACCGCGTGAACCAGCTGATACATCCCGCCGGTGCGCAGCCACTCCGCCGCCGCAGGGTTCGCCGCACCATGCGCGCCGAATGCGCCCGCTGCGATGGCCACCGCAGCGGACAGTGCCGCCGTCACGATCAGCGCACGCTCAATCATCATCGCGGCGCAACCGGTCGGCAATCCGGTCCAGAATCTCGCGCGGGCGATGGCCGCCGACCCCGGCGGTAAAGCGCAAATCCGATCCCGCCGCGAGGTCGCCGCTGTCGATCTGCATCGCCAGTCGCTTGCCATCGATGTGACGCAGCGCCTGCGCGGCATCGGCAACATCGTCTTTTTCCACGCCAACAGCTTCTGCCGCCATGAGCGCCAGCGCCATCGCGCTTTCGAACGTCTCGCGCACCGCGCCGTGCGGTTCCGCCGGAGCCAGCGCCATCATCTGCCGCCGGTCATAGGCGCGGACGAAAATCTTCGCCTTCGGAAAGGCCCGCATGATCGGTTCGATCTGATCGGCACTATACTCGCGATCGTCGATGCAAAAGGCGATGACCTGTGCATCCTCCGCTCCGGCATGGCGCAGTACGTCGAGGCGCAGGCCGTCGCCATAATAGACTTTGACGTCGAACCGGCCCGATGTCTCGATGGTCGCAGGGCGCTTGTCGATCAGCGTCACCGAACAATCGACCGCGTTGAGCATCTGGCTGACGATCTGGCCGAAGCGGCCATGGCCAACGATGATCGCCCGGCCCGCCGGTGCCAAATCCGGCCCGTCGAGCGCCTTGTCCGCTGCCTCTTCCTCGTCGCTGCGGCTATATTCGAGGAACCGCGCGAACAGCATCAGGAATGGGGTGCTCGCCATCGACAGGGTAATCACCGCGCCGAACAGGCTCGCTGCCTCAGGATCGATCAGGAGCGCACCTTCCGCCTGCGCGAAAAGCACGAAGCCGAATTCGCCGCCCTGGCTGAGCAGCAGCGCCAGCGCCAGCGCCGGTCGCCACGCCATGCCGAACAATCGCGCCACGCCCCAGATCGCCGCCGTCTTGATCGACACCAGCCCCGCCGCCAGCCCGATCACCATCAACGGTCGCTCGGCGACGACTTGCAAATCGAGCACCATGCCCACCGCGAGGAAAAACAGCCCGAGCAGGATCGAACGGAACGGCTCGACATCGGCCTCCAGCTCGTGCCGATAGGGCGAATCGGCCAGCATCACCCCCGCGACGAACGCGCCCAATGCCACCGACAGATGCAGCGCGTGCATCAGCCCCGCACTCGCCAGCACCGCGAACAGCCCGACGACAACGAACAGCTCGCGCTCGCCGATCCGCCCGACCAGCTTGAGCAGCGGCGTCATGATGAAGCGCCCCGCCAGCACCAGCCCAATTACCGCCGCCACCGTGTACAGCCCCAGCGTCCAGCCCGATGGATCGGACGGATCGGGCGGCACGCGGGACAGCGCGGCGACCAGCGTGATCAAGGGCACGATCGACAGATCCTGGAACAGCAGGATCGAGAAGGCGCGCTCGCCGAAGGGCGAGTTGATCCGCCCCGATGCCTTCAAGCTCGGCAGCACCTGCGCGGTGGAGGAGAGCGCCAGCGGGAAGGCGAGCACCACCACCGCCTGCCAGGTGAAACCGGTGGCGAACAAGAGGAATCCGGTCAGCGCGACGCCGCAGGCCATGACCTGGGTCAGCCCCAGCCCGAAAATCTCGCGCCGCATCCGCCACAAACGGGCGGGGGACAGTTCGAGCCCAACGAGGAACAGCAGCATGGCGATGCCCAGCTCGGCAAAGGCCAGCTTCTCTTCGCCGCCGCCGACCCAGCCGAAACCCTGCGGCCCGACGATGGCCCCCGCGACCAGATAACCCAGCACCGCGCCCAGACCGATGCGGCGGAACAGCAGCACGAACACCAGCGCCGCACCGAGCAACAGGGTGAATTCGATCAGGGCATCGCCGTTCATGCCGCCACGCTCCGCTGCGCAAGTGCGGACAACGCCGCGTCATAGGGCAGCAATATCGCTGCATGGCGCGCCGGATAGGCGCGCGCCGGGGCCAGCGCCGCAATACCCGGCCATTCGGGCGCATTGTCGCTCGCGCCACTCAACCAAGCTGCCAAAGTTTCGTGCGCCACTGCCAGCCCGGCGGCATCGTACCCCACTGCCGAAGCGGCAAACAGCCCGGCCGACGCCTGCCCCATGGCACAGGCGTGGACGTCCAGCCCGACCGCGGACACCCGCCCGTCGCCATCCAGTGCGAGATCGATGGCGATGCGGCTGCCGCACACCGGCGTCCGCGCTTCGGCGCTGACGCCCGGCGCGGTCAGGCGCGGGTGCATCGCCGCCCCCATCGCCAGCCGCAAAATCTCGGTGGTGTAGAGCGGCGAACTCATGAGGACGCCGGCTCGTCATCGAGCCGTTCGGCGACGACATCGGACAGCGCAGCACCGGTGGCACTGAGCAGCGGATAGGTGCGGCTGTCAGTCATCCATTCAGGCCGTCCGCTGTCCGCGCCGAACAGCGTGTCATTGGCCAGCGTCACCACCATAAACAGCGCGGTGACGATCAGCAGCGCCTTCAGCGTGCCGAAGCCCGCGCCAAGAATGCGGTCAACCGGGCCGACCAGCGATTTGCGCGTCACCCCGCCGATGCGCGCTGCCGCATATTTGCCCCCGCCCCAGATCACCCCCATGATCAGCGCAAACGCCAGCACGCCCGCCCCTGCCTCCGTCCCGACAATCTCGTACAGCCACATCGTCACCGGTTCATGGAACAACCGCACCGCAAACAGCGCGACGATCAGCGCGGCGAGCGACAGCGACTCCTGCACAAACCCCCGCATCGCCCCGGTGACGAACCCACCGAACAGCGCGACGAAGACGATGATGTCGAGAGCAGTGAGTCCGGCCATTCGTTGCGGTTAATGAGTGAGCGGGAGAGGAGCAATCGAAACTATTATCGGTTGTCCGGAAGCTGTGACGCGCTCCCGTTCAAGCAGTCAGGCGAATATCGTCCGCATGCGCAGGATATGGCGCCGTTGTCGATGTATCGACCGAACCGCCGCCCAGCTTGGTGGCAAAGCCGTGATTGACGTCGCGGTGATGCGCTTCATCGGCCCGGACCAGCAGCACCACATCGCGCAACGTCGCGTCGTCCGCCATTTTCCAGTAATGTTTGGCGATGGCCGGTGCCGGCACATTCGGAGAGCGACCCTCATCGATTTCCTTGAGATAGAGCGTGTAGCTGATCACCGCTTCTTCCTCGAAATAGCCGACAACCCGATGCGCGGTCCGCGCGGAGATGAGGTAGAGCAGCGAGAACAGCGCCAGAAACACCCATTGAGCGAGCAGGATAACGAGCCGCTCGAACAGCGTCGGTTTAGCAATCTCGATGAACGTCATCAGATGCATCCGCTCATTCTCGGCTTCCTCCATGAGCGTGCGGATCCAGCCCTCGTCATCCTTCATCCGACGCAGGCAAGTGAGGTGCGTGAACATGCCCCCAACCATCCCCGGCACCGCCGCAACGGTCTCGAGCACGATGGCGCGGTGACCATAGCGCTTGGCAAAAAACGTATCGGCGGTGAAGCGAAGGAGCTTGGTGAAGCCGAGCGCGAAGCGATCGGAAAATCCGTGCGGCAGATGATGGACCTGCGGCTCGGCATCACGCTCCTCGACAAGCGCAGCGCGATCGGGCGCGAGAATTGTATTAACCATGGGTTGTCCTTTCAGGACAGGAAACAAGGGAGCCGAGACGGGGTGGCAGCCCTTAGGAGAGATACTGCGGGTCGGCTTGGTCAGGTGCCGCCCGCTTCAATAACTGCTCGCGATAAACAGCGCCGTCAGGGACCAGGTCAGCGAGCGTGAACTGGTCAAAGTGGTCAGAGAACGCTTGGAGCGCGCCTCCGATGACGCGGCGCAAATTGCATACAGGCGTGACCACACAGCTGTTGATCGCAGGGTTGAAACACTCGACGAACGTGGCGGTGTCCTCCATCGTGCGAACCACGGCTCCTACGTTAAGTTCCGCTGGGGCCCGTGCGAGCTTGAGACCACCGCCCCGGCCACGCACGCTTTCGATGAAGCCTTCCTGCACCAGCCGCTGCGTCACTTTCATCAGGTGGTTCTTGGAAATCCCGTATGCACCGGCGATCGAAGCGATCGAATGTTGGCCATTGTTCGCCGCGAGAAACATCAGCGTGCGCAGGGCATAGTCGGTTTGAAAAGAAAGTCTCACAAAAGATGTATTAGAAATATTGCTTTAATTTGGCAAGGGTCTAAACCGCCGTGATGCAAATCACTTCTCCCTTCGCCACCACCAGCGCTCCCCATAGCCATGCCGAGGCCGCACGTGCGCAGAAGATGTCGGAGGCTCTAGCTTGCGGCCTCGATGACGCGTTCATCTCGGACCTTGTCGAACGCTTTTATCAGACCGTCCAAGCCGACGAACTGCTCGGCCCGATCTTTGCCAACCATGTTCAGGACTGGCCGACCCATCTTAGCCGGATGAAGGATTTCTGGGCTTCGATCATGATCGAGTCGGGCCGGTTCAACGGCAGCCCGATGCAAAAGCATATCGCGATCGGCGGCCTCGATGCGGCACATTTCAGGCATTGGCAGTTGCTATGGGAACAAACTGTTACCCAACTCGCTCCCAATGCGATGGTCCGCGACCGGTTTCTTCAGGCGGCGGCCCGCATCGGCAACAGTCTGCTGACCGCAATCGAACTCGATCGTGGCGGGCTCGAGGCCGTTTCAGTAAGGAAAATATCTTGATGGCCGAACCATATGCCAAGTCACCGGTGTTCAATGAACAGACGCTGCCCGCTGCGGTTCGCGAGGATCATCGCACCAAGGCAGGCACGTGGGGCCTGCTGCGCGTCATCGAGGGTGAGGTGCGGCTCATCTTCGACGACCCGCCGAGCGATATCCTCGTGACGCCAGCCACGCCGGCGATCATTCCGCCACAGGCGACGCACCATGTCGTTCCGGTGGGTTCGATGACGATGCAGGTCGAGTTCCATCGCGAACGTCCGACGACCGAGGAAAATATTGCAGTCGGCTAAATGCGCAATGGTGCGGACAGATAGATCGTAGTCCCTGAAGATCGCATCCTGATCCAGCCTTGCCCCGCCCCGGCAGTCGATCGATTGACCGACATTTTGCCCTCAGGCCGCTAAAAACGTCGTCGCGAGATAGACAGCCAAGCTCTTCTCCGCATCATCCGCATATCGCTCGCCCGTGTCCTCGAGTGCGGAAATCCTGTCGAGACGAAACGCACGAAAATCCTCGCGAAGCTCGCACCAGCCAACGAACAGCCAGCCGTCGGTAAACGCCCAGATTGCCAGCGGCCTGACGCGACGTTCGCTATGCTCGCCATCGCCAGCGCCATAGCGTAACCGCAACACTCGCTTCTCGCGGATAGCGCGCCGGACAATTGCCAGCGTCGGCGGCGCACGACCTTGACGCCGACTAGCAAACAGCGGGGCCTTCTCGAGCTTGCGCTGTTCCGGATCGGGCAGCGACGATTGCAGCTTGGCGCGCACCTCTCGCGCCGCTTCAGACAGCGATTTATCCCCGGCCACCTCGACGAAAGACAGGCCGATCGCCAGCGCGTCGAGTTGTTCGAAGGTGAAGGTCATCGCGGGCAAATCGAACCCTGGCCTCAACAAATAGCCGACGCCCGCCTCCCCCTCGATCGGCAGGCCTGAGGCTTGCAGATGCGCGATGTCGCGGTACACGGTGCGGACGCTTATCTCGAACGTCGCGGCGAGATCTTCGGCGCGGCTGATGCTGCGCGAGCGCAACTCGCTGACCAGTCTGAACAGGCGTTCTGCACGGCGCATGGCCGTGTTACTGACACAATGATGTCAGGATCGCCATCCCGACGCATCCTGAACAAACTGCGATCTGGATCATAGATCGATACCGAATACCGACTACCCTGAGCCTGTCGGGGCCGAGGGCGGCGCTCTGAGCCAACGGATGCCCCGACATGCTCAGGATGAACGGGTTTGAAAACGAGACTCTAATTTGCGATACGCCGCAAAGCCGTGAATGTAGGCTCGCCCGCCAGAAACGAGAGCAGGTGCGTCAGATCGCCACGCTCGATGCGCCACGCCATATAGGCCTGCTGTGCCTCCGCCGACTCCCACACCTCATGGAACAGCACCTGATCGGGACGCGTTTCGTCAATCAATATATCGAAGCTGATATTACCCGCTGCCCTTCGGCTCAGCTCCAGATTGTCGACCGTATAGTCGAGAAACTCGTCCCGCTTGCCCGGCTTGATCGCCAGTTCGGCGAGCATCACTAATGTGTCGGCATATGCGTGCTTCATGTCCGTCTCCCTGTTGCAGAGCCAATGTGATACCACCACGCTCCTGACAGCCTGATGTCAGGAGATGCTCACCCCCGCCCCAGCAACCGGTCGACCACCCCCGCCAGCCGCCCATGCGTCTCGACGCGCAGCCCGCTCTCCGGTGCGCCAAGTGCGGGCAGGATCGCCCGCTCGAAACCCAGCTTCGCTGCCTCCTTGAGCCGCAACCCTGCGTGCGCCACCGGCCGCAATTCGCCCGACAGCGCAACCTCGCCGAACACCACTGCGCCCGCCGGCAGCGGCCGTTCGGCGAACGCGGAGACGATGGCGCAAGCTACCGCCAAGTCCGCCCCCGGATCGGCCAGCCGATACCCGCCGGCGACGTTGAGATAGACTTCGGCAGCGGACAGCGAGAGGCCGCAGCGCGCTTCGAGCACCGCGAGGATCATCGCCAGCCGCCCCGAATCCCAGCCGACCACGGCGCGGCGCGGGGTGGCGCCGCTGGCAAGCCGCAGCGTCAGCGCCTGGATTTCGACCAGCACCGGGCGGGTGCCCTCCATCGCCGGGAACACCGCCGTGCCCGGCGCGGTGTCGCCATCGCGGTCGGTGAGGAACAGCGCCGACGGGTTGGTCACTTCCTCCAGGCCTGACGCGGCCATGGCGAACACGCCGATCTCGTCGGTGCCACCGAAGCGGTTCTTGACGGCGCGGAGGATGCGATACTGGTGGCTGCGCTCGCCCTCGAACGCCAGCACGGTGTCGACCATATGTTCGAGTACGCGCGGTCCCGCGAGGCTGCCGTCCTTGGTGACGTGCCCGACGAGGATCAGCGCGGTGCCGCGCTCCTTGGCGAAACGGATCAGTTCCTGCGCCGATGCCCGCACCTGGCTGACCGTGCCCGGCGCGCTGTCGATCAGGTCCGAATGCATCGTCTGTATGGAGTCGATCACCAGCATGTCGGGTGCCGTGCCGCTGGCGAAGGTGGTGAGGATATCGCGCACCGATGTCGCTGCCGCCAGCACCACCGGCGCATCGCCATAGCCCAGCCTTGCCGCGCGCAGCCGCACTTGCCCGGCGGCTTCCTCTCCCGAGACATAGGCGACCGATTTGCCGCTGAGCGCCAGTTTCGCCGCAACCTGCAGCAGCAATGTCGATTTGCCGATCCCCGGATCGCCGCCGATCAGGCTCGCCGACCCCGCGACCAGCCCGCCGCCCAGCGCCACATCGAATTCGGATATGCCGCTGATCAGCCGCTGCGGCAGGCTCTCCGCCCCCGACAGCGTTTCGGTGATAATGCGCATGCCCCCGGCGGAGAGATCATGCTTCTGGCTGAACGCAGTGACCGGCGCTTCCTCGACCAGCGTGTTCCACTCGCCGCAATCGGCGCACTGCCCCTGCCAGCGGTTGGATGTGCCGCCGCAGGCCTGGCAGACATAGGTTCGTTTCGGCTTGGCCATGGGGTGGGTCTAGCGTGAACGGAGAGGGAACGCCAGCCGGTTCGTCAAAGCCGCAACAGCAGCGTCGCAGTGGCGGCGTGGACGATCGTGTCGGTCCGACGCCGCCGATGCGACCACTGGTTGAGGTAGCTGATTTCGACGCTGACGTGCTCATTCACCGGCACCGCAACCGTGGTGGTGTTGCGCAATCCATTGAAGCCCGACTGTGCACCAAAGCTTGTATCGTTCAGCGAGATGAATGCCTCGGACGATATATTGAGCGCCACCGTGCCCGCCAGCGGTCGCGAATAGCCGATGCGCGGGCGAACCCTGAAACCGATCTCGTCCGTCCCTTCGACCTTGCGCTGTTCCGCGCGCAACCGTGCGGTCCACTGTCCGCCGCCGGCTTCCCCCATCCGCCAGATCACGCTCTGCGCAGGGCGATGTTCGCGTTGCGTGACGTTGCCATCGTCATAGCTGACGAAATAGCCATAGACACCTTCGACCGATATCGAATCGCTGATCCGGTAGCTCAGGCTCGCGCGGCCGATGGCCTGCCCCACCCCGCCGCGGTCGTCGCTCAACCGGATGACGATGTCGGCCGATCCGTCGATCTGCGGTGCGAGTGCGGCGCGGATGCCCGTGGTCAGCCACAGTTGCGCGTCCTCGTCGGCAGCACAGGCCGGGGTGGCACCGGCAACAGCAAACGCGCCAAGCAGGATCGAACGGACTAGCAGGCTCATCTCTGCGGCTATAAAGCGCAATTCGATTTTCGCCATATCCACGCCTTGCCCGGAGCCTCCCAATGAAATTCTTCGCCGACACCGCCGACATCGCCGACATTACCGAACTCGCCGCCACCGGCCTGCTCGACGGGGTGACCACCAACCCTTCGTTGATCGCCAAGTCGGGTCGCGATTTCATCGAGGTGACGCGCGAAATCTGCGCATTGACCGACGGCCCGGTGTCGGCCGAAGTCGTCGCGCTCGATCATGCGACGATGATGAAGGAAGCCGAAGTCCTGCGCCGCATCGCCGACAATGTCTGCATCAAGGTGCCGTTGACGATCGACGGGCTGAAGACGTGCAAGGCGCTGACCAGCGACGGCACGATGGTCAATGTCACGCTGTGCTTCTCCGCTGCGCAGGCGCTGCTCGCGGCCAAGGCGGGCGCGACCTTCGTCTCGCCGTTCGTCGGTCGGCACGACGATAATGGCTTCGACGGCATGGCGCTGATCGCCGACATCCGGTTGATCTACGACAATTACGCCTATCCGACGCAGATCCTCGTCGCATCGGTTCGCCACGGCATGCATGTGCTCGAAGCCGCCAAGATCGGTGCCGACGTAATGACCGCGCCGCCCTCGGTGATCAAGGGGCTGGTCAGGCACATCCTCACCGACAAGGGTATCGAGGGCTTCATGGCCGATTGGGCCAAGACGGGGCAGCGCATCGGTTGACCCCCCCTCCGCTCGCGGGAGGGGAACACCACCGATTGAACCATCCTTCCGCCCATGTGTTATCCATTCGTAACGGCGCATCATGCGCTGAAACAGCACGGGAGCAGGACCATGGAACGCCGAGGCGAGGAAATTCGCGAAACCACAGAAGAAGCCCGCGCCGGATCGACCCCCGGCATTGTCCGCTGGGTGCTGCTCATTTCGCTGGTGCTGGCCGTGGCCGCAATGAGCGCCATCTGGATTTTCGGCGCTAACGGTGTCTGACATTGTGCCGCCGCGATCGCCGCCTCTTGCCGGTCGCAGGTGCGAATCTCACCCTTTTCGCGGCGGCAATGCTGCGCTAAGGACTTGGGCCAACGGTTCACCAACCGTTTGGCCGTCGGCAAACGCGTGAGGAGATAACGTCGTCCCTCGCTCCCCCGAACCGGCCATGACGCGGTTCGATACAGGGGATATTTTATGACTGCCATCGGCCAGGACAGCCTGTCTGCCCGCGCGACGCTCACCGTCGGCGCGAAAAGCTACGATTATTTCAGCATCGCCAAGGCGGCGGAACAATACGGCGACTGCTCGCGCCTGCCCTTCTCGATGAAGGTGCTGCTGGAAAATCTGCTGCGTTTCGAAGATGGCGGCTTCACCGTCTCGACCGACGATGTGAAGGCGGTGGTCGATTGGCAGAAAGACCCCGGCACCAAGGATCAGCGCGAAATCCAGTATCGCCCGGCGCGCGTGCTGCTCCAGGACTTCACCGGCGTGCCGTGCGTCGTCGATCTCGCGGCAATGCGCGATGCCATCGCCAAGCTCGGCGGCGACACCAGCAAGATCAACCCGCTGGTCCCGGTGCATCTGGTGATCGATCACTCGGTGATGGTCGATGAATTCGGCCACCCCAAGGCGTTCGAACAGAATGTCGAGATCGAATATTATCGCAACGGCGAACGCTACGACTTCCTCAAATGGGGATCGAAGAGCCTCGACAATTTCAAGGCGGTGCCCCCCGGCACCGGCATCTGCCATCAGGTCAATCTCGAACATATCGCGCAGGCGGTATGGACCAGCACCGCCGAAGACGGCGTGACCATCGCCTACCCGGACACTTGCGTCGGCACCGACAGCCACACGACGATGATCAACGGCCTCGGCGTGCTCGGCTGGGGAGTCGGCGGCATCGAAGCCGAAGCGGCGATGCTGGGCCAGCCGGTGTCGATGTTGGTTCCTGAAGTCGTCGGCTTCAAGCTGACCGGCGCGCTCAACGAAGGCGTTACCGCCACCGACCTCGTGCTCACCGCGACGCAGATGCTCCGCACCAAGGGCGTGGTCGGTCGATTCGTCGAATATTACGGACCCGGCCTCGCGCACCTCAGCCTCGCCGACCGCGCGACGCTCGCCAATATGGCCCCCGAATATGGCGCGACCTGCGGCTTCTTCGGCATCGATGACAAGACGCTCGACTATATGCGCCTCACCGGGCGCAGCGACGATCAGGTGGCGCTGACCGAAGCCTATGCCAAGGCGCAGGGCCTGTGGCTCAGCGCCGACATGGCCGATCCGATTTTCACCGACACGCTGACGCTCGACATGGGCACCGTCGTGCCGAGCCTCGCCGGGCCGAAGCGCCCGCAGGACAAGGTCGTGCTGACCGAGGTCGACAATGTGTTCAACGACGATCTGTCGTCGGTCTACAAGCATGACGGCGCCAAACGCGTCGCGGTCGAGGGCAAGGACCATGACATCGGCGACGGCGATGTCGTCATCGCCGCGATCACCAGCTGCACCAACACCTCCAACCCCGGTGTGATGGTCGCCGCCGGCCTCGTCGCGCGCAAGGCCAACGCCTTCGGTCTGAAGCCCAAGCCATGGGTCAAGACCAGCCTCGCTCCCGGTAGCCAGGTGGTCACAGATTATTTCGATCGCGCCGGGCTGACTGCGGATCTCGACGCGGTCGGCTTCAACCTCGTCGGCTATGGCTGCACCACGTGCATCGGCAACTCAGGCCCGCTCGCCGCGCCGATTTCGGAAGCGATCAACGCCAACGACATCGTCGCCGCCTCGGTCATTTCGGGCAACCGCAATTTCGAAGGCCGCGTCAGCCCCGATGTCCGCGCCAACTTCCTCGCCTCGCCGCCGCTGGTCGTCGCCTATGCGCTCAAGGGCACGGTGACCGAGGATTTCACCACCACGCCGATCGGTCAGGCGACCGATGGCAGCGATATCTATCTCAAAGACATCTGGCCGACCAATCAGGAGGTCGCCGATACGATGGCGTCGTGCATCGACCGCAAGATGTTCGAAGACCGCTACGAGCATGTCTATCGCGGCGATGCACACTGGCAGGCGATCGAGGTCGAAGGGTCGGACACGTACCAATGGCGCGCCGGATCGACCTACATTGCCAACCCGCCCTATTTCGATGGCATGTCGATGACCCCGGCACCGGTCGGCGACATCGTGGCTGCCAAGCCGCTCGCCATCCTCGGCGATTCGATCACCACCGATCACATTTCACCGGCGGGCTCGATCAAGGCCGACAGCCCTGCGGGCAAATGGCTGATGGAGCATCAGGTCAGCAAGGCCGATTTCAACAGCTATGGCGCGCGCCGCGGCCATCATGACGTGATGATGCGCGGCACCTTCGCCAATATCCGCATCAAGAACGAGATGGTCCCCGGCATCGAAGGCGGCATGTCGCGCTACAAGGGCGAGGTCATGGCGATCTACGACGCCGCCATGGCGCACAAGGCCGATGGCACGCCGCTGGTAGTCATCGCCGGCAAGGAATATGGCACCGGTAGCTCGCGCGACTGGGCGGCCAAGGGTACCAATCTGCTCGGCGTCCGCGCGGTGATCGTCGAAAGCTTCGAACGCATCCACCGCTCGAACCTCGTCGGCATGGGCGTACTGCCGCTGCAATTCACCGGCGACGACACCCGCGAAACGCTCGGTCTGACCGGCGACGACAGCTTTACCATCACCGGCGTTGCGGGCCTCCAGCCGCGCCAGACAGTGACGGTTGACGTCACCCGCCCCGACGGCTCGACCTTCAGCTTCGATGCGCTATGCCGCATCGATACCGCCAATGAGCTCGAATATTTCATGAACGGCGGGATATTGCATTATGTGTTGAGGAAGCTGGCGGCTTAAAAGGGGTTTACATAATGTCTCATATCGATGATTTATCAAAAACACTGAAGACCGCATATGAGCAATCGGGACGTGGCGGTAAGGTCGTCGAGATTCATTTATTCGGGATTCGTTACGCCAGTCAGCTTCAAGGCGTGTCATTGCCGCATTTGCTCGCACGGGCAGGCATGAGCGACAGTTATAAGACGGAGATACGCAAGGCGATGAATCTCGCTCCTTACGTGACCATACTCTAACTAATCATTGACAATCCCAGCATTGTCACCCATAAGTGACAAATGTTCGAGGTGCAGGAAACTGCGATGTTTGCTAAGTGGTTTGCGTCGCTGCGTGACCGAACCGCAAAAGCACGGATCGCAACGCGTATCCTGTACCTCGGCGACGGCAATTTCGGTGACGCCAAATCGTTGGGCGGAGCCGTTCACGAGCTGAGACTGCATTTCGGCCCCGGCTACCGGGTGTATTTCACCCAGCGTGGCGAACGCCTCATTCTGTTGCTGTGTGGCGGCGACAAGGGAAGTCAGAGCCGCGACATTGCTCGGGCGAAACAGATCGAAGCGGAATTGGAGTAGGCAGCATGGCCATCAAGGTGACCAGATGGGATGCAGCCGAGCATCTCGAAACCGAAGAAGATATCGCCGTTTTTTTGGCCGAGGCTATGGAAATTGGCGATCAGAAGTTCATCGTCCACGCCCTCAATACCGTGGCGCGCGCGCGTGGCATGACCCAGATCGCCAAGGACGCCGGCATTGCGCGGCAGGCGCTCTACAAATCACTTGGTGAGGACGGCAATCCTACGCTTTCGACCTTGCTCGGTGTCATGAAATCTTTGGGTCTGAAGTTCAGCGTCAGCGCGTAACGCCCCGATTCATAGCTCCTGCGGGCACAGCACCGGGGCATCTTGCGCCAATGGCCATGTCCCGTAAGTGACCCGGCCGCCCGACAGGCGCGCCCAGTTGGTCGGCGGGCCGCCGGTTGCGGGCAGGCTGGCCGGGGCCCCTACCTCGCCATGGATCCAGCGCAATTCCACACCTGCGCTACGTGTCGCGCGATAGTCGATGGTGATATCGACCGGGGCTTCGGCGAGCCAGTTGACCTGTTTCCATTCGCCGGAGGTGATCTCGACACGCTTGCCGTTGACGCTGAAGTCGCCGGTGCCGTCGGCGGGGCGCATCGAGAGCCACAGCATGCGCGAAGGCCGGTCGCTGGTTACCCGCAGGCGGCGGCGGTCGCCGTTGCTGCTAGTGGCGATCGTCAGGCAAGGGGTCGGCCATGAGGTGCTGTCGGGAACTGGCAAGACGGCAAAACCGTCGGGCCTGAACGGCTCGATCGCTAGCGAACGCGCATTGCGCCCGGGCAATTGCGCCGCGCCCGACGTTGTCGCCCAATACCGCTTACCGTCGCGCGCGTCGGTCAGCGCGAACAGGTCGCCGGGCCGGGGCTGACGTGGCGAAAACCCGCTGGTGAACGCGAGTGCACCTGCCGCAACGAGTGCCACAACGATCGTCGCACCCCCCAGCCGTCGCGCTGCAACGCCATCGGACCAATGCGCCAACGCCGGAGCCAGCAGCGCAATGACGAACGGTACAGCTTGTGCGACCACGCCTGCGGTCATCGTCCCAACGGTCACATAAAACTGCTGCACCAGCATCAGCACCGCGATCAGCACCGGCATGCCGATAGCCAGCATCGCCGCCAGACCGGGCCGTTCGCGCGCAGCGGCGTTCACCGACAGCGCAATGATCGCGCCGGCCAAGGCCGGCCAGCCGAAGATGAATCCGCCCGCTGGCAATGCGATTTGCATCGCCACACCGGCGATGATCAACAGGATCACTGCGCCGATCGCCATTGTCCGGCGGGGGCGTGCCAGCATGATGCCCCCCGCGATCAGCGCGACCAGCACCGCCAGCGACGCTTCACTTTCGGCCTGACGCTCGCGAAAGCCGGTCAGCCCGGCAGGGGTCAGCGCCTCGATCAGGAAATGCGCGACCAGGGCCAGCGCGACGGTAAGCGCTGCAACGGCGAGGGTTCCCGCGATCAACCGCGCAGCCGCAACCGGCTCGCGACGGATCGCCAGACCCAATGCGAGCGCGGCAAGCCCCAGCGGCAACCAGCCGAGCCATACCGGATACTGAACAACGCCGAGCCCGAACACATCGAAATAGACGCTGTCTCGATCCTGCGCGGGCAACGCCTCGGCCATCGCCAGCGCACGCGTGGTGGTGACCGCGAAGTCGCCGATATGCTGCAAAGTTGCGCGATCGAGCGTCGCGAAACTGTCGGTGGTGCTGTGATAATCGAAATAGCCGTCGGTAAACGCTGCATTGATTCCCGCGACGCCCTTTTCGAGCGAAACCGACAGATCGGTATCGTTGGGCAGCATCCGGTAAATGGCGCTTGACAGGCTGGTGCCCGTCGGGCTGATGGCATTGTCCGCCCACAGTTCAACGAGAGCCGCGCTCCCCGGCGATGTCTGGAACATGCCTGCGCGCCCGCGTGATCCGCGCGCCTCGGCATTGACGACGATGCCGACACGGCGAGCGAGCGGGTGCCGGTCGAAGAACAGTTGCGCGCCGGTCAGCCCCATTTCCTCGCCGTCGGTGATCAGGAAAATGACGTCGCGCTGCGGTTGCGGCCCCTGCGTCAGGATTCGCGCGGTTTCGAGCAGCGCAACGGTGCCCGCGCCATCGTCGGCAGCGCCAGGCGAAAAGGGCACCGAATCATAGTGCGCCATGATCAGCACGGCAGGCTGGCTCCGGTCGCGGCCGGGCAGAAGCGCAACGATGTTGCTGACCGGCGCGACCGCGATACCGCGGCGGCCGCGCGTTCCTTGGCGCACCCCGAACCCGTTCTGCAATTGCGGCGTAACCCCGACCGCCTGCAACCGGGTGATCAGATAATCGCGGACGCGGACATTTTCGGGCGACCCGGTGACGTGTGGCGCGCGGGATATGGCGCGCAAGTCGGTCAATGCCAGGCCAAGGTCGAAATCGGGCCCCGATGGATTTGGTGCACGGAGCGAAGGGGGCTGGACCCCAAGATAGGCAACAAAAGACGCAACGACCAGCAACAGCGGAAACAGCATCGCGCGAAAAAAATTCTGGTGCATCATGGTCCCCCGGTGACGCCCCGTTTGCGCCGCTGCCGATCCAATAGTCAAATGCGAACTATGCGCGACCGGGCGATGGGCGCTATTGACATATGATGACCACCCTCTTCATCGAAATCATCGGCTGGCTCGCTGCGGCGATCATTCTGGCCAGCTATATCCTTCTGTCGTTGGGGCGGCTGGAGGCGCGCGGATATGTCTATCAGTGGATGAACGTCATCGGCGCCGGCGGCTTCGTGCTCAATTCGGGCTATAATGGCGCGATGCCATCGGCGGGGCTGAATGTGGTGTGGGCGCTGATGGGGGTGTTCACGCTGTGGAGCGTATGGCGGGCACAGGCGAGAACGGACGCGCCGTCAGCATAGGTCGTCATTGCGAGCGAAGCGCGGCA
>JAYSZB010000034.1:0-2054 GCA_043727035.1 Sphingomonas sp. | reverse complement strand
CCGCCACGCAAACTGGAGAACCACATGTTCAGCATCATCGGCGCAATCATCTCGGGCCTCGTCGTCGGCGTCCTTGCGCGCTTCTTCTATCCCGGCGCAGTCGAGATGGGCTGGCTGTGGACCATCGGCCTGGGCATCGCGGGATCGCTGCTCGCGGGGCTGGTGGTCAACCGTGGCCGCGGCGGGTTCAGCAGCGCCGGATGGATCGCTTCGATCGTCGGCGGAATCGTCCTGATCTTCCTCGGGCGGACGCTCGGCTGGGGGTGAACGAAGCAGAAAAGCCCTACCCCCAACCCCTCCCGCATGCGGGAGGGGGGAAGTAGGCTAAGGCCCCCTCCAGCATTCTGGAGGAGAGCGAGACTTGGGGAGCGTAGCAGCCTGGTCGCAGTGGGGTGGGGACTTAATCTGCCACCGCCGCCATTCCGCAAGGTGAGTGGCTATTCGACCGGTGCGACCCGCATGGCCTCGATCGTCTGGCCGCCCTGCTCGATCGTCACCCCTGGCACCGGGCCGACATCGCCCTTGAAGATGATTTTCGCTCCGACGACGTCGGCATGGAACTCGGTCGGGCTGCTTGCGCGCAGTGGCAGCGGCGGCCCGCCCAGCTGCATCGACAGCGTGCCGTCGGCGGTCAGCGCCGTGGTTGCGATGCCGAACGGGGTGGCGAACCGCCCGACATAGTTTTCGAGTACCGCGCGCGGCACTGTGACGGCGGCAGCCGCTGCGGGGATCGGCCCGGTCCACGTCGCGTCCTGCGTCTTGTCGTCGCCTTCCTGGTGCATCATCATCACCGGCCTGCCATTGGCTCCGCGCTTCATTTCGAACCAGGCGAGGCTGTCGGGACCATAAAAATAGCGGTCGTTGCCGGCCGGAAAAACCTCACGGGGCGGCGCGCCGGTGCGCTGGGCAAACAGCTTGCCGTCGCGGGTGAAGAATTGGCGGGTCTTGCCCTCGCCAAGGTCGTAGATACCCAGCCACGGCTCAAGCGCGGCCAGATCGGCGGCGACCTTGGTGAAGGCGGGAAACCCATCGCCCAGCGCCAGCGCACCGATCCGCCGCATCACCACCCCGGTGTCCGCCGCGGGACTTTCCGAATTGGCGAACACCGCGACGAAGATGCCTTCTTTGGGCAGATAGACGCTGTCGGTGGAAAACCCCGGAATGCCCCCGCTGTGCCCGATCGCCGGGCGGCCGCGCAGCGCATACTGACCCAGCCCAAAGCCATAGGGCTCGGTCTTGCCGCCGGGCAGCGCGGTCGGCGCGATCATTTGTGCATAGTATGGCGCGGACACCACCTTGCCGTGGTGCAGCGCGTCGGCCCAGCGGGCGATGTCGCCAACCGTCCCGGTGAGCGCGCCGGCCGCGCCGGGCACGCTCATGTGGACCGCTTTCGCGAGAACCGCCTTGCTGCCCTCGCTGCCGCCATCCTTGCCATAACCGCGCGCCATCTGAGGGATGCGCTCTTCGTCGACGCCGTATCGCACCGACTTGAGCCGCAGCGGCCCGGCGATGCGCTCCTCCACCACCTGATACCACGGCTTGCCGGTCACCGCCTCGATCACCGCGCCGACCAGCACATAGCCGCTGTTGTTATAGGCAAACGCCGCGCCCGGCTGCGACGGCGCGGGCAAATCCTTGAACTCGGCGACGAGCTGCGCAGTGGTCAGCGGCCGGGCCATATTGGTCTCCATCCAGCCGGGAATATCGGTATAGGACTGCACGCCCGAGGTGTGATTGAGCAACTGGCGCACAGTCGCGCGCGCACCTGGTTCGGGATAGCCGGGGACGAACTTGTCGAGCCGATCGTCGAGCGAGAGCTTGCCTTCGGCGGCGAGCTGAAGAACCACAGCGGCGGCGATCTGCTTCGTGATCGAGCCCAGCCGGAACACGGTTTCGGGCACGATCGGGCGCTTTGCCTCGACGTCGGCAAGGCCGTGCGCGGCGGTATAGACCACTTTGCCCTGCTCGGTGACGACCACCGCCGCGCCGGGGCCGGTGGCGGGATAGCTGGCATCGAGCAGCGCGCGAACTTTGGCCGCAAAGTCGGCGGGAAC
>JAYSZB010000033.1:0-14034 GCA_043727035.1 Sphingomonas sp. | reverse complement strand
AAAAAACGCCGTCCCCACTCTCGCGGGAACGGCGCTTTCTAAATCCTTGAGCCTCTACGGTCAGGCCATCTTGGCCTTGACCTCCTCGGCAACATTCTGCGGCACTTCTTCATAGTGAGAGAATTGCATCGAATAGTTGGCGCGTCCCTGGGTAAACGAGCGCAGCTGGTTCACATAGCCGAACATATTGGCCAGCGGCACCATCGCCTCGACCACCTGGGCATTGCCCCGGCTGTCTGTGCCCTGGATCTGGCCACGGCGAGAGTTGAGATCGCCGATCACGTCGCCCATGAAATCCTCAGGCGTGACGACCTCGACCTTCATCACCGGCTCGAGCAGCTTGATGCCCGATTTCGCCGCGACTTCGCGCATCGCCGCGCGACCGGCAATTTCGAACGCCAGTGCCGACGAATCGACGTCGTGGTACGCGCCGTCGGTCAGACGGATTTCGAAATCGATAATCGGAAATCCGATAAGATGGCCGTTCTCGGCGCTCTCGCGCATGCCCTTCTCGACCGACGGGATATATTCACGCGGAATATTGCCGCCCTTGATCTCGTCGATGAAGGTGACACCCGCACCGCGCTCACCGGGAGCAACGGTCACCTTGACGCGGCCGAACTGGCCCGAGCCACCCGACTGCTTCTTGTGGGTGTAATCGACATCGACCTTGCGGGCGAGCGACTCACGATACGCCACCTGCGGCGCACCGACATTGGCCTCGACCTTGAACTCGCGGCGCATGCGATCGACGAGAATGTCGAGGTGGAGCTCACCCATGCCCTTGATGATCGTTTGACCGCTTTCATGGTCGGTCGACACGCGGAACGACGGATCCTCGGCAGCCAGACGGTTGAGCGCGATGCCCATCCGCTCCTGATCGGCCTTGGTCTTGGGCTCGACCGACAGTTCGATGACCGGCTCGGGAAAGACCATCCGTTCGAGGATGATCGGCGCGTTGGTGGCGCACAGCGTGTCCCCGGTTGTGGTTTCCTTGAGACCAGCCAGCGCAATGATATCGCCGGCAAAGGCTTCATCGACGTCCTCGCGGCTGTTGGCGTGCATCAGCAGCATACGCCCGACCTTTTCCTTCTTGTCCTTGACCGAATTGAGATAGGTGCCCTTGGTCAGGGTGCCCGAATAGATGCGGGCGAAGGTCAAAGTGCCGACGAACGGATCGTTCATGATCTTGAAGGCGAGCAGCGACAGTGGCGCGTCGTCCTCGGGCGGCCGCGAATCGGGGGTTTCGCCGTCGAGCTTGAGGCCTTGGACGTTTTTGATGTCGAGCGGCGAGGGCAAATAATCGACCACCGCGTCGAGCAGCGGCTGGACGCCCTTGTTCTTGAACGCCGAACCGCAAACCACCGGAACGAACGCATGCGCGAGCGTGCCCTTGCGAATCAGCGCCTTCAGCTCGTCGATGGTCGGTTCGGTGCCTTCGAGATAGGCAGTCATCAGGTCCTCGTCCTGTTCGACCGCCATCTCGATCAGGTTCATGCGATATTCGGCGGCCTTTTCGACGAGGTTGGCGGGAATCTCCTCGTAGAAGAACTCGGCACCGAGCGCCTCGTCCTTCCAGATGATCGCGCGGTTGTGGACCAGATCGACCAGACCCTTCAGATCGGCTTCGATGCCGATCGGGATGTAGAGCACGGCCGGACGCGCGCCGAGACGATCGATGATCGACTGGACGCAATATTCGAAGTTCGCACCGGTGCGGTCGAGCTTGTTGATGAAGCACATGCGCGGCACGCCATAACGGTCGGCCTGACGCCACACCGTCTCGGACTGCGGCTCGACGCCGGCGACGCCATCGAAACAGGCGACCGCACCATCGAGCACGCGCAAGCTGCGCTCGACTTCGATGGTGAAATCGACGTGCCCGGGGGTGTCGATGATGTTGATGCGGTGATCGTTCCAGAAACAGGTCGTCGCTGCCGACGTGATCGTGATCCCGCGCTCCTGCTCCTGCTCCATCCAGTCCATCGTCGCCGCGCCATCATGCACTTCGCCGATCTTGTAGGATTTGCCGGTGTAATAGAGGATACGCTCGGTCGTCGTCGTCTTGCCGGCATCGATGTGCGCCATGATGCCGATATTGCGATACATGCTGAGCGGATGGCTGCGGGCCATGGTCTTGTCCTTCGAACGTGGTTTCTAAGAATGACTAAGCCGGACGGCTAGCCGATAAGCAATTTGGCGAGCGCCACACCCGCGCCCATGATGGCCGCTCCGGCAATCAGCCCTTGCGCGAGGAGCAGCCAAGGCGAGAGCGTTCTGTCCCGCTCCAGCTTATACTGCTCGGCTTCCAGCTTGTGACGCTCGGCTGAGAGCTTATATTCTTCAGCATTCAGCTTCGCAGCTTCCGCCATCAGCTTGCGCGCTTCGGCTTCGATCCGAGCCGATTGACGGTTAAGTTCGTCGATTGAGGAATCTGCTGCTGTCGCCATCGCCGTGCCTTTCAGCGCCTATATAACGCCTTGTGAGCGAATATCCACGCTGCCTCTCGACTACCAGCGGTAATGCGAGAACGCCCGGTTGGCTTCGGCCATACGATGGGTGTCTTCGCGCTTCTTGACCGCGTTGCCACGGTTGTTCGACGCGTCGAGGATTTCGCCCGACAGGCGACCGGCCATGGTCGGCTCGCTGCGGTTGCGCGCAGCGGTGATCAGCCAGCGGATGGCCAGCGCCTGCGCGCGCTCGTGACGCACTTCGACCGGAACCTGATAGGTCGCACCACCGACACGGCGGCTGCGCACTTCGATGCCCGGCTTCACATTGTTGAGGGCGTCGTGGAAAACCCCGATGGGCTCCTTCTTCGCCTTGTTCTCGACCGTGGTCAGAGCACCATAGACGATCGATTCGGCAGTCGATTTCTTGCCATCATACATGACCGAATTCATGAACTTGGTGAGCACCACATCCCCATACTGGGGATCGGGCAGGACTTCCCGGCGTTCCGGGCGACGACGACGTGCCATATTCTTCTTCCTTCGTGATCTTCAGCCAAGTCCGGAACCCGTCCGGGGCTTACTCGAGAAATTACTTGGGACGCTTCGCGCCATATTTCGAACGGCTCTGCTTGCGATCCTTGACGCCCTGTGTGTCGAGCACACCGCGCAGCACATGGTAACGCACGCCGGGAAGGTCGCGGACACGACCGCCGCGGATCAGCACGACGCTGTGCTCCTGCAGGTTGTGGCCTTCACCCGGGATGTAGGTGATGACTTCGCGCTGGTTGGTCAGGCGAACCTTGGCGACTTTGCGCAGCGCCGAGTTCGGCTTCTTCGGGGTCGTCGTATAGACGCGGGTGCAAACGCCGCGCTTTTGCGGGTTCGCTTCCATCGCGGGAACCTTGGACTTGGTCTTCTGCAACACCCGCCCCTTGCGGACGAGCTGATTGATCGTGGGCATGAAGTCTTCACCTAATAGCTGGTTACTCTGATCGATATGCGGCCGGTTTCGCGGGGAATCCCGCAAAACACGAAAAGCGCCGGTTGGCGCTAACGCCCCCGGACCTTTCACCGAATCGACAGTGTTCAGGCAATATGTAACGCCGGATTTCTGCGGGTTTTGCGGGGCCAAGGCCCTGCCCCCCATCGGTCAGGCGAGTGCGCCACTAGCCGGAAAGGGGGGTGAGGTCAACGGGTGCGGGTGAAACTAGCGCGCAGCAAGGATGAACGCCGCCATCCGTTCCTGCGCCGCGCGGCTTTCGGGAAAGAAGAACAGCGGCCAGTCGTGCATCAGCCCGGCACCCTCCTGATATTCCGCCTCCGGCAGCTTCGCCTTCAGTGCGCGCGCGTCGGTGACGAGGATATCATCCTCCCCGCCGAACATCAGCACCGGCGGCAGGCCCAACCAGTCACCATGGATCGGTGAGACGCGCGGGTCGGTGTCTGGCGCGTCTTTGGCATAGAGTTTCCCCGCATCGCGGATGCCGCGCAGCTTGAGGATCGAATCACGCTTCTCGATGGCTGGCTGGTCAGGATGGGTGCCGCTGATGTCGAGCCAGGGGCAGACCAGCAGCAGGCCCGATGGCAACCGCAGACCGGCATCGCGCGCCGCCATGATCGTTGCCGCCGCCAACCCGCCACCCGCCGAATCGCCGCCTAGGACGAAGGGCCCGTCATGCGCCCCGATGAATTGGCGATAGGCGGCAAGCGCAAAGCCGGTTGCATCATCCACGCCATGCTCCGGCGCGAGCGGATACATCGGCGCGGTGACGGCGATGCCGTGCCGCTCGGCCAGCCGCGCGTAGAGATTGAAATGCGGCGGCACAGCAGAGAAAACATAGCCGCCGCCGTGGAAGAACAGCAGATGCGCGGTCGGCGCGCGGTCTTTCGGCGCGATCGTCCAGATGGTGCGCCCGTCGAGCGTCGCTTCGCGCACGTCGAGCCGCTTGTGCATTTTCGCGGTCGGTTGGGCACCGGGCACGGCGCGCGCAGCAGCGATCACCTTGTGCATATGCGGCCCACCCGCATAGCGTTTCGACACGGCACCGGTCGCGCGCAGCAGGGTGCCGACGATGCGGGCTGACAGGCTGGTCATTCTTTATTCTCCCCCGGTAGCCCGCCAGCCTAGCGACGCACAGCCCGCCGCGCTAGGCGCAGCCGCATGGCACTCCTGAACCCGACCCGCGTTCCCATGCACAGCGTCCCTTCCCACATCGATTGTTGGATCTTCGATCTCGACAACACCCTCTACCCGCCCGAACTTGGCCTGTTCGCGCAGATCGACCAGCGGATGGGAGCGTTCATCATGCGGACGCTGGGCTGCGATGCGGCCGAGGCGCGCGTAATCCAGAAAAGCTATTTCCACGACCATGGCACGACGCTGGCAGGGATGATGCGGCACCATGGCGTCACGCCCGAGGCGTTTCTGGTCAATGTTCACGATATCGACATGGACCGCATCCCTGCCGATCCCGCGCTGGCGCAAGCGCTCGCTGCGCTGCCCGGTGCGCGACATATCTTCACCAACGCCGATGCCGATTATGCCGCCAAAGTGCTCGAACGACGCGGCATCGCCCATCTGTTCGACCGCATCGTCGATATCCGCGCGACCGGCTATCTGCCCAAGCCGGAATTCGCCGCTTACGACGCGCTGGCGCAGCTGATCCCCGGCTTCGAGGCGACGCGCAGCATTTTCTTCGACGACATGACCCGCAACTTGCGCCCCGCCCACGCCATGGGCATCCGCACCGTCTGGCTCGACAATGGATCGGAGAGCGGCGACCGCGATCATGATGCCGCCCACGTCGACCATCATATTGACGATCTGGTCGGCTGGCTTCAGGGCGTCGTCCGACAGGGAGACGCCGCATGACCACCGACCTCATCGCCACCATCGAAGCCGCATGGGATGCGCGCGGCGACATCTCGACCACGACGCAAGGGCCGGTGCGCGATGCGGTGAACAGCGCGCTCGCCATGCTCGACGACGGCAGCGCTCGGGTGGCGGAACCGGGCGAAAGTGACTGGCAGGTCAACCAGTGGCTCAAGAAAGCGGTGCTGCTGTCGTTCCGCCTGAACGACAACGCCATCATGCCTGGCCCCGGTGGCTCCAACTGGTTCGACAAGGTGCCGTCGAAATTCACCGGCTGGGGCGAGGACCGCTTTCGCGAGGCTGGTTTCCGCGCCGTCCCCGGCGCGATCGTCCGCCACGGCGCGCATATCGCCAAGGGCGTGGTGCTGATGCCCAGCTTCGTCAACATCGGCGCGCGCGTGGGGGAGAACAGCATGGTCGATACCTGGGCGACCGTCGGCAGTTGTGCGCAGATCGGCGCAAACGTGCATCTTTCGGGCGGGGTCGGCATCGGCGGGGTGCTGGAGCCGTTGCAGGCCGAACCGGTGGTGATCGAGGATGATTGCTTTATCGGTGCGCGCTCCGAGGTCGTCGAAGGCGTGCATGTCGAACGCGGCGCGGTGCTGGCCATGGGGGTGTTCCTGTCCTCCACCACCAAGATTATCGATCGCGCCACGGGAGAGATTTTCGTTGGGCGCGTTCCATCCTATTCGGTGGTCGTCCCCGGCGCGCTGCCGGGCAAGACACTGCCGGATGGCTCGCCCGGCCCGGGCCTCGCCTGCGCGGTCATCGTCAAGCGGGTCGATGCGCAAACCCGTTCTAAAACTGCGATAAACGAGTTATTGCGTGACTGATTGTTGCGCGATTAACTAAACAACGTGGCGATTGCGCCACAGACGGCAATCAATCTCTCCAAAATGGCGTCATATTATTTGCTCTACGCTATCGCTGCTCTAAGGAGGCGGCGATGGTGGGATGCGGGTCGATACTCGGGAACGGCGGATTGATCGGCTGCGCTGCCGCTTCATTGCTCTATGCGTCCGCCTCCGCCGCGCAGCAGTCGGCGATACTGCCGACGTCTCCGGTCGATACTGCCAGCGCCGCCAGCGGCACTGTGACATATACGCCCGCCGATTTTGCCAATTTCGCGCCACGCAGCGCGCTCGACATGGTCGAGAAGATTCCCGATTTCACTCTGATCGCGGTCAGCGACGATCGCGGGCTGGGTCAGGCCTCGGAAAATGTGCTGATCAACGGTGAGCGCATCCCAGGCAAATCGAATGATGCGCTCACCGCGCTGTCGCGGATATCAGCCAGCGCGGTGCAGCGGATCGAACTGGTCGACGGCGCGACGCTCGGCATTCCGGGCCTGACCGGGCGGGTCGCCAATGTCATCGTGCTGAGCAGCCGCATCGAAGGCCAGTTCCGCTGGGATCCGCAGTTTCGCCGCAATGTCGAGGATCAGCTGTACACCGGCTCGATATCCGCCAGCGGCCGCATCGGCGCGACCGATTTCACCTTGAGCCTGTCGAATGCGCAAGGGTTGCGCCGTGCCGGGGTCGGCCCACAGATCAGCACCGATGCGACAGGCGCGCTGCTGCTGACGCGCGACGAGCGGGCGCGCTTTCGCGCCGATCAGCCGCGCCTGTCGGGCTCGCTGTCGCGCACCTGGGCCGATGGTTCGGTGCTCAACCTCAATCTCGCCGGTCAACTCTATATTTTCGACGCGCGCTTCGCTGCCGAATCCTTCCCGACCGACGGCACGCCCGATTACGACGATCTGTTCGTCCAGACCGAGGATGAGTGGAGTTTCGAAGCGGGCGGTGACTATAGCTTCGATCTCGGCAGCGGGCGGCTGAAGCTCATCGCGTTGCAAAGTTATGAAAATACTGACGTTCAATCCACCGTCACCTTTCTGGACCGTATCCCCGGCGCCATACGCATGGGTGGCCGCCTCGAGCGCTTTGCCGAGGAGGGTGAGAGCGTCATCCGCGCCGAATATGGCTGGGGCAGCGCGGGGCAAGAATGGCAGTTGGCGCTGGAAGGCGCCTATAATTTCCTCGATGTCGTCGCCGATATCGGGCGGCTACAGCGCGATGGCAGCTTTCCCCTCGCACCATTGCCCGGCGGCAACACCTTCGTCGATGAATGGCGCGGCGAAGCGACGCTGACGCGCGGCTGGCCGCTTGCGCCTGGTCTGACGCTGCAAACCACAGCGGGCGCGGAATATAGCAAGATCAGCCAGACCGGCGCGGGTGGCTTGTCGCGCAGCTTCATTCGGCCAAAGGGCTCAGCGGCACTGGCCTGGGTCGCGTCACCGCGCCTGACGGTCAACGCCAGCGTTGAACGGCAGGTCGGACAGCTCAGCTTCTTCGACTTTTCCGCCTTCACCGACATACGCCAGGATGTGGTGCGAGCCGCCAACACCCGCCTCGTCCCTGAACAGACATGGCGCATAGATGGAGAAGTCATCCGCTCGCTGGGGCCCTCTGGTTCGCTGACGTTGGGCGGTTATCATGAATGGGTCAGCGACATCGTCGACCGGGTGCCGCTGTCGCCGACCGAGGAAGGCGTCGGCAACCTCCCCAGCGCGCGCCGCTGGGGTGTGATTACGCGCGGGACAGTGTTGTTCGATGCGATCGGCTGGCGCGGCGCGCGGCTGAACGGCAGCGCTGAATTCCGTGGCTCCTCGGTGCGCGATCCGCTGACCGGCGAGCAGCGTCGCATCAGCGCCGATCTTCGCCGCCGCTGGAGCGTCGATTTCCGTTACGACATTCCAGACAGCGCCATCGCAGTGGGCGGAGCCACTTCCGAAGAGCGCAACGCCCCCGTCTTCCGTCTCGACCAGATCGGCGACAGCGCGCTGACCCGGCCGATCACTGCCATGTTCATCGAGCACAAGAATGTCTTTGGCCTGACGGTCCGCCTGACTGCGCGCAACCTCAACGACACCCGCGACGACATCCGCCGCGATGTCTATCGCGACCGCCGCGACGGCCCGCTCGATTTCCGCGAACGCCAGTTGCGGCGCATCCACCTGATCGGCGTGCTGGCGATCAGTGGCAGTTTCTGATCACGCCCGGTACTGCCCGATGCTCTCATCGAGAAACGCGTTGTTCGCCTCGCGCACCTTTGCCGCCGCATCGTCGTAGAGGAACGGCAGGAAAGCATAACGCTCGCCCCGCGTTACCGGAGATACGGTGTGCAACAATGTGCAGGAAAACACCAACGCTCCGCCCGGCGGTGGCTTGAACCCGCGCGGCCCATATTCTGGGAAGCTGACCAGCCCGCCGTCGAAATCATCGTTGAGGTTGACCGACACCGCATAGCGCCGGTGCGCCGTGCCTTTGGTGGTATTGTCGCGGTGCGGGCGGAAATGACCGCCGTCCTCGGCGGTGTAGCAACCGACGATATAGCGCTCCATCCGCGTCACGCTGAAATAATGCACCCGCTCGATCTCGGGCACGATCCGCCGCTTGAACCGCTCCTGCAAGCGGGCGATCAGTTCGCGATTGTCGATGGTCCAGTCGCGGCGCTTCTTGTGGCCGGGGTCGGTACGCAGCACCGTCTTGCCGCCTTCCTCGCGCATGAAGCCTGACGGTTCGCCGCCGTCGCGCTGATACCCGGCGATCAGCTCGGCGCACAGCTCAGGCTCCAGCACATTGGGCAGCAGCAGCACTGGCGCCTGCACGAGTGTTAGATCGTCGGCGCGCGGCGCCGGCACCGTCTCCACCGCCGCAATGGCGCGCGCGATATCCGAGCGGTCCTTGGCGAACGGGATCACCTCCAGCACCCGCAATTGCCGGTCGATCACCACCCACATCGGACGGAACGGCGCGCTGGCCACCGGCATCGGATCGGCCGGCAGCACGCCGAACATCCGCCCGACCGCGCCGTCGAAATCCCAGAAGGTGCGATAGCCGGGATAGCTATCGACCAGCCGCCCCTGCGCCTCGTCCTCCGGATCGTGCGAGGCGATGAAAAAACTGGCGCGCTCGTCGTCGAACAGGTCCGGGCGAGCAGCGACCGCGTTCAACGATGACTGCGCCAATCCGCTGCCGCCCGATCCAGCGAAGCACAGCAGGATGGTCCGCCCGGCAACGGTATCGAAATTATAGCTGGCATTGCTGATCGATCGCGTACGAAAACGCGGTGCCGGATCGCCGGGCAGCAAGCGGATGAAGCCGACCCCGTCGATATGCGCGGGCTTGGCTGGTGCCTGCGTTGCCATCCTATTTCCCCTCAGCGTTCCGACAGATAATAACGGTCGGTCGCGCTCAAATCATCGGCCAGCTCATAAACGATCGGCTGCCCGGTCGGTATCTCCAACCCGCTGATGTCGGCATCCGAAATCCCCGACAGATGCTTGACCAGCGCGCGCAAGCTGTTGCCATGCGCCGAGATCAGCACACGCTTGCCAGCGCGCAACTCCGGCGCAATCCGCGCCTCCCAATAGGGCAGGACGCGAGCAATGGTGTCCTTCAGACTTTCGCTCGCCGGGATGGCGATCCCCGCATACCGTCGATCCGCCGACAAATCGAACGCGCTCCCCGTCTCCAGAACGGGGGGCGGAATATCGAAACTGCGCCGCCAGATCTTCACCTGATCCGCGCCATGCTTTGCCGCCGTCTCGGCCTTGTCGAGCCCGGTCAGCCCGCCATAATGGCGCTCGTTCAGCCGCCAGTCCTTCTCGACCGGCAGCCACAGCCGCTGCATTTCTTCGAGCGCCAGATGGAGCGTCTTGATCGCGCGGGTCTGCAAGCTGGTGAAGCACAGGTCGAAATCGAGCCCCTTGTCCTTCATCGACCGCCCCGCCGCCCGCGCCTCCTCCGCGCCCTTGTCGGTCACATCGACATCCCACCAGCCGGTGAAGCGGTTTTCCAGATTCCACTGCGACTGGCCGTGACGGATAAGGACGAGTTGCGGCAAGATGCGGTCTCCGGTGTTTGAATCGACCGGTCAGGGGGTGCCTTCGCCCACCCCCGCCTGTCAACCCGGCACACACCGCCGACACGACCCCCAATCACGCGCAGTCGGCGCCCCGCCGTCCGCGTCTGCTCGATCGAGCCCGCATGGTCGAAACCGAATTCACTATGGTGCGGACAGGCGGCAACCGCGCCGCGTCAGATGCGCTCTACGGTGGTGTCAACCCGATGGTGGCGGAGGACATAGCCAAAACCATACGCTGGGTTGCGGAGGCACCGCCCTATGTGAACATCAACACGCTGGAGCTTATGCCGGTAAGCCAGAGCTTCGCGGGGTTTCAGGTGGCGCGGGAGGGGTGAAATGAAGACGGCAATTTAATATGGTGTCCCGTCCGGTGCCACTACATCAAACTCAACCCGCCGCCCCACCCGCTCAGCCAGCACATTCGCCACATAAGCGTTGAGCAAAACGCCCTCCCGCGCTGCGACGATCTTGAGCTTCTCGTGCAGCGAGCGCGGCACCCGCTGCCGCCATTGGCCCAGCGCCTGCGGGCCGGGGACGGGGCGGCCAAGCGCCTCGGCAGCAGCGAGCCATTCGGCAATGGCCCCTTCCGCATCGGCCAGAGCTGCCTCCGGCGCATCGCCATCGGCCATGCAGCCGGGCAGCGCGGGAACGGTGGTCAGCCAGCCGCCGCCGTCCGCTGCCGTCAGCGGTTCGACCATGATCGCATAGCTGCCGTCAGTCTTCATCTTGCTCGCCATCGCCTGCGGCCTTCATCGCATCCGGACGCCATTTCCGGCTCGCCCAACTTTGCGTCTCCCCATCTTCGCGTGAATAGGTATCTCGCACAAAGCCACAAAGCCACAAAGGACGGCGGTGTTGACCGATCGGCGCGGCCCATCTCCACAGATCGACTCCGGTCGCACAGCCGGGCCTGTCGGTACACGCCGACATCTTTTCGTGGATTCGTAGCTTTGTGCAAACCCCTCTTTGCCGAGGGGCTTTCCTACAAAAACTGTTCGTGCTATGTTCCCGCCAACGGCTCTTTCTCACCACCATCATTACCCACGGGCTCACGCCGCGCGCCGGTGCGCTCCACACCGCAAAACCGCCCGCCAAAGTTCACACGCCAAGAGTGACACAAGCGTATAACTCTTGCCCCCCGGCACCCCTCCGGCCGCCCGGAAAGTTTCCTACATCGCCCCCTTCAAACCCGCAGAAATGCGTGAACCCCGCTCCCCCTGTCGCGTCAACCAGTGTGACCCTGCCGCACCCCTCCGCCGCCACGGTTTCGCGCCCGCGCTTCTGCCGCTACACCCGCGTCATGACCGACATGACCTATGACCGCTATCTCGCACTCGGTGCGCTACTCGGCGCGCAGCATCCGGTATCCGATCTGCATGACGAGATGCTGTTCATCGTCATCCACCAGACCAAGGAATTGTGGCTGAAGCAGACCATCGCCGAGCTGACGCAAACGCTGGCAATGGTCCGTGCCGACCGGCTGGTGGAGGCGTATAAGGGCTTGGCCCGGGTCAGCCGCATTCAGGCGGTGATGACGCTGAGCTGGGATGTGCTGGCGACGATGACCCCGTCCGATTACACCCGCTTCCGCCATGTGCTCGGCACCAGCAGCGGCTTCCAGTCGGACCAGTTCCGCACCGTCGAGGTGATGCTGGGCGTGCGCGAGGGGCCGTATCTGGGCGAGCAGACGCTCGCCGCCGCCGCGAAGCCCAGCCTGTGGGATGAAGCGAATGCGGCGCTGGCGCGCGCGGGCTTTGCGGTGCCGCAAGAGGCTTTGGCGCGCAACTGGCTTACGCCTTATGTGCCGCACGAGGGGGTCGAAGCGGCGTGGGCGCAGGTGTATCGGGGCACCGAGGCGCAGTGGCCGCTGTATCAGCTGGCGGAGAAGCTGGTCGATATCGACGATGCGATGGCGACATGGCGGCACAAGCATGTGCTGACCGTCAGCCGCATCATCGGCGGCAAGCGCGGCACCGGCGGGACGGCGGGGGTGCCCTATCTGCAATCGACGCTCTCCAAACGCGCCTTCCCCGAACTCTGGTCGCTGAGGACGATGCTGTGAGCGGCGCTGGAGACTATCGCCACCTGTTCCAGCGCAGCATTGCCGCTGCGCCGGACCGGCTGCATTTCGCCGCGCACAGCCATCATCTGTGGCCCGATGCCAGCTATGTCGGCCAGATCGCCGCTTGGCAGGATGCGGCGCGGCTCGCCGACCGCAAATGGGATCGCGTAATGGGCGAGCTGTGGCCTGCGGCTCAGGCGCATGTCGCCGCAGAGCTTCGGCTGCCCGATCCTGCGACCATCGTCTTCGCTCCCAACACCCACGACTTCCTGCTGCGCATCGCCTCCGCGATTCCCTCCCGCCCCCTGCGCATCCTCGCCACCGATGGCGAGTTCCACAGTTTCCGGCGGCAGGCGGCGCGCTGGGTCGAGGCGGGTGAGGCGGTGGTCGAGACGGTCGCGGCGGGGCCGGCACTGGCGGATCGGATGGCGGCGGCGGCGCGATGCTCCGATCCGCATCTCATCGTCGCCAGCCAGGTCGGCTTTGGCAACGGCGCGATCATCGACGATCTCGCCCCGCTCGCCGCGCTCGCGCAGCCGGAGGGGCCATGGGTGCTGATCGACGGCTATCACGGGTTCATGGCGGTGCCGACCGATCTGTCGTCGATGGCGCAAAGGCTGTTCTATAACGCAGGCGGCTACAAATATGCGATGGCGGGGGAGGGGGTGGCGTTCCTCCATTGTCCGCCGGGCTTTGCTCCCTGCCCGGTCAACACCGGCTGGTATGCCGAGTTCGACGACCTCGCAGCTCCCACGGGCGCAGTCGGTTATGCGCCCGATGCGCGGCGGTTTCTCGGCTCGACCTTCGATCCCTCCGGCCTCTACCGCTTCGTCGCGGTGCGCGACATGCTCAGCGGCGAGGGGCTGGATACGGCGGCGGTCTCTGCCCATGCCGATGCGCTGAAAGCGCAGTTCTTGGCCGGATTGCGCGGACCGCTGGCGGATGCGCAGTTGCTCAATCCGACCGTTCACGAAGTGCAGGCGCGCTTCCTCGCCTATCGTCATCCGCTCGCGGCGCAGTGGCAGGCGGCGCTGATCGAACGCAATGTCATCACCGATGTGCGAGGCGATGTGCTGCGCATCGGATTCGGCCTTTATCAGACCGCGCGCGATGTTGACGCGCTGCTGCAGGAGCTTGCCATAGTGTAATGCGAAGCGCCGCAGCGGCACTATGATTAACCCGCTGTTTACCCCTTTTCGGCATGGTCGGATGAAGGACATAAGCGGGACCACCGACACATGGATACACAGCGCAGCAGCTTCGGCGCCAACGGCACCGAGTCCGCCGAAGCACCGGGCATAGAGGCTCCGCCGATCGTCGGTCAGGACGAGCGGCGGATGCATGTCCGCGCTTATAATCACTGGGCGAGGCTGCTGGCGGGGCGTAGCTTTCCGTCGATCGAGGCGCTCGACGTTGACAGTCTGGGCGATTTTGGGCCGCATTCGGTGCTGCTCGATTTCACATCGGGTATCGAAAACCCCGCCCTGTCGTTCGTTGGCGAGGCGTTGGCCCGCGAGTGCGCGCTGGATGGCGATGTCCAATATATCGCCGATGTGCCGCGCCGTTCACTGCTCTCCCGCCTGACCGACCATTATCTCCAGATCATCGCCAACCGCGCTCCGATTGGGTTCGAAGCCGAATTCACCAATGATCGTGGCCGGGCAATCATGTACCGCGGTATCCTGCTGCCATATTCGTCAGACGATGACACCATCGAT
>JAYSZB010000032.1:0-14083 GCA_043727035.1 Sphingomonas sp. | reverse complement strand
AACGTCTGAGCAGGGACGCACCGGCCGTAAACCCTGTTGGTTGAAGGACCCCGTGACACCCATCCCGCAGCGTGCACCGCACGGCTGCGCTTTCGGCGCGTCCGCATCCTCCCCTTCAGGGGAGGTGGCCGCGAAGCGGACGGAGGGGCCGGTGCGGCATCAAGCGATAGTGCGTAAGGCCGCACCGACCGCTCCGTCCCGCTGCGCGAACGCCTCTCCCGAACGGCGAGGATGCTGGCTAGAAACTTTTCTCGCCATACACCCGGGCCAGATCCCCGCCCCACTCGCCATGAAACCGCTCGAGCAGGCGGTCGGCCGATGTTTTGCCCTCGGCAACGATATCGAGCAGCGGTCGCAAAAACCCTACCTCGCTCTCGCCCATCGAATTGACCTCGCCGCGCACGCGCAAGCCTGCTTCGGCGATCGGCATCACCTCGCGCGCGATTTCGAGCAACGTCCGCCCATCGGGCGCGGTGGCGCGCAGGCCAAGCCGGGGCACCTCGTCGCGCAGCCGCTGCTGGCCTTCGATGCTCCAGTCTTTGACCACATCCCATGCCGCGTCGAGCGCGGCTTGATCGTAGAGCAGCCCGACCCACAGCGCGGGCAGCGCGCAGATGCGGTTCCATGGACCGCCATCGGCGCCACGCATCTCGAGATAGCCCTTCAGCCGCACCTCGGGGAAGGCGGTCGAGAGATGGTCCATCCAGTCGCTGCGCGTCGGCAGTTCGCCGGGCAAAACTGACAGCTTACCGCGCATGAAATCGCGGAAGCTGAGGCCGGCTGCATCGATATAGGCCCCGTCGCGGAAGACGAAATACATCGGCACGTCGAGCATGTAATCGACATAGCGTTCGTAACCGAAGCCCTCCTCGAAGACGAACGGCAGCATTCCTGTCCGCGCTGGATCGGTGTCGGTCCAGATGTGGCTGCGGTAGGATAGGAAGCCATTGGGCTTGCCTTCGGTGAACGGCGAATTGGCGAACAGTGCGGTCGCCAGCGGTTGCAGCGCGAGCGAGGTGCGGAATTTCTGCACCATGTCCACCTCACTCGCGTAATCGAGGTTGGTCTGGATGGTACAGGTGCGCAGCATCATATCGAGCCCCATACTGCCGACGCGCGGCATGTGCCGCAGCATGATCGCATAGCGCCCCTTGGGCATCACCGGCAGTTCGGCGCGCGTCTTGTCGGGCCACATGCCGAGACCGAGAAACCCCAGCCCCAGCTCCTCGCCGACTTCCTTCACCTGCTTCAGATGCCGCCCGGTTTCGGCGCAGGTCTGGTGTAGATTGACCAGCGGCGCGCCGCTGAGTTCGAGCTGGCCGGCGGGTTCGAGGCTGACATTGCCGTCGGGGCCGGACAGCGCGATGACTTTGCCGCCCTCGACGACAGGCTCCCAGCCAAAGCGCATTAAGCCGTTGAGCAGATCGAGAATGCCGCCTGGTTCGTCATAGGATGGCGCGGCATGATCGCTCAGCCGATAGACGAATTTCTCATGCTCGGTCCCGATCCGCCACCGCTCACGCGGCTTCTCTCCCTTGGCCAACGGCGCGATCAGATCGGCCTTCGTTTCGATGAACGGATCGTTGCGATCTGAAACCTGTCTCGTGCTCATGCGTGGCGCACTAATGGCGAGCGAGGGAGAGCGCTAGGGGGATTTGGCAATGTCGGAGCGAGCGCGCATAGACGGAGAGAAGGAAACACATATGAGCGTCGCATTTCGCCGGGACGGTGATGAGGAGCATAAGGAGCCTCGCTTCGAATTGCCGATCCCGCCCGGCCCCAATTGGGTGACGCCGAACGGTTTGGCGCTGATCGCGGCGAAGGTGGCGAAGCTTGAGGCGGAACCACGCGGCATCGACACGCCGACCGAGCCCGACCCGGTGCAGCGCGAGCTGCGCTACTGGCGGACGCGGATGTCGACAGCCGAACTTGCGCCTGCACCGCCACCGGGCCGTATCGGTATCGGTTCTCGCGTCAGCTTCACGCTGAACGGTCAACCGCGCGCCATCACCGTCGTCGGCGATGACGAGGCCGATCCTGCCGCCGGATTATTGTCCTTCCACGCCCCGCTCAGCCGCGTGCTGATCGAAGGAGAGGTTGGCGATGTGCTGGACTTCGGCGGCAAGGCAGGGGCGATAGAGATACTGTCGGTCGATTGACCCACGTCAATTCACGGTCGCATTGAACCGCATCGCAAATGCCGCCGACGGCCCCAGACTCGCCGCCGTCCCGCCGATTGTCGTCCCGCTGATCTGCATCCCGAACGGATCGCTTTCGTCGGCACCACTGGCATTGTCGTCCTCGGCTGTACCCGCTCCTGCGCAACTCGCCGCGCTGGTCATGCTGCCAACGACAAAGGTGACATTGGCCGGCAGGCTGTCGGTGATGGCGATGCTGGTGGTCGTCGCGCTGCCGCCGTTGCTGGCGAGGATGCAGTAACGGACGATGGCACCAGGAATGAATTTGGTATCGGTACTGCCGTTCACCGGATCGCTGACGATGCTGCTGGTCTTGGCTATGGTCACCGCTGCCTGCGGATTGCAGAACGAGATGTCGTGCAGCGTCACCTGCTGTTGGCCCGGGTCGGCAGGGGCGGTGGTGTGGTTGCCATAGGCAATGACGATGGTGTCGACCGGGGCGGTGAATGTGATCACGACATTGCCATCGGCGCTCGTATCCGCAGAGGCCGCGTCGCCGATGGCGGTATTGCCGGTGATCAGATTAGCGACGCCGTTGGTCAGCGTTGGCGTAACACCGACCCCGCCGAAAGTGCCGGTGATGGTCAGCTTGTCTGCGAACTGGCCCGAACCGAAATCGACATCGAGCATGCGGAATTGCAGAGCAGGCACGGCTGTCGGCAGCGTGATCGTTGTTGTCGCCACCGCCGCCTGCGATGTCAGATTGACCAATTGCGTCAAAGAAAATTGCGCAGGAGAAAATCCGCCCGTCACGGCATTCTGCCGTGCTGGCGATTGGCCGCCATAGGTGGCGTTGTTCAGGAACACGCCATTGGGGTTGGTGATGCCAAACAGGATGGTGCCGATGTTGGTGACCGCAAAGCTGTTGCCGACCGATCCAGCCGTCCACGCCCGCGTGTCCCAGTCGAATATTGTCGTTCCGACCGGGCATATCAGAGTTGGCGGTGTACCGGCCGCGCGCGTCGCGTCGTCATTGACGATGGTATAGGTTGTCGCGGCTCGCCCCGCGCTGCCGCAGGTGCCGGTGCTGGAGACGATATGGTTCGAACCGGTCCCGACCGACAATGTGATTGTCTCGTCGAATTCGCGCACCGTATCGTTGGTGATGCTGATGCCCAGCGCGATCGCTTGCAGGCTGTAATTGCCCGCCGGGATCGTCACGTTGAACGTCGTCGCATTGCCCGGCGTGGTATAGTCGGTGCCCAACGTCGCGGTGCCGCCGGTGACGGTCACAGGCACCATAAAGGTGGTCGGCACATTGCCCGAGACGACCAGCGTCGGCAAATTGGCAGTGGGGATATTCTCGTTGCCGCTGGCGGTGGCCACCGAATATTCGAGGAACGGCACGAGATCGAGCGAGATCGAATCGAGGAAATTGCCGAACGAACCGGCATCGGTGGTGACGAACTGGACCCGCTGAAGTCCGCTGGAACCGGTGTAGGTTATGCCGGCTGCATTGGCGTTGACGTTCCAGCCCTGCGCCGTGGTCGATGCCTGTGTCGCCAGCGTCTGCAACACGCTGCCGCCGCTGTTGGCGACCTGCAACAGCGCGGTCTGGGTCGCTGCGCCGCCGACGCGGGCGCGATGCGCGAACGACCAGCGCAGCGTTTCGCCATTGGTCAGGCAGATGTTCTGAAACAGGGTGCCCGGGGTGTTGGCGTTCATTTCGGCAAAAACACTGCCGCTTTGCGCCGGTACACCGTTGAAATTGGTATCCCATAGTTCGATTTCATTGGTCGAAGCCTCCCAGCCAGGGACCGTCGATGACGCAACGATGGCAAAGGTCGGCGCGCCAGCGCCGCCGGGATCGTTCGATTCGAACCCGCCGTTCGTCATCGACCGCGCGACTTGCGCATGCACAGGCGACGATGGCAAAAGCAGCAGCAGTAGCGCCGCCGTTAGCGCGCCGCGCCGCGCACGACCAAGCGCGCACGGGCGAGAACGACCGGAATCGGTCGCATTTTCGGTGTTGTGTCTGGTCCACATCACCACCGGCTTACGCAACATTGGTTAACTTTGGCTTGAAAGCCCCAATGCAATCGGTTGTAGTGCACCGCTCCGCCAATCCCCGGAGATTGCCATCCACAGCGCCGTTGCCGCGATGGCCGCAGTTTCAGCGCGAAGGATGCGCGGCCCGAGCGAGACGGCGCGGGCCTGCGGGAGCGTGCGGATGCGCGTCCGTTCGGCATCGTCGAAGCCGCCTTCAGGCCCGATCAGGATCGCGGCCGGGCCGCGATGCGCAGCGAAAGCCGATGCCGCCGGATCGCCGCCCTGCTCGTCGGCAAAGAACAGCGCGCGGTCGGTTGGCCAGTCGGCCAGCAGCGTCGCCAGCGGCACCAGCGGGGCGATTTCGGGCAGCGCAGTGCGCGCGCATTGCTCGGCGGCCTCGGTGGTGATCGCGGCGATGCGCTCGCCATTGACCTTATCGACCACACCCCGCCGGGTCAGCACCGGCACGATCCGTGCGACGCCGAGTTCGGTCGCTTTCTCGACGACCAGATCGAAATGCGGCTTCTTGACCGGCGCGATGCACAGCCACAGGTCGGGCACTGCCTCTCGCGCCCGCAACTGCTCAACCAGCGTTACATCGACAGCGCGCTTCGCCACCGCTTCGACCCGCGCCGCCCATTCGCCGGTCACGTCATCGAGCAGAATGACCGCATTGCCGGGCGACAGCCGCATCACCGATCCCAGATAAAGCGCGGCATTGCCGTCCAGCCGCCGTGACTGACCGGCTTCGAGTATTCCATCGACAAACAGACGCGGAGCGGACCGTGGCGGCCAGGCGGGAGTAGCGGGCATCGGGGGGCATTGCGATGGAACCGGCTCAGGAGCAAGTGCGCGAGCGAACGTTCAGCTGTGCAGGAAGTGCATCACGTCGCCGTCCTGAACGACATAGGCCTTGCCCTCGGCGCGTAGCTTGCCAGCTTCGCGCGCTTTCGATTCCCCGCCGAGTGACACATAATCATCGTAAGCTATTGTTTCGGAACGGATAAAGCCTTTCTGGAAATCGCTGTGGATGACACCGGCGGCTTCGGGTGCGCTCGCTCCGGTGTGGACGGTCCATGCACGCGCTTCCTTGGGGCCGACGGTGAAGAAGGTCAGCAGGTGGAGCAGTTCGTATCCGGCACGCACGACGCGGGCGAGGCCGGTTTCGTGCAGGCCCATTTCCTCGAGGAACAGCATACGTTCGTCGGCGTCCATGCCGGTCAATTCGCTCTCGATGGCGGCTGAGACGACGACGGCCTGCGCGCCCTCAGCCGCGGCCTTGGCGAAGACGCGGGCGGAGTCGGCATTGCCCTCGGCGGCGCTGCCCTCGTCGACATTGCAGACATAGAGCACGGGTTTCGAAGTCAGCAACTGCGCCTGCGCGAAGATGCGCGCCTGGTCATCGTCGCCCGGGACGGTGAGGCGGGCGGGTTTGCCTTCGCGGAGCAATTCCAGCGTCTGACCCAGCACGGCAGCCGCCGCCTTGGCTTCCTTGTCGCCCTGCGCGGCCTTTTTCTGGAAGGCGGGGACGCGCTTTTCGAGGCTTTCGAGGTCGGACAGCAGCAGCTCGGTCTCAACCGTCTCGGCATCGGCAATCGGATCGATCTTGTTGTCGACATGCTGGATGTCGTCATCGACGAAGCAGCGCAGCACATGGACGATGGCATCGACTTCGCGGATATTGCCGAGAAACTGATTGCCGAGCCCCTCGCCCTTGGACGCGCCGCGCACCAGCCCGGCGATATCGACGAAGGCGAGCTGGGTTTCGATGATCTTCTGCGATCCGGCGATCCTGGCCAGCGCATCGAGCCGCGCATCGGGCACCGCGACCTGACCGATGTTCGGTTCGATCGTGCAGAAAGGATAATTGGCCGCCTGCGCCGCCTGTGTCTGCGTCAGCGCGTTGAACAGGGTCGATTTGCCGACATTGGGCAGGCCGACGATACCGCATTTGAAACCCATGGTGATGAACGCTCTTGATGGGATGGAAAGACAGGCAGCGCCGATAGGCGGGTTTGTGGAAAAGCGCCATGGCGGAGTGGTCCATGCGCACATGGGGCATGGGGCGAGGGACAGTCCCGGCCATGCGTGCTTGGGGCCGGGGACAGTCCCCTTTTCTTTTCGCGGGGGGGCGGGGACAGTCCCCATTTTCTTTGCGACAGTGGATATTGGGGCGGCATCGTGGCTGAAAATGGGGACAGTCCCCTGTGTTGCGCCCGGCCTTGCGAATCGCAATCGCGGTCGATCCGGCGAAGTTTGACGGGCAAGAGTTATAAGAGTGATGACCCCCAAGGGAGAGAAATCACTCTTGGTGAAAGAAACGGGTGCGAAACGGAACTGCCGGCTGCGGCGGGCGGATTGGCTGATCATGCACAGACCGTTTCAGGCGAAATCCTACATTGCAAGCGCCGGTGTCAGCTGTAGTTGAAGCTGATCGAGATGCGTTCGCCCTTGGCACCATTGGCCTCCACCTCGTGCCTGAGCCAGCTTTCCCAGAGGAGGATAGTGCCGGGCTCGGGCACGATGGTGACGAACGAGCGGCGGTCCTCCGGGGCGTGCGCCACGCGGGTGGGGGCGGCCATCATCATCGGCAGGCGCGGATCTTCGAAGCGCAAGCCGCCGGAGCCGGGGGGTATGTCGATATAGATGGTGCCGCTGACCACGCTGTGCGGGTGGATGTGGCCCGAATGGGTGCCGCCGGGTTTGAGGATATTGACCCACAGGCTGTCGAGTTTGAGCTTTTTGCCCAGGTCGAAGGCGCATTCGCTGGCGAAGGCGGCGACATGTTTGTCGAGGATGCGGACCAGCACGGCGACATCGGGGTCGCGGCGGGGCAGATCGTCGAGGCTGGCGTAGCTGGTATAGCCCTTGTAGCGGTTGTCGCGCGACCAGGCGCGGCCGGCGCGGTCGTCCTGCGCTAGGGTGCGGGCGGTGTGGGCGAGGGCGGTCAGCACCGCTGCGTCGGCGAACTGCGCTTCGTAGATCGGGGTGGTGAAGAGGGTGCGGATGGTCATATTCTAGTGAATGCTCTGCGGGGGCTGGATGACCAACATTGCTTCAAATTCGCCAGCGATGTCGCCATATTCGCTATTGTCGCCAGCACTAAGGCCTTCGAAGGAAAAAGCGAACCCAAGCGCGAGCTTTGCCTGCACAACCTCGCCGAGCGGTTGACCAAACTGGATAGCCAGCAGATCGACCGGGTGATGGTGATAGCCCATGTAGGTCGAGCCTTCCGGTGCGCCATCGTCCGGGTTGCGTGGGTAATGCAGCATTCTGTCGGCGAGGAGGCCAATATCCTCTTCGGGCAGCTGAATGCAGTCGATCGATATCGTGGCCTCAACCATAGCGTGATCTGGCAGTTCGAAGGGATCGAGCGGGATTTCGATCGACCAACCAAACTGATTGCGGGACAGCGAACCCGTCTGCATACGCAGCAACTCGAGCGGAAATTGAATCAGGTCCATGTGGGTTGCCTTCACCACCGAGGGCGTCTGTGATGGAGCATCGCAGCTTATGCTGTCAGTGCTAGCCTCACCGCGATTGTCCGGCAACGTGTCGAGCCAGCGGGAAAGCGCTGCAGGGCTTTTCAGCCGGACGATCTTGTCGTCATGCCCGGCGATATGCGCCTCGGTTCGTGGCCCCGGGCCGCTGTTCCAGCGCAGCACATACCAGAAGAAAGCAAGATCGAAGCGTTCGGGGCAGCCTTCGGGCATGTCGGGGCGGGGGCGGCCGCGCCATGTCCAGATGCGGCGCAGCAATCGGGTGGCGCAGAGCGATAGCGGATAGTCCAGATAGATGACCGTGTCGGCGCGATCGAGCCGGATGTCGAGCGTGCCGCCATAATTGCCGTCGATCAGCCAGCGGTCCTGCGCGACGACGGCGGCGACGCGGGCGCGCAGATCGGCCTTGCTGCTTTCGACCCAGCCGGGTTGCCAGTTGAGCTGGTCGATATGATGGACCGGCAAGTCAAGGCGCGCGCCGAGTTGGCTGGCGAGGGTGGGTTTGCCTGCGCCGCAGGGGCCGATGACGAGGATGCGGTTCATCAGTAGACCCCCTCCCCTTTGGGGGAGGGGGCTTTCCGGCTGGCATTGCCCTGCAATCGACAGTCCCCACCCCAACCCCTCCCCTGAAGGGGAGGGGCTTGATGGACCGCACCGCTGCTCACCCCTGCATTCTCAACGCGACATCGTTCATGAAGCGCACGTCATCGCCCTGCGCGAGCCATTCCGCCTCCGCCGCAACCGCCGCGAGCATATCGCTCAGCGGGTCGAGTTCGGATTTGGCGTAGTTGCCCAGCACATAGCCCGTCACCCGGTCCTTATGCCCCGGATGGCCGATGCCGAGGCGGATGCGGCGGAACTCTGCGCCGATATGCTGGGTGATCGAGCGGATGCCGTTGTGGCCTGCTGCGCCGCCGCCGGTCTTGACCTTGAGCTTGAACGGATCGAGATCGAGTTCGTCGTAGAAGGCGGTGACATCGCCGGGCTCGCCCTTGAAGAAGCGCAATGCTTCGCCGACCGCGCGGCCGCTTTCGTTCATGAAGGTCTGGGGTTTCATGAGGAGCACGCGCGCCGAGCGGATGCGGCCTTCGGCGACGATTGCCTGAAAGCCGCGTTTCCACGGATTGAAATTCCAGCGGTCATGGATGACGTCGGCGGCCATGAAGCCGACATTGTGGCGGTGCAGCGCATATTGCGCGCCGGGGTTGCCGAGGCCGGCCCAGATTTGCATGGCTAGCTCCCTCTCCCCTCTGGGGAGAGGGCTGGGGAGAGGGGCAGTGCGACAGCCCAACTCCCCCTCTCCCTAACCCTCTCCCCGGAGGGGAGAGGGGACAAGAGTTACTCGGCTTCCACCGCAGCTTCGGCTTCATCGGCATCGCCGCCGCCGCTCGACTTGAGCGACGAAGGCGCGATGACCGTGGCGATGGTGAAATCGCGGTCGGTGATCGTCACCTGCACATCGGACGGCAGTTTGACCGCAGAGATGTGGATCGAATCGCCGACTTCATAGCCGGTCAGGTCGATCTCGATTTCTTCGGGGATGTTGCTCGCGTCGCAGATCAGCTCGATCTCGTGACGGACGATGTTAAGCACGCCGCCTTTCTTGAGGCCGGGGGAGTCATCTTCGTTGACGAAGGTGACGGGGACTTCGACGGTCACCTTGCTGTTCTTGCCGATGCGATAGAGATCGACGTGCAGCGGACGGTCGGTCACCGGGTGAAAGGCGACGTCCTTGGCCAGCGTCGTGGTGGTCTTGCCGCCAACGCTGACCTCGATGGTCGCGTTGAAGAAGTGGCCGGACATCAGCGCCTTGACCAGCGCCTTTTCCTCGACGTGGATCGCCTCTGGATCCTTGTTATTGCCGTAGATCACGGCGGGTACGCGGCCCTCATTACGCAATGCACGGGAGGCTCCCTTGCCAGCCCGCTCGCGCGATTCGGCCGACAGTGTCAGCTGTTCGCTCATAGTTTTTCTCCGATAGGATGTCTGTCTTTCCGCCACGCCTCCAGGGATGACCATGACGGAAGCGGGGCCGTTAGCGACGAATCGGCGGAAATGCAAGGCTTGGAGTAGCGTGAGATCGGAGGGAGAGCGCGGAAGGGGTTCGCGCCAAGACGCGAAGAGGCCAAGAGGGTGGTTCTTTTGGCGAAGCCGTTTTTCTCCACCAGATGGGGACAAGATCAATTGAGGTGGAGCATAGCCGCTTTGCGGCAGGGCATTGCGCTCTTGGCCTCTTTGCGATTTGGCGCGAACCCTTTTACTGCAAGCGCCGAGCCGTGAACCCGCGCGCTTGCAATTCCTCGATCAGCGAGCCGTCGCCGACGAGATGGCCTGCGCCGACCGCGACGAAGACATCGCCCGGCTGGTCCATCCGCTCCGCCAGCGCATCCGCCCAGACGCGATTGCGGGCGTGGATGACGGGTTCGATCAGCGCGGGGGTGTCGGCCATGGCTTCGTTGGCAGCATCGACGAGAGCGGCGGTATCGCCGCGTGCCCATGCGGTGAGCAGGCGGCGGGTGCGCTCGTGGGACGTGGCGGCGTTGGCGATGGCGCTGGCGACCATCGCGTTCTGCGCCGCATCGGGCAGATCGTCGAACAGGGCGAGTTGCGCGGCGGCGGTTTCGAAACCGGCTATCGGGCGGCCTGCGAACGCCGCTGTGACGCGCGTTTCCACACCATTGTCAGCGGACAGCCCGGCATCGGCAGCAAGCACGCGACCGATAGCCAATGCCAATGCCCAGCTTTCCATCCGCTCGGCATCCTTTTCGTCGATGCCGGCGTCGCGAGCGTAATCGCGGATGCGCTCGGCGGTTGCTTGGCCAAAGCGGCGGTCGAGCGAGGGGACGGGTTCGTTGGACGATGTCGCGGCGAACAGCGCGGGGGCTTTGACCAGCTCGTCCGGAGCGAGTTCGAGGATCAGTTCACGGGCGGCGGCGAGTTCGGGCGTCAGCCGCCCGTCCATCCAGTCGAGATCGGGCGGCAGTTGGTGGACGCTGCCGAGCAATACGATGCGCGTGTCGTCATCCGCGATCACCCACAGCGCGGGGCGGGCGGGGCCTTCGACCAGCGCTGGCGGGGCGCTGCACCCGGCGAGCAGCAACGCAATGGTGCAGGCAAGGATCGGGCTGCGCATGGCGCGGGAATAGCGCCGCGCGGGTCAATAGGCCACCCGCTCCGCCGTGATGCCCATGCTCGCCAGTTGCGCCTGCACACTGTCCGGTCCGTGCAGATGCAGCGCGCCGACGGCGACGAAGAATTTGCCACCGGGTTCGTCGAGCCTGAGCTTGATCCATTGCGCCCAGTTATTGTTGCGGAACGGCAGCAGGAATTCGCGCAACTCGGGCACCTCGGCAAAGGCTTCGGCGCCCACGGCGTTCATCGCCTCGACGTCGGCCGATGCCCACATCGCGTCGAGCCGCTGAGTTTCGGCGCGGGCCTCGGCGGCGCTGACCGGACGGGTGTCGTTGATCGCGTCTACCATCTCCATCAGCAGCGCGATTTGCGAGTCTTTGCGCAGATTGTCGAAGAAGCCGAGCTGCTGGTCGAGATTTTCGAGCGCACTGACCGCCATCCGCCGCTGCCGCGCGGCGCGGTTGAGAACGGACTCGACGCCGTGCGCGCCGCTTGCGCCATCGCATGTGCAGCCGGCCATCATCATGAACGCGGGCACCCATGGGTTGACCCGGTCGAAGGCGCGCGCGGGCAGTCCGATCCGCGCCATCGCCCGGCGGTATCGCGCAAGTTGATCGGCATCGAGCCGGTCGCTGAGCATCATGCCATCGTCACTGATCGCCCGCTGGATGAACAGCGGCATGGCCTGATCGAAATCGCGTTCGAGGATTTCGGTGACCAGCTCTTCCGATTCGTCGAACGCCTGCCGCACACGCCCGTCGAACCAGCTATAGCCGGGGCGCAGCACGTGCACGCTGCCGAACAGATAGATGGTCGTGTCCTCGTCCTTGACCACCCACAGCGCCGGATCGGCAGGATTGGGGCCAAGCCCGGTGCCTGCGCTCTGCGCTGTCGCGGGGGTGGTGACGGCGAGCAGCAGCAGCGCGGCGATGCGGGTGAGGAAAGGGGGGAGGATCATGTCTCGTCTCCGCCGGGGGATGGCGGAGACAAGGGTAGGGGGTTGGCGTTAACGAATGGCTATGCACCCGCCTAGGACAGGGCGCACACCCGCGCTCACCCTGAGCTTGCCGAAGGGTGCAGGGAGCCGGGGCTTCGACAGGCCCAGCCTGAGCGCGGACGGTGCGGGACTGCCGCTCAATAGGCCACCCGCTCCACCGTCAGCCCGCGTTCGGCGAGGAAATCCCGGACGCTGCCGGTGCCCGCCAGATGCCCAGCGCCGACCGCGACGAAGACCGTGCCGGGCTGGTCCATGCGCGCAGCGATGCTGTCGGCCCAGCGGCGGTTGCGGTCGGTGAACAGGATGCGCAGCGTCTCGGGACTCTGCGTCATCTCCGCGTTGACGATCGATCCGGTGACGTCGGGTCGGCCTTCGGCCCAGCTGCCGACCAGCCTGTCGATGAACTGGCGCATTTCGTCGGTTTTCTCGAAGAAAGCGAGCAGCCCTGCGATCTGCTCGCTTTCGGGTGTCGAATCGAGAAAGCCGAGCTGTTGTTCGGCGGTTTCGAAGGCGCTGACCGGCTTGTTCGCTGCGTTGGCCGCAGCGGTCAGCACCGCTTCGGCGCCGCTGCCGGGGGCGAAACCCATTGCCGTGTAAACGCCGAGTGAAAGCTGGAGCGTGACAAGCCAGGGTTCATAGGCATCGAGCGCCGTCGGCGGGATGCTCAACCGCTGCAGTGCTGCTGCGTAAACAGCGCGCTGCTCCTCGCTCAGTCGAGAGGTCAATGTCGTGCCCGCCGGATAGGTGCCCGCTGCGCCGAATGCCGCCGCCAGTCCTGAGGTATCCTCCGGCAATTCGACTTCGATCTTCAGCTCGTCGGAGGCATCGAACGCGGCCTTCACCGCCTCGTCGAACCAGGTCAGTCCGGGTTTGAGGACGTGGACGGTGCCGAACAGATAGATGGTGGTGTCGGCGTCGCGCACCACCCAAAGTGCGGGATCGGCATCGGTGATTTCGACAGCAACGGGGGCGGGAGTCGCGGCGGCTGGGGCGGGCGCAGCCTCCTGCGCCAAAGCGGACGGGGTAAGGAACAGCGCGGCACCTGCGCAAAGGCGGGCGAGATAGTTGCGGGTGGTCATAGCAGTCGGTCCTTCGGGAAAGGAGAGCGGGAGAGCGAAACGTCAGGTGGGGAATTTGCCCAGGTCAATCAATGCTGTCATCAGCGGCATCATCGAAATTTGCCTCGATTGGCACCTATGCTTGACCCCTTGCGCCCGCTTCGCCAAAGGCTCGCGCAACGATTTCGCGCATGCGAATGCATGAGGCTCAAGGGGAAAAGCGTGGCCGCAGATGCGCCGCTCAGTTTTCAGGACCTGATCCTTAACCTCCATGATTATTGGGGCAAGCAGGGCTGTGTCATCCTCCAGCCCTATGACATGGAGATGGGCGCGGGGACGTTTCACACCGCGACGACGCTGCGCGCGCTCGGCCCCGATCCGTGGAACGCCGCCTTCGTCCAGCCGTGCCGCCGCCCGACCGACGGGCGCTATGGCGAAAACCCCAACCGGCTCCAGCATTATTACCAATATCAGGTCATCCTGAAACCCAGCCCGCCGGACTTGCAGGAGCTGTATCTCGGCAGCCTCGACGCGATCGGCATCGATCCGCTGCTGCACGACATCCGCTTTGTCGAGGACGACTGGGAAAGCCCGACGCTCGGCGCGTGGGGGCTGGGCTGGGAAGTGTGGTGCGACGGCATGGAGGTGACGCAATTCACCTATTTCCAGCAGATGGGCGGTTATGATTGCAAGCCGGTGGCGGGCGAGCTGACCTACGGGCTCGAACGGCTGGCGATGTATATCCAGAACAAGGACAGCATCTACGATCTGGCGTTCAACACGCCCAAGCCGGGGATGCCGCAGGTGAGCTATGGCGACGTGTTCCTCGATAACGAGCGGCAGATGTCGGCGTGGAATTTCGAGGTGGCGGACACCGAGACCCTGTTCGACCAGTTCCGCAAACATGCGTCAGAATGCGAAAATTCGCTCGCCGCCGCGTTGCCGATCCCGGCCTATGAACAGGCGATCAAGGCCAGCCATGTGTTCAACCTGTTGCAGGCGCGCGGGGTGATCTCTGTGCAGGAACGCGCCGGCTATATGGCGCGGGTGCGCGACATGGCGAAGGCGGCGTGCGCGGCGCATATCGCCAAGCAAGAGGCCGGATGGCAGGCGCGGTTTCCGGGGTGGACGGCGTGAGGCGGGTGTATCAAGAACCTCCCCGGAACGGGGAGGTGGCCCCGCAGGGGTCGGAGGGGTCGCGAGCGCAGC
>JAYSZB010000031.1:0-41927 GCA_043727035.1 Sphingomonas sp. | reverse complement strand
GGTCGGCGGATTTGACGAATAAGGGCCCCGGGACGATCCGCGTCAGGATCGAAAAGGCATTGATGCCGGGATCGAATACGCCGAATCCGCCCGGCTCGAAGATCCAATGCTGACCGGGATGCCATTTGTGGACATCCTCCTGCCAGCGGACGCTCATGCTTGCGATGCGCTTGCCGGCGAGGGATTGAGCGGCGGCGGTGACCGCCGGGTTGTGCTGCGAATGCCACGTCGTTTGCAGGGTCACGCCCTTGGCCTCGGCGAGGCAGGCGAGATCGTGGATTTCGCTAAGCCCGACGCTGGGCGGCTTTTCGAGCATGCAGTGCAGCCCCGCCTGCAGGCATTCACGCGCAATCTCGTAGCGAACCGACGGCGGTGTGGTGATTGCGACCGCATCGAGGTTCGGCACAGAGCGCAACAATTCGCGCCAGTCGGTGAAGCTCGGCTCGGGTCCGCTACCCGTGCGACTGGACGTCGCGGCAAGCTCGAAGCGCGGATTGGCCGCGATCGCCGGAACGTGCTGGTCGCCGGCAATCTTGCCGAAACCGATGATCGCAATCCTCAGCGGCTGCATCAGCCCTTCACTCCTTCAACATAAGCACGCGCTTTTTCGGAAGTTTCGGCGGCCGATTGACCGGGTCTGTAAAGGCCGGAACCCAGCCCGAAACCGGTTGCGCCCGCCTCCAGCCAGGGCTGCATATTGGTCGGGGATATTCCACCCACGACCAGCAGCGGGACTTGCCTTGGAAGGACCGCGCGCTGCGCCTTCACGACCGCCGGGCTGACGCCCTCCGCCGGAAATAGCTTCAGCCCGTCCGCACCGGCATCGAGCGCGGCGAAGGCTTCGGACGGCGTGAAATAACCGGGACAGGAAGCGAGGCCCGCCGACTTCGACGCGCGGATCACTTCCGGGTCGGTATTCGGCGAGACGACGAGCGCCCCGCCAGCGTCTTTCACTTGCTGCACCTGTATCGGGTTGAGGACCGTCCCCGCCCCGATCAGCGCCCGATCGCCGAGTTTTTGCGAAAGCATTTCGATGCTTCGCATCGGATCGGGCGAATTGAGTGGCACTTCGATGATCCGGATTCCTGCATCAAGGATCGCCTGGCCGATGTCGGCCGAGTCGGACGGGGTCACTCCGCGAATGATCGCGACGAGCGGACATTGGGCCAAATATTCGTGGAAGCGCTCGATGGGGGTCACTTCAAATCAACTCCGCAATCCGGCGGATGCCGGCAAGAAACGTACGCTCGCCGTCGAGTTCGACGGCGTCACGGCCCGCTTCGCTCAAAGCGGCGGCGAACAGCCGCGTGAGTTCCGGACGCGCCATGATCACCAACGGGCCGGGGCTCGCGCTGCCAAGCCCGATGCGAACATCGCCGCCAATCAGCAAGCCGCTAACGTACGACGCCGCATCATCCGGTGATCCGCGTCCAAGCAGAATGCGGGCGCGCACGGAGAAGAGTTCGGACTGCAGATCTTCCTTCGACAGGCCGTGACGAGCACCCTCCAGGAACGCCGCGTCGGGAAGCACATCACGCTGGAGAAGGTCGGCCAATATACTGTGGTTCCTCAGGAGATTGAACAATTCTCCCGTCATCACGGTGCGGAACGCCGTGATTCGGCCGTGCTCTACGGTCACCCACTTATTGTGCGTTCCCGGATGGCAGACAATGCAGTCGGCGGGGATGAGACCGGCCGCGACGGCGCCCAGCACCTGAACCTCTTCGCCGCGCATGACATCGGCCCGCTCGTCGCTGAGGAAACTTACGCCGGGAACGATGCCCGCCCGCTCCTCGACCCAGACGATCCCTTCCGCCAGTTGCTCGAGACCCGCCGGGGAAGCCACATAGGGGGCTTCCTTCCATCCGCGGTTGGAGCCGACCATTCCCGCCAGCAGCAGGGGCTTGTCGCCCAATTGGCTGCGGATTTCTGCAATTGCCGCTTCGAACCCGCCGTTGGGAACGGACAATATGCCTTTTCCGTCTTCGAATTCCCGAGCGCATTCGCCCGCCGCATCGATCAGATAAGCGCGACGGTTCGTCGTCCCCCAATCGACCGCAATGAAGCCATCCAACCAACGCATAAGCGCCTTTTAAAAGATAAGTCCGAGGAATGCGACGTGCCTGTTTCCCTTTTTACGCTCGAGGCTATCGGTCGTATCCGCACGCCGTTCGATGCAACCAATGAGGGCGCGCGTGTTTATCCCCTTTCATGCTCTAACCTTTGCGGGCAGGAGCGGGGCAATCAATGACCGCAAGGAGGCTGTACCATCGCCAACTTCATGTTCGCGACCGGGATCGAGAACAGCATCCCGACGATCGACAATGGCCGCACGCGGGTCGACCAGATGGAAGTGTGCGACCATTACAACCGGTGGCGGGAGGACTTCGACTGCGTTCAGGAAGTCGGGATCAACTATCTGCGCTACGGGCCGCCGATCCACCGCACCTATCTCGGCCCGCGCAAGTTCGACTGGGAATTCACCGATATCACCTTCGCGGAGCTCAGACGCCGCGATATCACGCCGATCGTCGATCTGTGCCATTTCGGCGTGCCCGACTGGATCGGCAATTTCCAGAATCCGGACTTCCCGCAGCTGTTCGCGGCCTATGCCGGCGCGTTTGCGGAACGCTACCCGTGGGTGCAGCTCTACACGCCGATCAACGAGATGTTCATCTGCGCCGTCTTCTCGGCCAAATATGGCTGGTGGAACGAGCAACTGACCACCGATCGCAGTTTTGTCACCGCGCTCAAACATATCGTCAAAGCCAATGTCATGGCGATGATCGAGATCCTCAAGCACCGCCCCGATGCCATTTTCGTCCAGAGCGAAAGTTCCGAATATTTTCATGCCGACTGTCCGGCGGCGATCGGTCTCGCCGAAGCGCGCAACCAGTGGCGGTTTCTGTCGCTCGACCTGAATTACGGCCGCCGTGTCGATTCCGACATGTATCAATATCTGCTCGATAACGGGATGACCCGCGAGGAATATGAATGGTTCCTGACGCACCGGCTCAAGCAGCACTGCATCCTTGGCAACGATTATTATTATACCAACGAGCACCGCGTGTTTGCCGATGGCCATACCACAGCATCCGGAGAGATTTTTGGATACTCGGAGATTACCCGGCAATATTTCGACCGCTATGCGCTGCCGGTGATGCACACCGAGACCAACATGCGCGAAGGGCCGAATGGCGACGAGGCAGTGCAGTGGTTGTGGAAGGAATGGGCGAATGTCCTGCGCATCCGCAACGTCGGCATACCGACGGTGGGCTTCACCTGGTATTCGCTGACTGACCAGATGGACTGGGACACCGCACTGCGTGAACGCAACAACCGCGTCCATCCGGTCGGACTGTTCGACCTTGACCGCAATGTCCGTGCCGTCGGCCTGGCCTACAAGAAACTCATCGCCGACTGGCGAGAGATACTCCCGGCATCAAGCCACTGCCTGACCGTCCCGCTGGTGCCACTTGGCGACCATGACCGGGGCTATGCCCGCGAGCGCCAGGAAGAAGCAGCCCGCCACATCCGACGCTTCAACGACTAGGCTGCGTCGCGAAGCTGGTCTTGTCCGGCATGCGCATGGCGCGCCTCGCAGGCCGCTTCTTCGGCGGTGAGCGGTCGCAGATAGGCGACGCTGATCCGCCGTCCAAACAGGTCATCGCCGCGCAGCAGCACTTCGCTGTCGTCGGGCAATTCGGCGCGCAGCGCGGTCAGCCGTTCCACCAGCGCGCCCAGAGTGTGGCTTGCGCCGATTTCGATATAATCTCTTACCAGTCGTGTCATCTTCAAGCCCCCGCTCTAAAAATGGTTTGCAGTTGTCGATCGGTTTTGGTGGTTGGCCTCTATTGGCTGAGGCCCCCGAACCGTATATTCATGCCCCTGTCGAGATATGCCCTTCCTTTCCAGCTACATCATTTGGGCCAGTAGCTCGTTGACCCGTCGCTCGGCGTCGGCGAGCGCCCGGTCAACGGGTTTGTTGCCCGCTACCGCTGCCTCGAGCTCTTCTCCTATCAACCCTTGGATAGCGCCCTGTCGTTCGACATAATCGGGCAACTGCTGGCCGGTATTCGCCATTTGCGCGATGTCGCGGCGATGGGGGAGAGCGGCAAAGCGCGGTTCGGACAACACCGAGGCTATCGACGGCAGCTGCCCGGTGCGAGCCCAGTCATAATTGTGCGCGGCCAGAAAGCGGATGAGCCGGGCGATTGCACTGCGTTCTTGATGCGAGCGTGGATGACGGGGCACCACCCACGCGTGGCCATCGACGAAAGCGACATCCTCTCCCCACAGGCGCGGGAAGGGTGCGACCGCATAATGGCCCGATAGCGGTTGGCCAGCCGTCGTGGCCTCCTTGTCATATGGTCCGATCATCCAGGTACCCGTCGGGAAAATCCCGCCTTCACCGCGCGTGAACGCTGCCGTGGCGGCGGGGAAGTCCTGGTTGCGGGTCGTCAGCCCTTCGGCATTGAGCTGACGGAACAGGGTGATGATCCGCCGGGCTTGCGGCGTGTTGAGCCGAATGTGTCGGGCATCGGGAAAGATCGTGTCGCCTTGCGCCAGCAGATAGGTGTAGAGATTGGCAACATGGAAATCGGGCGCGCTGACCTGTGCCTGGATGAGATAGGGCTTGCCGGTTGCGGCGCGGAATTGTCTCGCGTGGGCAAGTAGCTCGGCTGGCGATCGCGGCAGGATCGGGCGGTCGCCGTCCATCAGCCCGGCCTGCGCCATCAGGTCGGTGTTGATGTGCCACAGCCGACCGATGGTGTCCCATGGCAGCCCATAGTACCGGCCCGCTTTGACCACGCCGCGCTGTCCGGCAGCGGTAAAACTCGCACTGCTCAGGGCGGCATCGCGCAGCAGCCCATCCATCGGCTCGAGCAGACCGCGACCCTGATAGTCGGAAATGACCGACTGATGCATGGTGACAAGATCGGGCGGATCGCCGGCTGCGATCTGTGCGGCGAGCTGCGGATAGCCGGGCCAGGCGACGATATTGATCTTTACCCGGACGTCGGGGTTTTCCGCCTCGAACTTGTTGAGCAACGTTGTCAAGATGCCGCATTCTGTGTCCGCCGCAGCAACGTCGACACTCTCACCATAGACCGCCCCGCATTCACCGAAAAAGCGTTGGACGACTATTTCCTGTTCATTTGATGGGCGTTCGCAGCCCGCCAGCGCCAGCATCGCGACAAACACCAAAGCCGCGCGCCTCATCGAACTGCCGCCCCGGCCATTGCGCGGACAATCTGTTTCTGGAACAGAATATAGACGATCAATATCGGCAAAGATGCGAACACCGCCTGCGCCATGAGAAAGCCGAGACCGCTGGTTTGTGCGTAGTTCATCTGCGCTGAAGCGAGGCCGACGGTCAGCGTAAAGCGATCGCTGGTCGTCGCGGAAATCAGCGGCCACCAATAATCGTTCCACGAACCGAGAAAAGTGAACACACCCAGTGTTGCCTGCGCCGGCAGCGTCAGCGGCAGCAGCACACTCCAGAAAATCCGCAACCGGCTGGCACCGTCGAGCGCCGCAGCTTCATCGAGCTCGCGCGGGATAGCCTTGAAATATTGTGTCATGAAGAACACGCCGAACGGCCCGACCAATCCTGGAAGGATCAGCCCGGTGTAGCTGTTGTGCAGACCGAACAGCGCGAACAATTGGTGACGCGGCAGGATCACTGCCTGCTCGGGGATCGCCAGACCGAGCAAGATCAGCGCGAACAAGCTGCGGCGGAACGGGAACTCGAGCCGGGCGAAGGCATAACCGGCCAGACTGCACAGGATCAACACGCCGACAGTCGTGCCCAGCGACACGATCAGGCTGTTGATCAGCCAGCCTGTAGTCGACGCACCGGCAAAGATCGCGCGATAGTTTTCGAAGGTATAGGGACCGCCGAACGCGGTGCCGGCATCGCGCATCAACTCGGCGTTGCTCTTGAGCGACAGCAGCACCGTCCACAGCAGCGGCGCGAGCATGATCGCGGCGCCGATCAGCAGCAGCACGATAACCGGTGCCGACATGCGGTCGCGGGCGGCGGTCGCGCTCATCGTTCGTTATCCTGCCGCTGGACCAGCCAATATTGCAGGCCGGTAATCAAAAGGATCAGCAGGAACAAGATCTCCGCCATCGCGGTCGCATAGCCCAGTTCCCAGCGACCGAAGGCCACCTCGAAAATATAGAGCACGACGGGACGCGACGCGCCTCCGGGACCACCGCCGGTAAGCAGCTGCGCCTGCCCGAAAATCTGCAACTGCGCCGCGGTCTGGAGCATGACGACGAGGATCAACGTCCGTCGCAATGCGGGCAGCGTGATCTTCCAGAATGTCGTCCAGCGGCTGGCGCGATCGAGTGCCGCAGCTTCGTACACATCGGCGGGGATTTGCTGCAATCCGGCGAGGATCAGCATGATCGGGAAGCCGAGCGACCACCAGATCGTCGCCATCGCCAGCGAGGGCAAAGCGAGTTCGGGGCTGCTGAGAAAGGCAATCGGTTCATAACCGAGCATCTGCCGCATCTCCGCGACCAGACCGGCGTCGGGCGTGAGGATGAACCGCCAGATCAATGTCACGATCGTCACCGACAGCACCGACGAGGAAAAGAAGACGCCGCGGAAAATCGCCGCGCCGCGCGTCGCGCGGTTGAGCGCCAGCGCGAGCAGCAGCGCCAGTATCGTCAGCGGTGGCACGATCATCGCGGCCAGCGTGAAGGTGTTGAACAGCGATTGATGGAACACCGGGTCGACCATCAGCCGACCGTAATTTTCCAGACCGACGAACTGCCGCGCGCCGAACAGGTCGGCGCGATGGAAGCTGAGACCGATCCCCATCACCAGCGGGATGATCATGATCGCGATGTACAGCAGCAGGAACGGCGCAATGAACGCGTAACCGCCGAGCCGCTCGGCTCCGGGGCGTTTCATCGCGTTTCGACCGGATGGTGGCCTGTCCCGTCGGCGGAAAACAGATGCGCCGCTGCGCCGTCGATGGCGAGCCCGATGCGGTCGCCCATGCGGACGCTGCTCGTGCCGATGTCCTCGGCAACGATTTCCTGGCCGCCTTCCAGTTCGGCAAAGATCAGCGTTCGATCTCCGAGCCGCTCGACGAGCCCGACATCGGCATCGATCGTTCCCTGACCCAGCGCAGTCGCCCGGACCGCGCCGGCGCGAAGGCCGATCTCGATCTTGCCCGATTGCAGCGGGGCAGCGGGAACCTGTGTCGTGATTTCGGCGCCGCACGCCATGCGCACGCGGGCGAATTCGCTGTCGCTGGCGATCAGCTCGACCGGCGCAACCGTCATCGCCGGCGACCCGACGAAACGCGCCACCCAGACATTTGCGGGCCGGGCATAGATATCCATCGGACGGCCGATCTGCTGGATGCGGCAATCGTTCATCACCACCATCCGGTCGGCCAGCGTCATCGCCTCGGCCTGATCATGGGTGACCATGATGATGCTGGCATCGACACGGCTGCGCATTTGCGCGAGCTCAAGCCGTGTGCGGTTGCGCAGCGCCGCATCGAGGTTCGACAGCGGTTCGTCGAGCAGGAACAACTTGGGTTGCTTTACGATCGCCCGGCCGATCGCGACGCGCTGGCGCTGCCCCCCGGAAAGCTGCCCCGGCTTGCGCTCGAGCAAGGGAGCGATCTCAAGCACCGTCGCCGCCTGTTCGATCCGCGCGGCGATTTCGCTGCGCGCCATCCCGCCATTGCGCAAACCGAACGCCATATTCTCCGCCACGGTCATGTGCGGGTACAGCGCATAATGCTGGAAAACCATGGCGACATCGCGGTCGCCGGGGGGCAACTGATCGATCCTGCGCCCATCGAGCATCACTTCGCCGCTGTCGGCGGTTTCGAGCCCGGCGATGATCCGCAGCAGCGTCGATTTGCCGCTGCCCGACGGCCCCAGAAAGGCGATGAATTCGCGCGCCTCGACCATCAACGAAACCGCGTCGAGGACGCGCGTTGCACCGAAAGACTTGCTGACGTCGCTAAGCGTGAGGCTGGTCAATGCTCTCTCTTATATTATTTATCATATTATTGCTCAACGGCGTCGCTGCGTCAACATCGGTTAATATGCCGGTTGCAGCAATCCATCGATAATGTGATGCTGGATCACCGGCTCCAGCTGGTCGACGATGCGGCAAGCCAGTCGATCGACGAGCCCTACCGGCAGCGAGGCGGCATAAGCCTTCGTCAGTTGCAGATCGTGATGCGCGGCGTTTGTGGCATCGGGCGCATCGACCCCGATCACCAGCACCGGGCGCGCCTGCGACGATCGATTGGCAGTGCCGCGATGGATGGTGAGCGCCGAGCGTACCGAGATGTCGCCACGCTTCGGCAGCTTGGCGACCCGGCGTGTCTGGTAGCGACCCCACCGCTCGGGTGCCGGAAACATGCCGCGCGGACATTCGTCGATCTCGTCCCATTGGGTTCCGGGCGCGATCTCGAACGGACCCATCTCGGCGGTCGTATCGACACCGGTCAGATTGAACGCCAGCGAGTTCAACCGCCGACCCAGACGCGTGGCGTCGGGCATGGCGAAATCGCGGTGCCATGGCTGATCGGCGGCACCGGGGAAGGGGATGTCGAAGCCGACCTCGACGATGCAATGGTCCGGACCGAGCACAGCGCGGCACACCGCGACGAACCATGGATGGGTGACGATCGGCACAAACGCCGCGATACGCTCGGGCTGGATTTCGACATACCAGCGTTCGGGGCCGCGCGGCAGGGCGCCTCCCGGAATGGCCCGCGCTTCGGCGAACAACCGCGCCATATCGGCGCGCAGATTGTCGATCATCGCCACGTCGAAGGCGCCCGCCAGCGCGATGATGCCGTCGCCATATAGCCCGCGCAATATGTCGGCAGGTTCATATTCAACTTTAGTCATATCAGGCCCCTGTCGCCGCAGTTCCCCATTTATCTTACAAATATGACATAATCGGCTTTCACCGGCTTGGCGAGACGGTTATGCGGCTGCGCCATGACCATGATTCGCAGTTTCGAAGTCGATGCCCGCACCGAAGGTACGGCGACCCGCGTCACCGTGTCGTCGAATGGGACGACCCGAGATTATCTCGTTAACGGCAACGAGCATGACGATCACATCGGCTTCTTCTCATATCTCGCCGCAGATTTCGGCACGCGTCCTCCGCGCGGCTATGATGGACCAGTTGGCGACGACAGTCATTCGTGCGGCTGGAAACCGCTGATCGTCGATAATCTTTGTGACCGCACCACCGCTGGCTACGGCGATCCGGCGGTGCTCAAGACCGACGACGGCTATATCCTTGTCGCTACATCGAACGACGCGCCCGATGCTTTTCCCATCCTGCATAGCCGCGATCTCGAGAATTGGACGCACGAAGCATTTGTCTTTCCCGTTGGCAGTGCTCCCGAATGGACCGCGCATGGCCGTAAGGTCGGCGATTTCTGGGCGCCCGAGATGGCAAAAGTCGGCGATGAATATTGGCTGGTCTATACCGCTCGACAGCAGTCGAACGCCCTCGCAATCGGTCTGGCAAAAGCGCCGACGCCATTTGGTCCCTGGGTCGATCTGGGTCGACCGCTGATCGACAGCTATGCGATCAACACCACCGGCCTGCCTGACGATCTATCACAGGCCCCGCTCAGTGGCGGCGTCATCGATTCGCACATTTTCATCGATGCCAATGGCGACCGCTATATCTTCTGGAAACGCGACACTAACGGCATCTGGCCCCGCCCGCTCGCCGGATTGCTGCGACGCCGCCCCGATCTGATCGCAGCGATCTGCGACGACGAAGCCGATTGCAACACCGCTGCCTTCGTCGCGGCAATTCAGCCGTGGGCGAACACGCGGCGCCCGATGGAGCGGTTTTTCTGGATGCAGCCGCTGATCGAGGTGGTGCTCGACAATTGGGAACGCGCCCGCGCTGTCCTGTCAGGTGTGCCCGAAGCCCAGCTAATCGTCGACGCCATGAGCACTCCGATCCATGCCCAGCGTCTTTCCGATACCGGCGAACTGATCGGGCAGGATCAACTCGTCCTGACCAACGATCTCGACTGGGAAGGCCATCTGATCGAAGGGCCGTGGGTGACGCTGCAGAATGGCCGCTACTGGATGTTCTATGCCGGGAACGACTTCGGGACACCGGCCTATGGCATCGGCGTAGCGGTCGCCGATCATCCGCTCGGCCCCTATGTCAAGCAGGGCGAGCCTTTGCTGAAATCCACCCCGACGTGGTGGGCACCGGGGCATGCGTCGGTGGCTCCCGGGCTCGACAACCAACCCCAGCTGTTTTTCCATGCATTCCATCCGGGGACCGGGGGGTATAACATGTTTCGTGCATTGCTAACGACGCGGCTGAATTTCGAGGGCGATGCCGTCCGCACAAGCTAACTATATACGCCAACTAAATTTATCACTGTCAGCGCAACGCTCGAACGTGACCCGCCATGCAAACAATAACCATCAACGCTCCTTGCTCTAACCCAAGTAACGACTACATGCTGTCATGACACCCACTGTTGACGGTTGTCCTTCTTGGAGTGAAATTAGATAATTTTCTCTAATTCGCGTGACAGAATGCGTCAGAAGCACCGGATTTATGCACTGCAGATTGCACCTGGCGGAATAGCAGTCGCATTTGACTTAACCCACACAGCAAGCATTGGTCGGCATGTTGCCGCGCTTGATCGAGTCGCGGTTGCCCTGACGATGCGGTCGACGGGGCTGTGAGTGGTGGGAGCAGGCATGGTGCCTCGGCTCCCACGAAGGAGCCCACCATATGAGCATGGTCCGCAAGGCCGCCTCGGCGATCATTCCCGCAACCACAGAGCCTGCTGGTGACGCCATCGTCACCCAGGACGCAACGCTGGAGGCTGATGAGCCAGACACCACGGTTCAACTCAATCCACTGCGCGCCAACAGCAAGGGCGCAGCCCTACTGGCGCTGCTCCAGCGCGAGGAGGGGCGAGCCTTCACGAGATGATCGAACGTACTGGTTGGCAGGGCAATACCGGACAGTCCGCTGACGGCCCCCTAACTGCCGATTAGGGGTCGCAAGGTGGATGTCTGCAATAGTGTCATTGGCTGCCGCCTCGCGAGCAATGGCAGCGCAGTCAGGACGCCCTAGATTCGGGAAACGGCACGATGTCCGCCCCCTTGCGTAACTGGTCCAGATAGTCGCTCCACCATTGGGCCATTTTCACCCGTTCCTGCCAGTGCGCGCCTCGATGATAGGCAGAGCGCACTTTATCACTATCGGCATGGGCCAGCGCCCGCTCGATTGCGTCGGGATGCCATTTGCCGCTTTCGTTCAGCAGCATAGAAGCCATGGCGCGAAAGCCGTGCGCGGTCATTTCATCGCTGGAATAACCCAGCCGCCGCAATCCCGCGTTGATGATGTTTTCACTCGTTGGCCGGACGCGGGTGCGGATCGACGGAAAGACATAGCCGGTCGGCCCCGTCACCGAATGCAGATCGCGCAACAGCGCCACCGCTTGGCTGGACAGGGGGACATGGTGCGCCTTGCACATTTTCATTTTCTCGGCGGGGATAGTCCAAAGCGCCCCGTCTAGATCGATTTCGCTCCACTCGGCATGGCGCAGTTCGCCGGGCCGGACAAAGACATGGGGGGATAGCTGCATCGCCAATTTGGTGAAGCCCTGCCCCTCATAGCCGTCTATCGCACGCAACAGTTCACCGACCCGCGCCACGTCGGTGACTGCCCCGTAATGCGTCACGGTCGGCGCAGTCAGTGCCCCGCGCAAATCGCGCGTCGGGTCCGATGCCAGCCGCGCCGTGGCAACGGCATAGCGAAATACCGAGCTGGCCAGTTGCAGAATGCGCCGCGCGCTCTCCAGATTGCCCTCGGCCTCGATCTTATGCACGGCTGCCAATATGTCCGCAGGCTCGATTTCATTGATCGCCAGCCGACCGACCGACCCGTTCAGCAATGACAGCAGATATTCGCTACGGCTGGCCGTGGTTCTTGGGGAATTGTCCAGTCGTGAATGAACGAGGCTGAACGGGAACTTGGAGCGGGTAGCGGGAATCGAACCCGCCTAGCTAGCTTGGAAGGCTAGTGCATTACCACTATGCTATACCCGCATGTCCAAGGCCCGTGCAGATAGGCGGTGTGGGGCGGGTGCGTCAAGTTGCTCCAGGCGAAAGCGGCACAGCCGTGACGACCCTCACAGGCGATACGGCCTGCCATGGCTTATGTCCTCCATGAAGCGCAGGGGGAGCTAAACTATGGCGGTGGTGATTATCGATCCGGGGCATGGCGGGACAGCCAAGGTCGGCAGCAGTTCGCCGAACAATGCGACATCGGTGTCCGGCATTGCCGAAAAGTCAATCACCCTCGACATCGCGCGGCGCATCCGCTTTTCGCTGCTGCACGGCACTGCCAAGGCTTATGCGGTGAGCGAGGGCAAAATGGTGGAGGTGGTGTTGACCCGCCAGGACGATAGCAATATCGGCCTCGACGATCGCGCTGCCTTTGCCGCCAAACATGACGCAGACCTGTTCCTGAGCCTGCATTGCAACGGATTTCCCGGCAACCCGGCACGCAAGGTGCGCGGCAGCGAGGCCTATATCGGGCGTAAATATCGCGATGCAGTCGTCACCGTATCGGCGGGAAAGAGCACGACGCACGAGGGGCCGGGCATTCCGTCCTCCGGCCTGCGCAACATCAATGTCGACGCCGACGCCGCTTTCGCGTCGGCCATGGTCACTGCCTTTGTCGAAACGCTGAAGAAATTCGACGCCGGGGCGCGATATCGCAATGCCGTCTACACAAAAACGGCATCGGGGGAGGCGTGGACGCCGCCACAGGGGGTAAAAATGGCGGGACTCGCGGTGCTGCGCGATGCGCAACTCGGCACGATCAGCAGTCAGTGCAAGGCGTGTCTGCTGGAGATGGAGTTCATCGATCATGCCGATGTCGATGCGGTCCTGAACGGCGGCAATGCGCAGGCGGTGCGCAATGCGCTGGCCGCTGCGTTGGGCAAAGCGATCGTCGATTCGCTCTGAACGCCGTCGCCCTTGGCGGGCAGCGCGGAACATGGTAGCAACATCGCATCATGTCCGCGACGCCCGCCCTGCCGGTCCGCAAGATCATCCATGTCGATATGGATGCATTTTATGCGTCGGTCGAGCAGCGCGACAATCCGGCGCTGCGCGGCAAGCCGGTCGCCGTTGGTGGATCGAAACGGCGCGGCGTGGTTGCGGCAGCGAGTTATGAAGCGCGGCGGTTCGGCGTACGATCGGCCATGCCGTCGATCACCGCGGCGCGGATGTGCCCCGACCTGATCTTCACTAAGCCGCGCTTCGAGGTGTATCGCACTGTCTCGCAACAAATCCGCGCCATCTTTCACGAAGTTGCCGACGCGGTGCAGCCGCTCAGCCTTGACGAAGCCTATCTCGACGTCACCGCCGACAAGGGCGGCTTCGGCAGCGCGACATGGACAGCGGAGCATGTCCGGCGACGAATCAAGGAGGTGACTGGGCTGACAGCGTCGGCCGGCGTTTCGACCAACAAGCTGGTCGCCAAGCTGGCGTCGGATCAGAACAAGCCGGACGGCCTGACTGTGGTTCCGCCGGGACAGGAGGCGGCGTTCGTCCAGACGCTATCGGTGCGGCGGCTGCATGGCGTCGGGCCAGTGACCTCGGGGCGGCTGGAGGCGATGGGGCTGCGCTCTGTCGCCGATCTTGCGCGCTGCTCCCGAGAAGAGCTGGTGAAGGAGTTCAAAACCAGCGCCGACTGGCTGCTGGCCATGGCGCATGGCATCGATGACCGGCCGGTGCATGAGGACCGGCAACGCAAATCACTGGGCGCGGAGCGAACCTTCGACGAAGATCTGACGGACGAAGACGAGCTGATGGCGGCACTCGCCACCATCGTCGATACGGTGTGGGAGCGCGCAGGCGGCAAGGAGGACGGTCCGGCGCGGACGGTGACGCTCAAACTCAAATTCGCCGATTTCCGACAGATCACCCGGTCGCGCACAATCGATGCACCGGTGGACAGCCATGCCACACTGCTGCGCGTGGCGCGCGAATTGCTTGCAGCGGAGATACCGCCGCCGTTGGGGATCAGATTGATGGGCGTCACGCTGAGCGGCTTTGCGGTTGTAGAGGAAAATGGTGCGGAGGCGTTGCCGCTGTTTGCGATGGGATAACCCAATGGCGCTCAGGCTGAGCCTGTCGAAGCCCTTGACCCGACCGCTCGTCCCAATACCCTTCGACAAGCTCAGGGTGAGCGCGTGGGGTGGTTGGCCCCGCTACCTCTCGCTCACCACCACATTTTGCGCCACCATCTCGGCAGTGCCGAATACCGTCATGAAACTGGCATCGATCGCATCGCGGCTGCGGGCGATGCGGATCAATGACTGCTCCGGCGCGAGACCCGTCGCATCGACCATATGCCAGCGCCCGTCGAGCCAGACTTCGGCGACCGCGTGAAAATCGGGCGGATCGAGCAGCCAGGCGTAGCTCGAGACGAAACGCGCGGGCACGCCGGCAGCACGCGCCAGCGCCACCATCAGATGCGCATAATCGCGGCAAACGCCAGCGCGCTCGACATAGGTGTCGGTGGCGGTGGTGTCGCCGGTGCTGACGGGTTCATAAGTCAGATGGCCGGTGATCCAGTCGCGGATCGCGGCGATGGTCGATCCATCTGCGACCAGCCCGCGCGGCAGGTTCATATCGTCTTCCAGCACACGCGCGAAGCGCACCGGATCGCAATAGCGGCTGGACAACAACCACGGTGCAACCTCGGTCGGCAGCAGCGCATAGGGCGTCGCGGGCAGCGCTGCAAAGTCGTTGGCTGCCCGCGTCACGCTGACGTCTGCGGTGTAACGCAACGCCAGATGGCCCGCCTGCGCATAAATCCATCGGTAGCGTGCGGTTTCGCCGCGCACCGTGGGCACTGGTTTCAGCGCAACACCGTTGCAGGTGAGCAGTTCGGTTTCGACGTGCTGCTCATCATCCGACTGCGCCTCGATAGCCAGCAGGATCGCGGCTGGCGCGTCGAGGCGATAGTCGAGTTCGACGGCAACGGAGAGCGATTGGGTCAATGACGGTCCTCGGATTATTTCAATCGTCATTCCCGCCCTTCGACTGCCCACAGGGCGGGCGCTCAGGATAAACTTCAGCCTGCGGCTGAAGGCGGGAACTCATCACCGACGTTTCAATGCTGCATGGTCTGGTGCCGCATAGTCAGGCCAATGACGAAATTTGGTCGGCATTGCTTATATTGTCGTGACGTAATCCGCCTCTACGCCGCCAGTTGCGCGGCATCCAGCGAATACAATCCTTCGGCCCCGGCTAACGCCCCCGCCTTGCGGCCCAACGCCTCAGGGACCACACGATCGAGGAAGAAACGCACAGTTGCCAGTTTCGCTTTCAGATACACTGGATCGCCCTCACCCGCCGCCAGTGCCGCTGCCGCCGCTTTGCCCTGCACCGCCATTTGCCACCCGGCAACCGCCACCGCCATCAAGCCGAGGAAATCGCTGCTGCCAGCCAGCCGGTCGTCGATCGCGGCATCGCGCATCCACGCCGCCACCTCGGCACAGGCATCCGCAAGTGCCAGCAATCCGGCCTCGCCTTCGGCCCCCGCACGGACATCGGCGATAAGCTGGGCCAGCGGCTCGCCATTGCCCATGCTCAGCTTGCGCCCGACCAGATCGGCAGCCTGAATGCCGTTGGTGCCTTCGTAGATAGGCGCGATGCGCGCGTCGCGGTAATGCTGCGCGGCACCCGTCTCCTCGACAAAGCCCATGCCGCCGTGCACCTGAATGCCGATGCTGGCGACTTCGCAGCCGATGTCGGTCGGCCAGCTTTTGGCCAGCGGGATCAGCACCTCGGCGCGCATCGCCGCCGCGCTGTCCCCCAGCGTCCCGCGATCGAGCTGCCCCGCCGCATAATAGACCAAAGCGCGCGCGCCCTCGGTCAGCGCCTTCATCCGCAGCAGCATCCGCCGAACGTCAGGATGCTCGATGATCGCCACCGGCCCCGCGCCCGGCGCGCTGGCCCGCGCCGACTGCACCCGGTCGCGGGCGTAGGCGATGGCGTGCTGGGTGGCGCGCTCGCCGATCTGGATGCCCTGATTGCCGACCATCAGCCGCGCATTGTTCATCATCACGAACATCGCGCGCATCCCGCCATATTCGGCGCCGATCAGCTCGCCGATGCTGTCGACGCCATCCTCACCATAGGCCATGACGCAGGTCGGCGAATTGTGCAGGCCAAGCTTGTGCTCGATGCTGCGGCAGCGCACGCCATTGTCGATCGTGGAACCGCCGTCCGCATCGAGGCGCAGCTTGGGCACGATGAACAACGAAATCCCGCGCGTCCCCTCCGGCGCGCCGGGCGTCCGCGCCAGCACCAGATGGACAATATTGTCGGTCAGGTCATGCTCGCCGAAGGTGATGAAAATCTTCTGGCCCTTGATCCGGTAGGTCCCGTCGCCGAGCGGCTCGGCGGTGGTGCGCAGCGCGCCGACATCGCTGCCCGCGCCCGATTCGGTCAGGTTCATCGTCCCGTTCCATTCGCCCGATACCAGCTTGGGCAGATACAGCGCCTTCTGCGCGTCGCTGCCATAGGCCATCAGCGCGTGGATCGCGCCGGGGGTGAGGATGTTGATCAGCGTCAGCCCCATATTGGCGGTGCCAAGCGATTCGATGACGGTGCTGGCCAGACTGAACGGCAGCCCCTGTCCGCCAAACTCCTCCGGCCCGTCGATGCTGCCCCAACCGCCTTCGACAAAGGCGGTATAAGCTGCCTTGAATCCGGCAGGCATGGTCACCCCGACCGTGCTCCAAACCGGATTGTGGAGATCGCCGACGCGGTTCAGCGGGGCATACTCGCCTTGCGCCAGCTGCCCGATACCATCGATGATCGCATCGATCATATCGGGCGTCGCCGCCGCGAACCTTTCGTGTTCCGCCAGTTCGGCAATGCGGACGACATGGTCGAGAACGAAGCGCTGTTCGGTGATCGGCGGACGGTAGGTCATGACGGTCTTCCTCTCGAGCAATCTTCGCGCTCAGGCTGAGCCTGTCGAAGCCCCGGCCTGAACCTTGGTTTCTGCACCCCTCGACAAGTCGAGGGTGGGCGCTTTCTTATGGTCTCGCTCGGGCATATAGCCGCGAGCCATGAATGCCTCCACCCCACCTTCCATCGAAAATCGCGATGCTACGCGCGTTCTCCCGATGGGCGAGGCCGCGATAGTAGCGGCTGCCACGATCATCGCAGCAGGCGGCTGCGTCGCAGTGCCGACGGAGACGGTCTATGGCCTCGCCGCCGACGCGACCGATGGCGCGGCGGTGGCGGGCATTTATGCCGCCAAAGGCCGCCCTGCGTTCAACCCGCTGATCGTTCATGTCGCCGACCAAGCGATGGCCAAGCGACTGGGCTTGTTCGATGCGGTCGCTGCGCAGCTCGCCGATGCCTTCTGGCCCGGCCCGCTGACCATCGTCGTGCCCCGCAGCACCGATTACCCGGTGGCGAGCATCGCTACGGCGGGTCTCGACACCATCGCCCTGCGCTGTCCGGCGCATCCGGCGATGCAAGGATTGATCGCGGCGACGGGTAAACCGCTTGCAGCGCCATCGGCCAACGCCAGCGGCAGGGTCAGCCCGACCACGGCGGCACATGTGCTGGCGACGCTCGATGGGCGGGTGCCGCTGGTAATCGATGCCGGGCCGTGCAGCGCGGGTTTGGAATCCACCATTATCCGCCCGTTCGGCGACCGCGTTGTCATCCTGCGTGATGGACCGGTGACTCGGGAGATGCTGGCAAAGGCAACCGGATTGCCGGTGGTCGATGACGCCAGCGGTGCGATCTGCTCGCCCGGGCAACTCGTCAGTCATTATGCGCCGGGAAAAACGGTGATACTGGATTGCTGTTTGGCACCCGATGATGCGTTTCATATCGGATTTGGCGCATTCGCAGGAGACTATCAGTTAAGCGCAGCGGGCGACGTCACCGAGGCGGCGGCGCGACTGTTCGATAGCCTGCATGCCGGTGCGGCAAGCGAGAAGTTGCGAATTGCGGTTGCCCCGATCCCGACGGAGGGGTTGGGGGCCGCGATCAACGACCGGCTGAGGCGGGCAGCGGCTTAGTTCGGCGCGTCCCGAAGCGCCGCAATCTCACTTTCAAGTGCTCGGGCTTCGTCGCATGCGCTGCCGTAGTTATCGTCACAGCGTTGGGCAGCGTCGATCCGACGCCGCTCCAGCCGTCCAATCGCTTCTTCACGGCGGCGCACTTCGCGGCCCAGCGAGCGGTCGGCTTCATCTTGGCTGGTTGTCGACCAATCAACCACCTGCCCCGCAATCTTCACCGGTGCCGTGACAATATCGACTGCGGTCCGCGCGATACAGCCGGACAGCGAAAGCGATGCCGTGAGGATAAGGGAGGTTCGCAGCATGGGAGGTGCTCCTTTGCGCCCAGCATAGCCCGACCGAGCGGCAACGCCAACTCAATCCCCCAGCATTGCCCGCATCCGTGCGCGCAGCGGCCCCGCTAGATCGGGCCGCTCAAGCGCAATCGCGAGATTGGCCTCGACATAACCCAGATGCCCGCCGCAATCGAAGCGGCGGCCATCGAATGTGACCGCATTGAATGGCTGCGACCCGATCATCCGCGCCATCGCGTCGGTCAGCTGAATCTCGCCGCCCGCACCCTTCTCTTGCGCCTCCAATATGCGCATCACTTCGGGCTGCAAAATGTAGCGGCCCGAGACGATCAGGTTCGACGGGGCATCCTCGACCTTGGGCTTCTCGACCAGTCCGCGCACCTCGGTAATCACCCCGTCGCTCGCGCCGGGATCGATCACGCCATAGCTCGACACCTGATCGCAAGGCACTTCCAGCACAGAAATGACATTGCCGCCCACGTGCGCATAGGCATCGACCATCTGCTTCATGCAGCCGGGCGATCCGACCATGAACTCGTCAGGCAGAAAAATCGCGAACGGCTCATCGCCGACGATGTCACGCGCGCACCAGATGGCATGGCCCAGCCCCAGCGGCTCTTGTTGGCGGACATAGGCGCAAGCCCCCGGACCCAGCCGCGTCGCCTCCAGCACGGCGAGCGACTTGCCACGATCCGCCATCGTCCGCTCCAGCTCATAAGCTATATCGAAATGATCCTCGATCGCGCTCTTGCCGCGTCCAGTGACGAAGATCATCTGTTCTATCCCCGCCTCGATCGCCTCATCGACGGCATATTGGATCAGCGGCCGATCAACGATAGGCAGCATTTCCTTGGGGATCGCCTTGGTCGCGGGGAGGAAGCGGGTGCCCAGACCCGCCACCGGAAACACTGCCTTGCGAACTTTCTTCACGCTCATTTTGCTCCAGCCGGGCACCGTGCGCCGCCTCTAGGCGAAGGTGCCACCCGACAAAAGCAAAAGCGTCTCAGATGGCGCTTTCGCCCAATCGCTCGGCAAATTTCTTTTTGAGCTTGGCCAGCTTGGGCGGAATGACCGCCAGACAATAGCCGTTGCGCTGGCCCTCGCCTTCCCAATAATTCTGGTGATAGTCCTCAGCAGGATACCAGGCGCCTTCCTCAATGGTGGTGACAATCGGCTGCGCACAGTCCGCCTGCGCGCGACCGATGGCGGCGCGTGCCCCTGCCTCCTGCTCCGCATCGAGCGGGAACAGAGCCGAGCGATATTGTGTGCCGACGTCATTGCCCTGCCGGTTGAGTTGCGTCGCATCATGCGTAGCGAAATGCACATCGAGCAGATCGCCAAAGGAATTCACCTCGGCGTCATAGACAACACGAATCGCCTCGGCATGACCGGTCGTACCGGCGCACACCGCCTTGTAGGTCGGTGCAGGGTCATGCCCGCCGATATAGCCGCTCTCGACCGTCTCGACCCCGGCGAGCGATTTGAACACCGCCTCGACGCACCAGAAGCAGCCTCCGGCAAAAATTGCGGTCTGTAGTGCCATGATCGATCGTCCCTGACTGTGAGCCATGCAAATAGGCACGACGCGCCGACATTCAACGCGACACCGGTTCGGCGGGATGACCAGCCGGGTTACGGTTGACCGGGCACCGGCACCACTGTCGCCCGATCGAGCAGCGCCGGTCGCGCCGCAGGATCGGCAGCCTTGGCTGCGCGCATCAAGACCAGCTCGTTCTCGATGGCGGCAACGCGCAACGGCCAGCGGTCGTGCAACCGGCCGAAACGCGGCGATCCGTCATTGCCCGGTCCGAATTGCCGCCAGAAGCGGATCGGTGCTTCCGGGTCGAAACCGGCAGCGGCGAGCAGCCATACTGACAGCCGATCCGCCTCCTGCTCCATCTCGCGTGAGATGCGCGAGTAGCGATTGAGGAACCGGGTATAGTCGTTGGGCGTGCCCGACTCCTCGGTGCGCGGGATATGCCGCAGCATATTATGCGCCAGCTCGTGGGCGATGACCCCGGCCAGTTCCTCGTCGCTGTCACGGGTGGTGTGGGCCATCCCGGCCGTCACCACCACGACATCGCCATCGGCAAAGGCGTTCTCCTCATCTTGCGCGGAAACCTCGAAGCGCGACGGACAGGCCGCCCGCCCTGACAGGCTGAGCCGGCTGCGGGTGCCGTCGGTGGCCACCACTTCGAGACTGACCGGCCCTTCGCTCAGGCTGCGCGACACCAGCCGCTCGTTGCTGGCGAGCGCGCCTCGGCTCGGGTCGGTACCGCGAAACCGCACCGGCACGGCGTCGCCGATCCGGCTCACCCCCATCCCCGGTCGCACCCCAGCCAGCGCCGCCGCACCGTCGGGCGCCAGGCTCGATACGAACAGGCTGACATCGGCCGGCAGGCCGAAGTGGCGGCGCACCGTCGGGCGCAGCGCCTTGGGGTACATGCCCAGATCGCCCAGTGTCCATCCCGCCGACTGCACCGGCGTGCACCAGCCGGCTGCGGCTGCCGCCACCGCCAGCCGCTCACCGATGGCGGTCACCCGCTCCTCATGTTTGATCAGTTTGCGCAGGCTCTCGATCAATGCGGGTGCCGGACCTTGGCGCTCGACGGCATCCTGCGCCATCGCCTGCTGGGCGGGCAGTGCCAATAAAACAATCGCTGCGGCCAAACCTCTCACCATCACGCCCCCTCCTGTGCCAGTTCGGCGCGCAGCGCCTTGCGATCGAGCTTGCCGATCATCGTCTTGGGCAATGATGGCCGCACCATGACCGCATCGACCCGCTCATGCTTGCCGAGTTGCACATTGAGCCAGTCTTTGATCGCAATGCCGTTGGTCGCTTCTGCATCCGCATCGAGCGCAACATAGGCACGCGGTTGCTCGCCGCGATAGGCATCGGCCACGCCGATCACCAAAGCCTCCTTCACCGCCGGATGCTTGTAGAGCAGCGCTTCGATAGTCGAGGGATAGACCTTGAAACCGCCGACGGCGATCATGTCCTTGAGCCGGTCGACGATGCGGATATAGCCGTCTTCGTCGATCACTCCGACATCTCCGGTGCGCAGCCAGGCACCGGTTTCGTTGGCGATAAAACTTTCTGCCTCCGCCTCGGGCTTGTTCCAGTAACCCTGCATAATCTGCGGCCCGGCGACGACGATCTCACCCGGCTCGCCAGGCGGCGCATCCCTGGTCGGATCCTCCTTATCGACCAGCCGCACCATCGTTCCCGGCAGCGGATGGCCGATGCTGCCGGATTTCCCCTCTGCGCCATAAGGATTGGCCGAAACCACGCCTGAGCTTTCGGTCAAGCCATAGCCCTCGACCAGCTTGGCCCCCGTCTGCGCCTCGAACCGCGCCTTCAGCTCCGCCGCCATCGGCGCACCACCCGAGATGCACACGCGCAGCGACGCGAAATCGGTGCGCTCGATATCGGGGTGGTCGAGCAGCGCCTGGTACATCGTCGGCACGCCGGGCATGGCAGTGACCTTGGTCCGCTTCACCGCCGCCAGCGCCTGTCCCGCATCGAAGCGCGGCAGCATGACGATCTCCCCGCCATTGAGCACAGTGCGGTTGAGCACGCAGGTGTTGGCGAAGACATGAAAGAACGGCAGCACGCCAAGGATGCGGTCCTCACCGTCGCGCCATGGATCGAGCATCGCCACCTGCCGCGCGTTGGCGGTGAGGTTCTGGTGCGTCAGCCGCGCCCCCTTGGGCGGTCCGGTGGTGCCGCCGGTGTACTGGATCAGCGCGACATCGCTGTCGGCATCGATCGATGGCGGGATGACGTCGCCCTTGTTGGCGATCAGCGTCGAGAAACGCGTCACGCGCGGATCGTCGGGCAGCGGCTCGACCTCGCGCTTCTTGAGCAAGCGATAGGCAAGGCTCTTGACCGGAGAGAGCACGCCAGCGACCGATCCGACAACCAGTCGTTCGAGGCTTGATTCGTCCAGCACCTTCAACGCAGTCGGCAGCAACGCTGCGGCGGTCAGCGTCACCAGCAGCTTGGTACCGCTGTCATCGACCTGATCGGTCAGTTCATCGACGGTATAGAGCGGCGAGAAATTGACCACCGTTGCCCCCGCCAGCATCGCGCCATAATAGGCCGCGACATAGTGGGGCACGTTGGGCAGATAGAGCCCGACGCGGTCGCCCTTGGCCACGCCCAGCGCCTGAAACCCGGCGGCGGCGCGCTTGACTGCCTCCGCAACCTGATCGAAGCGATATTTGCGACCGAGGAAATCGAGCAGATTGGATCGGGCGAAGGTCTGCGCCGAAGCCGCGAACATCTCGTTCATCGACAGCGGTGGAAATTCGCTCAGCCACGGCACCGGATGATCGAAATGCCGCGCCCAAATGGCGGTTGGGTCGAGCGAAGGGCGGGCGGCGGTGGTCATCGATGTCCGATCGGCGGGAGTTACTGAAAGCGATGTCTATCCGAAGGGTGCACTTGCACAAGTGGTGCAGATCACGAACCGGCAATTTTATAATCCAGCCCGAACCGCGCTCGGGCTGAGCCTACCCGCGTTCGGGCGATTCCCACACGCGCTCAGGCTGAGCCTGTCGAAGCCCCGGCACCACCGTCACGCCCTGGGATGCGCACTCGCATAGACATCGAGCAAATGTGCGGTGTCGATCGCGGTATAGACCTGCGTCGATGAAAGACTGGCGTGGCCCAGCAGCTCCTGCAAGCTGCGGAGGTCAGCCCCGCCCGCCAGCAGGTGCGTCGCGAAGCTGTGCCGCAGCGCATGTGGCGTGGTGCGTTCGGCCAGCCCCAGTCGCCGCCGTGCGCCCTGCACCGATCGACGGACGATGGCGGGGCTGAGCGGTCCGCCACGCGCGCCGCGAAACAGCGGCTCGTCGCGCGCCAGCGGGTAAGGCGAGAGATCGGCATAGGCCGCCATTGCCTCGCGCACCACGGGAAGCAGCGGCACCTGCCGCGTCTTGCCGCGCTTGCCGGTGACGCGCAGCACCTCGCTCGCATTCAGCGCATCACCAGTCAGCGAAAGCGCCTCACCGATGCGTAACCCAGCGCCGTAGAGCAGCAGCAGCAGCGCGAAATCACGTGCCCCTTGCCAAGGTTCGCAAGCGCTGTCGGCAACATCTTCAGCCAGCGCCAGCGCCTCATCGGGCGAAACCGGGCGCGGCAGGCCGCGTTTGACGCGCGGCCCGCGAACGGCGGGAACAGCGGCGCTCGCTCCACCCGTAAATTTGAGGAAACCGCGCACGGCAGAAAGTTCGCGCGCGGCGGATGCGTTGGACAGTCCCTCACTGCGCCGGTCGGCAAGGAAGGCGCGCAAATCGGCAGGACCGAGGCTGGCAAGCATCGGGGCGTCGGCGGGGGAGCCGTGATAGTCCTGAAGGAAGTCGCACAACCGCTGGGCGGTCGCAACATAAGCCCGCACCGTATGCACGGACCGCCGCTGCTCGTGCGCCAGCCGATCGCGCCAAGCGGCGACGAGAGGGTGGAGGGGAGTGTCGAGAGACATGGAAGGAGGATAGGCGGAGGTAGTGGCAAGGGCTACCCCTCTCCCGCTTTGCGGGAGAGGGACAGGTCGCGCAGCGACCAGGGTGAGGGTGTGTACCGAGAGCAAGGCGCGGAAGACACACCCTCACCCTCGCCGCCTGCGGCGTCTTTCCCTCTCCCGCAAAGCGGGAGAGGGGCTCAACTCACCGCCACCACCTGCGGCAAAATCGCATCGAGCAGCAGCATCCCGGCGGGCAGCACCGTCAGCCGCGCCCCCTCCGCCTGGACCAGCCCCAGCCCCGCCAGCCGCGCCACCGCCGCGTCATCGACCAATGCCGCCTCCGCAACCCCGCTCAGCGCAGCGATCCGCGCCAGATCGACCCCCTCAGCCAGCCGCAACCCCATCAGCAGCGCCTCGGTCGCGCGCGTCTCGGGCGTCAGCACCCGCTCTACCTTGATGCCATGCCCATCCGCCGCCACGGCAGCCAACCAGTTCTCAGGCTTGCGATGCCGCTCGGTCGCCATGCCATTGCGCCGCCCATGTGCGCCCGGCCCGATCCCGACATAATCGCCGTAGCGCCAATAAGTCAGATTATGGCGGCTCTCTTCCCCCACCCGCGCGTGATTACTGATCTCGTAAGCAGGAAGCCCTGCCGCCGCCGTCAGCTCTGCGGTCGTAGTGAACAGGTCCGCCGACAGATCCTCGTCGGGCAGCACCAGTTCACCGCGCCGCGCCAGCGTCTCAAAGCGCGTGCCGGGTTCGATGGTCAGCTGGTACATCGACAGATGGCCGGTGCCGAAAGACAGTGCGCGGGTCAGTTCGGCCTGCCATTCGGCCAGCGATTGGCCGGGGCGGGCGGTGATAAGATCGAAGCTGACCCGGGCAAAATGCGCCTGAGCGGTGGCGATGGCGCGCAGCCCCTCATCGACACTGTGTGCGCGCCCGAGAAAGGCCAGCGTCTGCGCATCGAGCGCCTGAATGCCGATCGACACCCGGTTGACCCCCGCCCCCGCCAGCGCCGCGAAATTGGCAACCTCGACCGAATTGGGGTTGGCCTCTAGCGTGATCTCACAACCCGGCGTCAGCCCCCACAACCGCTTCGCCTCGGCGATCAGCGCGGCCACGGTGGCGGGAGGCATCAGGCTGGGCGTGCCCCCGCCAAAGAAGATTGACGAAACCTGCCGTCCCGCCGTCAGCCCCGCTTCATACGCCATGTCCGCCAGCAACGCCGCGCGCCACGCCGCTTGATCGACGCCATCGCGGACATGGCTGTTGAAATCGCAATAGGGGCATTTGCTGACGCAAAACGGCCAGTGGATGTAGAAGGCGAGAGGTGTGGTCACTCGGGAAGTTGCGACGCAATGAATCGCATCAAATCAAGTCCGGCATCGTCGCAATAAACTCGGCAACTAACAGGGGCCGGGAATTGCTCCGGACAATGTAGGCAAATGCGCCGCACCGAATCAAGAAATTGATCCGCGATAGGTGAAGTGATGAAATCGTCCCATGCCCACGGATCGACTGAACTACCGTCTAGAAAGCGCAAGATGAGCTGGCGCACCTCGGAGCCCGTTCGACGCTCGCCAATCATATCAAAACACCGCCGCCACCAGCGACTTGAACGCCACTGCACGATGACTAATCGCATGCTTCTCCGCGGGATCGATCTCCGCGTAGGTCAGCGCGCTGCCGGTCGGCACAAACACCGGATCGTATCCAAAACCCAAAGCCCCGCGCGGCGGCCATGTCAGCGATCCCTGCGCCCTGCCCTCGACCACCAGTTCCTCGCCGGGTTCCCCATCATGGGGCGGCCAGACCAGCGCCAGCGTGCAGACAAAATGTGCGGTGCGATCAACATCCGACCCGAGCGCCGACAGCATCCCCTCGACCTTGCCCATCGCCATATACCAGTCGCGGCCAGCCTCGCCCTCGAACCACTGCCGCTCCGCCCAGTCGGCGGTGTAGACTCCGGGGCGGCCGTCCAGAGCTGCGACTTTTAGGCCACTGTCGTCGGACAAGGCGACGAACCCACTCGCCGCCGCGCTGCGCGCCTTGATCAGCGCGTTTTCGGCAAAGGTCGTGCCGGTTTCCTCCGGCTCGGGCAGCCCCAGATCGGCCGCGCTGATCGCCTCCATGCCATATGGCGCGATCAGCGCGCCGATCTCGCGCAGCTTGCCCTTGTTGTGGCTGGCGATGACCAGTTTGCCGGGGGTGAGTTTGCGGGTCACGCTTACCGCCCCGTCGCCTTGCGCTGCGCCGCGAAAATCTCGTCGCAGCCGATCCGCGCCAGACGTAGCAAGCGCAACAACGCCTCCTCGTCATAAGGCGCGCCTTCCGCCGTCGCCTGCACTTCGGCGAGCCGCCCGTCGCCGAGCAGGACGAAATTGGCGTCGGCCTCGGCATTGCTGTCCTCGTCATAATCAAGATCGAGCACCGGCGTGCCCTGATAAATGCCGCAACTGATCCCCGCGACCTGCCCGGTCAGCGGATCGTCGGCGATCAGCTTCTTCGCCATCAGTCCGTCGATAGCGAGCCGCATCGCAATCCACGCGCCGGAAATCGACGCGGTGCGGGTGCCGCCATCGGCCTGGATGACATCGCAATCGAGCACGATCTGCCGCTCGCCGAGCTTCTTCATATCGGTTACCGCGCGCAACGACCGCCCGATCAGCCGCTGAATTTCCTGCGTCCGCCCCGACTGCTTTCCCTTGGCTGCCTCGCGGCTACCGCGCGTGTGCGTCGCGCGCGGCAACATACCATATTCCGCCGTCACCCAGCCCGCGCCCTTGCCGCGCATCCAGCCCGGCACCTTCTCCTCGACCGAGGCGGTGACCAGCACCTTGGTATCGCCAAAACCGATCAGCACGCTGCCCTCGGCATGGCGGGTGAAAGCGGTCTCGACGGTAATGGTGCGCATGGCATCCGCGGCGCGGCCCGATGGGCGCATGGGGTGTTCTCCTGTGGCGTTTTCGTCTGTGCTTCCCCTGACGCAGGCGTCAGTGCACTTGGCGGCGGGCGATAGCCGCGTCGCACCATCGATGCCAGCAAAGACTATGGCGCTCATCCCCGATCCCGCCTAGCCTCCCCGCCAAACCAAAGGGGAGAGCAACCATGGCCTTCATCCGAATCCTTCTGACCGCCGTTGGCGTACTGCTGTTCGTAGCGGGCCTCTTTTTCGCAGGGCAGGGCTCTGGCCTCATCATGTGGCCGGCCTCCAGCTTCATGCTCGCCAACACGAACTGGGTGACCTACGGCCTCGGCATCGCGCTGGCCGGGGCGGCGATCATATTGATCAGCCGCCGCATCGGGCGCTGATACACCCCTTGAGCATCGGGCGAATGGCGCTACAGCCAGCGATGTGACCCCCGCCCCGCCCATCACCGACCTCACCGACCGCGCCCGCTCGATCTTCCAGCTGGTGGTCGAGGCCTATATCGACGAGGGCCAGCCGGTCGGATCGCGCACCATATCGCGCCGATCGACACTCAATCTGTCGCCCGCGTCCATCCGCAACGTCATGCAGGATCTTGAGGAAGCAGGCCTGCTTGCCGCGCCGCATACCAGCGCGGGGCGGGTGCCGACCGAGCAAGGCCTGCGATTGTTCGTCGATGGCATGATGCAGGTCGCCGAGCCATCGGCAGAGGACCGCGCGCAGATCGAGGCGAGCCTCACCGGTCGCCCCTCCGGCTCGGTCGAAACCGCGCTCGCCAGTGCCACCGCCGCGCTCTCGGGCCTGTCCGCTTGCGCTGGCCTCGTCTTGGTGCCGGGGCAGGAGCGGGTGCTGAAACAGGTCGCCTTCGTGCCGCTCAACGACGCGCAGGCGCTGGTGGTGCTGGTCGCGGCGGACGGCAGCATCGAAAATCGCGTCGTCGCCCTGCCGCGCGGCCTGCCGCCCGGTGCATTGATCGAGGCCGGCAACTACATAACCGCCACCCTCTCGGGCCTGACGCTCGCCGAGGCGCAGGCGCGGCTGCGCACCGACATCGCCCACCACAAGATCGCTATGGACAGGACGGCGCAACGCCTCGTCGAGCGCGGCCTCGCGGTATGGAGTGCCGATGGCAGCGAACGTCCCGTGCTCATCGTCCGCGGACAGGCCAATCTGCTCGATGAACATGCAGCGGGCGATATCGACCGGGTGCGCAATCTGCTCGACGAGCTTGAAACCAAGCAGGAGATTTCCCAATTGCTGGCCTCTGCCGGGGAAGGCGCGGCGACGCGCATCTTCATCGGTGCCGAGAACAAGCTGTTCGCGCTGTCCGGTTCCTCCGTCATCGCCGCTCCGTGGCGCGGTGCCGATGGCCGGGTAATCGGCGTGGTCGGGGTCATCGGCCCCACGCGGTTGAACTATGCGCGGATCGTGCCAATGGTGGATTTTACCGCGCAGACGCTGTCCCGGCTGATGCGCTGAACTTTGTATCGAGAGATATTAGAAACGTGACCGAACCCGAAACTCCCCAGACCGAAGCCGATTTGATTGCCGCCGAAGCCGCCAGCGAGGCAGCCACCGACGCACAATCCGCCGCAGCAGAAGCGGCTGAGGCCAGTGCCGCGCGCATCGCCGATCTCGAAGACTCGCTCGCCGCCGCGCAGCAGGAAGCGCTCTACGCCAAGGCCGATGTGCAGAACGTCCGTCGCCGCGCCGAAAAGGAGGTGGCCGACGCCCACGCCTATTCCGCGACCAAATTTGCGCGAGACATCCTCTCGGTCGCCGACAATATCGGCCGCGCGCTCGACCTGATCCCCGCCGCCGCGCGTGAGGACGATGCGTGGAAGGGGTTGATCGTCGGTCTGGAGGCTACCGGTCGTGAACTCGCCGCCGTGTTCGAACGCAACGGCATCCGCCGCGTCGAATCGATGGGCCAGCCGCTCGACCCCAATCTGCATCAGGCGATGATGGAAATCCCGACAGGCGATGTCGCGCCCGGGACGATCGTTCAGGAAATCCAGCCAGGCTATATGATCAAGGACCGGCTGTTGCGGCCGGCGTTGGTCGGGGTGGCGAAGGCGGGGTGATTTTCCACCTGGTCTGACAACTCAATCGGCCGAAAATCCACCGAGGCGACCGGCCCGCTCCAGTTTCCATTCCCCATGGAAATTGGTGGCATAGGCCGGTTCTATCAGTTGCAGTTTGCCGCTGCCGCTGCCGTTCAGATCGAATGCCTGTCGCGTGACCGAGCGCATGGCGATGACATTGGCAAAATTGGTGGCAAATTCGACTACCAGCCGACCGGCCGGAACGACGATCGCCCTTGTCCCATCGAAGGGAATCAGCGCGAGCAACCCCTTGCCATCGCCAGCCGGCATCTGAAAGCTGTTGTCGTCGCCGACTTCACAAGTCAGCCCCCCCTGTTGATCGATCCAGCGATTGATGTCGCTTTTGCGTGGCTGCGCGATGAGATCGCGATACGCCTGCAATTGATCGTCGAGAAGATCGCGCTGCGAGGGGTGCGACACGGTGTCCGCAGTCGGCGGAGGGAGGGTTTCGGCCAGGGCCGGTTCTGCCGTGTCAATCGAAAATGGCGTGGTTGACGCGGTTGGTGCCGTTGGAGCGAAAAAGTCTACAACCGGCCGGTCCGTTTCGGCGATCGCTGGAATGACGTCGCGGACGAGCATGTCGCCATGTCCGGCACTTTCTGACGACTGGACCGGTGCAGCGTCAGCCTGCACAGGCCCTGCGGTCGGCACCGCTTGCGGAACCATCGTCCTGATACGCGCAGCCAACGCCGAAAGCTGCCGCTCCAATTCGGCAAAGACAATACCAACCTGTTCGAATTGATCGGCAAGGCCGGCCATATCGTTGCCCGCACCCTGTTGCGGCACTTCATCGGTGCCAGCAGCATGCGTTTCGACATGGCCCCTAATTCTGATCGGCATGGCAATGCTCTTTCGAATATGACTGATGTGCACGACCTGATGACCTTATCGTCTGTTGCCCGAACCCGGCTGTCGGCCCTGTGCCGCAGACGTAATGATGACAACGACGGGTGTCCAAACCGCTAAGATTGGCTCCGGTTCGGCGACGGGCTCCTATTTTCAAGCCCAGCTGGTGGCCGGGCGCATGCTGTCGTCCGGGCGCTTTCTCAGCAAACCGACCAAGCCCTTGAGCAGAGCTGCGAATTCCGACTGCCGTGGTCGCCCATTGATCTCATCTTCCCGATCGATATCCTTGACCCCGTTGACCAGCTTGGCGCGCTGGTTGTCACTGACACTGACCGAAAATTTCGACAATTGGGCAAACACTCTGAGAAACAGGTCGAGGTCTTCGATGCCGACATCCAGCGCCATGGTGGTATAGGGATCGTCACCTGCTTTCGCGGCAGATTGGGCGGAATCGCCATCCATGCTCATATCCAGTTCTTCCAGATCGTCATCAGATGGAGGCCGTCCACCACCAGAAGTACCGAATGCAGTTTCACCACGCGCAGCAATGATCATCCCTGCCGCGACTTCGATCTTCGGGGTGGGGGAAACCTGTACCTGAGGCCGCTTCGCCTGCGGTTTACCTGCCGCAGCCGCCATCAACCGGAAAATATTGCTGATGACCGTAACTGCACGCGGATCGTCACCATGCAGGCGCGCGAACAGTCCCGATCCTCTGCCGCAAAGCGCGACAGCGATATCGTCCAGCGCATCGATTGAAATTTGCTCTTCCCGGATGAGTGTACGCAGATGTCGTCCCACCAGCCAGGCAACACCGCCTAGGAACAGATAGGATGTTTCCTTGAGGTAGCGCACATTGTCCATATCCGCGACCACCGGCCAATGGCGGGCAATCGCCCGGTCCAGTGCCTTGCCGCTGAACAGCAGTTCGCCGATATAGTGGATATTGTCCTTCAACGTGCCATCAGCGTCAGAATGCATCGATTTGATGATCTCGGTCCACGCGTTCAGTCCGAAATCGTTCAAAATCTCAGGGTTTTGCATGATGTGGTCGGTGAAGAAATCGCCGCCCGCGAGCCGCAACGACGCCGACAGCAGTTTGCGCGGCTCACGCCCGTTATCCCAGATCGAAATGTCGGTCGTGCCGCCGCCGATGTCGAGAATGACGTTGATCGCTCCCTTCGTCCCGATCGGCTTGCTCTTCTCGTCGAGGATATAGGCGGCTGCGGCATCGCCTTCATATTTGATATCCCGGATCGCGCCCTTGTCTGCATTGGGCACGATGCTGGCCAACGCCGTTTTCAGGACGCTGATAAAATTGGCATTGTCGCCCATGTCACGCGGTCGCGAGAAGTGCCACGCCAGCTTCGCCGGCTGCCCGCCCTTGCTGGCCCATTCACAGGCGACCATCAACATCAGCTGCTGCAAATATCGCTTTGCCGCAAGATTCATCGCAGCTGACTTCGACCATTTGAGATTATAGGAAATGCTGCGGAGCAACGACGACCATTCTGCAATCGGAACGGCGCTGATCGTCCCGTTCTCGGCGAAATCAGGCTGGAAATACATCAGTTGCCGGATGAAGACATAGTCGCTGAGATCCTGATCGGCGGCGAGCGTGTCGCGCCCCGACTGGTCGAGACCGCGACCGATCACCACTGTCGGTGTCGGCAATATCCTCTCATCGGGCGGCAGGAAATCCTTGAACTTCTGCGCCAGCTCGCTCGCCCGACCTGCCAAGCCGCCTTCGATCGCCGGATAAATCGGATGAACAACGCGCGCAGCGAACTGCACCGGATTGGTATCGTTCAGACAGGCCACGGTATTGGTCGTGCCGAAATCGACAGCCGCATGACCCTCATTGTCATGAACATCGTCGATCGCCTTTACCTGTAACAGGCACAGGCCGACCGGGGTGGGCGGTTCGTCTGGATTGACGATGATCGAGAAACAGGCCGCTTCGAACGGCGTTGTCGCGACCTGGATTTCGGAGGCTTTGCCGCCGCTGTTACTGGCGCGCAGACGGGTCAGGCCGTTGCCCATGTACTTGCGATCGCGATATTCGGGGACGGGGTCGAGCACAGCCGCATCACCGCCATTGTCCATCGCCCGGCTGCCGACCCAACCGACGATCCGTTCAGCTCTTTGTCGTTCCGGCACCTCGCGCAATAGGGCCGCCATCAGCGAGCCTGACATGGCAAACCGCCCGCGCAACCGGTTCGAGACGGTGGAAGCATAGTCGATACGCGCGCAATAATGGTGCCAGGCATCGCTGCGAAAATCGGGCCAGATGGCAAAATCGCCCAGCCCCCAGTCGACCTCGTCGATCAATTGACCTTCGCCGGCCTGCGGCTTGCCCTGAACATAGCGGCGCGACATTTTGTGCGGCTGTCCGCCGACCGTCAATTGCACCGAGACCCAGCCGTCGCGATTGATGCTGACACGCGAGCGCATATCCTCAGGCGTGCGGATCAACAGGGCGAGCGGCGACAGCGGCAACAGGCAATCCTGTAACCCCTCCGGATGCGCCAATATTTGTGCGGGCTGATCGTCATCGTCCATCCGCACCATCACCGACGTGAACAGGTCGTCGGGGGTGACCATCAGATAGCCGTCTTTGGCGATGTCCCTGCGCAACGCATCGCGCTCGACCGCATTGGCGTCGATCGCCTGCTGGAGCGTCTTGAATTTCCAAAAGGTAATAGCGGTGGCGGGACGACCGGACGATTCCAGCGCCGGGTCAAGCAACACCAGCCCGTTGAACGGCGCAGTTCCACCCAGATCGGACCGCAAACGGACAATGCAATCCGATTCCTCCTGCGGTTCCCCGGCGATCGGAACAACGAACAGCTGGTACAGGCTCGGCAAGCCGGAAATCGGAAATTCGCCTGGCTTCATGTCCAGTCGGTAATTTTCGATACCGGGGAATTTTTCCGTATCGAGACAGTCCTTGCGGAAATCCTGCAATCGACCCGACAGCGCTTTCAGCACCTCCTGCTTTCCCGGCCCGCCCTTTTTGCCACATTGCGTCTTGAGGGTTTCGTCGAGCCGCCTGAGATATTCGGCGAGGATGTGCAGCGCGGCGTGCGGCAGCGTATCGGTGCCCGTCAGCGCGGTCGGGTCGGACAGACCATGGCGCAACCAGGGGACACTGCGGGTTCGCCACTGGGCGATATCGCGGCCGCCCGCCACCAGACAGGCAGGGTTGAGCAAACCGATATACCGATCCTGCCCGTCAGTTGTAAGCTTGACCAGATACGGATTGTCCCAGCCAGGGCTGACCTTGGCATCGGTTGGCGGCAGGCTGGTCTGCGGCAGCAGATGCAGCATGACTTCGGCAAAGCGGGTCTTGCTGTCGGCCAGCGGCAGCGAGGTCAGTTCGAGCTTGTAGCTGTCCTCATAATAAGCGGCGAGTGCAAACAGCGCCAGCAGACCGCGCCACTGCCCGACGATGTCATTCCGCTGGGTTGCCGGGTTGAGCACGGCATCTGCAAAACTGCGCGCCTGCGACCAGGGGTCGGGCGTCGACCGGACGACATCGACGGCGGCGTCGTCATCGACATCGAGCGCCTTGCCCAGTTCGCCCAGCGTACCCGACAGCGGCTGCCAGCTGCCCGCACTGGTCGCACCCTTGAAATTATGCCCCTCCTTGCGGAGCGGCGTCAGTAGCAGAACCGGTTCGTTCGCCATCGATCAAGCCTCTTCGCGAAATGGGCGGGCGGCACGATGCACGGCGGCGACCAGCCGGCCTAGCCCCCGACTTTCACCGGTAGCGATCGCATTGTGCAGATCGCCGAACACAACGGTAGAATCGACCGGCGGCTTGTTGGGGTCGCTGGCGTGGAGCAATATACTCAGATCCCGGAGCGATTCATCTTCCGACCGCTGACCGTGCAAGGTGACCGGATCGGTCGGATCCTTGCGGTCCGATTTGCCCAGCAACCGGTCACCATTCCACAGCGCAAAATCATGAATCACGCCGTCGCTGAACAGCCGCGCCGATGATGCCCAGCTCAGGATCAGCTCGCAATAATCGCGCAAATTCTTCCGCGCTTCGGGGGTTTCGTTTTGCCAGTCGATATCCTTGGCCAATTTGCTGAGCCACCCGACCTTGATCGATCCCAGCATATTGCGATCGTCGACGGCAGGCTCCACCCTGTACCGCCACCACAAAGCAAAGCGCAGTGTTCCGCCCAGCTTTTCGTAGAGCGATTTCTTGAGCCCTTCATTGGCCGGCAGATCGTCCCAACCGAACATCCGGTCGTCGCGGCGGGCAGCCACCATCGGCCTGTCCGCCTTGATCTTGTCGGTATCCAGCGTGAAAAAATCCAACGCTGCCAGCGCGGCGACCATCTCGGGAATCAATGCCGGATTGCGCTGTTCCGCGCGCCCTGGCTCATGATAGCCCATGTCGAACATCTTGTCCCAACCGGACACGTACAGCCGGTCGAACACTTGTTCCTGCGCTTGCAAATTCTGGTAAAATTCGACCGCCACCCGCGCTTGCGGCAAAAGCTGCGATGCCGCGATGACATTCGCCTGCGCTTCTGGCGGCGGCGCGAAGGAGAAATAGGGCAGCATCAGCGCGCCGCCGATGTGAATCTTGTCGGCCTTGACCTTGGCATCCTTGGCCGCCGATCCAGGTCCGGGGGTGCGCAATTTGTGCAGCATCCGGGCGATCGTCGGGAAACCCGCCGCGCCTGTCCCGCCGAACAGCGATCCCGCCATGAATATCCGCACATCCTGTCCGGTGCTGCTCTTTTGCAGCAACTCCAGCAATGCCTCCATGAACTCGGGCTGGTCATGGTTGATCGCCGACACCAGCGCCGCCGCACCGACATGCGCTCGCCCGCGATACCCCTCCGCCAGATCCATCGTCTGTTCCTTGTCGGCATCGCCGGCGGATTCGCCGCGGAACATCATGTCGAACAGGATTTTTTCAGCTTCGGGCATGTCCTGATGTTGCAGAACATGGCGCAGAGTGGGCTTGTTGTTCGGGGCCGGGCGCCAATGCGCACCCTTGTCGAACAGCGGCCGCATCGGGATGGAGAACAGGCCGGTCCCACCCTGTTGTTCGGCCGATTTCCAGTCGATCACATTCTTGCGCGGAGAGGTAAAGTCGGATCGCACGGCCTGTAGTAGCGTCAGCAAATTCTCGGTGCGCACGACATTGCCGTTGGCATTGTCCTGATCGACGATGCCGATCGTGACGCCGTCCTGCGGCCCGACCCCGGTCGACAGCAGATAGAGCGCCGATTCGACGATCTTGGCGCCGGTCCCGCCGATGCCGATGAGAATGTTGATCGTCATGTCGATAAATCCTCAGGCGCCAAGAATTCTGCCACCAGGCACCGCCACCTTTGCGGCATTGGTCACCAGCAGACCGGTACTGACCCAATACCCCAGCGTCAGCAGCACCAGTCCGGCAATCATCGCCTGCAAGGGCACATTCGCCGCCAGCATTTCCGCCACCGGCGCACCGATCAGCAGGAAGTAAAAAGCCAGTCCGCCAGCAACCAGCGCCACCAGCAGCAACCCCGCCCACGACCCGCGCTTGCTTCGGGCATCCTTGTCGCCGATCGGCGGCTTGCGATCGACCAGCAGCAGCCACAGGCAGGCGAGGATCGCAGCGACAAGAATGGTGATAATTCCAGGGCTCAGCATCGCACCAGAAACCTCGGCGATATTGGCCGCGATCCGCTGCGCATCGCCCTCGGTCCGCTCAAGCACGGCTGCCGACAGATTATCCTGCGTCGCCAACACGAAGGAAACAATCGCCCAATAGATGGCGATCATCACCAGGTGGATCGCCAGCACACCCAGCAACCGTACGAAAATTCCTGATTTCACCAGCTTGACCCCCTTATTCGACTTCGACCGCGACGGCAAAGCCGCCGAGTTTGACCGGCCTTGCCCGGACAGCTCTTTGCAATTCAATTTCCAGCAATCGGGCGAACACCGCAAGGTCGAGCGTCGGCATGACCGGACGACCTATCGCCTCGGCTTCAGTCGTCGCATCGAAGCTCCAGTCGCGCAGCCATTGCGTCGCCGGATTGTCCGTCGCCACATCGTTCCAGATCTGCGATCCGACCAGCAGATACCGCCCGGTGGTCAGCGTAGCCAGTTCGGCAGGCTCAAGCTTGAAACTGCCATTGGCCTGCCAGCCGCCGCGCAAACTGCCATCGTCGGTCCAGTCGGCGGCATTGGCGGCGCAACCATCGCCAACTTCGCGATAGATTTTGGTCTCGCCACGCATGGCTCCATCCATCGTCGCGCCCGTTCGAACAGCCGAACGCGGCACACCGGCCCAGCTTGCGCCCGGCATCGACGCCGCGCCAGTCAGGGCGGCGCTCTTGTCGAGCCGATATTGCGGTACACGCACGGCGTTGCGCACCGTCAGGAACTGACGCGCCGTGAATGCACTGCGCGGGGCAAGGGCGAAGCTCTGGGTGCCGCTCGCGTTGCGCACCGGATCGGTGGTGAACAAGCTATATTGCGCTGCACCGCTCGTCATATAGCGGCCGATCGATGTCGAAGATGCCGACTGCATCGCCTGATGAAAGGCATCGAGCCGCTCGACCGGCCCGGCAACCAGCAGGAACAGCTGACGCTTCGTCGCAGTTACTGTCCGACTGCCGCTCGGCAGATCGCTAATGCGCCCGCTATAGGGCACTTCGAAACCATAGATGGCGACGCTGCGACCGCTGGCGAAAATATCGGCAAACTGCTCGGACAAGGCGACGCCGATACTGGTGTTTACCCCGCTGTTGACCAGCCAAAGGTCGCTGACCACCACCGACAGCGACTGGTCGTCGGCGCTGGCAATGCGCGCCAGCACCTGATCGATGTGGCTGTCTTTCGATCCATATGCCGCCGCCGATTCCATCGCGCTGGCCTCATCGCGCGACAATTCGGTAAATTCCTCGTCGAAGCGCACGATGCTGGCGGCGCTGCGATCGATCGACCGCAATCCTGGCAGCATGCCGATGAGATCGGCGAGCGGCCGTTCGTTGGCGGTCGCGCCGCGGATGTAGCCGCCCATGCTGCCCGATCCATCGAGATAGACGGTATAGGCGCCGCCCGGATCGACCGACAGCGATGGCGGCTCTTCCGCCGTCGTCATCCATTTGCGCGCCGGCTCCGGATAACAGGCAATACCCGGCGTCGGCGGCGGCGGACACCCCCAAAGCATCAGCGCGAGGGCAACCGAACTTAGCGCGCCGACTTTGCTGATCATATGCTTTATCGTCCCCCTTAGTCAGCGCATCATGACGATTACCATCGACAAGTCTACAGCGAATAACCGCAACCACAGATACAACAGCAATGGGCCCGTCGAGACCAGCCCTGCGGGTGCGGTGCCGTGCGGGCACATCCTCGCCAAAATTGCGCGACGGCAAGTGGACGCCTTTGACTTCGCGGTATATCGACTGTGCCGTCGTCGTCTCGATGTTTCGGTTACTGGGGCCAGTGCATGAAGTTTCTGTCCATGGGCGAAAACGCCCTGCTGGATTTTCACCAGTTCGAGGTAACCCTGCGGTGGCCGGCAGCGGTCGGCACGCTCGATGTCTCCATCTATCTGCTCGCTGCGGACAGCAAGGTGCGCAGTGATGACGATATGATCTTCTACAACCAGCCGACCGATCCGACCGGCGCGGTCAAAATCGCCGACATCGCCGACGGCGCGACGCAGATCCGGCTCGATCTCGATCGCCTGCCTGAGGCAATCGACCGGATCGCTATTTGCCTGACAGTGGAACAGCCGGGCCAGACCATGGCCGCTTTTGTTGGCACATCGGTATCTGCAGCTACCTATGGTGTCGCGTGGCTGGAGTTTCGACCCGAGCTCGACCGGGCGAGCGAGGTCGCTATGCGCATGGTCGAAGTCTACCGTCGCAATGGCGGATGGCGCATCCGTGCCATTGGCCAGGGATTCAACGCCGGCCTCGATGCGCTGGCCCGTTCCTTCGGCGTGGTAATCGACAGCGATGAACCGTCAGGCGATATCGACCACGACGGCACCCCCGACGTGCCGGTCACCGACAATCGCGCAGACCCGGAGACGGCACGCCCGGACCAGCGAACGGACGATCCGCCGCCTGCCCCGCCAATCTTCGCACCTGTGGACGAGGATGAAGAAGCAACAGAAGAAGAACCCGCTCTGCCACCGCCTTTGGCGGACGTCGGAGTTGCATTGACGGCGGACCGCCGGATGCACAAATGGCCGTTAACGGGCAGCGACACCGTGACGGTCGAACTTGTCTGGCAATGCCGCCAGAGCGCTGCTCGTCCTCGACCGCGAGCCTTCGAACTGGAACTCGGCTGCTACTATGAACTGGCCGACCAGGATGATGGCCAATCCGGGGTCATCCAGTGTTGGGATGACAGCGGCAAACTCGACCGCAAACCGTTCATCCAGCTCGATCCTGTAGTCATCGATGGCAAGCTGGGCCGCCAGAAACTGTCGATCAGCGGTAAGCATTTGCGCCGGATCAGGCAAATCATGCTGTTTGCCTACATTCCCGACGGCGCGCCAAACTGGTCTGGCGCATCGCTCGCGCTGGCCGTCAGCCGCAACGGCGAAATTCCGGTGTCGCTGGCGCTGGATGAAGGGCAGGACGGGTGCGCGATTGTCGCCTTGATGGCACTTGCCGTCACCGAACAGGAGCTTGGCTTCACCCACCATGCCCATTTTGCCCCGCGCCACCCCGATCTCGATGCCAAATTCGGATGGGGCTTGCGCTGGCGCACGCGGCGATCGCACCTGACGCACTGACCGGCGCTTTCACCCCTCGGGGCGAAACGGCAAGATCGCGCGATAAGCCTCGATACCCGGCGCGCCCGCCACCATCTGCCCCTTGGACAGCAGGAAATAATGGCGGACGATCTCGGCCTGCTGCTCGATACCATAGCGATGCAGCGGCCAGCCAGGTTTGAGAGCATAGGTGTAGCTGCACAGCGGATGGCGCATCAGTATTAGATACCAGCGACCGCGCGTTTGCGCCTGCCAGACATGCACCATTTCGTGGATAAACAAGGCCTGCGTGGCGAGATCAACAGACGGCGCGCAAAAATCAGCAACGCAGCGGCTGTCGGCAGGATGGAAATGGAGGTGGCCCATCGGGGCCATCACCGTCGTTCTGGGTTGAAAAAAGGCCCATTTACGATGGCGCACTTCGACCGCGTCGTAATCGATGGCTGCGCCGAACACCGCTTGCGCAAGGCCGCGCTCGGCATCGGTCAATCGGCGGCCGCGACCTGCCATCAATCGACGTCGTGCTGGCTGCCGGACGCCATTTCATATCCGTCGTGCGCTTCCGGGTCGGGGGTATCGACGGGGGCCGGCGGTGGCACGGCGGGACGTTGGCGTCCGGTATTGACCGGGACCGAACCGGGCTCGCCCGGTGGCGGAGGCAGCAAAGTTCGCGGCGGCGGCGGTGCATCGGCAGTAGCGGTCACCGACAGCAGAGGCGCCTCGACATCGCGCGTCGTGCCGTCGGCGAACGACACACTTAGCGTCACCTTGCCCGCCGCCCGCGCCGCTTCGGACAGGCCGAACAGCATCACGTGCAACCCGCCCTGACGGAAACGCACCTCGCCATTGGCGGGCACGTCGACATCGGACACGGCGTTCATCCGCATCATGCCGCCGACCATCTTGCTCTCGTGGATTTCAGCGCGTTCGGCGTCCGCCGTCTGCACGCCAGTGACTGTTGCCGCCAGATCGCCGCCCTTGACGGTGAAATAGGCCGCCGACGGTGCGTCGGGATTGGCATTCAGCCTCACCGACGCGTCGACGATGCTGACCTCGCCGTCGCCGGTCAGTCCTGCCTTGGCCGTCAGCACCCGTTCCTCGGTCGCCGCCGGATCGGCCGCGCCGCAAGCAGATAATGCCAGCGCGGCAGCCGACAGAAACAAGATTAAACGCGCCATAACAGGTGCCTTTCTCAAGGCCGGCATGGCCCAAATCGAACAGTTCCGCCCATCTAATGCGGCGCGCGTGCGCTGCCAACCGCTTGTCGGGGCAAAATGCCTCCCTATATGCCGATTCGAGCATCGGGGGGATGCGTCGCCCTGTCGGCATCGACAGTGGACGGCTCGCCCCCGCTTTGGACAAACATATCAAGCGTTAGAGGGCAGACATGGCAAAAGTCATCGGTATCGATCTGGGCACCACCAACAGCTGCGTTGCGGTGATGGAGGGCGGCAGCCCCAAGGTCATCGAAAATGCAGAGGGCGCGCGCACTACCCCGTCGGTGGTCGCCTTCACCAAGGACGGCGAGCGGCTGATCGGCCAGCCCGCCAAGCGTCAGGCGGTCACCAACCCCGACAGCACCATCTATGCGGTCAAGCGCCTGATCGGCCGCCGCTTCGACGATCCGATGACCAAGAAGGACATGGAACTCGTCCCCTACGCCATTGCCAAGGGCAAGAATGGAGATGCTTGGGTCACCGCCGGTGGCGACGATTACAGTCCGTCGCAGATCAGCGCTTTCATCCTGCAAAAGATGAAGGAAACCGCCGAAGCCTATCTCGGCGAAAAGGTGACGCAAGCTGTCATCACCGTCCCCGCTTATTTCAACGATGCCCAGCGTCAGGCGACCAAGGACGCGGGGCAAATCGCCGGGCTCGAAGTGCTGCGCATCATCAACGAGCCGACTGCCGCCGCGCTTGCCTATGGCCTCGACAAGACCGAGAACAAGACCATTGCTGTCTATGACCTTGGCGGCGGCACCTTCGACATCTCGATCCTCGAGGTCGGCGACGGCGTGTTCGAGGTCAAGTCGACCAATGGCGACACCTTCCTCGGCGGTGAGGATTTCGACACCAAGCTGGTCGACTATCTCGCCGACAAGTTCAAAGCCAAGGAGAATATCGATCTGCGCTCCGACAAGCTCGCTTTGCAGCGGCTCAAGGAAGCGTCGGAAAAGGCGAAGATCGAGCTCAGCTCGGCGCAGAACACCGAGGTCAATCTGCCGTTCATCACCGCACGCATGGAAGGCGGCGCGACGACGCCGCTCCACTTGGTCGAGGTTATCACCCGCGCCGACCTCGAAAAGCTGGTCGACGATCTGATCAAGCGCACGCTCGAGCCGCTGAAGAAGGCGATGGCCGACGCAGGGCTGAAGAACGAGCAGATCGACGAAGTCGTCATGGTCGGCGGCATGACGCGGATGCCGCGCGTCCGCGACGTCGTGAAGAATTTCTTCGGAGGCAAGGAACCGCACACCGGCGTCAACCCCGACGAGGTCGTCGCCATCGGTGCGGCGATCCAGGCAGGCGTGTTACAGGGCGACGTCAAGGACGTGCTGCTGCTCGACGTCACCCCGCTCTCCCTCGGCATCGAGACGCTGGGCGGCGTGTTCACCCGCATGATCGACCGCAACACGACGATCCCGACCAAAAAGTCACAGACTTACTCGACCGCCGATGACAATCAGCAGGCGGTGACCATCCGCGTATTCCAGGGCGAGCGTGAGATGGCGGCGGACAACAAGATCCTCGGCCAGTTCGACTTGGTTGGCATCCCCCCCGCCCCGCGCGGTGTGCCGCAGATCGAGGTGACCTTCGACATCGACGCCAACGGTCTGGTCAGCGTCTCTGCCAAGGACAAGGGCACCGGCAAGGAACAGCAGATCCGCATTCAGGCGTCGGGCGGTCTGTCCGATGCCGACATCAAGCGCGCCGTCGACGATGCCGCGCAGCACGAGTCCGAGGACAAGCAGCGCAAGGAATCGATCGAGGCCCGCAACCAGCTCGACACGCTGGTCTACGGCACGCGCAAGCTCGTGAGCGAGAACTCGAGCAAGATCGCCGACACCGACAAGATGATGATCGAGGAGGAGCTCAAGAGCTCCGAAGAGGTGCTCGAGCGCAACCGCGAGGGTGGTAACCCCGAGGAGCTCCGCACGTCGTTCGAGAAGCTGCAGGCCGCGGCGCACAAGCTCGCCGAGGCCATGTACAAGCAGTCCGGCGATGGCGCGCCGGCAGGCGACCCGAGCGGTGGAGACAATGGCGGCGGTGGATCGACCGAGCCCCCGAAGGACTCCGACGTGATCGACGCCGAGTTCGAAGACAAGCGCTAGTCAGCAAGCCGCGACTGACTCGACGGCCTCCTACCAGGGGGCCCGTTTTCGTTTGTGCGCATGCGAGAGCTTCGG
>JAYSZB010000030.1:0-41943 GCA_043727035.1 Sphingomonas sp. | reverse complement strand
TTGATATTGGCGGTTCCGGTGAGTTCGAGATTCTCGAACGCCGCACCGAGCGTCCAGCTCACCGAGGAACGGATCAAGTCGATACCATCGCCGCCGGTCTCATCGGTGACGTCCGACAGGCTGTCGACGATATAGATGTCATCGCCGCGCCCGCCGCGCAAAATGTCCGCGCCCAGCCCGCCGTCGAGCGTGTTGCGGCCATTGTTGCCGGTCAGCGTGTTTGCCAGCGCATTGCCGGTCAGGCTGAGGTTGCCGGTGCCGGTCAGCGTCGCATTCTCGACGAAGCGGATGCCGTTATAGCTATTCATGTTGATGGTGATCGACGTCGAGATATGGTCGATCCCGGTCGCGTCATTGGTGTCCGCGGCATTGTTGGTGACGGTTTCGAACACCCGGTCGCTGCCATTGTCGATGAAATAACTGTCATCCCCCGACCCGCCGAGCATCTGGTCCGCGCCCAGCCCACCGTTCAGCACATCGTTGCCAGCGAGCCCGTCGAGCCGGTTGTTGCCGCTGTTGCCGGTGATCGCGTTATTCTCCCCATTGCCGGTGCCGTTAAGATTGGCGACGCCCTGCAGCTCGAGATTTTCGACATGGGCGGTCAGTGTGTAGGTGACGCTGGCGCGGACGGTGTCGGTGCCACCGAGGAACAAATCCTCGACCACATCGCCGATGGCATCGACCAAATAGATGTCGTTGCCGTCGCGACCCACCAGCCTGTCGTTTCCTGCGCCGCCATCAAGGATATTGTTGCCGCTGTTGCCAATGATAAGGTTGTTCAGTGCATTGCCGGTGCCGTTGATATTGGCACTTCCAAAGAAAAGAAGCTCTTCGACAAAGCGGACATTGCTAGCGCTGTCGAGCGAATAGCTGACGTTGGCCTCTACGATGTCATAACCGCCAGCGTCGTTGGTATCGCCGACCGTCAGGCTCAGCGTCTCGACCACCCGGTCATTGACATTATCGACAACATAACGGTCGTTGCCGCCCAGTCCCTGCAACGTATCCGCACCCGCAGCCCCGCTGAGGATATTGTTCTGGCTGTTACCGACGATACGATTGGCGAGAGCGTTGCCATAGCCATCGAGCGCAGTGCCAGTCAGGATCAGCAATTCCACATTGTCGGAGAGGGTGTAGCTGCCAGCCGAAGACTCGACGGTATCGGTTCCGGCGTTCAGCGCCTCTACGATGACATCTGCACCGGAATCGACGACATAAGTGTCATTGCCCAGCCCGCCGCGCAGCGTGTCATCGCCCGCGCCGCCATCCAGCCGGTTGGTGCCGCTGGTGCCGGTGATGTCGTTGGCCAGCCCGTTGCCGAAGCCGTTGATATTGCCGGACCCTTGCAGCTCCAGATTCTCGAAATCCACGCCGAGCGTGTAGGTGAAGCCGATCCGCACGGTATCGATGCCGCCGCCGCCGATGGTCTCGTCGACTCGGTCGCCCAGACTGTCGAGTATATAGATATCGTTGCCGGCTTGCCCATAAATCTCGTCGTCGCCGCCTCTTCCGTCGAGGATATTGTCGCCATCGCTGCCCTGAATGAAATTGTTCAGGCCATTTCCGGTTCCGTTGGTTGGGCCAGTGCCGGTAAGGATCAAACCTTCGACAAACTGCCGCCCGCCGCTGGTCAGCGAATAGCTGATATCCCTTGCATGGACTATATCGTTTCCGCCCGCATCGACCGTGTCGGTCAGCGACAGTCCGACCGTTTCGACGACCCGATCGGTGGCGCTGAAGACATAATAGGTGTCGTCACCTGACAGTCCCTGCAGAACATCACCACCATCGCCGGCGCTGCTGAGCCCATTTGCCCCTGCGTTGCCGATAATGATGTTTTTAACGCTGTTGCCGACGCCATTCAGCGCCGCACCGACCAGTGTGAGGTTCTCGACATCGCCGGTCAGCGTATAATCGACCGATGCAGTAACATGGTCGGTGCCCTCGCCGAACCCTTCAGTCACCACATCGCCCGCCGCGTCGATGACATAGCTGTCGTCGCCCGCGCCGCCCTGCATCTGGTCCGCACCGGTTCCGCCGTCGAGCAGATCGTTACCGATGCCGCCGACCAGCGCATCGTTGCCCGCGCCACCGAACAGGCGGTCATTGCCGTCGGAACCGCCGAGCGTGTCGCTTCCGCGCATGCCGTGCAGTTCGTTATCCAGAAGGTTTCCGGTGAGAGAGTCATTGCCGTCGCCCGACACGAGATTCTCGAAAACCTGCCCGCTGCCGATTTCCAGATACGGGGTGCCGTCGAGGAACCAGAGGGACGTTTGGAACAGGCTGGCAGTCAGATTGCCGGTCACCGCCGCCAGATTGATCCAGTCTACCCCGCCATCGCTGTCGGTCAGCACCCGGCGAGAGGCATCGAGCGCGAAGGCGGCGGCAAATTCGTCGGTGAAATGATAGACATCATTGGCGTCCGCCGTGGTGCCATAGAATGTCGCGCTGATCGAATTGAGCGTGCCGACGTCGCCGCCGGCGACATCGGCGATCTCCAGCGTCCACACGCCGCCGCTGGTCACGCCGCGCAGATGATCGATGCCATAGGTCCAGACCAGGCCGGTGTCGGCATTGGAGGCATCGCTGGCGCTGCGATCCTCCAGCACCACCCGCGTGCCGTCGGGTGCGATCAGCGTCAGAACCAGATCGTCATAGAAGCTATGGGTAATATTGATGGTCAGCGCCAGATGCTCGATCTCCAGCCCGGCAGCGACGGTAAACGTCCGCGTCGACGTGACAAGATCGGGCAGCGCGAGCGGTATATTGTCAGTGACGGTGATCGACTGTTCGTTGGTCGATGTCTGCGCCGCGCCGAACAGCGACCACACCTCCGCCATGCGGACAGCGCTGTAGACATCGACAATGCCATATCCATAATTGGTGTGGATATGCAGCCCGCCGCCGTTCCAGTTCTCCGCGCCGTTGAATGCCCAGCGGCCATTCTCGTTGGTGACTTGCGCCGACCCGTCGAGCGCCCCGCCGAGATGGTTGGAGGAATAGGCGAGGATATTCTGCACATCACGCCAGCCGAGCGATTCATTGGCGTCGAGCATCAGCGCCGTCACCGCCGCGACGATCGGCCCGGCAGCGGAAGTGCCGCCGAAATCGTCGGTAAAATCTGAATTGGCGGCGCCATTGGCGCGCAGATTATAGCCCAGTGTCCCGGTGCGGTCGGTGGTGGTGATACCCAGCGATCCTGCCCCGAACTCGCTGCCCGGCGCGGTGACGAGGATGCTCGAACCATGGTTGGAATAAGACGCCGCCTGGTCGAAATTGCTCGATGCGGCGACGGTGATGGTGAAGCGCGATCCGTTCAGCCCGTCGGCGCTGGCGTTGCGCGACTCATTGCCCGACGATTTGACGACGATGGTACCCAGCCCACCGCGACCATTGTCGACATTGGCGTCCCATCCGGCCAGCGTATTGGTGCTGAAGCTGTTTGTGACATTGCCATTCTGATCGCTGAAATAACCCGGCGTCGATCCCCAACTGTTGTTGACGACATCGAAATTCACGCCTTGCGCGATGGCGGCGAAAAAGCCGGTCGGCGTGCCCGCATTGATGAACAACTGGCTGGTAGAATCGAAGATATTGACGCCCGTCAGATCGCTCTCATAGGCGATGCCGACCGTGCCGCTGCCATTCGCCTCCGCACCGATCAGCCCCGCGACCGATGTGCCGTGCTCGTCGCTGTTGCTGGCGACATTGCCGTCGAATGTCGTGCCGTTGAACACCACATGCAGCGCGGCGTTATAATTATCGTCAAGATCGGTGTGCGCCCGCTCGATTCCGTCGTCATAAACCCCGACACGGACGCCGCCGCCGCGATATTCGTCCCAGATACGGGTGATATTGCCGATCGCGGTCAGGTGCCACTGGTTGGGGAATTGGGGATCGGTGGGGACGGTCGGCATCGGTCACACTCCTGTATCCGGTCAGGGGTGACCGGAAATTCTGTGCGAACCGAACCATGCCGCCACCGTACAATGCGATGACGATCCTGCTGCCTGTGGACATACCCGCAGAATAGCGCCGGATATGTGACAAAAATCATATGCCAACGCAATCACATTCACTGCGTCATCAGCGCATATTGTCGATCAGTCGCTGCGTTTTGCCTGTCTGTAGTTGCTCTCGATACCCATGGCAGAAAGCCGTTATGGCAGCTGGCAGCCGCTACAGCCGCCCGTAGCTGCGATAATCCTCGACATTGGCATTTGGCCGCGCGAAATTGGTGAAGCTGACACTGGCGCAGAGCGACAGCGCCTCGACCTGATGCCACCAACCGACCGGCAGGAAAATCGCGTCGCCCGGCCCGATGACGCACTCGATTACCAGCGGATGTGTCGTATCGCCCGGCGCGGGCAGAACAGTCGGTCGCCTTCAACGACCATAACCGCAGCTATGTCCTTAACTACGGCTCGGGCCGCGATGTGGTGCGCGGCGATCGAACGAGGCAACCCCGACGCAACCACCCGCTGGCGGCGGATGGAGGCAATCCTCAGCGAGCCCACCCTGCCGACCGATCTTGCGGCCTCGTAAGGCCAGATAATGTGAAGTCAGCGCTCTATCGATCGTAGGGCACCGCATCCGCCTCGGCGATTTCGTCGGGATCGGCGCCGAACGTATCGGCCTCATCATCATGTGCCGGTTCACCGCGATAGGCACCCATGTCGATATGCCCGCTCGACACCATCTGCTCCATCCGGTCGATCAGGTCGGGCGCGTCGTTGGGACCGATCGCGCCCAAATCGCGCGGCCCGCCCTTCTCGCTGTCCTCATAGACATCGGTTTCCCGCCCGAGCGCATCGTCGGCGATGGTCTGCGCCTGGCTGTCGGCATCATCCTGTTCAGCGACTTCGGATTCCTGGGTGGGGATGGTATCGCGGGGCATGGGCCTCTCCTTCTTTCAGCCAACCCACCAATTGCGAAGCCGTTCCATTTAGACCGAAGGTAGGCCAATGAAACGAAGAACGAGCGGCGAGATTTATCCGCATATTTTTCTTTTGTTCTCTTTGCGTTCTTCTCGTGAAACATTTCATGGATCATGTTTCCTGCTTTACGATAATGTCGCGCTCAAACCATCTCTAACGAACCAAAGCCTTGGCATCCGCTAAATGAAAGCCTCATAGCGCGCCGTAACTTCGGTAATCCTCGACATGCGCATTCGCCCGCGCGAAGTTGGTGAAGCTGACGCTGGCTGACAGCGACAGCGCCTCGACCTGATGCCACCAACCGACCGGCAGGAAAATCGCTTCGCCCGGCCCGATGACGCACTCGATCACCGGCGGGCGGTCCTCGTCGCCAGGTCCGGCGGGCAGCGGCGCATTATCCCAGTCGCTGAAACAGTGCGTGCTGTTGCGCATCCGCGCCCATGCCCAGGGCGGCGACATCCGCACCCGCTTTTCACCCATCACCTGCACCAGCAGATTGTTGGTCAAATCATGATGCCACGGCGTCAGCGTGCCGCGCGGGCCGAGCCAGAGGAAACCGTCGCGCGCGTTGCGCCGCTCCAGTATCGCGACATCGCCGATGTCCTGCCACAACGGTGCAAGCGCCACCGCATTGGTGCCGCTGTTATACGCCGTCAGATAGACATCGTTGCTCGGCTCATCGACCCGCAGCCATTCGATGAACTCGGCAAAGCGCAAGCCCCGCCGGTGCGCGTCCTTGGCCAGTTCATAATCGTCGGCAGACTCGCGCTGCACCTGCGCCTCGACGATGCGGTCCCCCGCAAGTCCGGCGAAATGATCGAGCGACCATATGGCTATCGCGGGCCAATGATCGACCATCCCGATCAGCTTGGCCGGACGGTTGGGTTCGTAGAAATCACGGTAAAATGCCTCAGGCGCGATGGCATCGACCACCGCCAGATCGAGCGCCCCCGGCTGCTCCACCGCCAACCGCGCCTGATTGGCGAGATACCACCCCTGCTTGGTATGACGCGCAGCAAGCGAGCGCAACGCCGCCGCCATCGGGTCCTTGTCGAGGCGTCCGATCTCATAGCGGGCGGAGGCTTCGGATATGCCGGCAGCGGTCAGGCGCGCGAGCAGGGCTACATCATTGTCCCCTGCGGCGAGGCCTTCGGCAATCAGGTCACGTTTCACAAGCCCAGCTCCGCGTGAGAGCCCAGCCTGACCAGTTGCAGCAGGGTGTTATCGGGCTTGCGATAAATCAGCACCAGATCTGGCTTGATGTGGCAATCGCGGTGGTCATTCCAATCGCCGGTCAGCGCATGGTCCCGATATCGTTCGGCCAACGGTGAGTCGGTAGCGAGAAGAAGCACGACATTGGCGAGGTCGGCAGCGACCGTGTCTCGATACCGCCCTTTGCTCTCGCGTCTGAAATCTCGCTTGAACCGCCCGAAGTGCTTAATCGTCCGCATTCAGATCGGCCATCAAGGCCTCGACGCTGTCAAAGCTCTTGCCCCCTTGGTTCAGCCGAGCCTCTTCCATCGCTGCGATCGTCTCTGCATTCGGCCTGAAAGGCTCGAACGGCAGCGCCTTATCCCGCGCGACGCGGGTTAGCATGATGCGCACGGCATCCGACAGCGTCAGGCCCATGGTAGCGAGCACGGCAGCGGCCTCGTCCTTGACGGCGCCATTGATGCGAGTTTGAACGAGTGCGTTTGCGGCCATGCATTACATTGTAATGCAGGAGCCCAAATGTCGCAAGTGATTTGAAACGCCGATAGGAACTAAAGTTGATTTCTCAACCAACCAAGTCCACCGACAACCGCAAATATCAAAGTTCCAAACAACACCAGTAAAGCTGCCCCATCCAAAATCGCTGAAAAATACAGCGAAATAAAGCGCCACCTCAGCAACCGGATCAAGCCAAACAGGCTTACACTACCATGGAAACGATACTCGTCATTTACGCGCTCAACGACATAGCCGTGCAATGGAATTAGGGGCAACCAGAGTGCTGTCAGAAAATACAACTTTATGGTGCCGCGCCTCACATATCTTTGATCCATGTGGCCATAGAGGCCCACGCCAAAGCCGTTCATCCGCCAGAGGGGCGGCGCAGAACGTATTTCTTTGATATATCTTAACCAAAGGCTGCTTGCAGATAGCCGACTCCCTTGCGGCTCTCGTTTCGCTTGCGACCGAGCGCGTTCACTGAGATCTTCCGTCCAAGACATGGGTTGCGTATGTCCTGCTATCGATCATTTGAGAAGCGCCAGCTTACAGCTTCGCCGTCAACTCCGGAACCAGCGTGAACAGATCGCCCACCAACCCCAAATCCGCGACCTGGAAAATCGGCGCATCCTCGTCCTTGTTAATCGCGATGATGACCTTCGAATCCTTCATCCCCGCCAGATGCTGGATCGCGCCGGAGATGCCGATGGCGATATAGACTTCAGGCGCAACGATCTTGCCGGTCTGGCCGACCTGATAGTCGTTGGGGACATAGCCCGCGTCGACCGCCGCGCGCGACGCACCGACGCCCGATCCGAGCTTGTCGGCCAGCGGAATGATCACTTCCTGGAACTTCTCGGCAGATCCCAGCGCGCGACCGCCCGAGACGATGATCTTGGCGCTGGTCAGCTCGGGCCGCTCCATCTTGGCGATTTCCTCGGCCACGAAGCTCGAAGTGCCCGCGTCGCTCGCGCCGCCGACCGCCTCGATCGTGCCGCTGCCGCCTTCGCGGCTCGCCTTGTCGAAGGCGGTGCCGCGCACGGTGATCACCAGCTTGGCGTCGCTCGATTCGACCGTGGCGATGGCGTTGCCCGCATAGATCGGCCGGGTGAAGGTCTTGGGACCTTCGACCGAGAGGATTTCGCTGATCTGCATGACATCGAGCAGCGCGGCAACGCGCGGTGCGATATTCTTGGCGGTGGTGGTGGCAGGCGCGACGAAGGCGTCGTGGCTGGCCATCAGGCTGGCCACCAGCGGAGCGACATTCTCGGGCAGCGCGTGCGCGAGGGCCGCGTCATCGGCGACATGCACCTTGCCGACACCGGCGATCTTCGCCGCGGCCTCGGCCACCGCGCCGACGCCCTGGCCCGCGACCAGCAAATGGACTTCGCCGATCTGCGCGGCGGCGGTCACCGCCGACAGCGTGGCATCCTTGACGGCGGCGCCGTCATGTTCGACCCAAACGAGCGTCTTCATGTCAGGCGACTCCCATCGCTTTGAGTTTTTCGACCAGTTCATCGACCGAACCGACCTTGATCCCCGCCGAACGCACCGGCGGCTCGACGACTTTGAGCGTCTTAAGCCGCAGCGTCACATCGACGCCCAGTTCCTCGGGCTTCTTGTTCGCCATCGGCTTCGATTTGGCCTTCATGATGTTCGGCAGCGACGCATAGCGTGGTTCATTGAGGCGCAGGTCGGTGGTGACAATCGCGGGCAGAGTGACATTGACTGTCTGCAACCCACCGTCGATCTCGCGCTTCACCGTCGCGACACCATCGGCAACGCTCACCTCATTCGCAAAGGTCGCCTGACCCCAACCGGTCAACGCGCCGAGCATCTGTCCGGTCTGGTTGGAATCATCGTCGATCGCCTGCTTGCCGAGGATGACCAATCCGGGCTGCTCCTCGTCGCAAATGGCTTTCAGCAGCTTGGCCACACCCAGCGGCTCGACATCGCCGTCGACCTCCACGAGGATCGCCCGGTCGGCGCCCATGGCGAGCGCGGTGCGCAGCGTTTCCGCCGCCTTGGCCGGCCCGACGCTGACCGCGACGATCTCGGTCACCACGCCCTTTTCTTTCAGGCGGATGGCTTCCTCGACGGCGATCTCGTCGAACGGGTTCATCGACATTTTGACATTGGCGAGATCGACGCCGCTGCCATCGGATTTGACCCGCGGCTTGACGTTATAATCGAGCACCCGCTTGACGGTAACCAGAGCTTTCATGGGTATACTCCCTCGGAATTCGTGACGGGCATTTAGGGCTGGTTGACGTTAACGTCAACCGACGCTGTCCGTTAACTTAATTGGCCAAGTCCAGCCGCCGCTCGATCCGATCCAGCCTCCGACCTATGTTGTCGATCGCGATTTGCTGCGAGGCATCAGCCGCTGCAAAATGTGCGAGATGCTGAATCACCGAGACCAGTTGACCTTCGACATTTGCCTGCCGGGCGGTCAGTTCATCCAAACGACGCTCCATACGATCTAGGGTCGCCTGAAAGCGTTTCATGTGCTCTAGCAGCAGGTTCTCGACATTCTCAGTCATGGTGCTTTTTACGCCACCCTTTTCACTTCCGCCACAATCTTCTGCGCCGCATCACCTAAGTCATTGGCGGGAACGATCGCCAGCCCGCTCTCGGACAATATCTTCTTGCCCTGCTGCACGTTAGTGCCCTCCAGACGCACCACCAGCGGCACGGAAAGATTCACTTCCTTCGCGGCAGCCACAATGCCATCGGCGATGATGTCGCACTTCATAATGCCGCCGAAAATGTTGACCAGGATGCCCTTCACATTGGGATCGGCGAGGATGATCTTGAACGCCGCCGTCACCTTCTCCTTCGATGCGCCGCCGCCGACGTCGAGGAAATTGGCGGGGAACATGCCGTTCAGTTTGATGATGTCCATCGTCGCCATGGCAAGGCCCGCGCCATTGACCATGCAGCCGATGTCGCCGTCGAGCTTGATATAGGCGAGGTCGTATTTCGATGCCTCGACCTCGGCCGGATCTTCCTCGGTCTCGTCACGCAATTCGGCGATGTCCTTGTGGCGGAACACGGCGTTGCCGTCGAACGCCACCTTGGCGTCGAGCACCAGGATCTTGCCGTCCTTGGTCTGCACCAGCGGATTGATCTCGCACATCTCCATGTCGGTGGCGACGAACGCTTCATAGAGCTTCTTGACCGTTTCCTGCGCCTGCGCGGCGAGATCGCCGTCGAGCAACAGCGCGTCGGACGCCTTCTTGGCATCGGCATCGGTCAGCCCGGTCGCCGGATCGATGGTGATGGTCATGATTTTCTCGGGCGTGTCGTGCGCGACATCCTCGATGTTCATGCCGCCTTCGGTCGAGACGATCATGGCGATGCGGCTCGATTTGCGGTCGACCAGCAGCGAGAGGTAGAATTCCTTCTCGATGTCCGCGCCGTCGGTGATGTACAGCCGGTTGACCTGCTTGCCCGCATCGCCGGTCTGGATCGTCACCAGCGTGTTGCCCAGCATATCCTTCGCATGCGCTTCGACCTCGTCGAGGCTGAACGCCAGCCGCACGCCGCCCTTAGCATCCGGTCCCAGTTCTTTGAACTTGCCCTTGCCGCGCCCGCCGGCGTGGATCTGCGACTTGACCACCCACAGCGGCCCCGGCAGAGATTTCGCGGCGGCAACCGCGTCCTCGACCGTCATCGCCGCATGACCCGCCGGAATGGCGATGCCGAATTTAGCCAGCAATTCCTTGGCCTGATATTCGTGAATGTTCATGGCAGCGGGCCTTCTGTGATATAATCTTGTGTCGCGCGGGACTCGGCTGCGCCTAAAGCACATGCGCCGAGCGAAGCAAAGCGGTCAGCGCGTGCGAATCGCGCAAAGCCCTGCCGAAGTGGTCATCACCGCCAGTATCTCGGGATCACCGATGGCGCGGGCGCGGTGGAGGAACTGGTCGGCGCTCAGCGCGCGCATATTCGCATCGCGCAGATCGCCCAATCGTCCGATCCGGCGCAATTGCAGCAGGCTCAACCGATCGACCATCCGCTCGGCCATGCACCCCGCCATCTGTGCGGATAGCCCGGCATCGACCAGCCCGCTCCGCACCCGCTGCTCTGGCGTGGCGCACGCCGTCAGAGAAAAAGCCGCTGCTGCCAACATCATCGGGGCCAATTTCTGCATCGTCGTTCCTTCCGATCCGGCGCCATCGCGGCGCGATTGCTGGCGCGGCGCTAACCCTCCTGCCGCCACATCGTCGCCATGACCAGCCCCTGCTTTCCCGCCCTCGTCCAATCCACCGCCCCCGCCGACGAACCACGCGACGCGGTGCGCCGCCTGCTGATCGGTGACAGCGCGCCGATGGTAGAGGTCCGCCGCCTGATTCGCCTGATCGGCCCGACCGATGCGCCGGTATTGCTGCACGGCCCCACCGGTAGCGGCAAGGAAGTCGCCGCGCGCGGCATCCATGCCGCAGCGGGCGCAGGGGAGCGACCGTTCGTCGCGGTCAATTGCGGAGCGATTCCCGCCGAGCTGATCGAATCCGAACTGTTCGGGCATGAGAAAGGCAGCTTCACCGGCGCCATCGATCGCCGCATCGGGCGGTTCGAGGCGGCCAATGGCGGCACCTTGTTCCTCGACGAAATCGGCGACATGCCGCTGGCCGCGCAGGTGCGCCTGCTCCGCGTTCTCGAGGAGCGCAGTTTCGAGCGGGTCGGCAGCACCCGCGCGATCCCCTTCACCGGCCGCATCGTTTGCGCCAGCCACCGCGATCTGGCTGGGGAGATCAACGCCGGGCGGTTCCGCGAAGACCTGTGGTACCGGCTTGCCGTGCTGCCCATAGCGCTGCCCGCCTTGCGCGACCGGCGCGGGGATGTGCCCGCGCTGGTCGCTGCGATTGCTTGCGCCACCGGTCAGAATGTCAGCATCGACCACGCAGGCCTCTCCGCGCTTACGCGCCATGACTGGCCGGGCAATGTGCGCGAACTGCGCAACATCTACATGCGCGCCGCAATCCTGTTTCAAGGGCAGAATATCGGCGCGCAAGAAGTTGCCGGTCTGCTTGGCCCCGCTGGGTCTATTCCGCCAGTTGCCGACACTGCCAGGTCGGACCCCTCCCCCGACCCCGACCTCAAGGCGCTGCTCGACAGCATCGAGCGCCAGCAACTGATCGCCGCGCTAGACATCAGCCACTGGATCGTCGCCGATGCTGCCCGCCGCGTCGGCATGAGCCGCACCACCTTCATCGACCGGATGCGCCGCCACGGCCTGTCGCGTTCTTTGCTCGGACTGGCGGCGTGATGGAACCATTTTCCGCTCAGCCGATTTAATCTTCAGGTTCGACAGCCGTTCACCCCCGTGATGGTTGTCGGCAAGTTGCCGTTCTCCTGATTTCGCGCCCTCGGGTGTCGAGCTCGGTCGGCAGCCTCGGAGCGTCGCGCAGTCAGGCCAGTCTGGTCCCTTGCCCGGCCACGCGACGCTCCACCCGCTTTTTTACAACTAACGCAATTCTATCGTCCCAATCCGGCGCATCCCGTCGTCGGCCGGGTCCATTTCGATATCAACCAGCTCCTCCGATTGATCCGCCCGCCCGAAATTGCGGATAATGCGTGCTTGCACCGTCGATGGCCCGTTGGGGTTGGTGCGGTCGCTGGCAAAGCTGTCGATCTCGATCGTGTACGTGCCACGCGGCGCGACGTGGATCATATATTCCTCTGGCCCGAAGCCGTTGGTGACATCGCCGGTCAGTCGACCGCCGGCAGATGATAATGTGTTGGAAAAGCCGGTGCGTTCACCATTGGGTTGCGTCACCCACAGGTCGAGATCGGTGCGCGGGGTGTTCCATTCGACGACGATGCGGATGTCGGTATCGAGCATCGCCACCAGCCGCGCGGGCAGCGCATGGCTTTGCCCGCCGAGCGCGCGATAGCGCTGCACCGCCAGATTGGCGTCCATCAGCGCCAGCGTCTCGAAGCCGCGAAAATTCTCGCGCCGCACCGTCAGAACCGCATCGGCGAGTAGCGCGATAGCGGCTTCGAGATCGGCCAACGCCGATGCCTCACGCCCCGCCGAACTATGCTGTTCCGCCCGCGCCATCAGCACCAGCGCACGCTGGCGTTGCGGCTGCGGCCGTTCGTCCTCGCGATCGGCCAGCTGCGCATAAAGCGCCAGTGCGCGGTCGAGATCGCCATAGCGCACCAGCCGCCCGGCGACGATTTCCAGCGTCTGGTTGTCGCGGCTTTCCAGGTCGAGCGCCGATTCGACCGCACGCCGAGCCTCGGCCCGGCGGCTCTTGCGCCAGTGCCATTCGGCCAGATCGAACCAGAACAAGGGCAATGCGCCATGCCGCACCCGCTGCCGCTCAGCCTCGTCGGCCCAGCCATCGCCTGCGGCATCGATAGCGACGATCCACGGGCGACCGGGCGACCAATCGACTGTTTCGATTTCCGCTTCGTCGGGCCGACGCCGCATGGCGATGTCGGCGGATGTCTGTTCCGCCTGTCCCGAATCGCCGCCTGACGCTGCGAGTTCCTCCGACCCGACAACAGTCACTGGCGACGCCGAATCGAGCGATGGCGCTGCAACCAATGTGCCTGTCACGACGATTTCCTCCGCCCTGCCCTGCGCCGACGCCGGAGGCGGTGGCGATGCCATCACCGGCGGCGGCGGCGGCGGAGGAGGTGGTGGTGGTGGTGGCGGTGGCGGCAAGTCTTCCCGATCGCGTCGACTGCCGGTAACGACAATGTTGCCGTCTTCCTCTTCAGCCGGTCGGTCGGTGTGCACCTGCGAAGGCGCTCGCCCCTGTTGCGGATCGAACTTGCGGCCCCACCAGGCGCGCGTATCGTCCCACATCGACGCGACCTCATCGAGCCGCCCCGCCTGCTGCGCCGCGATCTGCCGGTCGGCGTCGGCGCGCAACGCGGTATATTGGTCGAACAGCGGCTTGGGATAGCTACCCGGCGGCGGGATATTGGCTTCGACATAGTCGGCAGGCTGTTCGAGCACGATGAACGACACCAGCGGCGATGCCACTGAAAACCGGCGCGACAGGCCGACCAGATCGTCGACTGCCAAGTCGCTGGCGGTCGCGGCAATTGTTCGGCTGGCCCACAACGCGCCGGTGCCGGAAAACAGTGGTGCCGCCACGGCGGGGCGCGGATAGGCGGTGACCTCGCGCTCGTCGATCATCCGGCGAAATCCACCACGATCGGGCATCCGCCCGATCAGCCGCCAGCCGCCGTTGGCACCGTCGATCAGCACCGTATCGATGGTGCGGCCTTCGTCGTCGACCAGCCGCCCGACCCGGCGGCGGGTGCCGACGATCGCTGCGAGCGCCTGGCTGGAAGTCATCCGCCCCAGCTCGACAAACGCGCCGTCGTGCCGCTCGGCCACCGCTGACAGCCATCCACGATCGACCTCCCGATCCGATGCGACGGTGTGCGTTCGGCACGGTAAAGAGAATCCGGCGCGTGAATCGATCGTCGCTCGACCGTCGCTCACCAGCACGCAGACCGCGCCAGGACGAACCGGGACTTCGCCGAGTCCGGCGTAGCTTGTCGCGCCGCCGTAGCGGATAGCGCGGATGCGCGCGTCGAGATCGGCAAAATTGCCGATGCGCATGGTCTCGACCCCGCCGCTGTCGAACAAGGTCAGCATCACCCCGCTGTCCGCGAAATTCAAAGCCATCTGTCGCAGCAGCCGCAGTTCGGCGTCAAGATCGTCATCGGCGCGACTCGTCGAGCGATCCCAGAAGATATGCAGCGGGTCGCTGTTTCCACCAGCCACCGCGCCGGTGCGGTCACGCGGGGCGATCAGTTCGAAGAATGTGTCGCCATTGGCATGTCGGCTAAGCCGCAAGCTGCCGGAGTCGATAGAGGGCACCAGCCGCAGCTCCCCGCCCAGCCGCGCATCCCAGCGGCCAAGCGTAAACCGGCCTTCGTTCCACGTGCCTGTCACCCCGGTTGGCAGCACCACATTAGGCGGCGTGCCGTCATCGGCTTCGATCGCCAGCGTGAAGCGCCCCACCAGCCCCGCAGGCCGCATCGGCAACACATAGCCGCTACTGGCATCGACCGGAGAGGTCATCACCAGCCGGATCGTCCGGCTGCCACGCGCCGGGATGGGGAAGATGCGGGTCGAGAATCGGTCGCTCCACGTCACCTCGGCCAAACCGGGATCGATGCGCTGCACCACGCGCCGCTGATAGGCCTCGCGCGCCTGATCGCGTCCGGCCAGCACGCCGTCGATCAGATCGCCGCCGACATCGAGTGCATAGCCGGTGATCACCGACCCTGCCGGCATATCAAATGCGAAATCGCCCTCCAGCACATCGGCGCTGTCGTTGCGGAAAGTCGCCGTCATCCGCGTTTCCGCCACGCCGCCGCGAATCCGCACCTGCACGTCGAGCACCTCGATGGCGATCTGGCGACTGGTGGTGGTATCGGATCGCACCCCCCGGACATTGCCCGTCAGCACCAGCGTCGGCGCATTCGCTGCCGCCTCGCTGCGCGCGCTTTGAGCGGTCGCTGCACATGGCATGCCGAGCAACACCAGCGCCACCAACGGCAACGCGGCCAATGTCTTGCGCAAACCTGTCATCGTATTTTCCCCTCGACCCAACGCCCGCAGTGTCACAGGTGGCGGCTGTAGGGAAGATGAACGGGTCTGCGGACCCACAGAGCGATGGCAACCCCAATCCCGACTACCCTGAGCCTGTCGAAGGGCTGTCCTTTGCTTTGCGATAGTGCGGCAAAAACGGCAGTCCATCGACAAGCTCAGGATAGACGGTGTTAGTGATGCGGGAAATTCACTCCGCCGGACAGCTCGTCCCAGCCCCCGCCACCAGATCGAGACACCGCCCGTCGATGCTGCCAACATCGATCGCCAGCCCGATCAACCCCGCCAGTGTCGGCATGATGTCCACCGTCATCACCGGATTGGGCTGTTCGAAACCGCGCATCCCGGCGCGCCAGAACAGCATCGGCACGCGCCGGTCATAATCCCAGACGGACCCGTGCGTAGCGATATAGCTGACGCCAGCCTCGGGAATCGGCGTCACACGGTCCTTGAGCACCACTAGGAAATCGCCCGAGCGCTCGGCATCGAAGCTGGCGCGCAGCCGCTCCGCCACACTCCACAGCTCGGGCGAGCGGCGCGAGACCGGCAGCGCAGCGAGCTCGCTGGCGCGATAGACATGCTCGACCTGCGGGTGCGCGGACAACCGCGCCACCGCCGCATCTATCACCCGCGCCCGCTGCGCCGCACTCAGTGCACGGCTGACATAGACATCGCCGAACGGCCCGTCGCCATAGAGCAGCGGGCCTTCGACCGTCAGCCCCAGCTCGGCCTTCAGCGCATCGCCCAGCGCCGCCGGAGCCAGCGCCGGATCGACCCGCTGCGCCGACGGTGCGGCATTCTGACGATTGCGTTCGGGCGCATCATGCCCGCCATGGTCGGCGGTCAGCACCACCGCATAGTCGATCCCCGTCGCATCCATCCGCGCAAAGAAATCGCCCAGCTCGCGGTCGAGGCTGAGCATCTGGATGCACATTTCCGCGCCCTCGGTGCCGGTGGCATGCCCGACATAATCGGTGGCGGACAGGCCGAGGATCAGCAGATCGGTCTGCGGACCCTGCCCCAGTGCACGCGACTGACGCAGCGCCGCGCCCGCCGCCAGCACCGCGCCATCGGCCTCGGGTGAGGCAAGGAACTGACGGAAATTCATCGTCTCGGTCCCGCCGGGACGGGCAAACCGCCCGGTCCCCACCGTCCGCCCGCCGCCGACATCGACGGCCAGATCCTGCGCGCCGCAAGCCGTGGGCAGTTCGAGCCCCGGGCGCGGCGCGGCAATCGCCGCTGCTACCGCCGTCGAGATCGCCGCGACATCCGCCGCCTGTTCGACCCCGCGATAGCTGGAGAGGCCGGTGGGACTCAGCCACCACAGCTCATCGGCCTGCCGTCCGCCCATCATGATCGCGGCGCGGTCCTTGCCCGCCACCGACACCACCTGCGTGCGCGGATCGGCGGCGGTCATCAGATCGCCCAGTGTCGGCACCCGCAGATACTGGATCGACGGCGCATAACGCCCGCTGGCCGACGATGTGCCCGCGACGTTCGGGTCTTCCGAACAATAGACCCGCTTGTCGTCGCGCGCGACCCCCAGATCGAACCAGTTGTTGGCGATCACGCCATTGCGCGCCGGATGCGATCCGCTGAGGATCGTCGAATGGCCGGGGCAAGTCTCGGTCGCGGCATGCGCCTGGTAACCAGACGGGAAGACGACTCCCTGCGTCAGCCGCGCCAGCCCGCCGGTGAAATATTGCCGGTATTGGGCGAAGAGATCGGCGGAGAGTTGATCGACCGATATGGCGATGATCAGCTTGGGCGGAGCCGCCGGTGCGGGAACGGTGGCAGTTGCCGCAGCGGGCGCAGGCGCAGCATTTTGGGCCAGTGCCGCCGGAGCGAGCGCCGCAGCACCCAGTAACGCAAAGGCACAGATCAACGAACGCACTGGCACATCCTCTCGACTATTGTCGGCCCGACTACTGCGGACCTCAGCTGCGCTGGTCATGCGCCAGCGATGGGCTATATCGCAAGCATCAACCGACAAGGCCCAGCAACAGGAATCCCCGTGCCCGCCAGCCGTGACACCTCCATGACGATTATCCACCGCCTCATAGCGGCCATGCTGGTGCTCGTCGCGCTACTTGCGGCCCCGGCACAGGCGCAAGGCCAGATCGGCCCCGGCCCACACATCCGCCACAGCATCGTCGCCGAAAGCGCGACCCCTGCCCCCGGCGGTGCCACCGACATCGCGCTGGCGATGGTCCCCGATGTCGGCTGGCACGGCTATTGGGTCAACGGCGGCGATGCCGGTTTCGGGATGCAGATCGAATGGACGCTGCCCGCTGGCGTCACCATCGGCGAATTGCGTTATCCGGTGCCGAGCACGCTCGTCATCGCCGGGCTGATGAACCATGTCTATGAACGCCCCTATGCGCTGATCGCCCCGCTGACCGTCTCTCCGTCGCTGCGCCCCGGCACCCGTTTGGCCGTCCGTGGTGAGGCGACATGGCTCGCCTGCACCGATCAGGTGTGCGTCCCCGAAACCGGCACCTTCACACTCGATCTTGTCGTCGGTGACGGCAGCATCGCCCCCGCCACCCGCGCCCGCTTCGACGCATGGCGCGCTGCCCTGCCCCAGCCGATCGGCAGCCCGGTACGCTACACCCGCGAAGGCGACGTGCTACGCCTCGCCATCCCGCTGCCCGCCTCGCTCGGCATCGCCAATCCCCATCTGTTCGTCGAAACCCAGCGCGCCGATCAACCCGGCGCAACCCAATATTTCAGCCGTAACGGCGATGTGCTGATCGTCCAGACCAAGGCCGGGTCGGACCTTGGCAACAAGCGCAGTTTTGCCGGGCTGATCGCCATCGGTGACGGAAAAGGCCTCAGCTTCACCGCCGAACCCGGCCCCGTGCCGCCGCTCGGCGAGCCGCTCGCCACTACCACCGCAACTGAAACCGCCCCGTTCGACACCCGCCTGTTCCTCACCGCTCTGGTCGGCGCGATCCTAGGCGGGCTGATCCTCAACATCATGCCCTGCGTCTTCCCGATCCTCAGCCTGAAAGCGCTGGCGCTGGCCCGCGCGGGCGGAGACGTGCGCGAGGCGCGGACCGAGGGATTCGCCTACACCGCAGGCGCAATCTTCACCTGCCTCGCGCTCGGTGCCGCACTGCTGCTGCTGCGCGCTGGCGGAGAAGCCGTTGGCTGGGCCTTCCAGTTGCAGAGCCCGCCATCGGTGCTGCTGCTGATCGTGCTGACCGCCGCGATCACCGCCAACCTCGCTGGCCTGTTCGACATGGGGTCGCTGTCGTTGAATTTCGGACGAGCCTCGTCCGATGCCGCATCCGCTAGTCCGGCCAAGTCCGCCTTCGGCACCGGCGCGCTTGCGGCGTTCATCGCCACACCGTGCAGCGGGCCATTCCTCGGCGCGGCACTCGGCGCAACGCTGGCACTCCCCGCTTGGGCGGCGCTACCGATCTTCGGCGGCCTCGGCCTCGGCCTTGCTCTCCCCTTCCTCGCACTCGCGCTGATCCCTGCCCTGCGTACCCGCCTGCCCAAACCCGGTGCGTGGATGGAGACGATGCGCCGTTGGCTCGCCGTGCCGATGGCGCTGACCGTCGCCGCGCTGGTCTGGCTGCTCGGTCGGCAGGTCGGCCTCGACGGCTGGCTGGTCGGCGCGGCGATTGCCCTCGCCACCGTTGCGCTTGGCTGGTGGGCGGGGCAACAACAGCGCGGTGCTCGCCACGCCGGCCCCGCCTTCATCGCCATGGCCGCCCTGATCGTCCCCGCCGCCCTGCTGCTACCGCAACCCATGGCGCGCGACGCGACAACGGCAGAGGCAGGCCTGCTCGGGGCCGAACGCTGGACCCCCGAGCGCGTCGCCGCCATCCGCGCTACCGGCAAACCGCTGTTCGTCTATTTCACTGCCGATTGGTGCGTCAGCTGCAAGGTCAACGAAGCCAGCTCGATCGAGCGCAGCGAAACCGCCGCCGCCTTCCGCACCGCCGGGGTGACGACGCTGGTCGGCGACTGGACCAACGCCGATCCCGCCATCACCCGCGAACTGGCCACGCACGACCGCAACAGCGTGCCGCTGTATCTGTGGTATCCGGCGGGCGGCGGTGCGCCCGAAATACTGCCGCAGGTGCTGACGCCGGGGATGCTGGTGGAGTTGGCGGAGCGATGAGGGTGACGAAGAACGTCCCCGGAACGGGGAGGGGGACCACGCCGAACGCGACCTTAGTTGTCATAACGGAATTCGCCAAGCGTGGCGGACGGGTCGCGTCTTGTCACGACGGTGGTGGCAAGCCCCGACCCCTCCACCCCCCTTCGGGCGGTCCCCCTCCGCGTTCTGGGGAGATTTTTAGATGAAAACCCGTGCCGATCAGCGCATCGTCGACCTCGGCCTCGCCGACAGCCGCACCCGTGCGGCGGCGCTGATCATGGCCGGACACGCCTTTCTCGGCGACAAAAAGATCGACAAGCCCGGCCAGCAAATCCCCGCTGATGCCGCCATCGACGTGCGCGGGCGCGATCATCCGTGGGTATCGCGCGGCGGCATCAAGCTCGATCATGCGCTCGCCGAACTCGACTGGGACGTTACCAACACGGTGGCCATCGATGTCGGCAGCTCGACCGGCGGCTTCACCGATGTGCTGCTGACGCGCGGCGCAGCGCGGGTTTACGCCATCGACTCAGGCACCAACCAGCTCGCTTGGAAGCTTCGCCAGGACGCCCGCGTCTTCGTCCACGAACAGACCAGCGCCCGCATCCTCACCGCTGACCATATCCCCGAACCCGTCGACCTGATCGTCTGCGACGCCAGCTTCATCGCGCTGTCGAAAGTGCTGCCCGTCCCGCTGTCCTTTGGCCGTCCCGGCGCGCGGCTGATCGCGCTGGTCAAGCCGCAGTTCGAGGCCGAGCGCGGCGAAATCGGCAAGAAAGGCGTCGTCCGCGACGCTGAAGTGCACACCCGCGTCTGCGCCGCCGCCAGCGACTGGATCGCGTCGCAGGGCTGGCAGCCGCTGCCGATCATGACCAGCCCGATCACCGGCCCCGAAGGTAATGTCGAGTTTCTGCTTGCCGCCACCCTTGCGCCAGATACACAGGCCGTAACCGAAACGACAGAAAGCCCGTCATGAACGAGATCGCCTCCCCCGGCCAGTTGCGCATGTCTTTCATCCGCTGGGCGCTGGTCACGGTGCCGCTAATCGTTGGCCTCGGCACGCTGATGGGGCGGCTCTCGAACAGCGGCTATGGCAATCCGTGGTTCGATGCGCTGGTGATCCCCGATATCATGCCGCCCGGCTGGCTGTTCGGCGTCGCCTGGACGATCCTCTACACCATGCAGGGGCTGGCGCTGGCGATGATCCTCAACGCGCGCGGCGCGCCGGGTCGCGGCCTCGCCATCGCCGCTTTCCTCGTCCAGCTGATCGCCAATTATTGTTGGAGCCCACTGTTCTTCGGCATGCACCAGATCAGCGCCGCTTTCTGGCTGATCCTGTTCATCCTCGCCGCTGCGATCGCCACTACCCTGCTGTTCGGCCGCATTCGCACAGCCGCCGCATGGCTGATGGTCCCTTACATGATCTGGCTCAGCTTCGCCTCGATTCTCAATTATCGGTTCGACCAGCTCAATCCCAACGCCGAAACCCTTGCGCCGCCCGCTGCCAGTGCCAATATCCAATTCAGGCAAGGGGAATGATGTCGGGGCAGACCGAAGCGCAATGGTGCGCCAAGGCAAGGCCGCTAGCGCCTGCGCTAGGGGAAGGCCCCGGCCAACGGCCGGAGTGAAAACATGCAATCTCAAGGCAAATTCTTCGACGATCTCTCGAAAGTGCTCAACGGCGCAGCCGGTACCTTCGCCGGCATGGCGCGTGAGGCGCAGAGCAACGCGCGCGAAAAGGCGCGCGATTTCGTCGGCGGCGATTTCGTCACGCGTGATGAGTTCGACACCGTCAAGGATATGCTCGCCGCTGCGCGCGCAGAGATCGCTGCGCTGAAGACGCGGGTCGATGTCATGGAGCGGACCGGAGCTGCGGCGGGTGCCGACGCGCCCAAGCCGACGATCAAGAAGGCCAAGGGCTGACGGCATAAAAGGGGACTGTCCCCTTTTACGCTTCGAGCAAGGGTGATTTCTTCTCCCTGGGCTCCATCACTCTTATAACTCTTGAGCACCGGGGGCGCGCCTTCCTGCGCCTCCGGTTTTCATTCGAAGACTGAATAAATCCTTCAATATCAATGCGATATTGGTAATTCGGTATAGTCCCAACTCAAGATTTATCGATTACCCCCTGCACCCCATAACTCTTGTCAATCTTGCCGTATCACTCTTGTCACTCTTGGCATGTCACTCTTGCCCGCCGTTGATCCCCCGCCCCCGCTCGCCTACAGCATAGCCATGACTCCCGAAGACCATATCGACGAAGACGGCGGCGAACCCATCGAGATGCTCGAACGCTATTGCGACGCGCATGGCTGGCCGCACGAGCTGATCGGCGATGACGAAATCGTCACCCAGGTGCAGGGCAGCTGGACCAGCTACGAGCTGCGCGGCATCTGGCGGCCAGAGGATGGCGTGCTGCAAATCCTGCTGTTCCCCGAAATCAAGGTCGTCGATGACCGCCGCGCCGCCGCACTGGAGGCGCTGGCGCTGATCAACGAGCAATTGTGGATGGGTCATTTCGAATATTGGTCGGCGAGCGCGGTGATCCTCTATCGCCACGCCACCCTGCTCGGATCGGACGGCACGCTGCCGCTCGACATGGCCGAAACGCTGGTCGGCACCGCCATCGACGAGGCCGAGCGCTTTTACCCCGTGTTCCAGTTCGTCCTGTGGGGTGGCAAGACCCCCGCCGAAGCCATCGCCGCCGCGCTGATCGAAACACGCGGGGAGGCGTGAGCGACCCCGCACTGCTCGCCGGGTTGACCACTCGCATCACCATCTTCGGCTGCGGCACCATGGCCAGCGCGATGCTGCGCCGATGGCTCGCCTGCGGCCTCGACCCCGCGCTCGTCACGGCTATCCGCCGCAGCGAAACACAGATCGCTCCGGGTATCGATCAGCGCGCCAACGCCGATGGCCTGCTGCCCCCCGATATCCTGCTGATCGGCGTCAAGCCCCAGCAATTCCGCGCCTTGCTCCCCGCCTTCTCTCCGCTGGCAGGCGCGCACACGCAGGTCGTCTCGATCCTCGCCGGCATCCCGCTCGCCTCGCTCACCGCCGACTTCGCCCACGCGGCAGGCGTCGTCCGCGCCATGCCCAATCTGCCGGTCGAGACCGGCCACGGCGTCGTCGCTGTCGCTGCACGCGGCGGTTTCGCTGCACTGGATGCGCTGCTTGCCACACTCGGCCTCGTCTTCCCGGTCGCCGACGAAGCACAGTTCGATTCGGTTGCCGCGCTCGCCGGATGCGGCCCCGCCTTCGTCTATCGCTTCGTCGATGCGCTCGCCGGCGCCGCCGCCAGCCTCGGCCTCGATCCTGTCGACGCAGATCGCCTCGCCCGCGCCATGACCGCCGGTGCAGCGCTGACCGTTCAGGCCTCCCCCGCCTCCCCCGCAGCGCTGGCCGACGCCGTCGCCAGCCCCGGCGGCATGACCCGTGCCGGGCTCGATATACTCGATGCCGATGACAGGCTGCGCACCCTTATCGAAGACACACTCAGGGCAGCGGCACTGCACGGGTCGGCGTTGGCAGGTTGAGCGAAAGCAACCGAAACTCTTTCCATTTGTTGGACTTGTGCGCCCCACGCCATTCCATGCTATAGACAACGTCCAACCAGCAACCGGAACCGTGCGTCCTTGTCCTTGCTCAACGTCCATTGGTCCGGGGAAATCGGTCGCGCGCTCGGGCAGAGCCGCCGCGCGCTGATCGGTGTCGGTTTCCTCAGCGCCGGTCTCAATATCCTGCTGCTGTCCGGCTCGATCTACATGATGCTGGTCTATGACCGGGTGCTGACCTCCGCCAGTCTGCCGACGCTGTGGGGCTTGTTCGCTCTGGTCTGCATGCTGTTTCTGTTTCAGGCGGGCTTCGATGTGCTGCGCGCGTGGCTGCTCTCAGATGTCGGTGGCGCGGTCGAAAGCCGCATGTTGCCGCGCGTGCTCGACGTCGCCCACCGCCTCGCGATCAAGGCTCCGGACACAGCGCGCGGGCAAAGCCCGATCCGCGATCTCGACCAGATCAAGAGCTTCATTTCCGGTCCCGGCCCCGGTGCATTGATCGACCTGCCCTGGGTGATCCTGTTCCTTGCTGTCTTGACCGCGATGCACATCTGGCTGGGCGTGGTGACGCTGGTCGGTGCGATCATATTGGGCCTGACCACCTGGCGGTCTGACAAGGTCAGCCAGAAATACACCGGCGAACTGGTCGGCATGCAAGTGCAACGCGCGCAGGCAACCGAACGGCTGCGGCGCCACGCAGAACTGATCCAGGCCAATGGCATGGTCGGCGCGATGACCAATATACATGGTGGCTTGTCGATGAAGCTCGCCGAGACCCAGCGGACGTTTGCCGAGAAAATGGCGTCGATGCAGGGCGGCAGCCGCGTCTTCCGCATGTTCCTGCAATCGCTGATCCTGACGGTTGGCGCGCTGCTGGTGCTCAATGGCAGCGCCACCGCCGGGATCATCTTCGCCTCCGCCATCCTCTCGGGCCGCGCGCTCGCGCCGATCGATCAGGCGATCGGCCAATGGCGCAGCTTCGCTAGCGCCCGCGATAGCTGGAACCGGCTGGAAACCACGCTGGAAAAGCTGCCCGAAGATGGCCCGCGCATGGAACTGCCGCCACCCAGCCGCAACATCTCGGTCGAACGCATCGGCATCGTGCCCCCGGGCAGCGACCGGCTGGCCATCGCCGAATTGTCGATGTCCGCTGGCGCCGGCCATGTTGTCGGTATCATCGGCCCCAGCGGCAGCGGCAAATCGACGCTGCTGCGCGCCATGGTCGGTGTCTGGCCGATCGTGCGCGGGTCGATCCGCATCGATTCGGTCAGCATCGATCAACTGCCCGCCGATGTCCTCGGTCGCCACATCGGCTACCTGCCGCAGAGCATCGACCTGTTCGCCGGGTCGGTCGCCCAGAATATCGCCCGTTTCCAGCCCGACGCGCAGGCTGGCGCGATCATCCACGCCGCGCGGCTGGCGGGCGTCCACGAACTCATCCTGTCGCTGCCCGATGGTTACGAGACCGAACTGGGTGAGGAGGGCGGACGCCTGTCCGCCGGTCAGCGCCAGCGTATCGGCCTTGCCCGGGCGCTTTATGGCGACCCATTCCTCATCGTCCTCGACGAGCCCAACAGCAATCTCGATCCGGCAGGCGAACAGGCGCTGGTCGGCGCGATCATGGCGGCGGCGAAACGCGGTGCCATCACCATCGTCGCGACCCACCGCCAGTCGGTGCTCGATGCCGCGACGCATGTCTTGTTCGTCCGCGACGGCAAGGCTGCGGACTTCGGCCTGCGAGATGCTGTGCTGTCGAAGGTGCGCCGCGCCGCCGCGCCGGGAGACGCAGCATGAACCAGATGCTGCCGCCGCCGACCAATGGCGAACCCATTCCCGAACCGGGCACCGGCCTCAGCCTTGGCAAAGCCAATCTGCCAATGGTGATACCGCAGGAGGCCGACCTCCGGCTCGGGCGCCGACTGCGCTGGGCCGGCATCGCCGGCATCTTGCTGGTTGTGATGTTTGTGTTGGCCGGAACTTTGGTGCGCATCACCGGTGCCGTGCTGGCACAGGGTGCGATCGGCGTCACCTCGCAGGTCAAGGTGATAAGCCATCCAACGGGTGGCGTGCTGACCGAATTGCTGGTTCGCGACGGCGCACGGGTGATAGCCGGACAGCCGTTGATGCGCTTCGACACCAATGTCTCGGGTGCCGGGGCCGAGCTGACCGGCGCAACCACCGACGAATTGCGCGCCCGCCGCGCCCGGCTCGAGGCCGAGCGCGATGGCGCAGCAAACGTTCGCTTTCCGGATTCGGTCCGGACATCGGGCAGTTCCGCCGCCGCCGCCGCGATGATTCGCGAACAGCGGCTGTTCACCTTGCGCCGCAACGAGCAGGCAGCACAGGCATCGCTGCTGCGCGAGCGCGAGCAACAGTCTTTGGCCGAGATCGACAGCTATGTCGCGCAAATCGCTGCTGTCCGCGAACAGGAACGGCTGATCGGCCCTGAACTCGAAGGGCTGCGCACCCTTTATGACCGTAAGCTGGTGACGCTCAACCGGCTCAACCAGCTCGAACGCACTGCCGTCAGTCTGCAAGGCACTGCCGCCTCGCTCGAAGCGAACATCGCCCAGTCGCGCGCGCGCATCGCCGAAATCCGCCAGCAACTGTTCACCAACGAAACCAGCGTCCGTTCCGAAGCGGGAACCGAGCTGGCCAATATCATCAACGCCTTGAACGACGCCGAAGTGCGCAGCGTCAGCGCGCAGGATTCGTTCGACCGCAGCGTCGTGCGCGCCCCGCAACGCGGCATCATCGACCGCATCGCCTTTTCCACGCCGGGCAGCTTCGTCCCACCCGGCCAGCCGATCATGCAGATCGTTCCGCTCGGAGACGATCTTCAGGTCGAGGCACGGGTCAGCCCCGCCGACATCGATCAGCTGCGCATCGGCCAGCCCGCGCGCATCCGCCTGTCCGCCTTCAATCAGCAGACCACGCCCGAATTTCCCGGTCGCCTGACCTTCGTCTCCGCCGAACGCGCCACTGACGACCGCACCGGAGAGAGTTTCTATCGGGTGCGCGTCTCACTCGACGCCGACGCCGTCCGCCGCGAAACGGGGTTCGATTTGTCGCCGGGTATGCCCGCCGAACTGTTCATTACCACCGGCGATCGCACTCTGCTGTCCTATCTGCTCAAGCCGCTGTTCGACCAGATCGGCCGGGCCTTCCGCGATAGCTGATTGCGCTCAGCGCCGCCGTTCCCACTCGGCAAAGCGCGTGCGCAACGCTACCGGCACCAGCCCTTCCAGCACCTGCCAGAAGCCCGAGACGCTCTCGCGCCCTGAAACGCCATAGGCCTCGGCCATCGCCGACGCATAGGCAGCCTCGATAGCCCGGACCAATACCACCCCTTCAGCCGTCGCAGTCAGCTCGCGGCGGCGGCGGTCATGGTTGCCCGGCACCATCGCCAGCAACTCGCGTTCGGCCAGGTCTCGCGCGACCCGGGTCAGTGCCTGTTTGGTGGTGCCGGTCAGATCGATCAGATCGCCCATAGCCAATCCCGGCCAGCGAACCACATGGCCCAGCATCCGCGCATGCGCCCGCCCGATGCCCGCGCCGCGCAGCACCGGGTCCGCCGCACGCACCAACTGGCCATGGCCGAGCAGCAGCAGTTCCACCCCCCGCTGCACCTCCGTCGGACGGAGGAACAGCGGCGATGCCGCCACCCTCAGCCGGGCAATGCTATAATCATCGGCGCTGGCGGACGCGCCATCGGAACGCAGTTTCGGCATGGTTCAGCTTCATCATGAGCAGCCGGACTTGGCAAGCCCGCGCCATTGACCGATTCGGTCCCCATGGGTAATCGCCGAGGTCCGACCCATCACGGAAAGCCGCCGATGTCCGATCTTGCCACCCCGTCCCGCTTCGCCGTTATGCCGCACCCGTCGCCGGTGCCCGCAGCCGAGCGCGCGGTACGGATTGCCGATCCCGGCTTCGGCAAGACCTTCACCGATCATATGGCGATGATCCGCTACAGCGACACACGCGGCTGGCACGATGCTGGCGTTGTCGCGCGCGGGCCGATCAGCTTAGATCCCGCCGCCGCCGTCCTCCATTATGCGCAGGAAATATTCGAGGGGTTGAAGGCCTATCGGCTGGCCGACGGCGCAATGGCGCTGTTCCGCCCCGATGCCAATGCCCGCCGCTTCAATGCCTCGGCACGGCGGATGGCGATGCCCGACTTGCCCGAGGAGCTGTTCCTCGAATCGGTCAAGGCGCTGGTCCGCGCCGATGCCGAGTGGTTCCCCAATGTCGAGGGCGGCTCGATCTATCTGCGCCCGTTCATGTTTGCTTCCGAAGTGTTTCTGGGGGTCAAACCGAGCGCCGAATATCTCTATCTGGTCATCGCCACGGCGGCCGGCGGCTATTTCAAGAGCGGCGCGCCCGCGGTGCGCCTGCTGGTGTCCGAAGAGGACACGCGCGCTGCATCGGGCGGCACTGGGGCGGCAAAATGCGGTGGCAATTATGCCGCGAGCTTGCGCGCGCAAAGCAGAGCCATCGCCGAGGGATTCGACCAGGTGGTGTTCCTCGATGCCGCCGAACGCCGCTACGTCGAGGAATTGGGCGGCATGAACCTGTTCTTCGTGTTCGACGACGGCAGCCTGCTGACCCCGCCATTGGACGGCACCATCCTGCCCGGCATCACGCGCGACAGCCTGATTGTGCTTGCGCGCGAACAGGGGCTGGTGGTGCGCGAGGAGCGCTATGCCATCGACCAGTGGCGCGCCGATGCTGAATCCGGACGACTGATCGAGAGCTTCGCTTGCGGCACTGCGGCGGTGGTGACGCCGGTAGGCAGCGTTACCGGCGCCGATTTCAGCTTCACCGTCGGCAACGGTGGACCGGGACAGGCGACGCAGCGGCTGAAGCAGCGGCTGGTCGATATCCAGCGCGGGACGGCGGCGGATACCCATGGCTGGGTGCAGCGGATCGGGTGAGGGCAGTTTGCCTGACGCGCCGCATCCCATACCGATGCGACTAGGGGTTTGCTTCGCCCTGCGAGGCGGATATAGGCGCGCTCCTGCCCGACACAGTGTCAGGGACAATGCTGGGGCGTCGCCAAGCGGTAAGGCAGCGGCTTTTGATGCCGCCATGCGCAGGTTCGAATCCTGCCGCCCCAGCCAGTCAGTCATGGTCGTACTTGAAGCGGCCGACGCTGGACCCGAGTTGGCGCATTTCTGGGGCAGAACGGGCCGCTGAGGGACATGGAGACCGCGGCGGAAATCAGAATCTCACCCAATTTCGCCGTGTGTCTCCAACGCAGAATTCACTATGTGCTGGCTTTGTTACACCCAGATTTAGTTGTTGAATTAGGTGACCGTGAGAGGTCAGCGAACAAGGACTGTCAGCCTGTTGCTCCTGAATAACAGGGAATTTTTTGCATTTTGGCCTCCGAAACAGGGGCAGGATCGCCAATGCGCGCCGATGGTCGGAAATTATCGTCGTAATTTCAGTGGCTTACTACCCGCAGATCCACTTTCCTGTTATTCTCGATAACAGGGTGTGAAATGCCCAATAACAGGGCCTGTTACCCCCCCGGAATAGGGATTTTGCCCTAGTAACAGGCCGACGCGGAAACTGCGCTTTGGATGCCAGTTCTAGCTTATGCCGATGCCGTCCGGTTCCTGTGTCTGCTCGGGCCAAGTCCATTTCTGGAACGGGGTGGCCAGCCGCCAGTCGGCTTTGGGGCCGGTTGCTGACTGTCAGGTTGCGGGTGGCCTGATGAACAAAGCGGACGTTTGGAGCCGATGCGATTTAGAACATTCACGCCTGAAGGCCGTCCGAGCACACCCTTTGTCTTTTGGAAGCGCGGATTTGAAGGCACCGAACCGCTACTTCGTGCGGCCATATCTCAACGCTTACCCGGGCCGGCAATCCTTTTGCGTCAAGAGACGATGGTGATGCCGTGTTTACGAAGCTAGAGGCCAAAGGCGCGCTGCTGACCAGACTAGTCGGCCCGCTCAGCCTGCGGATCGACGGCGAGGCACAGGTTGCGTCAAGAGCTCTGCTTTCGAGCGAAGAGTTTGGCTTCGGGGGGTCGGCCTTCGGTCGCGGCTATTCGGTCCGTGAGGCAACTGGTGACAACGCTTTGGCGGGGGCCATCGAGCTGCGCATCGACGTCGATCCGCGCGACCTACTTCATTCGCTACAACTCTATGGTTATGGGGATGCCGGCAAGGTCTGGAACTTCAATTCCAACGATGATCGACTACTTGCGACAGCTGGAGTGGGCCTGCGCTCCCAGATAACGCCAAGCCTAGGGTTCGGAATTGAACTGGGAATGCCGGTCGACACTGACCAAGATCCGCGAGGCAATTTCGAAGCATTTTGGCGATTTTAATCGGGCCTTTTTGCGAAGCCTCGAGCAATGTTACTTTTGTCTACCGCATGGAGGCGGTGCTTTCTCCTCGAAGCTTCACCGATGGAGAAAGGCAGTTGTAGGCAAGAGATGCACCGTCGCCAGGCGGAGCGATAGTTCACGGTCGAGCGTCCCCGACGCCCGCTGGGGATTTGGCTAGTGACCTACCGAGGGTCACCCCAGTAAGACGACCGTCGCGACGGCCGCTTTCAGGGTCCGCGATGCGAACGGCGAACGACCAAAATGAGGGCGCATCGCTGACTGGCTGTATTGAGGCCGTGAGCGGACTATCGGGTTCCAGCTCGGGGTTTGAACAGCCAGACTTTAAGCCTGACCTTCAAATCCGACAGCATCCGAGAACTTTGCGCCGTTCGCGTCCAGAAATCCGGGCCCTGAAATTCGCCATTGTTAATGAGCGGACGACCGATCGGCCGATTTGCCGCTGGACCGCGATTTCTGAGGCGGTATGATGCTAGGAACCGGGGGGGTTGTGCGAGGCAGTTGCTGCTGGACCGCGAATTCTGAGGCGGTATGATCCTGTGACGAAAGTGTAGAACTATACCTCGTTGCCGCTGGACCGCGATTTCTGAGGCGGTATGATCATCGTTCTTATCCATTGTGCGGGCCTTTCGGTTGCCGCTGGACCGCGATTTCTGAGGCGGTATGATCGATCAGCTGCTATGCCATTGTTCTAATAGTGGATAGTAGCTGATCGTCATGCCGTAATCACGCAGCTGTTTGCCAGTAGAGCGTGAGCTGTCCGGGATTTTTCCGCGGCATCTGGCGCGATTGGCTCGAAAACCGGATGATTTTCTCATACTGCCGGTCGGTAAACGCCAGCACATTGACATCGCCCTTTCCAGGGACATCTCCCTTTCCAGGCAGAACAAATTGTCAGTCGCGGGGGCCCGGATCGAAAATGCGCCCGAGCAGATCGATGCGCACCTGTCGGGCCTTGGCGGCCTGAAGCGACCGCGCAGACGTCGTGAAGTATCGAAACGGATCATCTGCATCCTTGTGCCGGTCTTTAAGCGGCCCCGCTTCATTATGCGACGCGAACACAATTTCACCTTCGCTGAATTTGACGACACGCATTATTTCGCGCTCGGCGCCTGAGCGTTCCACCGCGACCAGATCGCCCCTTCTCAAGCTGAGCACTCTCTTCGCTGCTGGATGCGGACGATGCTCGACCTGCCCACGCTGATGCATTGCAAACATCGTCACAAGCCCGCTTCGGGTTACGCCATCGCGATCCTTCCATCTAGTCACCCATTTGCCATCGGGCAGCCGCCAGACGTCGAAACGTGCGTTCGCATCGCCTTTGACGCCCTTATAGACGCGACCGTCGCGGTCCCGGATCGGGATAACACCCAGTGCCTCGGTCAGTCGGACCCGGCGGATGCCGTGATAGGGGCCCTCTTGCTTGCTAAAATCGCGCAATGCCGCCTCAAACGCTTTACCAGTCAGGGCACGCGTCGCTTCGTAGAGCTGCTCCTGAAGTAGCCGGTCAGGCATCCGCGCCGGACAGGTAAGGTCTTCGGGCTTTAGCGACAGCAACGGCTTGCGCGCGACCACAATCGGCAGCCCGGCATCATTGGTGCGCCCGGTAAAGCCATAGGCAGTGTCGTTATGGAGCCGCCCGGCCGTCACATCGCCACCGTCCGCTCTGCGACCGCCGCCCTTGTCCGGCCGATGGCTCACGACAACCTCTCGCAGTCGCTCTCCCAACGACTCGCGAAAGCCCGGCCAGGGCTGCGGCAGATCGACGAACAGCCGGTCAAGCTCCTGCGTCTCTGCCCGTGCGGCAGCTTGCGCGATCTGTTGTATCAGGGCGGGTGAGGTCGCACCAACCACGGCTGCATCAATTATATGGTGACGATGGTCGAGGCGGTTTTTGGGTGCATTGCTATGTTCATTTTCGACCCAGTTGTGATCGGGCAGCAGATCGTTGAGACCCCAGAGGCGCCTGAGCATCGCGGTCATCCGCCCCGTTACCACATAGACCCGCCGCCCCTCGTCGGGCGTGTAGAGGCTCGACAGATATTTGGCGGCAAGACGCGACAGATACTGTGTGTCAGTCAGCTGGCGGGCGATGAAGCCGCCGTCGCGTTCGATGCGTTCCATGGCGTCTGGGCCAAAGCGCCATTGCTTCGATTTGTGCAGTCGCGCGACCTGCTCCTGGATAATTGGCCAGCGGCCGGTGTCGCCCCATTTCTCCCATGGGGTCATTTGCCCTTTTTGCCGATTGCAATGGAGGTGGGCGACGACCTTGTTGCCTGCACCGTCGTCTAGGCATCGCGAATAGGGGATGATGTGATCAATGTCTGCCTCGCTGTTCATGAGCATCGCCATGCTGATAGGCTCGCCACAATAAGGGCAGCGGCGATCAGGCGCATTGGCCGGGTTGAGTTCCTGCCAGATGCGCAACCGCATCCTGTTGCTCCCACTATCCCGCTGGCCAATCTCGGCCAATGCCTTGCTGCGCGCCTGCGCAGCGTCGGTATTTTCTCTGATTTGTCGCTTGTGATCGGCCTTCTGCTTCTCGTTGAGCTTCAGTTCGCGAGCGAGCTCGACATAGATTCTGTCGGGGCGACCATGGACGCAGATGATATCGTTCAGCAGCCGGCGCAGTTGGTTGAGCCCGATATGCACCGTCGGGTTGGTGATCTTGCCCCATTGGCGTTCAAGCGCGTCGCCATATTCGGCCTTGCCCGGCGCAATCTCGCGGACAAGGATTTCCCCATAGTAAGGCAAGGTAGCGTGGCATTCGCCGTCGCGAAAATCGCTGTGGTGAAACCCCGCGCGCGCCGCCGCTTCAGCATATGTAACGACATCAGCTGTGAGCGCATCGAGCAGCTTCGCCGTCGCCGTCCCGCCAAAGCGACCATAGCCTTCTGGCAGCCGTGCATTGGCGACAGCCTCGGCAGTGCTTGTATCAAGACCGTAACTATCCCGAAGCCAGCCGACGAGGTGGTCGTCATTCTCCTCCTCGATCAGGCGCGCGATGATCTCCCACTGCTCGGCCACGGTGAAATGCGCCCAGCGAATGCCGAAGCGCTTCTTGTCGAGCATCACCGCGCGCACTTCGTCGCCGATCAGTTCTTTGCGGTTCTCGCTCGCTTTGTTGAAGCGCTCGCCATCGCCGAGGTTGATGACCTTCGCCAAAGCCTCGAAACTGACCTTGGCCTTGTCCCTGAGTTTGCCGATCAGTGTGTCGCGCTGCTCGCGTGTCAGCTTGCGCGAAAGGGCCCCTGCGGAGACGATCTCAAGTTGATTGACCTCCTCATAGAGCCGTCGCTGCTGGAACAATGGGTGCGCCTTGGGCAGACGGCGGTCGTCGGCCGGAACGCCGTTCCATCCGGCAAAGGTGCAAAACCCCACCTCCTGCGCCTTGAGCGGTCGCTGGTAAAACACGATGCGCTTTATGGCATCGCGGGCATCGTCGGTCAGGAGAGCGGGATGATAAGCGGCCTGCGCCACCCAAATGGTATCGAACTCTTCCTCAATATGCCGCCGGTCGGGATAGAAGTCATAGCCATCGGACTCGAGCCGCATCCGCATCCGTTTGGTAGGCAGTTGCGCAAGGAAGGCACCTAGTGTCGGTACGCCAGCTTCGCGCATGGCGGCATCAAGCGCCTTGGTGCCGCTGGCGATCTTCCCGTCTTTGGCGTCCTTGCTGACGCGGTCGGCCTTGCGGTTTGATTTAAATCCTCGGCGCTGATTGAGATGGAAGATGGCGCGACCCAGCTGGTGCGGCGTCAGTGGCTCGGTGAGGGCGCGGACGCGAAGATTATAGGGGTCCTCAAGCTCCAGCGCCTTTGCGTCGTCGCCTTCAGGCAACAGCCCGTGCACGCGCAACACGTGAAGCAACGCCGCACGCCGACCTAGAAAGCGGTCCTGCCGTCGCCGCATCGCTCTGGCCTCGCGGCGGTCAACCGCAAGGCTAGACCCTGACTTGGGATCGCGCCCGTCAGTGAAGATGCGCACACCCAGGGCACGGATCGAAGCATCATCGTAAAGACACCAGCCGATCGAAGTTGTGCCGATATCGAGGCCTAGGCTGATGGTCATGAATGCATCCTTGTGCCTTGGTCGAGGTGAGTCGTATTGAACTCATGTGCTTGGCTTGCTCAGCCAAATGGGTAGAGTTGTCGCCGGACCATATTGACACGCAAGTTGATGCCTGTCATTCATCGCACCTCAGAAATCGCAGGTCCAGCGGCTAACAAGCAGCTAGACTGCACCAGATAAGGCGGGGGCTGCGGCCCCCGTTTTTTTTGCGATCAGCTACGACAGCAGTGCATGTGCTGAGAGGCCGACTTAAGAAAGTTATGAACGAACGGCTCATGAGCGCCTTCTCCGCTTAAATGCGGACTTCCCAGACTGTCCGACATTTCAGCCAAGCCAAATCACCTCTTTCGGTGTCCGCTTTCAGGCACGCGGCGACAGAACTTGAATGACTGGAATGAAGGCACAAAGCCGCCGTGGCTTTGGGTTATCTGGTCGTTCTGGCGAGTTTGCCAAGGAATAGCCCTCCTCCCAACACGTTCATACGAACCCCAGCGCCTGGCGCTGTCCTTCCCAATCGTTCGGTATCCCGGCCATCCGGAACAGGTTCGTCGCCGTCAGCGTTTTCGGCTGCCGTCCCTCAAGAATGGCAGTGACGATGTCGGGGGCCAACCAACCAAGGCGCGCCATGCGCCGCACATGCGGCTTTTGACTATCTACCTTGCCCGCCAGCAGCAGGTCGCGCATCCGCTGCGCTCGGGCCATGAGTTCGACCAGAGCGGCATCTCGCTGGCCACCACCATCGGCCAGTGTGGGAAATACGATCCGTGACGACCGAGGCCGAATGACCCGCTCGGATACGATAGCGAGATCGATGCGCTCCACCTCGTCATTCGCGCCCGCTGCAATGTCGAACAGCATTTCGCCAAGCGCGCTCGACGATATGGTGGCAGACACACCGTCGGGGGCGATGGTGAGTCGAAAGTCGAGGCCTTCAATTAGCGCGCGATGGACCTCCGGCGATCCAAATTCCAACTGTTTGCCGAGCTGGGCCGCGCGTTCCAGAGACGCGTGAAGATCGACGCCTACGCCAGCGTTCTGCATATCGACCGTGCGCTGCATGACATTGTCCGGCGTGAACAATGCTCGCATCGCAGCGATAGCGGCCTTTTCGAGTGGGGCGGCGGGTGCTCTGACCGGCTTGTCCGAGACAGGAACCATTTGGCTGCCGTTGGTCCCCCGCACCGATGCATAATAGCGATGCATTTTGAGCCCGCGTCCCGTGCGCGATGGGGACATCACTCGTCCAAGATGATCGCGGACATGCCCCGTCAGAAGCGCGGACTGGCCGCTGCAAAATCCGTCGGCCTTGCGCATCGCATGATCGGCAAGCTTCGTCTGCACGGCCTGCCACAGTGACTCGGCGATGATCGGCGTGTGCTCGCCAGCGTAGAGCTTGTCCTTATGCTTGACCTTGCCGACATAGACGGGATTGCCGAGGAGCCAGTACAGCGGGCCGCGACCAAATTGTCTCGGCCGAACCACGCCATCGCGTCCCTTCGCCGGTTTGCCCATAATCCCGGCCGCGTCGAGTTCGGCCTTCAAGGCTCGCACCGAGCCAAGCTCGAGGTAGCGCTCGAAAATGGTGCGGACGATGGGTGCTTCGGCCTTGTTGGGCACCAGCTTGCGATCGACCACTTCGTAACCGAACGGCACCGAGCCGCCCATCCACATGCCCTTGGCGCGTGACTGGGCAATCTTGTCCCTGACGCGTTCGGCGATAACCTCGCGCTCGAACTGGGCAAAGGACAGCAAAACGTTGAGCGTCAGCCGCCCCATGCTGGTCGTCGTGTTGAAGGCCTGCGTGATGCTGACGAATGATGCTCCCGCAGCATCGAGAACGTCGACGATCTTGGCAAAATCCGAGAGGCTGCGGGTCAGTCGATCGACCTTGTATACGACGATCGTATCGACTCTCCCTGCGCGCACATCGTCGAGCAACCGCTTCAGACCGGGCCGCTCCAAGCTGCCGCCCGAGAAGCCACCATCGTCATAGGCAGCAGGGAGAAGCAGCCATCCTTCAGCGCGCTGGGAACGGATATAAGCCTCGCAAGCCTCGCGCTGCGCATCGAGGCTGTTGAACGCCATGTCGAGACCTTCCTCGGTCGACTTGCGCGTGTAGATAGCGCAGCGCAGCTTTCTCATGTTGCGCGACCGAAGAAGCGGGGGCCTGACCAGCGGGTGCCGGTGATGTCGCGGGCAATTTCCGAGAGCGACCCGAACAGCTTGCCGTCATAGACAAATCGGCCATCATCGACCGCCTCGACATAATGGGTGCGCCCGCCCCATTCGCGAACGTAGCGGGTTCCGGCTGTCGGCTTTTTCGGAAGCATGGCAGTGTCGGTCTTTGCCTTTTGCTCCAGCGCATCCGCGAGCTTGCCGAGGAATTTGACTGATCGGCGATCCAGACCGCCATAGCGTTTCACCTGCATGGCATGGGTGATGGCGCGCGCCATCAATGATGGCGGCATTTGTGGTGGCGGGGCGCCGAACGGTGCCTGCCATGCCTTGTGCAGGTCGGTCGGGGACATTGCCCCGACCGCTGCAATCTGCTGCTCAATCCTCTTCATCAGGCTGCCAGCTTGTAGATGGTGACCGAGCCTTGCTTCGAGCGCTCAACCGCGTGTCCCGCCTTGCGCAGGCCAGTCAGCATCGCCCGTGTCGAATGTGGCAACCAGCCGAACGTCTCGCTCAGGTCCTCGATGCTGGCCCCGCCATCGCGGCGTAGCATGGCGATCAGCGCGTTACGCTTTTTGATCGGTGGCGATCCCTCGCTGCCGGCTTCGACCGGCACAGGCCCTTCGGCAGGCTCGTCGTCAGGGTCCGTGCGCTGACCAGCATCTGTATCCGCGACGATGGTGTTGGAGGTAGCGTTACTGCCATCGATCTGCTGATCGGCTGTGCCGTCGGTGGTGGTAATCTTCTTGCTGGACATGTTTGGGCTCCTTCAGGAGCAGCGCGGATTGCGTTGCTTCCACTGCCCACAGCCTCGAACCTGATGGGTCGAGGCCGCGCTGGCCGACGCCTCACTCATCGCCCGCGCAGGAACAGCAATGCTTGCCGCGGCCGGGAAGTCGAGCAAAATATCACAATAAAAGACTAGGGGCGAAGATGTTAGCGGATCCCATCGAGATAAACGAACCGGTCGATCGCCCGCAGCAGGTGATCCGCAGGCAAGTGATGCTCGAGGCTGAAGCTGTAGAATAGCGCTTCCTGTATCACCGTCCGCTCGCCCAGCTGCCATCTATATTATCTTGATGAACCGCTTTCAGAAATAAGGACAGAACACGGCGCAAAAGGGTCAAAAAAGATGCAGCGATGGAGGGGGGGTGCCAACCATGTCACCTTTGACTATTTGAAAAGCTATTTCGACAGCTGCCGCGAGTTCAAGTGCGTAAAACGGCTTGCTCAGACAGCCAATGGCAACGTTGCTCGATAAGGATGGCGGGCAATTCCCCGTGGCGAGCAGAACGTGAATCCCCTGTTCACGAAGCTTGTACGCAAGCTCGATCCCGCTATCGCCACCGATCAGATTGACATCGACCACAGCTAGCTCGGGTTTCGACGCCATAGCTATCTGCAGAGCGCCATCTATCGAGTCTGCTAGACCTGCCACCTGGTATCCGGCAATTTCGAGAAACGCCTCTATCTGCAGCGCAATCAGAGCCTCGTCCTCGACAATCAAAATAGCCATAAGTGAACCGTTTCTATTCTCGATGCTCCAGCAATCGCGGCTGGAAGCGAATGGCAATGCTTGTTCGGCCAGCTAGACTTTCTGCTGACAAAGTTGCCCGAAGCTGCCGGGTCAGCGCCTGCACGATGCGCATCCCGAGCCCTGAGGAAATCTTTGGATCGAACCCTTGAGGAAGACCGACGCCGTCGTCCTCTACGGCGATGGTCAAACCCCCTTGGTCGTCCAAAACGACAGTAAGGCCAATGGTTCCGACAGTTTGAGCCGGGAAAGCATATTTGAGCGCATTTACAAGAAGTTCCGACACGCAGAGTGCAAGGGGCACCGCCTGATCGAGCGCAATCACCGCGCAGGCGCAGGAGCTAGACAACTTTATGCGTTTGTCCGGGCAATGAGCAACGAGATTGTCCTCTGCAATCTCAGTAAGCAGATGGCCGATATCGACCCGATCATGATCGCTGGTCGTATAAAGCCTCTGATGTATCCGCGCCACGACGGAGACCCTCTTACTGGCCTCCTCAAGGCCTTGTCGGACTTCGGGGTCGTCCGCCCGCATCGCTTGCAACGAGAGCAGCGATGTAACCAGCTGCAGGCTGTTTTTGACGCGGTGGTTGACCTCGTGAAGCAAAGCGTCCTTTGCCCTAACCATCGCGTTCATTGATTGTTCGTCAGCGTGACGCTGCGTGTCGTCTCTAATTGTGAGTACCGAACCAATTTGCTCACCTCTCGCATCGTGGAATGGCCGAGCAGAACCGATGGCCATGATTTCAGTGCCGTCAGAACGACGAATGCGCCATCGAACTTCGTTGACAATTTCGCCATTGAGAACTGCCCGGGAAAGTGGGAGCTCCTCCGGAGGATACGGATCGCCGTCCATCGTCAGCAAATTATATGATTGGGTGTAGGAGTCGGGACCTACACCAAGCAAAGCCTGACCGTGCAATCTCTCTGCCGCGTTATTGACGAACGTGATTGCGCCTTCACGATCTGCCACGATCACACCTTCGCCGAGCTGATTCAGGAATGCTTCTCTGGCGATGGTAGCGGCACGGATGGCCGGGTCGCCTTTCGGCAACGCCGTCATACTGCCGGAACCGTCATCAGCCAGTCGCTCTGCCATGTCGCTCCATCGTCCTATCGCGTCTCAATGCAGTGCCAGCTTTTTAGCTGCCCGCAAAGAGATGATTGGACGTTCGACGGGAGCCATTGCCTCTCTGTCGATGAGCGGTTCTTGCGTTCTTCTCTGTTCAATTCGCCAATCCGGTAAGGCTGGAGACTGCCGATTGTGGTTCGGATGACCGATGTCCGCAATGGGGTGGCGGGTTCAACGGGTCATCGCAACACCTTAACCTGAGAGGGTAGGAGGTGGAGGATGGTGACGTCGCGGATATGGTTCACGCCCGAGCAGAAGACCGATCTGTGGGAGCGATGGAAGCAAGGTCATAGCATTTCGGCGATCTCACGAGCGCTGGAGCGGCGCAACAAGACCGGCGTTCAGCGGATCGTGGCCCTGCATGGCGGGATTGCCCCGCAGCCGCGCCACCGCGCGGCTTCGGCGCTGAAGCTCGAGGAGCGTGAAGAGATATCGCGCGGGATTGCTGCGGGCCGGTCGATCCGCAGTATTGCAGGAGTGCTTGGCCGGTCGGCTTCGACGATCTGCCGGGAGATCGAGCGCAACGGAGGGTTGTGGGCCTACCGTGCGACGCGGGCGGACAAGCTGGCATGGGAGCGGGCGCTACGCCCGAAGCGGTGTCGCTTGGCCTGTCATGGACAGCTACGCTGGCGGGTGGCGCAAAAGCTGGCGCTACAGTGGTCGCCGCAGCAGATTGCGGGTTGGCTGAAGCGGCAGTACCCGGACGATCAAGACATGCGGATATCCCACGAAGCGATCTACCGCAGTCTCTTCATCCAGTCGCGCGGGGTGCTCAAGAAAGAGCTTATGGCGCATTTGCGCACCCGGCGGCAGATGCGCCTCGCCAAAGGCGCGAAGACCGGCAGGGGGCACGGCCGGATCGTCGACATGGTGTCGATCCACGAGCACCCGGCCGAGGCCGAGGACCGCGCCGTCCCGGGCCATTGGGAAGGCGACCTTCTCACCGGGGCAAACGACACTCACATCGCCACGCTGGTCGAACGGCATAGCCGGTTTACAATGCTGGTGAAGTTGGACAGGAAGGACTCGGCAACCGTCGTGACCGCGCTCGCCCGGCAGATCGGCAAACTGCCCGAGGAACTGCGCCGCTCGCTGACTTGGGACCAGGGCAAGGAGATGGCTCGTCACCAGAGCTTCACATTGGCCACCGACGTACAGGTCTACTTCTGCGATCCGCGCAGTCCTTGGCAGCGTGGCAGCAACGAAAACACCAATGGCCTGCTTCGCCAGTATCTGACCAGAGGAACAGACCTGTCCTGCATCTCGCAAAGCCAGCTCAACGCAATCGCCTCGCGCCTCAATCAGCGGCTCCGGAAAACCTTGGACTTCGAAACACCCGCCGATAAATTACTAGCAGTGTTGCGATGACCCGTTGAACCCGCCGGTCGTTACCTGCCCGTCCGGTTTTGGAATCGGCTCCGACTCAGCCGACGGCTGGAATGGGGTGGATAGCTGACTAAGCCGATGGTAGACCATTGCGATGAGCGACGATTGTATCACCCTGTGGCGGCCAGTCGGCCCAGCCGAACTGCGCCTCATTGAAGAGGCAGACATGAGTGCATTCCCGCCTCGCTTGCCAGAACAGCCGATCTTTTATCCCGTCACCACAGAAGAATATGCGGTGAAGATCGCTCGCGACTGGAATGTGCCCCAAAGCGGTTCAGGGTTTGTAACTCAGTTTCAGGTGCAACGTGATTTTCTCAGCCGCTACGATGTTCAAGACGCGGGCGGAAAGGCGCATCGAGAATATTGGATTCCCGCCGAGGAGCTAGATGCATTCAATGTGGCCATCGTGGGGAAGATCGAGGTTGTGCGCGAGTTCCGGTAAACGTCCGCAATTGGTCGGTTGCTGCATGTCGGCTTTCGGAAATCGATCTATGGCCGCCTATGGCTGGAATGGGGTGGAAAGCGGACGGAGCAGTAGAGGGCATAGTTGCGGGAAAACACATATCTGCCTACAAATCTCGCAGGGAGGAACGGTCACCGTATGCGATACCTGGTTCACACAGCTCGCCCTATCTTTGAGGATTTTTTAGGCACATTGGCATTTTACGTGCTATTCGTCATGACGGGATCAGTGAGTTTGGCGGCAGCCGTAGGCTTGGCGATTGGCGTCGCGCAGGTAGTACGGCACAAGATGAAGGACGAACCAGTTCCTAGTCTTCTCATGATCGGTATTATTCTTACCGTCTCTCTTGGCGGCTTGTCTTTGGTCACCAACGACGCACGCCATCTTCTTCTTAAACCGACCATAGTCTATTTTTGCCTCGGCACCACGATGCTGCCGCGCGGATGGGTGGTTCGCTATGTTCCGACCATCGCGCTGGACCTGCTTCCCAACTCTACGTGGAACCGTGTCGGTTGGGCTTGGGCGTGGCTGATGTTCGGAACGGCCGCTGCGAACCTTGGGTTAGTCGGCTCATTGCCAGCCGGACAGGCGGCAATGTGGCTGCTCGTCTTTGCGACTGGCTCAAAGCTGGCGCTGTTCGCGGTTCAATATGGCGTGCTGCGTGCCCGTGCATCCGCCGCATTGGATGCTCGCTCCGCTCAGTCGGTAAAGGCTTTATAAGCCACGTAGTCGTGACGGTCATTGGTGCCGCCGCAGTTACCTTACCGGGTCGTTTGCCGCCCGTCGGCTTTCGGGTTCCGTCCCGACCCCAGCCGACGGCTGGAATGGGGTGGTTTGCGGACAGACTGAGAATGAGTTACCCAGAAAGAAAGCAGACGCCATTCGAAGGGCTTGTTAAAATGAAACTGCTGCCATGAACATGGTCATTCGTGACGAAACTGCTGCTGACCATGAAGCGATATTCGATCTCACTAAGAGAGCCTTTGCGTCGATGCCTTTCTCCGAAGGGGATGAGCAGCATTTAATCGATGCCTTACGTAAAGCTAATGCACTCGCAATATCAATGGTTGCTGTTAAGAACGAAGGAGTGGTCGGCCATGTTGCCTTCTCCCCTGCAATGTCGGGCGAACCGAATTCCAAATGGTTTGCTTTGGGGCCGGTTGCCGTTGAACCAGAATTACAAGGACAGCGAATCGGAAGCGCCTTGATTGAAGCTGGAATACTGCGTCTGAAAAAAATTGGTGCCTCAGGTTGTATTCTGACCGGTGACCCGCATTTTTATTCTCGTTTCGGTTTCAGGCAGTTCCCAGAATTTTGCCCACTAGGTGAACCGCCTGAGTATTTTATGATGCTTCCTTTTAAATTCACCACTCCTTCCACGGTGGTACAATTCCACCCCCTGTTTCACGCTAATGCTGACAAGCGCGTCGGGTGATGTAATCGACGGCCTTTTCCCACCGGAAACCATTTGCAGATAGAAGGCAGCTTTGGGGTCGTTAGCGGTCGTTAGTTATCAACGGTCCACACCTGCGTCCCGATTGGGACATCCGCCTTGGTCAAGCCATTGAGCATACACACCCACCGATGTTCCTTCGGCGTTGGCGACTGCAACATATGCTCAAGAGTGAGGCTGGCAGGTCGCTCCATTCCACCCGGCTCCTTAAGCAGAACGAGGAACTGTCGCGGGCCATCATACTCGGCCTACAAAGGACCGGGGACAACGAGCAGACCTCGTTGAGTGATGTCGAACGTATCTTCGACGGTAAGAAATAGCTTAGGCACGCAGCCTTCTTACTGCTGCGCGCGAATGTCCGCTATGGGGTCTATTCTGTTGAAGAAGTCGCCTGTGTGACGGGCGGCCTACAGCGCTGAGCGCAGGCATGCGAGGTCCCGCAGTCGATCAGGCCGGTGCGAGGCTCGGC
>JAYSZB010000029.1:0-5074 GCA_043727035.1 Sphingomonas sp. | reverse complement strand
TCGCCCAAACTATCGACGCCATAGACGTCATCGCCCGCACCGCCCGTCAGCACATCGTTACCAGCGCCGCCGTCGAGCCGGTTGTTGCCGATATTGCCGGTCAAATTGTCGGCAAAGGCCGACCCTTCGACATTCTCGATTCCGCTCAACGTGTCGCTGCCATCCGCGCCCGTAGCTGTATTGCTCGTCAGGTTGACCGCGACTGCTCCGCTAGCGGCGGTGTAGACCGCCGTGTCATTGCCGAGATCGCCGTTCAGGACATCGGTGCCGAGCCCGCCGGACAGCCGGTCGTCGCCTCCGCCAGTTGTGAGTGTGTCGTTTCCGTTATTGCCCGACAGCACATCGTCGCCGTCGCCGGTTGTGAAAACGTCGTTGCCGGCTCCGCTCGTGATGGTGAAATGCTCTATGCCGGTGAAGTTGACGCTGCGATTGGCAAAATTATTATATGCGCCAGAATAGCCAGCAACGAGGCTACCGGTGAATCCGCTCGTGCTGAACGCATTGCCGCTACCCGAGTAATCGAGGATCAGCCGGTCGGTCCCGTCGCCGCCACTGACAATGTCGTTGCCGTTGCGCAGGGTGATTGCATCGTTGCCGAGACCGCCGTTGATCGTCTCGTTGCGCAGATCCACCGTTCCAGTGAAAACATCGTTGCCCGATCCTCCGGTGACGGTGGTGAAAAATTCGAAGTTGACGAAGCCTGCGCCAGGGCCTGAATAGCTGTTGGCAAACAGGTCATGGACGATGTCGGTCATCACCGCCGACGCATCGTAACCTACCCCGTCGATCCCGTCACCGCCATCGCCGCTGTTGGTGCCCGCGCCGAGATTGGCAGTATCGTTGCCTAAGCCGAGCGATACGATATCGTCGCCATCGCCCGTGGTGAAAACATCGGCGGCGACACCGCCGGTGATCGTGAAATGCTCGATGCCGGAAAAATCGACCCGCCGCCCTGCGAAATTATTATACTCGCCCGCATAGCCTGCGGCGAGCGTCCCGGTGAAGCTGCTCGTCTGAAACACGTTGCCGCTTCCCGAATAATCGACGATCAACCGATCGCTGCCGTCGCCGCCGTTGACTGTGTCATTGCCATTGCGGATCGTCATGGTGTCGTTGCCCGCACCACCGTTGATCGTCTCGCTGCGAAGCTCGGCGGTGCCGGTAAATACGTCGTTGCCCGATCCGCCGGTGACAGTGGTAAAATATTCGAAATTGACAAAACCTGCTCCAGGGCCGGAATAGCTGTTGGCGGTCAGGTCATGAACAATGTTGGTTGTCACTGCCGATGCGTCGTATCCGACGCCATCAATGCCGATACCGCCGTCTCCGCTGTTGGTCCCGGCCCCCAGATTAGCGATATCGTTGCCTGCGCCGAGCGACACGACATCATCGCCATCGCCAGTCGTAAAATCGTCGATGGAAGTGCCGCCGGTCAGGGAAAAATGTTCGATGCCAGTAAAATCGACCCGTCGCCCGGCAAAGTTATTGTAGGTGCCCGCGTATCCGGCAGCGAGGCTGCCGGTAAAACCACTGGTGGAAAATGTGTTGGCGCTTCCCGAATAGTCGACAATCAGCCGATCGCTGCCATCGCCGCCGTCGACCGTGTCACTGCCATTGCGGATGGTGATCGCATCGTCGCCCAGACCGCCATTGATGATTTCATTGTTGGCAACCGCCGTTCCTGCGAATATGTCATCGCCCGATCCGCCAGTGACAGTGGTGAAATACTCGAAATTGACAAAACCTGCTCCGGGGCCGGTATAACTGTTGGCGGTCAGATCATGAACGATGTTGGTCGTCACCGCCGATGCGTCGTAACCGACGCCATCGACTCCATCGCCGCCGTCTCCACTGTTGGTCCCGGCTCCCAGATTGGCGCTGTCGTTGCCAAGACCGAGAGACACAATGTCGTTGCCATCGCCGGTTGTGAAAATATCGTTGGCGCTGCCGCCGGTCAGTGAAAAATGTTCGATGCCGGTAAAATCGACGCGCCGTCCGGCGAAGTTATTGTAAGTTCCCGCATATCCCACACCGATGCTGCCGCTAAAGCCACTGGTAGCAAATGCGTTGGCGCTTCCAGAATAATCGACAATAAGCCGATCGTTGCCAGCGTCGCCGTTGACCGCGTCACTGCCATTGCGAATCGTGATCGTATCATCACCCAGACCGCCATTGATGGTTTCACTATTAGCGGCCACCGTCCCTGTGAATATATCATTGCCCGATCCGCCAGTGACGGTCGTGAAATACTCGAAATTGACAAGGCCCGCGCCGGGGCCGGCGTAGCTGTTGGCGGTCAGATCATGAAGAATATCGGTCGTCACCGCCGAAGCGTCATAGCCAACGCCATCGTTACCGCCTCCGCCGTCTCCGCTGTTCGTGCCGGCCCCCAGATCGGCGACGTCGTTACCAAGGCCAAGCGACACGATATCGTTGCCATCGCCAGTCGTGAATACATCGTTTCCGCTGCCGCTGGTGATGGTGAAATGTTCGATGCCGGTAAAATCGACCCGTCGGCCGGCAAAATCGGTGAAATTGCCACTATATCCTGCGGCTAGCGAACCCGCAAAACCAGATGTCGCAAAGCTATTGGCGCTGCCGGCATAATCGAGGATCAGCCGGTCATTGCCTGCCTCGCCAGCGGCCGTGTCATTGCCACCAGTCACGGTTATGGCATCATCGCCAGCGCCAGCATTGATCGTGTCGCTGCCACCATTGCCATCGCCGATGGTATCGGCGTCCGCTGTGCCTACCAATATGTCGTTACCGATTGTGCCGTTGATGACCGCCATGTCGAAGCTCCCTGCTTGATGCTGGCCCCACGCGCTGCGGCACGGGAGCGAATGACCGAGGTGCGACCCTTCTTGTCATGCTCTCAGCAGGGTCAGCGCAGTTTTGCGGGAAAACGGATCAGCGACCGGAAAATATAATTGCGCTGGCAAAGAGGGGGGTAGCGATAGTTTGAAGGACGGATGCGGAATTATGCGTCTGGTTGATCGTGACGCAGCCAGCCCAGCGGCCTATCGCCAGTTCCGCCAAAGGGCGGCGAATGCGGGCCAAGGTCACGTGCGATGGAAGCGAGCTGGGTGCGCGAGATCGGAGAACCCTGCATCGACACCGACACCGCATTTAATTTCGAGCAGTGGGGCGGCGTTCAAAAGAAGCTGGCCGGCCGCGAGCTCGATGGCCGGACGTGGGATGAGTGGCCGATCGTTGCGTGATCGCGATGGCTGGGTGACGGTTGGAAATTAGGGTGATCACGTAGCGTGCCGCCGTCACCCACCTTAGTCGGCATCGTCGACGGTAGTCCGTCTGCGATGCTGGCCCCATGGGCAAGTCGTGGAATTGCTGCCCCACGGCTGACCAGGACACAGGCATTCAGGGTTGGTCAGGCGTTTGGCGGCTATTGTGTAGCAGTTGTTGGCAGCCATTAAGGGGGCGGCACTTTGGCGAGAACAACGCTCTTATATGACAGCAATTTGGGCTCATACTGCACCATGCAGCGCATCACTCAGCGAACACCTCTCACAGCCCCTGTGAGCGCTGCGAAGAGCATGTCGGCGTTGGTTGGTAGCCATATGAAACGATTGGTTTGTGCGTCTCACGCGCGCTCTCAGCGACAATGTCATGTCGGTCATCGTCAGCGGTCGCTTTTCCCATGGGCCGGCTCTCAATTATCCGCCTGCATGCGACAGGCCACTTCGGGCCACAGCGGCACGACTGTTCACACAGCCCCAGCCCGTTGCACTCGAGCCACGCGAAGTGCTCAACAATGATGTCATCCGAAATGTGATGCATGTTGCCGATTGACGTGACGCTTTAGCGAGCCCTTACGTCACGGACATCACAATGGGGATGCGCAACCCACTGTGATATCCACATTGAAGAACAAATGATCCGCTATGCGGCCATGGCAGGACGACGCTCATGGAGCCAGTCGCCGATATCACGGTTGGCCGAAGTTCACTTCTGCGGTGCCGCCATTGCCGCTCATCTTGGACGTTACCGGTCGCCCATGGGCTGCGGTCTCATATTGCTTCATCGGCTAACCAACCAGAATTCCGGATACGGCTGAGGTCCGCTAAGGAATATATATAAACGGGACGAGAAGGGACGAGCACTCGACTAAAGGCGAGAAGTCCAAGGATTTGCCGACCCGTGCCTTCCGGGTGGTTCCGATCTGGCGGTGGAAAGTGGTCGGCATCCATCCACAGCGCTCAGACGAGCGGCGCCGAGAAAAGTTTGCACGTTCTGGTGTTATCACAACCGGTCATACCGATTCAGGGATGCCTAGGATCGGGATGGCAATAATTAGCAATCAGCCATCCAAAAACTTGCGCATATATCGTTCGCGGCGGCGGCAAGCGTCGTCTTCTTGGGCAAAGCCGGGATCGCACCAAGCGCAAAAGCGAAAAAGCAAGCAGCGCGACACCGCTGCCGCCGCCCTTGCGAGGAAGCGGGTCGGCGACGGGAACGGGCGCCGACCATGATTGGGTTGTGAGGGTGCTAAAGCCCCAGATCTCCCGCCCCCACGGTGACGATGCCATCGAGCCTGAGCCACAGGTCGGCGACGCCATCGCCGCTGGTGTCCGCCATGAGGTAGGTGTTGCCGCTGATCACCTCGGAGCGCAGTTGCCCCGCCACGTTGGAGAACGCCGCGCCGCCGATGAAGGCAAACGCCTCGTTGGTGCCTGCGCCGTTCGCCGTATTGGCGTCGATCGCGGTCAGGTCGATACGGTCGCCCTGCCCACCGGCGAGGCCGCTCCAGTCGGTGATCCGGTCGGCGGTGGCCTGGCTGGTCCCCATGTCGCCGACGCCAAACACGAAGATGTCGGCCTGCGTCCCCCCGGTCATGAAATCCTGACCCGCGCCGCCGGTCAGCCGGTCACGGTCGGCCCCTCCGTTCATCGTGTCGCTGCCAATGCCGCCGATCAGCGTGTCATTGCCTGCATTGCCGGTCAGCGAGTCATTGCCGGTGAAGCCGTCGAGCGTGTTGGCGCTATTATTGCCGAACAGCGTATTGTCGCGCGCATTGCCATAGAGACTGGTGAGCGCCGCTCCCGTCAGCGTCGCG
>JAYSZB010000028.1:0-14201 GCA_043727035.1 Sphingomonas sp. | reverse complement strand
GGGATCGGCGGCGCGTGCCAGCGAGACCCCGACGAACGCGCCGCGTGGCAGGCCCTGAATGGCGCGGACCAGACCGTCGGTGTCGCAGGCGAAGCTTATCGCCTGCGATGCATCATCGGGCGTTTCATCGTCGTTTGGAGCCGCGCGGGTATCGCCTGGTTTGCGCTGCCGCCAGCTTTCGATGCGGCGGACCAGTTGGGCGATGTCGCTGGCTGCTTCGACTGGCGGGGCCGATTCAGACCGGGTAGCCACCGCGTCGACCGGCTGCACCGCTGCCAGCGAGGCGCCGTCATGCACGGCGCCCGACAAGGCGAAATCGGTGGTGCCAAAATCAGCCAGTGCGCGCGTGACCGGCGCTGTCAGATCGCTGCGTCGGCGCAAACGGCTGCGTGCCAGCGGGCCGAGATCGGGCAATATGGCGAGCCAATCCCGCTCTTCGAGCCGCAACCGATCGAACAATGGTGCCGCGATTTGTGCGGGTTCGGAGGCAAACAGCACCGCCAGCGGCGTGAAATCGCAGCGGCTGGCAAGGCCGCGCACCGATGCGGCGCGCGCGTCGACCGGCACCCGGCTGCGCAGCACCGCCAGTGCAGCAAGACCGCGCGCGGCCACGTCGGGGGCCATCGCCCTGCCCTCCTGCGCCAGAAGATCGGCGACCTGGGTCCATGTCGCGGTGGCAGCCGTCGGAGCGGACAAATCGCGGGCGAGCATGGTCTCGAGGCGATCGTCAAATCGCATAGGGAGGGCCGCCGGTTCGCATGGCTGAGGAATATCGTGAACGAAGGGTTTAGGATAGCGCCGCATTTGCCGCGTCACACTATGGGACAATTGCATCGCCCCGAAATATTCTTATGGTCTGGGGGCAGAATCATGACCGGAAATTACCAATGACCGCAAGCAAGTTCGACGATATCGACATCGCCATCCTCCGCGAGTTGCAAGCTGACGGGCGGATGACCAACGTCGAGCTCGCCCAGCGCGTCGGACTGACCGCACCGCCGTGCCTGCGCCGGGTGCGCGCGCTCGAAGAGGCCGGCGTGATTCGCAGCTACCACGCTTCGCTCGATGCGACCGAGCTGGGGTTCGGCATCACCGTTTTTGCCATGGTCAGCCTGCGCAGTCAGGCTGAGAGCGATTTGGAGGCGTTCGAGGCGCATGTCGCCGAACTCGACGAAGTGCGCGAATGCTACATGCTCAACGGCGAGATCGACTTCATCCTGAAAATTGTCGCGCGCGATTTGCAAAGTTTTCAGCGGTTTCTCACCTCACGGCTGACATCGGCACCCAATGTGTCGAGCGTCAAAACGTCGCTGACCATCCGTCAGTCGAAGCATGTCGTCGGCGTGCCGATCAGCAATCTGGCCTGAATGTGCCACCGGCAACCGCCCCGCCACCGACAACTACACAGTCACCGATGGCGGGCATACCGCCGATCAGCCAGCAGGTGCAGGCACTGGCGGAGCAACCGGTGTTTCGGTTACAGCAGCGGCAGCGGCCGTCGTCGCATGGACCTGGGCGATCCACAGCTTTGCCAACTGTGCGCGCAACCCAGTGACGAGATTGAAAGCCTCAATCGCGCCAGCGCTGTTGCCCTGACGATAACGCGCCTGCCCAAGCCGCAGATTGACCAAATCCGCGTCAACCTCGGCCTTGGTCAAAGCCAGCGTCAGCATTTCCTCGGCCTTGGCGAAATTGTCATAAGCGTAATAGGCACCGGCGACCCGGGTGGCGAGACGCGCGGGCGCGGCGCTTCGGGCATTCGCTTCCGAACGAGCAAGCGAAGTGCGATCCTCCGCAAGATTGTCCCTTGCGGTCTGCTCGCGTTCGGCGAAGAACGGATCGCCCTGCGGGATAAGGTTCGCCGCGCGTCCCGCTGCAGTCGCGACCAGCACTTCGTTGGGTAGCGCATCTTCTGCGACGCTCGACACATATTCGACGTAAAACCGACGGTCGTTCATCGCATTGGCTGCGGCCATCAGACGCAGTGAATCTATGCTCAGGCTGCGCAGGATATCGGCATCCAGCGTCTCTGGAACAGACTGAAGATAGATCAACGCGGCGCTGCGGAAGTTTGCCGAGGTAGGATAGGCGTCGGCCCGTTCGACCAACACGGTCAGCAACTCCGGGGTACGGTCAGCTTCCTGAAGCGTCCGGGCGAGCAGGCTGTAGATTGTCTCGGAAGGCTTGCGTCCCGATGCAGTGGCGGCAGCAATCATCGCGCGGGCTTCGGTGATGCCCTGATCGACCTGACCACCGCGCAAATAGGCGTCGACCATCAACGTCGGCAGATTGTCCGCCGTAGCGCCCAACTCGATGGCGCGCTTGGCGCGGACGGCAGCAACCGCATAATCGTCGCCATTATAGGCCATTTGCGCGCCGAGCGTGTAGATACGAACGAGTTCCGCCGCCGGAATGCCGTTGGAATCGATCATCGCCGTCGCCGCAGCAGCCTGACGCGCAGTGTTGGCCAGTCCGGTGGCAATCGAGAAATCGGCACGCGCCGCCAGATATTTCTCATACTCGCTGACCGCGGCGGTCTTGACGGCCGGCAGCAAGGGATCGGCAGCGGCCCAGGCAGAAGTATTGAGTTGTGCTGCCAGCAGTTGATAGGCTGTCGCGAACTCGCGGCTGACCGGCGGCGTCGCCGGAGCCTCGGCAGCAGGCGGATTGCGGTCGCGGTTGCGGCGGCTCTGCGCGTCGGCAGACGTCGCGACCAGTACCAGTGCCGACAACGGCAGTGCCGCTATGGCCAGTTTCGCGAAGTTTTTCATTATGACCCTACTCCTTCTTCACGGGGGGCTGCCCCGTCCCTCTATCGCAAGCCATAACCGCCACAAGCGGGCGATGCCAGCCCCTCGACCATCGGGAAATCGCCAATGGCGGCGCTCGGCTGAACGGCGATTGAACCATTGCGATCGGCACTGGCCGAACCGCCGGACTGGACAGCGGTGCACCAGCATGGATTTGTCGATTAACCATGTTATGGTGCGCCATGGTCAAGCAACGCAAGATAGTCGGTATCTGGCCCGTAACCGATGCCGATATGGATCGGCAGGGACAAGACGATCCGCTGGAGTTGACGCAAGACGCAGCGATTGGCGACGCGCCCGGTGGCATTGCGGCTCCATCGGCGTCGGCTCAAAGCATCGATCCACGCAGTTGGCTGGGCGATGCGGCAGCAGAATCGTCCGCGTTCGATACCCAAGCCCCCCCCATTCAGCGCCTGCCTTGGGTCGCAATCGCCTTGGCATTGCTCGCGGCGGCGTGGATCGCCGGTGTTTCCTGGACGGCCACGGTCGGTTGGCAGATACTGCCCGAGCCGGCCGGACTGGCGCAATGGATCGCCATCCTGTCGATGCCGCTGGCACTGCTGCTGGTGCTGTGGATGGCTATCGAGCGCGGCAGCCATACGACAACTGTTCGCCATCTGCGCTTGCTCGCCGTGATGCGTGACGAGCAGCAGCGACTGGATGATCGGTTGGCCGCGATCGACGGCCATTGGCTAGCGGCTCAGGCGACGCTGCGTGAACGGGCGGACATTGCCGGTGCGGCGATCAGCGCCAGCGCGCAGACGATCGACGCAGTGGCAGCGCGGCTTGATGTGCGGATGCGCGAGACCGTCACCTCTGCCGGTCTGGTGGTGACGCAAGGCGAATTGGCATCGCGCCAGATCGACGGTCTGATGGTGGCGCTGCCCAAGGCGGAAGATATTGCGCAACGCACCGCAGATCTTGTGCACGGCGCGGCGCAGTCCGCCTATCAGCAGGGCAGCCAGTTGGAAGCACGGCTTGCTGCGCTCCAGAGCGAAGCGGCCGAAATCGAGCGGACGGTCGAGGCAGCGCTGACCACTTTGGCCGCGCGTATCGCCGAGGTGCAATCTGCGGGACGCCAAGCCGACGCCGCCGCCATGGCTGCGAGCGAGCGATTTGCTGGAGCGCTCGACGAGCAGCGCGTCAGCGCGCTGGCGATGCTGGCCGATCTGGCGGCAAGTCTGGAAACATCGTCTGCGGCCAGCGAGGCTCGCCTGGCGCAGGCGCGAGCTGGTCTGGAACGAGCGAGCAACGTGCAACTGGCGGCATTGTCCGATGGCGTCGCAGCGGCGCAGGCGCGCAGCAGCGAGCTGGACGCCATAATTGCCCGTGCTGCGGATCGCAGCGAGGCGCTGGGGGCCGGGCTGGGCGAGAGCGTGAGCGATATCGAGGCGCGGCTTGAGCGGTTCTCCGCTGAAGCAGACACACGGCTGGCGGCTTTGGCGGCAGCGCTGCAATCGACCGCAGGCGAGATCAAGGCGCTGGCGGGCGCGAGCGAGCGCAATACGCTGACCACAGGGCAAATGATCGAACGGATCGAGACGGCGCGCGCGCAATTCGCGGCGCTGAGCGATCAGATCGATATGTCCATTCCGCAATCGTTGCGGACGCTCGACGGCGAGATCGAGCAAGTTCGCGCCAATCTCTCCGCCCTGCCCACGCTACTCGACAATGGCACGAGCGGTACTGCCGCCATGCTCGGGACGATCAAGCAGGCCGAGCGGCTGCTGGAGGAGCAGGCGCAGCAGCTGGCCGCGCTCGATTCCGGCGGGCGCGGGGTAATTGCCGCCCAGACCGGCGGCGTTGCCGATCTTGGCCAGTCGATCGACGCGCTGATTGCCCGGATTGCGGCACTCAAGGATGTAGCATTGCCAGCCTTGGCCGATGCGGTCAGCAGTCAGGCGGAAGCCGCGACGCAATCTGCAGGAGCGATCGAATCCAGCATTGCCGATGCCGCTGAGCGAAGCGGTGCTGCCGTGCAACGGATCATCGGCGGGGCGATCGATGCAGCGGCGGGACAGGCTGCGAGCGACCGTTTGGAGCAATTGGCGGATGTCGCCAGCGGAGCCGTGACGGCGGCAACGCTGGCATCGGAACTGTTAATGAAGCAACTGGCCGCCATCACGGCGTCCAGTGCCGATATCGAAGCCCGGGCTAGTGACTTTGCCGCTACTATCCACCGCGCAGACGGCGATTCGCTGGTCCGGCAGATGGCGCTGGCCGGTGAGGCTCTGCAATCCATGTCGGTCGATCTGACCCGGGTGCTCGACAGCGATGTCTCCGATCAGGCATGGGAGGCCTATCTCAAGGGCGATCGCAGCATCTTTGCCCGTCGCGCGGTGCGGTTGCTGTCGGCCAGCGAAGCGCGCGACATATTGCGGCGGCATGGCGAAGACGAGGCGTTCCGCCATCTGGTCAACCGCTATATCCATGATTTCGAGGCGATGCTGCGGCGGCTGATCGACGCACCCGATGGAGATGCGCTGACCGTGACGCTGCTGTCGTCGGATATCGGCAAAATCTATGTGGCGCTGGCGCAGGCGATCGAGCGGTTGCGGGGGTAATCTTATTAGGGACTGTCCCTAATAAGATCAGCGCCGCATCGCCGGATCGCGTTCGATCTGCACCCCGCCCTTGACCACCGCATCGACCGTCTCGAGTTCGCGCACGTCCGCCAGCGGGTCGCCATCGACGGCGATGATGTCGGCATAACGACCTACTGCAATCGCCCCGACATCGCGCTCACGACCCAACGCCTGCGCGGCGTTGACCGTCGCCGCCTGGATCGCCTGAAGCGGCGTCATGCCATATTCGACCATGACGCGGAACTGACCGCCCGCCGTGCCATGCGGCATCACGCCCGCGTCGGAACCGAACACCATGCGCACCCCGGCGCGGTGCGCGGCGCGGAAATTGTCGCGCTGGGCTTGCGCGACGTCGCGGTCCTTGCGGAGATTATCCTCCATCACGCCGTTCCGTGCGCCTTCGGCCTGGGTGTAATCGGTGTTGAAAATGTCCATAGAGAACCACACCGGGCGCTCGCGGCGCGCGGCGGCGCGGATGCCCTCTGCGTCGACCAGACTAGCGTGTTCGATGGTGTCGATGCCTGCGGCGATGGCGGCGCGGATGCCGTCGGCACCATGAGCGTGGGCGGCGACGCGCATCCCCCACATATGCGCTTCATCGGCGATGGCGCGCAGTTCCTCTTCGCGCAACTGCTGCTGGCCCGGTTCGGTGTTCCGCGAGAAGACACCGCCTGTGGCGCAGACCTTGATCGTCTCTGCGCCCATCCGGCGCATCTCGCGGACGCGGGTACGCAGTTCGTCGGGGCCGTTGCCGATGCTGGGCGGGGGCGCATACATCGACGGCGGCAGGTAGGTTTCATCGCAATGGCCGCCGGTCGCGCCGAGCGCGTAGGCGGCGGGGACGATGCGCGGGCCGATGGCATAGCCCGCGTCGATCGCCTGTTTGAGGCCGACATCGTTGAGATCGTCCGAGCCGACGTTGCGAACGGTGGTGAACCCTGCGTCGAGCATCGAGCGGGCATTGCGCGCGGCGATCATCGCCCAGAAGCGATCGGTATATTGCAGCGTTCCATAGCCGCCGATTTCGGGCACACCATCTAGATGGACGTGCATGTCGATGAGGCCGGGCAGCAAGGTACGCTCGCCAAGATTGATATGCGTGACATCCGCGCCCCAGCGGACGGTGCGTGCGTCGGCGACGCTGGTAATGCGGCCATCGGCGCCGACGAAGATCGCGGGGTATTCGACGACACGGCCGGTTTCGACATCGATCATCCGCGCGGCGGTGATGACGGATTCGGCTGAAGCTGGTGAAGAAAAAAGTGCCGCTGCGATGGCGGCGAGGCCTGCGCCGCTGCGGAAGTTTACAAAGTTTACACCAATACGCATTGTTTCTTGCCCCGACACATCGAAAATCCGCGCAGCTCACAACACTGCGGTTCGAGCGTGGCAGGGGAAATCCTACATGACAAGGCCGTGTGTGCTCGATGTATATGGTCCCGATCGGCACTGCTTGTCATCGCATAAGCGCGACGCTTAAGGTGCCGCCATGCCCATGCCCATGCTCGATATCGATTTCGCCCGCCGCCAGTTTCCCGCATTCGAGGAGCCGAGCCTGTACGGGGTGGCGCATTTCGACAATGCCGGTGGGTCCTATGCCTGCCGCCAAGTGATCGAGCGGCTCGACCGTTATTATCGGCAGACCAAGATGCAGCCTTATGGGCCGCACTCGGCATCGCGCCTTGGCGGAGAGGCGATGGACAGTTCTTACGCGCAGCTTGCGCCCTATCTGGGCGTGCCAATGGACGAGTTGCACCTTGGACCGTCGACGTCGCAAAATACTTATGTGCTGGCGCAAGCCTTTGCCCAGCGGCTGGCACCCGGCGACGAGATCATCGTTACCGATCAGGACCATGAGGCGAACAGTGGGGTTTGGCGTCGGCTGGCCGCGCGTGGGCTGGTGGTGAAAGAGTGGACCGTCGATCCTGCGACCGGCGCGCTCGATCCGGCAGCGCTGGCGGCGCTGTTGAGCGAGCGGACGCGGGTGGTCGCCTTCACCCATTGTTCGAACATCCTGGGTCAGATCAACGATGTCGCAGCGATCTGCCGATTGGTGCATGACGCCGGGGCGTTCGCCGTCGTCGATGGCGTGTCCTATGCCGGACACGGTTTCCCCGACGTGGCCGCGCTGGGCGCCGACGCCTATCTTTTCTCGCTCTACAAGGCATTCGGGCCGCATCTCGGGGCGATGACCGTCGCCACGCCGCTCGCCAATTTTCTCGGCAATCAGGGGCATTATTTCAACGAGAACCAGCGGCGCAAATGGTTCGTGCCGGCGGGGCCGGACCATGCGCAGGTCGCGGCGGCGGGCGGCGTGGCCGATTATTTCGACGATCTGCATAGGCAGCATTTCGAAGGAGCCGATGCCGGACGAAAGGCCGCCGATGTTCGCGGGCTGCTGCGTCAGGCGGAGCTCAAGCTGTTGCAACCCCTGCTCTATTTCGCCCGCGACGATCCGCGCGTTCGCCTGCTTGGGCCATCGGTAGCGGCGGAGCGGGCAGCGACGGTGTCGATGCAGGTGCTGACCGCGACGCCGGGCGACGTTGCGGCGAAGCTGGCCGAGCGAGGCATCATCGCAGGGGCCGGGCATTTTTATGCGGTGCGGCTGATCGAGGCGATGGGGCTGGATGCCGACATCGGCGTGCTTCGCCTGTCGTTTGTGCATTACACATCGCGTGAAGAGATCGAGCGCGTGCTGGAGGCGCTGGATGCAGTTCTGTAAAACGTCTGGCCCTATCGTGCGCAACATATGCATGATTTCGCCCAGCGTCGGTTACGAACCGTTCGATCAGCGCTGTTGGTTCATCCGCTGTCAGCGTCACTAGCCCGCTGCATCATGCCAACTATGATGCAGAAGTTTTCGTCGTTTACTACAACAGCACCCAAATTCAGGTCATCGCTGACCACGATCTCGTTACCGACCGATCGCTCCCCACAATTGTCCACGAATGACAGAGTATAGGTGCCGGGGCGGACATTGCCGAAGCGAAACTCCCGGTCGCCCCCGATCCGTGTGGATTGGGTGCGACCGTCGCCTGCTCGCAATCGCGCGGTCGCAGCCAAACTTCCCGGTGCCAGTTGGCCGCTAATATGAAACCGCGGCGACACAGCCGGAAGCGTGACGGTCTGGCACGCAGCGGTGGCCAGCAAAACGCCCGCGCCGATAGTTGCTACCATGCGCCGCGATTTTGGGCCTGCCGGGGTTGCAGTTCTAATCGTTCCGTCGCGTCTAACGCTGGCGCGCACGCATATTGGTTCATCTGAATCGAGAAGCGCATCAGCCTCATCGACGGTCAGCGCTGACAGATCATGGACTATGGTGTCACAGGCGGAGCAATGACGATTGCATCCGCGCGGTGCCATCACGTCCCACGATTCATCGCACGGAGCGGGCAGTGACACTTTGAGATGACGCATAGCTGCATCTCCATTCCATCCTTGACGCACGATATGCAGCTTCTTGCCATAGGCCCCAAGCACGCTCTCATGCATCATCCCTGACAGCGTCGGGTGCGGGAAGACCGGGTCTGATCGCAGATTGTGGCAGGGGAAATCCGCCATTGCAAGCGGGACGCCGTGACGGTGACTGCGGTTATAATACCGCCGCCAGAACGCCCTGAAGTGCGGCGCGGACGGCCTGTCGATCGATCGCGCCAAGCGCGCCGAGCTTGCGGTCGATCAACCGCACATCGATTGTCATCAGTTTCATCCGCACGATCGACGGCTTGTAAAGACCGGCGCAGTCGATGTCGGTCAGTGATACATCGAGCGGCCATGACGACGCCAGCGGGGCCGACACCATCGCCGTGATAACCGCGCCGCTGAACGCGCCGAATGCCAAATGACCGGACAGGATTATCGCCGGTCGCTTTCGAACAACCGGCATGTCGGCGTACGGAAATTGAACGACCGCTACATCGAATGGCTCAAAGATCACGCCACGCCTCTTCGTTCTCCAAGCTAAGCCATTCGTCCGAAAAGGAGAGCCAGCTCACCGCATCCCAGCCATTCAAGTCGCGCGGCAAAGGGATTGCCAGCCGCATTGTCGCAACCCCGTCCTTGACGGCCCACTCGATCGTGTCACCCGCCTTTATGCCCAGCGCAGAACGCACGTCAGCCGGGACGGTCGCCTGAAATTTGGATGTGACCTTGCTATATTCCATAGGTAATACGTAATACCGTATTACCTGTGGGTCAATCACATATGCAGCATCTTGCCGTACGCCCCGAGCACACTCTCATGCATCATCTCGCTCAGCGTCGGGTGGGGGAAGACGGTGTGCATGAAATCGGCTTCGACCAGTTCGGCGGTCTTGCCGATGGTGTAGCCCTGGATCAGTTCGGTGACTTCGGCGCCGATCATGTGCGCGCCGAGCAGCTCACCGGTCTTCGCGTCGAAGATGGTTTTGATGAAGCCTTCGGCCTCTCCCAGCGCGATGGCCTTGCCGTTGCCGATGAAGGGGAAATTGCCGATCTTGAGGTCGTAACCCGCCTCTTTCGCTTTGGCTTCGGTCAGGCCGACGCTGGCGATCTGTGGGTGGCAATAGGTGCAACCGGGGATATTCTTCGCGTCCATGGGGTGCGGATGGACGTCTTTGTTCCCGAGTTCAGCTGCGATGGCTTCGGCGGCGATGACGCCTTCGTGGCTGGCCTTGTGCGCCAGCCATGGCGGGGCGGTGATGTCGCCGATCGCCCACAGGCCGGGGACATTGGTGCGGCACATCGGATCGGTTTTGAGGAAGCCGCGGTCGTTGGCGACGCCGAGCGCCTCCAACCCGATATTTTCGGTATTGGGGACGATGCCGATGGCGACGATGCAGTGGCTGAACTCGGTTTGCGTGATGGTGCCGTCCTTGGCCTTCAGCTTCGCACGGACGCCGGTGGGCGTGGACGCGAGTTCGTCGACGCCAGCGCCGGTCATGATCGTCATGCCCTGTTTCTTCAGTGCCTTTTCGAGGAAGGCCGAAACGTCGGCGTCCTCGACCGGCACGATACGGTCGAGCATTTCGACGACGGTCACTTCGGCGCCCATGTCGTTGTAGAAGCTGGCGAATTCGATGCCGATCGCGCCCGAGCCGATGACCAGCAGCTTGGTCGGCATTTCGGGCGGGACCATGGCGTGGCGGTAGGTCCATATGCGCTGGCCGTCGGCGGGGGCAAAGGGCAAATCGCGCGCGCGGGCGCCGGTGGCGACGATGATGTGCTTGGCGGTCAGGTCTTCGCTCTTGCCGTCCTTGGTGACGGTCAGCGTGTTCGCCGATTTCAGCACGCCGTCGCCCATGTGGACGGTAATCTTGTTCTTCTTCATCAGGTGGCCAATGCCCTGATTGAGCTGTTTGGCGACGCCACGGCTGCGCTTGACCACCGCGTCGATATCGGCGCTGATGTTGTCGGCGGCGAGGCCGTAATTTTTGGCGTGCTGCATATAATGGAATATCTCCGCCGAGCGCAGCAGCGCCTTGGTCGGGATGCAGCCCCAGTTGAGGCAAATGCCGCCGAGGTTTTCGCGCTCGACGATGGCGATTTTCAGGCCGAGTTGTGCGGCGCGGATGGCGGCGACATAGCCACCGGGGCCGGAGCCGAGGACGATGAGGTCGTATTGGGACATTCCAAAACTCCGTTGGAAATCAGAGCGAGTCGCAGGTGGTGACACGTATTTCGGTCAAGAACTTGATCAGCCAATAAGTGAACAAGGTCAGTGCAACCGACATGAGATACTGGTTCAGAAAGCGCTGCTTGATTGCAGAAAATATACCAAGCAGCGGTGAAACGGTCGAAGCAATCCACATCGCGATGAGGCAAAAACCAACCGGCTCAAACCGTGCAGCGGTGCAAAACGGGATTTTGATCCAAAACTCTCCCAGCAGCCCGATTCCGCCCCACACAAACAGAATGTGCGCGATTAGCACCGAAAAAAAAGCGGGTCGTGAAAGGCTCAAGCCACCGGTCGCAGCGGATTCTCCACCGGTACTCATGCCTCAACGGTATCCAATTGCTTACGCAAAATCTTGGTCGACCAAACTGCCACGCCACTGCCGAACAGGTCCTTGTCGTGACTCCAGGCTGCCGACGCTGTTTCGTAACATGCGGCTAAAACCGACCAGTCCGGCTGCCCTCGCTCCAGCAAGCATGATCTCGCCCGGGCTTCATGCTTGTCATACAACATAGGATGCAACGGCATGACGACGGAAATCAGGTCTGCCATCCGCGCCTCGACCTCCTCCGGGGTGTATGACGATTTATCGTGCAAAATCTTCCTGGTTTCAGCGATCTGGTGCACCGCAGCCATCAAACGTATTCCGCGCTCGTCGAGCACAAGCAGCAATGGAAAGCTGCGCCCCATCAGCGCGCTGACCATGATGTTCGCATCGAGGATCAGCCTTGGAATGTCATGCATCGTCCAATGGCTCGCCATAAGGCGTCAGGCCCATGGCCGCCATTTCCTTATCGAGATCGATACCCCGGCGGCGCAATTCGGCCTGCGCCTTTGCTACCGATTCTGCGGCTTTGCGCGCTTTGCCAAGGTCGCGCATCCAGCGTTTGGGCATGTAGGTGCCAACCTCTTGGCCATTGTTGGTTACCACGACAAAATCGGTGCCGTTGGTAACTTCGCTCAATCGCTCGCGAAACTCCCGAATACCCAGTTCGATCATGGCACATTCTCCGTGGCCACACGTGTGGACACTCTGCCCTGAATTGTCAAGCCACCAGCCCCAGCGGGTTCTCCACCAACTCCTTGAACGCCTTCATCAACTCCGCCCCGTCCGCTCCGTCGATCGCGCGGTGGTCGAAGCTGCCGGTGGCGCTCATGATGGTGGCGATGGCGAGGGCGTCGTCGATGACATACGGCCGTTTCTCGCCCGCGCCGATGGCCATGATCATTGCTTGTGGCGGGTTGATGACGGCGTCGAATTGTTTGATGCCGAACATGCCCATGTTGCTCAAGGACGCGGTGCCGCCCTGATATTCATGGGGTTGCAGCTTGCCGGCCTTGGCCTTGTCGGCGAGCTCCTTGATCTCGACGGCGATGGCGCTGACGCTCTTGCTGCCGGCATCGACGATGATCGGGGTGATCAGGCCGCCGGGGATCGAAACGGCGACGCTGATGTCGGCGCGGTGGTAGCTGATCAACTGATCGCCGGCGAAACTGACATTGCATTTGGGCACCATCACCAGCGATTTGGCCAGCGCCTTGATCAACAGATCGTTGACCGAGAGTTTGATGCCCTGCGGTTCGAGCGCCTTGTTGAGCTCTCCGCGCAGTTTGAGCAGCGCGTCGAGGCGGATGTCCACCGTCAGGTAGATGTGCGGGATGGTCTGCTTCGCCTCGGTCAGGCGGCGGGCGATGGTCTTGCGCATGCCGCTGAGTTTTTCGGACGAGTGCGGAATGTCGGTGGTGAAGGGTTTGGCGGCGGCTGGGGCTTCGACAGGCTCAGCCTGAGCGCGGGGGGTGGGGGCTTCGACAGGCTCAGCCTGAGCGCTTTTTGCTGCTGGCGTCGTTTCACTGCGCTCACCCTGAGCCTGTCGAAGGGCATCGGCCTCAGCGCCCTCGACATCCGCCTTGACGACGCGGCCGTTGGGGCCGGTGCCGGTGATGCTGGCGAGGTCTATGCCCTTGTCGGCGGCGATGCGCTTGGCGAGGGGTGAGGCGATGATCCTTGCGCCATTGCCCGATTGTCCTGAGATCGTCGAAGGACTGTCCTTTACTTCTGGCGTTGCGGAAGCGGAGGACAGCCCTTCGACAGGCTCAGGGTGAGCGGGTTGGGGGGTGGGGGCAGTGGTTGCAGCTTCAGCGGCTTTCGGCGCTGGCGCAGTCTCCACATCCTCGCCCTCACCCGCAATGATCGCAATCACCGTGCCGACCTTCACATTCTCGGTGCCGGCAGCGATCAGGATCTTGCCGATCACGCCCTCATCGATCGACTCGAATTCCATCGTTGCCTTGTCGGTCTCGATCTCGGCGAGCAAGTCGCCCGACGATACGGCGTCGCCTTCCTTGACCAGCCAGCGCGACAGCGTGCCTTCTTCCATGGTGGGCGAGAGGGCGGGCATTTTGAGTTCGATCGCCATGGCGGGCTGCTGTCCTTCGCTGCTGCGTAGCGTATCCGGCGGTGCCCCCCGGCGTGACGCTCCCTGAACAATCCTGTCCCCATTTCCGTTAGGGCGGTCAAGTTGTTTAAGACGCGGTTCGGTGGCGATGCTTGCCTTTCTGCGTGGGCGCGCGCAGCATCGGCGTGGGGAAGCAACAAGGGCAGCGTTATGCGGACTTATCTGGTCGTCATCGACGACAGCGACGAATCGCGACTGGCGCAACGCTTTGCCGCGCGGCGGGCGGCGCGGACCGGCGGCAAAGTTCACTTCGTCGTCGCCATCGAACCGCAGGCCTTTGTCGCCTGGGGCGGGGTGCAGGCAACGATCGAGGCCGAGGCGCGGGAAAAGGCCGAGGCGGTTGCACAAGCGGCAGCGGCGCAGGTGTTCGAGGAATGCGGTATCCACGCCGGCATGACGGTGCAGCAAGGCGACACGGCGGAGATCGTCCGCGAGATATTGTTGACTGATCATGACATCGCCGCGCTGGTGCTAGGTGCCGCCGAGGAAGGTCCGCCGGGGCCGCTTGTCTCGCATTTTGCTGGGTCGGATGCGGGGAGGCTGCCGGTGCCGGTGATGATCGTGCCGGGGAGTTTGACGCTGGAGCAGCTGGACCGGCTCAGCTGATTTGCTTCCTCCCCTGGAGGGGAGAATGTTATCTGGATTGATGCCTGATATTCCCCGGCCGCCCACGGCGCGGGGGCGGGCGGCCGCCGCC
>JAYSZB010000027.1:0-42272 GCA_043727035.1 Sphingomonas sp. | reverse complement strand
TGCCCCCTCCTCTTCGAACCGGGAGGGCGCGGGCCGGGCTGGCGATGTCCGATCACGGAGCGCATCGCTGTCCGGTTTGAGGATAACACGGCGAGACGGCGTTGGTCCGCGATGGCGGGCCTGTGCGCTTACCGGGCAGCTACTCCCGATGGCGCGTCGCAGCATGTAGCCAATATGGTTCGTAATGTCAAGTCATTTGTGCCGGTAACGCGTGCATCCTTCCCCATGGGGGAGGTGGCAGTCGCAAGGCGCGATGCCTGCACGAAGTACCAATCATCGCAGCGACTGACGGAAGGGCAGTGCGGGCGTGCGTGATGGCGCTCAAACCCGCACCGGCGCGCACCGCCGCACCGGCCCCTCCGCCGCGGGCGCGACCTGCGCACACTCTTCGTGTCTTCGTGTGAGAATTTTTGTTCACCCGGATGCACGGAGACGCGGAAAAGGAAGGGAGAAGGGTTTCGCGCAGAGGCGCAGAGGGCGCAGAGGGGTTCTGGGGCGCTGTAGCTTTGCCGTTCTAGAGTTGCTTGAGCAGCGAGTGGGGCGTGTACGGGCGGCTTTGCCGCAGGCTTTCTCTGCGCTCTCTGCGCCTCTGCACGAAAATCCTTCTCCGGGTTTCCGCGTAAATCTCCTTTCCCGTTCGGTCTGTGAGTTTGCGCGGAACCAGGGGCGGTCGTTGGCGTTCGACAACGGTTAGGCGGCAACGCTGCCACCATCGTCCAGCAAGGAAACCCGCCATGGCCAAACATGCCGACATTTTCGATGTGCTCAAGACCGACCATGACCGTCACCGCGAATTGCTTGCAGCGGTCGAAGCGACGTCAGGCAAGAGCCAGGAGAGGGTGGCGCTGTTCGAGGAACTGACGCTGGAATTGAAAGCCCACGCCGCTGCCGAGGAGCAGGCGCTCTATTCGACGGTGATGCGCAAGCCCGACCTGACCGATTCGGCGCGTCATTCGGTGGCCGAGCATCATGAGATCGAGGAGGCGCTCAACGATCTGGCCGCGACCGATATGGCGACCGGCGGCTGGCTGACAAAGTTCAAGACTTTTGCGCACGATTATACGCATCATATCGACGAGGAGGAGGAGGAACATTTCCCCGAATTCGCCGAGGAGCTGACGCAGGACGATGTCCAGCACATCCGCCGCGTGTTCGAGCGCCGCAAGCCCGCCGAGAAGGCCAGCGCAGAGGTGACCCCCGAGAAGAAGGATGAGGCCAAGGAGTGAGGCTGAAAGCCCCTCCCGTTTACGGGCGGGGGGGCTGTCGATCCAGCGCAATGCTAACCGACAGGCCCACCCCCGGCCCCTCCCGCGAGCGGGAGGGGAGCTGCCTCAATCGATCACATCGACTTGACGATAGCGATAGCCGCGCTCGGCCATTTCGCGGACATAATGAACGCGCTCACCGCGCAGTTCGATGCGATATTCGTCCCATACCTCGCGCAGATCCTCGCTGTCGGAGACGTTGCGCAGGTCGGTCGAGAGCTCTTTCTGGGCTTCGTTGATATTGCCGATATAGTCGAACCAGCGGCTGTTTTCGATGCCGGCGATGGGCGCGCGGATGATCCGCTGCTCCTCGGCGCGCGCGGCCTGTTGCTCGTACAAGGTGACGGTGGCGTTGGCGCTAGCGGCGATACCGGCGGCGGCGGCGAGGGCCAGCATCAGACGGGTGGGGGTGCGCATATCGATTGCTCCTCTATGGCAGTCGCGGTGAATGGCGACTATGGAGGGAACGTCGCTGGGCCGGTTTTTCATCACCGCGTCGCAGCAAATTTGCGACAGAAAGGTGCGACGGCTGGTCGAACGGAACCGCCGCGGGATGCCGCGCATTTCCTGTCCCATGTTCACCCAGCTCAACCCGCCCATTCCGCTCGACGTCATCGGCAAAGGCAGCGGATATGCGCTGGCGGTCATCGATTATGGCCAGGAGCATAATCTGATCTGGGTCACGGCGCTGGACGCCAGCGGCGAAATCTGGTGTGCGCCCAACCCCAGCGTGCGGATGCAGAAGAACTGGACGATGGGGCGGGTGCCCGAGACCGTGGTGCGACAATGAGCCGCTGATCGGCACAGCAACGCAGACTCACTTTCCCCGGCGTTCAAAAACCGCTAACCGCCCGTCATGGCGGACCAACACACAGCATCGACTTCCCCCGGCGTGGCAACGGGCGGCCTGACCCCCTCGCTGTTCCTGTTCACCATCATTTATGGCGGGATGGTCGTGCTCGCCGGGGTGCTCGGCAACAAACAGGTGGCGCTCGGGCCATTGGCGGTGGAGGCGGGGATTTTTCCGTTTCTGATTCTGGTGGCGCTGTCGAGTACGGTGTCCGAACTTGCGGGACAGAAGACAGCCAACCGGCTGGTGTTGTGGGGGTTCGTGCCGCTGGTGATGTCGATCCTGCTGACCGGGCTGGTGCTGGCGCTGCCCGCCGACTCCAACATGGACCCGGCGCGACTGGCAGCGTTCGACACCGTTCTGGGTCAGGCACCGCGCCTGATGGCGGCTGGAATCGTTGCCTATGGCACCTCGCAATTTCTCAATGTGACGATCTTCTCTGCACTGCGCGGCAAGGATGGTGGCACCACCCGCACCGGCTGGCTGGCCATTCGTGGGGCGATCGCCAGCGCATTGAGCCAGATCGTCGACACATTGCTGTTCGTCACCATCGCCTTTTACGGCGTCTTCCCGATCGGCACATTGATGGCCGGGCAGATGCTCGCCAAAGTGGTGCTGTCGATCGCCGTCATCCCGTTCGTCATTACCGGTCTGGTCGCGTTGGGCCGTTCGCTCGACAAAAAGGAACTGCTGTGACCGCGACGTCCCCTGATCCTGCCATGCTGCTCAAGGCGGAGACGCTGACCGAGGCGCTGCCGTTCATGCAGCGCTATGCGGGCAAGACCTTCGTCATCAAATATGGCGGGCATGCGATGGGCGACCCCGACGCCGCGCGCGATTTTGCCCGCGATGTCGTGCTGATGAAGCAGGTCGGGATCAACCCGGTGGTCGTCCATGGCGGCGGGCCGCAGATCGGCGCGATGCTGGAAAAGCTTGGCGTCCAGTCGAGCTTCGTCGATGGGTTGCGGGTAACCGATGCGGAGACCGCCAAGGTCGCCGAAATGGTGCTGTCGGGCGGGATCAACAAGGAAATCGTCGGCTGGATCGGCCAGGCCGGCGGCCGCGCCATCGGCCTGTCGGGCAAGGACGGCAATCTCGTCACCGCCAACAAGCTGCGCCGGACCAAGCGCGATCCGGGCAGCAATATCGAGAATGTCATCGATCTGGGCTTCGTCGGCGAGCCTGACGTGGTCGATCGCAGCGTCATCGACACGCAGGTTTCTGCCGGACTGATCCCGGTCATCGCCCCCATCGCCATCGGCCACGACGGTGCGACCTATAATATCAACGCCGACACCATGGCCGGGGCGATTGCCGCCGCATTGGGCGCGGCACGGTTGTTCCTGATGACCGATGTCGCGGGCGTGCTCGACAAGCATGGAACGCTGATCCCCGAACTTGATCCGACCGCCATTGCCAAGCTGAAAGCCGATGGGACAATCTCTGGTGGGATGCTGCCCAAGATCGACACATGCGTCCATGCGGTCACCGGTGGCGCAGAAGCCGCCGTCATCCTCGACGGGCGGGTGCCGCATGCGATGTTGCTCGAAATCTTCACCACCGCAGGCGCGGGCACGCTGGTCCGCCGCCAGCCGCCGCGCCGCTGAACTGAGCCTCAACGACAGGAACTCCCCATGGCTGCCGTCTCCATCGTCTTTGAAATCCTCTACGTCCTGATTCAGGTCGCGCTGATGATCATCCTTGTTCAGGCGGTGATGTCGTGGCTGCTGGCGTTCAACGTCATCAGCCTTCAGAATGATATCGTGCGCGGCATCTGGTCGTCGCTCGAAAGGCTGACCGACCCGCTCTATCGCCCGATCCGCAAGATCATGCCCGATTTCGGCGCGCTGGATCTGTCGCCGATGGTGGTGATCGTCATCCTCATCATTCTCCAGCGAACGTTGCCGATCGTCCAAGCATCGATCATGTCGGGCGCATGAGCGCGCAATGACCGCCCGCCTGATCGACGGCAAAGCCTTCGCTGCCGACCTGCGCGGTCGCATCGGCAGCCGCGTGTCGCTGTTCGCCGACAGCGTCGGTCGTGCGCCTGGCCTTGCCGTCGTGCTGGTCGGCAACGATCCTGCGAGCCAGGTCTATGTCCGCAACAAGGCGAAGCAGACCGCCGAGGCCGGCATGGCGAGTTTCGAGCATCGGCTCGACGCCGAGACGCCAGAGGCCGATTTGCTCGCTCTGGTCGCTGCGCTCAATGCCGATCCGGCCGTCGATGGCATCCTCGTCCAACTGCCCCTGCCGCGGCATGTCGACGAACGCGCTGTGCTCGCGGCAATCGATCCGGCCAAGGATGTCGATGGCTTTCACGTGATCAACGCCGGTCGTCTGGCGACGGGGCAGGAGGCGCTGGTCCCCTGCACCCCGCTGGGCTGCCTGATGCTGCTGCGCGATACGCTCGGCGATCTCGGCGGAGCGGAGGCGGTGGTCGTTGGGCGATCGAACATCGTCGGCAAGCCGATGGCGCAATTGCTGATCGGTGAAAGCTGCACCGTTACGGTGGCGCACAGCCGGACGCGCGATCTGTCTGCGGTCGCGCGCCGTGCAGACATCCTGATTGCCGCCGTCGGTCGACCCGAAATGATTCGGGGCGACTGGATCAAGGCGGGGGCCACCGTCATCGACGTCGGCATCAACCGCATCGCCGCGCCCGAGCAGGGCGAGGGCAAGACGCGGCTGGTGGGGGATGTGCATTTTGCCGAGGCTGTAGCGGTGGCGGGCGCGATCACCCCGGTGCCCGGCGGTGTTGGCCCGATGACCATAGCTTGTCTGCTGCGCAACACGCTGGTTGCGGCGCATCGCCGCGCCGGGTTGGCGGAACCGGAGGGATTATGACCGTGAAACTAGCTTCCTCCCCTTCAGGGGAGGCTGCGATGCGCACACTCCTCCTCGCACTTCTCCCGCTCGCGCTAACCGGCTGCATCTCGACCGGCGTTGCTGCGATCCGCTACGCCGAACGTGAAGCCGATCCGGCTCGACAGGCGATACAGGCCGAACGGGAATTTGCCTTGCGCGCGCAGACCGAGGGGCAATGGACCGCGTTCCGTGCGACCGCCGCTGCCGGTGCGCTGATGTTCGTGCCGCAACCGGTCAACGCACAGACATGGCTGGCGGGCCGCACCGATCCGCCGCGCAGCGTCGCGTGGCAGCCGCAGGCTGTGTTCGTCTCGTGCGACGGGCAGATGGCGGCGACCACCGGTGCGGCACAATGGCCGGGCGGCGGGCATGGGATGTTCACGACGATCTGGCAGAAACAGCTGGACGGGAACTGGAAATGGATTGCCGATCACGGTGCGCCGGTGACGGTGCCGCGCACCGCCCGCCCCGCCATCGTCGAAACCCGCGCGCGTTGTGCCCGCCCGCGTACCATCGCCACGCCTGCTGCGCTGGTGCGCGGCCCAAGCGACAGCGTCGGTGGCGGAACATCGCCCGACCGATCGCTGCACTGGAGCTATGTGGTGCGGCCCAACGGCGCATTGCGCTTCACCGTCGATCTCGAGCAGAATGGCGTTTACACCCGCGTCATAGACGATGGCGCGGGCGGGGCGTAAGGCGGCGCGATGCTCGACCTGTTCATTTCCGCCTTCGTCACGCTGTTCGTCGTCATTGACCCACCCGGCTGCGCGCCGATCTATGCCAGCCTGACCAACGGGGCCAATGCGTCGCAGCGGCGAAGCATGGCGATCCGCGCGACATTGATCGCAGGCGCAATCCTGATTTTCTTCGCATTGCTGGGCGAGGCGCTACTGGCGTTTCTCCACATCGATCTCGACAGTTTCCGCATCGCTGGCGGCATCATGCTGTTCATCATCGCCGTCGACATGGTGTTCGAAAAGCGCACCGAACGGCGCGAGCAGCGCGCCGAGAAGATCATTGGCACACCCGAGGTCGAGGATGTGTCGGTGTTTCCAATGGCGATGCCTATGATCGCCGGGCCGGGGTCGATCGCGTCGGTGATGCTGCTGGTCTCGCAGAACCAGGGCATCGAGCGCGCGTCGGTGATTTTCGGGGCATTGCTTGCCGTTTTGCTGCTGACGATGGCGGCGTTGCTCGCCGCAGGCCCGCTGATGCGGGTAATGGGACAGAAGGCCGAGGCGGTGATTACCCGGTTGCTCGGCGTGCTGCTCGCGGCGCTGGCGGCGCAATTCGTCATCGACGGGCTGAAGGCAAGTTTTTCGAGCTTGGGTTAACCTAAACCCCTCACGTTGGCGGGAGGGGTTGAGGTGGGCCTGTCGATTGCAGCGCAGTGCCAGCAGGACAGACCCACCCCCAGCCCCTCCCGCAGGCGGGAGGGGCGTAGAATTACCCCTGCGTAATCGGCGCGATGCGGATTTCCACACGGCGGTTGCAGCGATAGCCGTCTTCGCTGGTTTCGGCGCACTTCAATGCGGTTTCACCATAGCCGCGCGTGGCAATACGCTCATATTGGACGCCACGGCTCGACAGATAGCTTTGCACCGCATTGGCGCGACGCTCGGACAAGCCTTGGTTATAGACGTCCGAACCGCGCGAATCGGTGTGGCCGTAAATATCGATGGCGGTCGACGGATACTCGCGCAGCGTGCTCGCCACCTGATCGAGCGTTGCCTGAAACTGCGGCTGCACTGTCGCGCTGTCATAGCCGAAGGTCACGTCGCCGGGCATGTTGAGCACCAACTGGTCGCCCTGACGGTCGACGTCGATGCCGGTGCCAGCGGTCTGACGGCGCAACGCCTGCTCCTGGCGATCCATATAAACGCCAACGCCTGCACCCGCGAGTGCGCCGATGCCCGTGCCGATGATCCGCTCGGTCCGGTCGTTACGACCGCCGATCAGATCGCCGAGCAAATAGCCGCCGCCTGCGCCGAGCACGCCGCCGATGGCTGCACGGCTGATACGCTGCTCTCCGGTGTTGGGATCGGTCACGCAGCCTGCGGTGGCGAGACCGATGCTGCTGACCATTGCCGCCATCGCGGCGAATTTCATCTTGTTCATGGGTAGTTCCTTCCCTGCGTCATTTCGAAATTTGTCGCCGAAGCGAGAGCCGACAGGCACTCGATACGGATGCGACGATTTAATGCCCCACACCTCCTATTGTTCCGTTGCGCGGGCGAACCAAAGCTGAACGCGAACGCAAGTTGCGGTTCAGCTTGTCGAACCCACGCGCCGCGCGCTATGGCGGGCGCAGCAATCGGGTGCGCAAGCCCCCGGCATCAACGACGAACAGGCATAAGGACTTGACTGCTTTTCCGTGGGGCGACGTGGCCATCATCCTGTTCTTGGTGGTGATCAACGGGCTGCTCGCCATGTCGGAAATGGCCATTGTTTCGGCGCGCAGGCCGCGGCTGGAGGCAATGGTGCGGCAGGAAAAGTTCGGCGCGCAGGCGGCGCTCGATCTCGGCGCCGAGCCGGGGCGGTTCCTGTCGACCGTGCAGATCGGCATCACCCTCGTCGGGATTATCAACGGTGCCTATTCGGGGGCGAGCCTGGGGCAGCCGGTCGCCGAGCGGATGGAAAGCTGGTTCGGTCTGGCCGACAGCACAGCCGACGCGCTCGGCTTTGCCGTGGTCATCTCGATCACCACCTATTTGTCGCTGATCGTCGGCGAACTGGTCCCCAAGCAATTCGCGCTGCGCAAACCCGAGCCGATTGCCGCCCTCGCAGCCGTGCCAATGCAGTGGATCGCCCGCCTGACCGCGCCGCTTGTGTGGTTGCTCGACCGGTCGAGCGCGACGATTTTCTGGCTGTTGCGGCTCGACCGCGAAAGCGAGAGCAAGGTGACGGCGGAGGAACTGCATCTGGTCGTCGCCGAGGCATCGCGCCACGGGGTGATCGAAGAAAATGAGCGGGCGATCATCTCGGGCGTCGTCCGGCTCGCCGACCGGCCGGTGCGCGAGGTGATGACCCCGCGCAACGAGGTCGACTGGATCGACGCCGATGCCGGTGCTGAGGCCATCCGCGACCGGTTGATCGCCACGCCGCACACGCGCATTCCTGTGGCCGAAGGTGCCGTCGAAAATCTGATCGGCGTGGTGCAGGCACGCGACATCGCCGTCGCGCTGTTCAGCGGCGAGGCGATCGATCTGCGTCGGCTGATGCGCAAGGCCAGTATCGTCATCGACCAGCTCGACGCCATGGATGCGCTGGTCGAGCTGCGTCAGGCCGAAGTGCCGATGCTGTTCGTCCATGACGAATATGGCCATTTCGAAGGGCTGGTGACCCCCGCCGATCTGATGTCGGCCATTGCCGGAGAATTTGCCTCCGATCAGGATATCGGCACCGACCCGCAGGTCGTCGAACGCGCCGATGGCAGCCTGCTGGTGTCGGGATCCATGCCCGCCGACGCGCTGGCCGAGCGGATAGGCATCGACCTGCCCGACGAGCGCGATTTCGCGACGGTCGCGGGCTATGCGTTGGCTGTATTGCGCCATCTGCCGACAGTCGGAGAAATTTTCACCGATCAGGGCTGGTGCTTCGAGATTGTCGATATGGACGGGCGCAAGATCGACAAGCTGCTGGTCAGCGAGGGTGCCGGGCGCTGAGCACGCGCTGCGCTATTCGGCTGGTTCCTGCGCCTGCTGCTTCGTCAACCATCGCGCCTTGATGCTCTCGCTGGTGTCGCGGCTGTTGTCATGGGTCCAGCCGGGGGGCATGGCGATATAGCCGAGCTTGGCTTTCCATGGGGCGTTCCAGACATCGCGGGCGATGCCGATCCATTCATGGGTTGCCGCCCACAGGATGTTGAAGCTGCCGAGTTGTTTCACCAGCCCGTAGCGCACGGGCTCTTCGTCCACCTCCGGCGTGTAGCTGCCGAACAACCGGTCCCAGACGATGAACACCCCGGCATAATTGGCGTCGAGATAGCGCGGGTTGGTGCCGTGGTGGACGCGGTGGTGGCTGGGGGTGTTCATCACAGCTTCGAACCAGCGCGGCATCCGCTGAACCGCCTCGGTATGGATCCAAAACTGGTAGATCAGGTTGAGTCCGGCGCAAAAGAACACCATCGCCGGTTCGAAACCGATCAGGAACAGCGGCAGGCGGAAGATAAAACCGAGGCTGAGGAAGCCGGTCCATGTCTGCCGGAGCGCGGTGCTGAGATTATAGTGCTGGCTGCTGTGGTGGATGACATGGCTGGCCCAGAACCAGCGCACCCGGTGCGCAGTGCGGTGGAACCAGTAATAGGCGAGATCGTCGAGGACGAAACACAAAGGCCAGGCCCACCAGGTCCAGCCGATGTCGAGCAAGGCGAATTGGTGCAGGTATAGCGCCAGCGCGATGACCAGCCCGCCGGTGAGCAGTCCGGCGACGGTGCTGCCGAAGCCGAGCATCAGCGAGGTCAACGTGTCGCGCGGTTCGTAGCGATGACGCGCGTGGCGGCGCGCGATCCACATTTCGGCGACGACCAGCGCGACGAAGGCGGGGATGGCGAGGCTGACGGGATCGGGGAGGGTTGGTGGCATGGTCCGGACATCCCTAGCCGCTCATGTCGAGCGAAGTCGAGACACAGGCGCTATGTGTCTCGACTTCGCTCGATACGAGCGGGAAAGGGAGAAGTCGCTCACAGCACGTCCCGCAACTGGCTGGCGACGACCCCGGCACGGTTGCCGAAATCGAGTTCGACTGCGCCGAATGTCCGCTCGCTGCTCACCAGCCACAGCCGGTTGCGGTCCAGCCGAGCGGTGAAGGCGTTGTCGATGCGACGCGCGGCAAAGCGGTTGCCATGGGCGCGAACCAGCATTGCGGCTCCGGCTGCGTTGCGGACGATGGCGGCGTAACCGGCGGCGTCGATGTCTGCCGATATGCCGTCGAAACCGCATTCGGCCTGTTCGGCGAGCGCGATGGCGTGCGCTTCGTCGGCGATCGCCTCATGGCCCTCCCCGAGTCCCATCCAGCGCGCGACCTGCGCGAGCAGGAGCACGGCAATCAATGAGCCGATCAGCGGGCCGACGATCGGCAGCGACTGGGCGAGCCAGGGCGGCATCAGGCGGCTCCGATCGACCCTGCCGAAAGGGCGTCGAGAGTTGGGCGCAAGCCAGAGAGATCGTAGCCTTGTGCGGCGGCCTTGTCGCACAGCGTCTGCGGATCGTCGCCCATGCGCGCCCGCGCCAGTGCCCACAGGTTGGTCGAGCGGGTGCCCGAGCGGCAGTAGGCGAGGACCGGGCCGCTGCTCGCGTCGAGTGCGGCGGTGAGCGCGTCGATCTGCGGGTGGCTGAATCCCGAGTGGGTGACAGGAATCGCGACATAGACGATGCCGTGCGCGGCGCAGGCGGCGGCGATGGCGTCACCTTGCGGGGCGGACGGTTCCTCCCCGTCGGGGCGATTGTTGACGATGGTGGTCACGCCTTGCGCTGCGGCGATGGCGACGTCTGCGACGGCGATCTGCGGGGCGGCGAGGAAGCTGGGGTCTAGGGTTCTGAACATGGGGTGCGTTCAAGGACGGTGGGCGGGGTTTTGCAAATGAAAATTTGGGTGGGGAAGGAAGAGGGGTTCGCGCCAAGTCGCCAAGAGGCCAAGAGTGCGGTTCTGTCGGGCATCTTTGCGGTCGCCCTTCACTATCCCAGCGACACGCCAGAAAAGGAGCAAAACCGCTTCGCGGCATCGACGACTATCTTGGCCCCTTGGCGTTTTGGCGCGACCCCCGTCAGACCACCATGTTCCAATTCTAATGCTGCCGGATCACCGCCAGGAACGCGTCGCCATAGGCTTCCAGTTTGCGCGCGCCGATGCCGGGGAGTTCGCCGAGCGCGGCGAGGCTTTGTGGTTTCTGACCCGCTATGTCGCGCAGCACGCTGTCGTGGAAGATGACATAGGGCGGGACGGACGACTCGGCGGCGAGTTCGCGGCGCAGGGTGCGCAATGCCTCGAACAGCGGATCGCCCATCGGGTTGAGCGTATTACCTGTGCTCCGTTCGCCCCGCTCGCCGCGTTTGCGCCGCTCGCGTTTGGGCGGGATAACGAGGCTGACGGTCTCCTCGCCCTTGAGGATGGCTTTGGCGGCGGGGCCGAGCATCAGGCCGCCATGCTCGGTTTCGGCGAGTGCCTCGCGCGCCAGCAGGCTGCGCGCCAGCGGACGGAGCATCTCCGCTTCGGTGGCATCGACGATGTTGAATACCGAGAGATTCTCATGGCCCTTGTCGCGGACGCGGTCATTCGCTGCACCGGTCAGCACCGCCGAGATATGTGCAAGGCCGAAGCTCTGGCCGGTGCGATAGACGGCGGAAAGCAGCTTCTGCGCGAGCGTCGTGGCGTCGGTCGATGTCGGGGCGGTCAGGCAATTGTCGCAATTGCCGCAGGTCGCGGGCGGGTCTTCGCCGAAATGGCGCAGCAATATAGCGCGGCGACAGGCGGGGGCTTCTACCAGCGCGGCGAGCGCATTCAGCCGGGTGCGGTCCCCGGCGCGGCGGTCTTCGGGGACTTCCTTCAACCGCTCACGGGCCTTGGAGAAATCCGCCGCGCCCCAGAACAGATGCGCTTCGGACGGATCGCCGTCGCGGCCGGCACGGCCGGTTTCCTGATAATAGGCCTCGATCGATTTGGGCAGCCCGGCATGAACGACGAAGCGCACGTCGGGCTTGTCGATGCCCATGCCGAAGGCGATGGTGGCGACCATCACCATATCCTCCGACGCGACGAACGCCGCCTGGTTGGCGGCGCGCAGCTCGGGCGGGAGGCCGGCGTGATAAATGCGCGCGGGCCGCCCGCTGGCGGCAATGGCGGCGGCGATGGCCTCGGTGCCGTCGCGGGTCTGGGCGTAGACGATACCCGCCCCGGGTATCGCGCTGACGCAGTCGACCACCTGCGTCTTGAGGCTTTGCCGGGCGTGGATGCTGTAGCGGATATTCGGTCGGTCGAACCCGGCAACGATCAGCCCGTCCTGCGGAATGCCCAGTTGCGTCAGGATATCGGCGCGGGTGTGCTCATCCGCGGTGGCGGTCAGTGCCAGCCGGGGCGTGTCGCCGAACGCATCGAGCAGCGGGCGCAACAGGCGATAGTCGGGGCGGAAATCATGCCCCCATTCGGAGACGCAATGCGCCTCGTCGATGGCGAACAGCGCGATCCGCACCTGCCGCAACAGGTCGAGAAAGCCCGATTGCGACGCGCGCTCGGGCGCGACGTAGAGCAGGTCGAGCTCCCCGCCCAACAATCGTTGAATCGTCTCGGCGCGATTGCTGTCGGCGCTGGTCAGTGTCGCGGCGCGGATGCCAACAGCCTCGGCGCTGCGCAACTGATCGTGCATCAGCGCGATCAGCGGCGAGACGACGATGGTCGTGCCCTCGAACAGCACCGACGGCAGCTGATAGGTCAGCGACTTGCCCGCGCCGGTTGGCATCACCGCCAGCGTATGCTGTCCGGCGAGCACGCGGGTGACGACGCGCTCCTGCATTCCCCGAAAAGCGGGAAATCCGAAGACGCGGTGGAGGGTTTCTGCGGGGTCGGCGAGCGGTGCCGGTGCGGTGGGCATGGGGTGGTCTTAGACTACTCCCCCGCGTGTCCACCACCCCGTTTATCCTGAGCTGGTCGACGGACTGTCCTTTTCGTTCGGGACACAGAAAAAGTGCAGCCCTTCGACAGACGCGGGGAAAGCAGTTTTGATGCAAGTGTAGCTTAGAATATGCGGCACCGGCCCGCGTTAGCGGAAGGGGGGACTACCGGTGCCGCAGGCTCAACCCGCAGTGGAGGGCGCGGGCCTTTGCCCTGCCACGTCATTCGTCGCAGCGACGGGCGCGGTTACCCGGTCATAGATTTCGACATAGCGCGGATGCTCGGTGCCCATCAACTTGTCCCAGAAAGTGAAATAGAAACCATAATTGTGGGTGAAGCTGCCAGCGTGATGCAGGTCATGATGCGTGGTGGTGCTGATCCATTTGAGCAGCGAATGCGACGCCCAGCCACGCGCATGCAGTTCCAGTCCGGCGTGACCCATGCAGTTGCGCAGGATCATCACCGCGAGAAAGGCGAAAATCACCGTACCGGGGGTGGGCACGACGAATAGCCAGATCGGCATGAACAACGCCATCACCAGCGCCTCAGGCAGCGCGAAACTGTAGGCGGCCCAAGCGGTCGGGGTGATGGTGCGGTGGTGAAAGCGGTGGAACGTCTTGAACAGGCGCGGATGGTGCATCGCGCGGTGCGCCCAGTAGAAATAGGCGTCGTGGGTGACGAGGATCGCGGCGAAAAGCGCAACGTCGGTCCACAGCCCGAAACTGCCTTCGATGCGGATGTAGATGCCGTTGCGCATTCCCCAGACGATGAAGATGCTCATCGCTACATAGACCAGCACGGTGCGGACCGAGGCGAGAAATTCGCGGCGGAAATCGCTCGCCGTCGCTTCTCGCGCCTGAATCTTGCGGCTGGCCCATGACGTGCGGCGCAGACCCCAGACGATGGCGGCGATCAAGCTGGCGGCGATGGCGTAGCGGGCGAAATCATAAGCGAAAACGAACGGGCTGATCTGTGCAGCGATGCCGATGATGTCAGTGGGTTCGGTCATATCTGACTCCGATGGGGGAGAGGTGGAATGACCTGCTCCTGACCGATCGCGGCGGTGGTGGCGCGGCGGCTTTCGAAATCGACCAGCCGATTCCGGAATCGATCAGGTATGCGCGGCGCGCCACGCGCTCGGGGTTATCCCCTCGTCCTCACGAAAGGCGCGGTTGAACGGACCGAGCGAGCCGAAACCGGCATCGAGCGCAATCGTCAGAATGGGAACCTCCCGCTGCTCCAGATCGGCAAGCGCAGCTCTCACCTCGGCGAGACGAAAGCTGTTGAGGAAGGCAGGGAAGTTGCGATAGCCCAGTCGCCCGTTGATCAGGCGGCGCAGGCGATATTCCTGCTCGCCGATCTGCGCGGCGAGTGCGGCGATGGTCAACCCCTCATCGCGGTGCGGTTTGTTCACATCCATGTGCGCGAGCAGGCGGGCGACCAGCGGGTCATCGCCGGGCGATGGCGGCGGTAGCGAAGTATCGGGCAGCACCGCTTGCGCGCCAAAGATATCCGCCTGCCGCATCCCGAACATCGCCACGCACAGGCCGAAAGTGACAATGAACACCCCGACTTCGATCAGCGAGCGAACTGCATCCGGGGCCAGATCATTGTAAACCAGCATCTCGGCAATATTGACGATGATGACGAACGCCCCGACGGTAACCACCAGCCGCGAGCGCAAACGACGGCGCACCTCAACCAGATCATTGTCACGTCCGCGCCAGGCGATCCACAGGCCGGCGGCGGCAAAGGAGAACATGGCGACGCGCATCAACGCCGCCGCGACGAAAAACAAAGGGCCCTGATCGCGGTAGGTGGCGATCAGCACCGCGACGATGGCGGAGGTGGTGAACACCAGCATCCAACTTCGCCAGCCGACGCGTGTTTCATCGTTGAACCAGGTGCGGGCGAACAGCCAGAACAGGCCGGGGACGGTGCCCGAGGCCAGCTGAATGGCGACATCGACCGGACCGGCATCGGGCCTGCCCAACGCGCTGGGGATGGTCGCAAAGACATGTGCGGCAATGCTAATGTTCATGCCGACGGCAATCTGCGCGGGCAGCGCCGACCAGTGATCGCGGATCAGCAGCCAGCTCCACAACGCCAGCAACGCCAGCGAACCGCCGCGCACGAGCAGGTCGAAGTCAGCAAAGGCGATCACGCCTCCACCCCCTCCCTTTCGACCGCCTGCCTCTGCCACATCTGCGCGTACAGCCCGCCCGAGGCCAGCAATTCCTCATGTCGGCCGATCTCGCGCACCTCTCCCGCCTCCAGCACCAAAATCTGGTCGGCGTGGGCGATAGTGGAGAGGCGATGGGCGATGGTGATGGTGGTGCGGGTTTCGGCGATGGCGTCGAGCGTCGCCAGAATCTCGGCCTCGGTGCGGCTGTCGAGTGCGCTGGTCGCTTCGTCGAGGATCAGCAGTGGTGGATTCTTGAGCAGGGTACGGGCGATGGCGACACGCTGCTTCTCTCCGCCCGAGAGTTTCAGTCCGCGTTCGCCGACTTCGCTGGCATAGCCTTGCGGCAGGCTTTCGATGAAGCTGCCAATGGCGGCACCGTGCGCGGCGGCGCGGATGCTGGCGTCGTCAGATCCCTCGCGGCCATAGGCGATGTTGTAGCCGATGCTGTCGTTGAACAGCACCGTATCCTGCGGGACGATGCCGATAGCCGAGCGCAAGCTGACCTGCGTCAGGTCGCGAATATCCTGTCCGTCGATGCAGATGCGCCCGCCGGTGACGTCGAAAAAGCGGAACAGCAGCCGGGCGATGGTCGATTTGCCCGAGCCCGAAGGGCCGACGATGGCGAGCGTGCCACCGGCGGGGACGTGGAAGCTGACGCCCTTGAGGATTTCCCGGTCGGGATCGTAGTGGAAGCGAACGTCCTCGAACGTCACGTCGCCGCCGGTCACGGCGAGCGTACGCGCGTTGGGCGCGTCGGTGATTTCGGCAGGGGTATCGGTCAGCCGGAACATCGCGTCCATATCGACCAGCCCCTGCCGGATGGTGCGATAGACCATGCCGAGCAGGTCGAGCGGGCGGAAAAGCTGCGCGAGCAGCGTGTTGACCAGAACCACGTCACCGGTGGAGAACTGACCCCGGCTCCAGCCCCACACGGTATAGCCCATCGCGCCCGCCATCATCAGATTGGTGATCAGCGACTGGCCGACGTTGAGCCACGCAAGGCTGTTTTCCGATTTGACGGCGGCGTCGGCCCAGCTGCGCACGGCGGTGGAATAGCGATCGACCTCGCGTTGTTCGGCAGCGAAATATTTGACCGTCTCGTAATTGAGCAGGCTGTCGACCGAGCGGCCGATGGTCATCGTGTCGAGATCGTTCATCTGCGCACGCAGCGCGTTGCGCCAGTCGGTGACGCGGCGGGTGAAGGACAGATAAGCGACGACCATCACGGCAGTCGCCAGCGCCAGCCAGATGCTGAACTTTAGCCCGAAGATGATCAGCACCGCCGCCAGCTCGATCACTGTCGGGGCGATGTTGAACAGCAAGAAATAGAGCATGATGTCGATGCTCTTGGTGCCGCGCTCGATGATCTTGGTGACTTCGCCGGTGCGGCGCGAGAGGTGGAAGCGCAGCGACAGGCTGTGGAGATGACCGAATACCGCGACGGCGAGATGCCGCGTCGCATCCTGGCCGACGCGCTCGAACACGGTGTTGCGCAGATTGTCGAACAGGACGCCCGCGAAACGCGCGCCCGCGTAAGCCGTCACCAGCCCGATGGCGAGTGCGACGGCGGGCTCCATCCCTGGCTGCATCCGGTTGATCGCCGCAGCGTAGATGAAGCCCATGGAGAGCTGCACCGCCTTTGACGCCAGCACAAACAGCGCGGCGATGACGATGCGCCACCGCTGCCCGGCGTTATCGCGCGGCCACAGATAGGGGAGGAAACGCCGCAGCGTGGCGAATGCGGCGGGCTCTTGGGATGGGGAGGTGGAAAGCGTATCGGGGGGCATCGTCTCCCCCGTTAGGCGCAGGCCGCGTGACTGCCAACTGTGGATGGTTCAAGGCAGGTTATAGACAATCAGGCGGCAGGCCGGGATCGCGACGCCCGGAGCTGGATCGCAAGGGCGGGTGCTGTGCTGCGGTTGCGGTGCGAGGACAATGGCCGAACCGTCATGCGCGAGACGCAGCGCCCCCTGCTCGATCCGCGCCGAGGACCGAAGAATCGTTGCACGGGCGGTGGCCAAGGCGGTCGCCCGGATCGGGGATTGGGTGGCCGTTGTCTGCGCCATCGCTGGGTCGGGTAATACGATGCCGATGGCGATCGCCAAGATCGGCACCAAAGGCTCAATCCCGGCGCGCCGCAAAATTCGCCGGGCAAAGGCGCGCGCGCGGCGCTCGGTGTCCTCGGGCGGGAGCGGCACCACAGGAGCGCGCGCAGCAACAAGATCGCGCGGATCGCGCACAGCAATCGCCTTTCTCCCGGGCAGGGCACCAACGCCCGAAAGGAAGAAACGACACGCCATCGCCGTGGTTTAGCGGCGGATTTTTGGTGGTTTCCAGCGGGTTAACAAAGCTGGGTCGTGGTGGGACAGGGTTAGCGGGATTTAACCATGATCCGGTGATTGCTGATCATTGTTGATGTGCCGATCGATGTCGATCAGAGCTCAAAGACCGCAAATGAAATAGCTGGCCCCTTGCCGCCTTGTTTCTGTATCATCCGATTGGCGGATGCCTGCGCCATAAACCTCATCTTTGGGCCGCATGATGCTGTTTGAACCGAATTGCCCGTCTTCGATAAACTGGTAGCCGGCCGCCCGAAAGGCCTGAATCGCCTGTGCGGCATCTTCACGGAAATGAATGCTGGATGCCTCCGAATGAATGCCGATAGCAGTGACGGTAAGGCCGAGCATGGTGCGGTCGATCCGCCGATACTGGCTCGACCCCTCATCTTCCGGGCGAGCGGTACGCCGAAAATCATCGACGAAACTGGCAAATAGCGCTTCCATTTCCGGACCATAGTCGCAGCCACTGTCCGACAGGCGGAAGGCGATGGGATCGGGCTGCCGCTCAGGATCGAACCCCGCAGGCGCGCGGAAATAGCCGACGCCGCCGCCCGAACGCTTGACCTCGACAAAGCCGTTGGCGGTGATGCCCGTGAGGACGACTCGCGCACGGTCGGCCACGGTCTCGACTGGCGAGCTGCTCTCATAGGGGGCCGCGAGCAGCACGGTGCGGCCTTGAGCGAACCAGGCGACATCGGCAAAGCTGCGCGCCAGCGCGGGCGGGGCTTGTACTGCCATATTGACGCTGCTGACGAAGCCGCGCCCGTCGGCGAGTTCGAGCCATGGATAGCGGGCGTCGGGGCCAGCAACCAGCACACCGGTGAGTCGCGCGCCGCGTTCGACCTGGCCGACGATGGCGGAACCAGTCACGGCGGAACGATTGCGGATATTGGCCTTGGCGGTGACGAAGCGGGTTTGGGTTTGTTCTGCGGCTTGTTCGGTGACAGAGTCGTCGGGGGCGATGACAAGTACATAGGCGGTTACGGCGAGCGAGGCGGCGATGGCGATGGCGGCAATGATCATTGGGGTGCGGCTGATGGGGGCCCGAGAGGGCGGCGGCATGACCGGCGGCATCCCATCCGCACCGCTGGCCGGGGGCACAATCGGGATCGGCGGCGGGGTAGCGGGGGCGTAGGCGTCGCGCCCGCAGACACCGCAGAAGCGGGCACCATCCCCGAGACGGAGGCCGCATTGCGAGCAGAATTGCATGGCCGATCGCACTCCTTTCCAGCGGAAAACCGATAATCCCTACTAGCCGACCGGCTCGCAGTCGATCAGCGCCGACAATACCCAGCCCGATCGGTAGATGGGGTTGTTGGCATTGATCCTGCTCCAGTAGCGCCCGTTGCGCGACAGGCTGACCTCCACCACCTCGACGCTGTGGCCATAGAGCAGTCCACCGAGGATGCGTCCATTGGGTGTCGCGCGGACGTTGAGCGGGGTGCCGCTGTCATCAATGACCATGCACCGCGCCCGGACAATGTCTGGCCGTGCCGGAGCATCGGTGGCGGGGGGCGTCACCGGCGGCGCTCCGGCAGGAGCGGACGCAGCCTGAGCCGGACCCTGACCGCCCGCGACAGGCGGCGCTCGATCGGCATCGTTTGTTTCCCGGCCAAGCAAGAAGGCCGCTGCGGCAATGCCGATGACGAGAATAAGCGATAGCAATATAAGGATGATCGGTTGCAGCGCCGTGCGCTGTGCCGGTTGCGCAGGCGGCGATGGAGGCGCGACCGGCGGCGCGGCCACCCGGCTCTGGCCGCAGATACCGCAAAATACTGCACGCTCATCGACCGGAGAACCGCAGCGAACACAAGCGACCATGACGAACATTTCCCCGATCAAGTGGCTTTGCCTATCGGGGCGATGACGATCCCGCAAGTTGTCGCCGTCACCATGCGCAAACGAGAACTGTTCGACAGCCGATCCGGCGCATCGCTATAGCAGCGACGATGCCCGCCACCCGCTTTGCTCCCTCCCCCACCGGCCTGTTGCATCTGGGCCATGCCTTTTCGGCGCTGGTGGCGCATGATGTGGCGTGCGAGGCTGGGGGTGCCTTTCTGTTGCGGATCGACGATCTGGATAGTGGACGGGTGCGGGGGGCTTATCGTGATGCCATCGACCACGATTTGGCCTGGCTGGGGCTGGTGCCGGATGGCGTACCGGCTGTGCAGTCGCAGCGGACCTCGCTGTATGGCGATGCGGTGGAGCGGCTGAAGTCGGCAGGTTTGGCCTATCCCTGCTTCTGTTCACGTGCAGAGATCGCCGCGAGTGTCGCTGCGCCACATGGGCCGGAAGGGGCGGCGTATCCGGGGACGTGCCGGGGGATGGATGCGGGGGTCGCCGCCGCGCGGATGGCGGCAGGGGAGAGCCATGCGTGGCGGCTGGATGTGGCTCGCGCTGTCGAACGATGCAAATCCTTACGCTGGGACGATCGCGACGCGGGGACGATCACCGCCGATCCTCTGCCGTTCGGTGATGTCGTGCTGGCGCGGCGCGACGGGGCCTTTGCTTACCATCTCGCATCGACGGTGGACGATGCGGCGATGGGGATCGACCATGTGGTGCGTGGGCGCGACCTGTTTACTGCAACGCATGTCCATCGGCTGTTGCAGGCGCTGCTCGACCTGCCAACGCCCGCCTATACCCACCATCGGCTGATCGGCGATGCCGCGGGCAAGCGAATGGCCAAGCGCGACGATGCGGCGAGCGTCGCGTCGCTGCGCGAGGGCGGTGCGGACCCGAAGCGACTGATCGATAATCTGCGTCAGTCGGTGCTGCCCCTTGGCTATCGCTGGATCAAAGCCTAAATTAGTGACCGAACAATGATCGGATCGATTTCATGAATACCGCCATCATCCTTGCCATCGTCGTTGCCGCCGGTTTCGTCATCTTCAGCCTGGCGCGCGGACTGCTGTATTTCGCGCGGACCAGCGACGATATCGCCAATGGCCGGGTCGATGCGTCTGGCGTGGCGCATGGCCACACTATGCAGAACAAGATGATGTTCGCTCGCGTGAAATGGCAGGCGATCACGATTTTGCTGCTTGTGGTGCTGGGCACGGTGGCGGCCAACGGATAAGCGACGCCGGGCGCAGGAAAGGTTCGGCATGGTCAAACTCAACAAGATTTACACGCGCACCGGTGACGATGGCAGCAGCGGGCTGGTCGATGGTTCGCGGTTGCCCAAGGGCGATGCGCTGTTCGCGGCGATCGGCGATGTCGACGAGCTGAACAGCGTGATCGGGGTTGCGATCGTCGCGCTCGATAGCGCAGACGCGATGGCGCGGCGGCTGACCGTCATCCAGAATGATCTGTTCGATCTGGGGGCCGATCTGGCGACGCCTGCGGGGGCGGGTAACGTTCCATTCGCGCCGGGCGAAATGGCGCTGCGGATCATTGCGGAACAGGTGGCGCGGCTGGAGGTTGAGATCGACGATATGAATGTCGCACTTGCCCCGCTTACCAGTTTCATCCTTCCCGGTGGCAGCGCCGCGGCGGCGCATCTCCATGTTGCGCGCAGCGTGGCGCGGCGAGCCGAGCGCAGCGCGGTGACGGCGGGCGGACAGCGTGCGATCAATCCATCGGCGCTGGCCTATCTCAACCGCCTGTCCGACTGGCTGTTTGTCGCCGCGCGCGTCGCCAACGACCATGGTGCGGGCGATATATTGTGGGTGCCGGGGGCATCGCGCACCGCCTGATGGTCGATGCAGCGAGCCTGACTGCGCGCTTTCGCGAGCTGCGCGACCTGACGACGGCGCTGGTCGCTCCATTGTCCGACGCCGACGCCAGCGCGCAATCGATGGCCGATGCCAGCCCGGCCAAATGGCATCTGGCGCACACCACCTGGTTTTTCGAGACGTTCCTGCTGCGCGATCATGTGCCGGGTTACCGGCTGCACGACGAGCGCTATCCGTATCTGTTCAACAGCTATTATGAGGCCGAGGGCGCACGCCATGCCCGCGCCGCGCGCGGGCTGCTGACGCGGCCTTCGCTGGACGAGATATTGGCGTGGCGGGCGGCGGTTGATGCGGCTGTGCTCGATGCGATGCCGCTGCTGGAAAGCCAAGCAGGCGATCTGGTGACGCTCGGAATCTCCCATGAGCAGCAGCATCAGGAATTGCTGCTGACCGATTTGCTGCATCTGTTTGCGCAGAATCCGCTGGGACCGGTGGTGTATCCGGCGGCTGCGACGAAGGGCGGCGCGGCTGCGCCGTTGACCTGGATCGACGGCGCGACTGGCGTGGTCGAGATCGGCCATGATGGCAGCGGTTTTGCCTTCGACTGCGAAGGACCGCGCCACCAGGTTCTGCTGTCCCCGCACCAGATCGCCAGCCGTCCGGTCATTAACGGCGAATGGTGCGCGTTCATCGACGATGGTGGCTATGCCGATCCGCGCCACTGGCTGGCCGATGGCTGGGCGTGGGTGAACGGCGAGGGGATTTTTTCGCCGCTGTATTGGCGCAGGGTGGCCAGCGGCTGGGAGCAGTTCAGCCTGCATGGCTGGCGCGCCATCGATCCGGCCGCGCCGGTCTGCCACATCAGCCTGTATGAGGCCGATGCCTACGCCAGTTGGGCGGGCGCTCGGCTGCCGACCGAGGCTGAATGGGAAAGCGCGGCGAGTGCGCTGGATGTTGCAGTCGGGCAACAACTCGACGGTATCGGGTCGCTCACTCCCCATCCCTCCTGTGCCGCGGAACTTATCCAGATGTTCGGCACTGTGTGGGAATGGACCGGCAGCGCCTATCGACCCTATCCCGGGTTCCGCGCCGCGCCAGGTGCGGTAGGCGAATATAATGGTAAATTCATGAGCGGGCAGTTTGTGCTGAAGGGCGGCAGTCTGGCGACCCCGCGCGGCCACGTCCGCGCCAGCTATCGCAATTTCTTTTACCCGCACCAGCGCTGGCAGTTCACCGGCGTCAGGCTGGCCAGGGATTGTGTCGCCGATGTCTGATCGGCCCGATCTATTCGCTGGCAGCTCCTTCCACAACGATGTGATCGAGGGTCTGTCGCAGCGGCAAAAGGCGGTTCCTGCGCGCTGGCTTTACGACCGGCGCGGGTCCGAACTGTTCGAGGCGATCACCGCACTGCCCGAATATTATCCGACGCGCACCGAGACGGCGATGTTGCGCAGTGCGGCGGATGATTTCGCGCGGCTGGCGAGCGACCGGGTGGTGGTCGAGTTCGGATCGGGCAGTTCGGCCAAAACGCCGCTGCTGCTGACCGCCGTGTCGCCGCGCGCCTATGTGCCGATTGATATTTCCGGCGATTTCCTGCGCGATTCCGCCGATGCGCTGTCGGAGCAATTTCCGGCGCTGCCGGTGCATCCGGTCGAGGCGGATTTCATGCATCCGGTAAAGCTGCCGATGGCGCTGGCCGATCAGCCACGCCTGGGCTTTTTTCCCGGATCGACCATCGGCAATATGGTGGCGCGCACGGCTGTCGATCTGCTGCGGTCGATGCGGATGACATTGGGCGGAGACGGGCTGCTGCTGATCGGTTTCGACCGGATCAAGCCGGAAAACATAGTGCTGCCCGCTTATGACGATGCGGCGGGGGTGACGGCGGCGTTCAACCTGAACCTGCTCGAGCGGATCAACCGCGAGCTGGGCGGCGACGTGCCTGTCGATGCCTTTGTCCATCGCGCCATCTGGAACGACCATTTCGCGCGCGTAGAAATGCATCTGCAGGCGCAACGCGACATCGATTTTTCTGTCGGCGGGCGGCGAATTGCGATGGCGGCAGGGGAGACGATCCACACCGAGAACAGCCATAAATATGGCGAACGCGATGCCAGTCTGCTGCTGCGCGCTGGCGGGTGGACGCCGATCCACAGCTGGTCCGACAAACGCGACTGGTTCACCCTGATCCTTGCCGAGGCGACCGAGTACCGCACTGCACCATGACGCTGGCGAGGGTGCGCTTTGGCTGCTAGCGGCATTTCCTTGATACAGGTGGAACGCAGCATGCAGACAATCGGAATCATCGGGGCGGGACAGATGGGCGCGGGGATTGCGCAGGTCTCGGCACAAGCCGGCTATCTCACGCTCCTGTCGGATATTTCGCTCGACCTCGCCGAAAAGGGCAAGGCCGGGATAGGCAAGCAACTGGCGCGCGCGGTCGAGAAGGGCAAATTGGCCCAAGTCGACGCCGATGCCGCGCTGGCGCGGATCGAGCCGGTGGCGGACATGGCTGCGTTTTCCCCCTGCGATCTGGTGATCGAGGCGGCAACTGAGCGCGAAGAGGTCAAGCGGGCGATCTTTGCGGCGGTCGGCGCGCATCTGTCGCCCACCGCGATCCTTGCCAGCAACACCAGCTCGATTTCCATCACCCGGCTGGCGCAGGCCGCGCCCGACGTTAGCCGCTTCATCGGCGTGCATTTCTTCAATCCGGTGCCGGTGATGGGGCTGGTCGAGCTGATCCGCGGGCTTGCCACCAGCGATGCGACGCTGGCGACGGTCGAAGCCTATGGCGAGTCGCTCGGCAAGCAGATCGTCCATGCACAGGACCGCCCCGGCTTCATCGTCAACCGCGTGCTGATGCCGATGATCAACGAGGCGATCTTTGCTCTGGGCGAACGCGTTGCGACGATGCAGGACATCGACGCCGCCTGCCGCTTGGGCCTCAACCACCCGATGGGCCCGCTTCGCCTTGCCGATTTCATCGGTCTCGACACCTGTCTGGAAATTATCCGCGTGCTGTTCACCGGCACCGGCGACCCCAAATTCCGTCCCGCGCCGCTGCTGGTCAGCTATGTCGAGGCGGGCTGGCTCGGCAAAAAGGCCGGGCGGGGGTTCTATGACTGGTCGGGGACGGAGCCGGTGCCTACCAGATAGCGTCGGCGCTGTGAGCATGGCTGGACCTTGACGGATTAGCTAAGCCGGACTAAGTTCCTTTGCATGTCTCAAGTCAACATGCATGAAGCCAAAAGCCGTCTTTCCCAACTGGTCGATGCCGTCGAAAATGGCAGCGCCAGCGAAATCATAATCGCGCGCAATGGCAAGCCGGCCGCGAAGCTGGTGGCGGTGGATGCGCCGGTGCGCAAGCCGCTTCGCTTTGGGTTGGGCAAGGGCAAGTTCAAGCTGCCCGATGATTTCGATGCGGAAAATGAGTATATCGCAAAACTGTTTCACGGCACCGTCGATCATTGAGGCTGCTGGTCGATACCCATGTCGCGATCTGGGCCGTGGACGACGACAAGCGCCTGACATCGGCAAGTCGCCTATTGATGCAGTCGGCAGATAGTGTCGCGGTCAGCGCCGCGTCGATATGGGAAATTGCCATAAAATTTGCCCTGCGACGCGGACGGCGTGGCGACATGACATTTTCTGCCTATGATGCGATGGCGAAATTCGACGAGTCGGGCTTCGACCTGCTCGCGATTGAGCCGCTTCACTCGGCTGCGGTCGGCGCGCTGCCGCGCCTCCATGGTGACCCGTTCGATCGGCTGCTCGTTGCCCAGGCCGCAGTTGAAGGAATGACATTTCTGACGCGCGACAAGCTGCTGGTGGCTTATGGCGACCATGTCGTAGTATTATGATGGAGCACCATATGACCATCGGCCACGCCCGCCCCTTCACCATCGACATCCCCCAATCGCAGATCGACGACCTCAAAGCCCGCCTCGCGCTGACGCGCTGGCCGGAGAAGGAGACGGTCGACGACTGGGATCAGGGGATGCCGCTGGCTTACGCGCAGGAGCTGGCGGCATACTGGGGACGCGATTACGACTGGCGGCGGTGCGAGGCGGCGCTGAATGCTTTGCCCAACTATCTTATCGAGATCGACGGGGTGGATATCCACTTCATCCATGTGCGGTCGGACAATCCGGATGCGCGGCCGATCCTGCTGACGCATGGCTGGCCGGGGTCGGTGCTCGAATTCTTCGAGGTGATCGAGCCGCTCAGCCACGATTATCATCTCGTCATCCCGGCGCTGCCCGGATACGGATTTTCGGGCAAGCCGACGGTCGCGGGATGGTCGGTCGAGGCGATTGCGGCGGCGTGGGACCGGCTGATGCGGACGCTCGGCTATGACCGCTATTTCGCGCAAGGCGGCGACTGGGGCGCGGCGGTGACCTGTGCGATCGGCGCGCAGGATCTGGGGGCGTGCGCCGGCATCCACATCAACATGATCGTCGGCGCGCCCGATCCTGCGACGATGGGCGATCTGACCGAGGCCGAGAAGGGCTATCTGGCGCGGTTCCAATGGTATCGCGACAAGGACAATGGCTATTCGACCCAGCATGCGACGCGGCCGCAGACGGTGGGTTATGGCCTGGCCGATTCACCGGTCGGGCAGATGGCGTGGATCGTCGAGAAATTCCACGGCTGGACCGATTGCGGGCATCAGCCCGGCGGGCAATCGGTGGGCGGACACCCGGAAAAGGCGCTCTCCAAAGACCACATGCTCGATACGGTGATGCTATACTGGCTGACCAACAGCGCGGCATCGTCGGCGCGGCTGTATTGGCACAGTTTCCGCAAGTTCGGCGCGGGGCAGATCGCGCTGCCGACGGGGTGCAGCCTGTTCCCGCAGGAAATCATGCGGCTGTCGCGGCGCTGGGCGGAGCAGCGCTTCACCAACATCACTTACTGGAACGAGATGGACCGGGGCGGGCATTTCGCTGCGTTCGAGCAGCCGGAGCTGTTCGTGAGCGAGGTGCGCGCGGCGTTTGGGGGGATGAGCCTTTGACCGTCGCCCCGGGCTTGACCCGGGGCCGCTGGCGGCGTCGCGCCATGTTGCCAGCGGCCCGGGCTCAAGGCCGGGGTGACAGCTGTTGGTTAGGTTGCACTACTCGGGCCGCGTCCACAGCCAGCCGAGGCTGACTACTGCTATCACTGGCGGCAGCAGAAGCCACGGCCACACCAGCAACCACAAACCCAGGCCAATGCTGAGCGCAAACGCAACGGTAGCGGCGATCTTGCCCTTGCGGCTGACCGCGCCCCGCTCGCGCCACGCGACGAGATGCGAACCATAGCGCGGATGCGCGAGCAACCGCGCCTCCCACGCCGGATTGCCGCGCGCGAAGCAGAAGGCGGCGAGGATGTAGAGCGGGACGGTGGGCAGCAGCGGTACGACAATGCCGATGGTGCCAAGCGCGAGCGAGACGAGGCCGGCGGCGGACCAAATGGTGCGGCGCACCTCAGCCGGTCGCGTTGCGCTTGGGGCGTCCGCCGCGCTTGCCATTCTCCCGTGCGGCTGCGGATTTTGCAGCGCTGCGCGCGCGACCACCGCTTGCCCCCATTTCGCGCGCTATCCACGCTTTCGTCCCGAAAATGCCCTGCATCAGCGCGGGGACATAGAGATCGGCATCGAGCTGCGGCCAATGCAGGCCAAGGCCGCTGGGGGAGATTTCGATGGCCGACAGATCGGCATGGTCGGCATCGGCCAACCCCTGTGCCATGCTGGACGGGAATGTCAGTTCGACGCCGGTGCTGAGCGCGACGATGATCCGGCGACGCTGGCGGTTGTAGCGCGCGGAGATGGCGTAGCCGTTTGTCCGAAGGCTCTCCATGCGCGCTTCTGCTGTAGCGAGTTCAGTCTCCGTAATCACCATGGATTCCTTCCCAATTCCCGCACAAGTCACCGATTGCGTTCGTCAGCCTGTCGGCGATGCCTCTGATCTCCGCCAATCTGAAACCCAGGTTGTCCCGCAAGACGGGCGGACCATCGGGGCAGCGCAGATTGAATATAGCTTCTGCATTCGGACCAATCACATGGACGTGCGCAGGTCGATGATCGTTGGGCCATATGACAACCCTCAATCCATCGATACGCATGATCGTCGGCATTGGCGGACCCTAGCGAAAACCCAAGCGCTTGGGAAGCGCGCGCTTCACCCCACATGCACCGCCTTGGTCATGCAATAGCTCGCCAGTCCCTCCGGCCCGCCTTCGCTGCCATAGCCCGATTGCTTCACGCCGCCGAACGGCGTGTCGGCGCCGGATATAGCGAAGGTGTTCACCCCGACCATCCCTGCCTCCAGCGCGTCGCCGATCAGGTTGGCGCGGCGCACGTCGTTGGTGAAGGCGAAGGCGGCGAGGCCGAAGGGGGTGTTGTTGGCGGCGGCAATGACCTCGTCGTAGGTTTCGAACGAGCGCGTAACGGCGACGGGGCCGAAGGGTTCGATTTGCATGATGTCTGCGCTCGCCGGCACGCCGGCGAGCAGCGTCGGGCGGAAGAAATTGCCGGGGCCGTTTTCGCGGGCACCACCAGCGGCGACGGTTGCGCCCTTGGCGACGGCGTCATCGATCAGCGCGGTGATAGCGTCGGGGCGGCGCGGGTTGGCGAGCGGGCCCATCTTGGTGCCCGCGTCCATGCCGTTGCCGACGGTGATGCCGGCCGTCCGCTCGGCAAAGCCGCGCACGAAGGCGTCGTGGATCGACGCTTCGACGAAGAAGCGAGTGGGCGAAACGCAGACCTGCCCGGCGTTACGGAATTTCTGCGGCACGACCATGTCGAGCGTCTTGTCGAGGTCACAATCGGCAAAGACCAGCACCGGTGCATGGCCGCCCAACTCCATCGTCGATTGTGTCACAGTGTCGGCGCACAGCCGCATCAGCTGCTTGCCGACCGCAGTCGAGCCGGTGAAGCTGATTTTGCGGATAACGGGGGAAGCAATCAGCGTCGAGGAGATTAGCGCAGGATCGCCGAACACCAGTTGCGCCACACCGGCGGGCAGCCCGGCATCGGCGAGGCAGCGCATCAGCGCGGTGGTGCAGCCGGGGGTTTCCTCGGCCGGTTTGGCGATCACCGAACAGCCCACCGCCAGCGCGGCAGCGAGCTTCTTGGCCATCAGATAGAGCGGGAAATTCCACGGAGTGAAGATGGCGACCGGGCCGACCGGCTGCTGCAGTACCATCGATCGCTGGCCGCTGGGGCGGACCAGGGTGCGGCCATATTGGCGGCGCGATTCCTCCGCGCACCAATCGAACATCTGCGCTGCCCCCATCACCTCGCTTTTCGATTCGGCCAGCGGCTTGCCCTGCTCCATCGTCATCAGCGTGGCGACATGGTCGGCGCGGTCGCGCAAGAGCTGCGCGGTTTTGCGCAGGATCGTCGCGCGGGCATCGACATCGGTGCTGCGCCACAGTGGAAACGCGCGCCCTGCGGCATCGAGCGCGGCTTCGAGATCGGCGGCGCTGGCCTTGGGCAGATCGGCAATGGTTTGCGCAGTGGCGGGGTTGAGCACGGGCAACGCATCGCGCCCCTCACCCGTAGCCCAGGCGCCGTCGATGAACAGGGCGAGATCGGCGGTGTAGGCGGTCATAGCGGCTGGCTCCCATTGTCCGTTCAGGCTGAGCTTGTCGAAGCCCTGCCCTTCCCTTACCCATCGGCAAAGCAAAAGGGCAGCCCTCCGACAAGCTCAGGGAGAGCGGATTGGGGGAGCAGGCTCGCTTCGATTGGGAGAGATACCATGGCCGAGATGCGGACGATCACGACAGGACTGCGGTTTCCCGAGGGGCCGGTGGCGATGCCCGATGGCAGCGTCATCCTCGTCGAGATCGAAGCAGGGCAGATCACCCGGGTCCATCCCGACGGGACCAAGACCGTGGTGGCGCGCCCGGGTGGCGGACCGAACGGGCTGGCGATGGGGCCGGAGGGCAAGCTGTATTGCGTCAACAACGGCGGCTTCGACTGGAACGAGACCGGTGGCTATCTGACGCCGCACGGCATCGCGTCGGACTATTCGGGTGGGCGGATCGAGCGGATCGATATCGACACCGGCGAGGTCGAGATATTGTACAAGTCGGGCGATTTCGGCTGCACACTGCGTGGGCCGAACGACATCGTCTTCGACGAGCATGGTGGCTTCTGGTTCACCGATCATGGCAAGCAGGATTATGTGTCGCGCTGCCACGATATCGTCGGGATATTCTATGCACATACCGACGGCAGTTTCATGGAAGAGGTGATTTTTCCATCGAACAACCCCAATGGCGTCGGCCTCTCGCCCGATGGCAAGAGCCTGTACGCCGCCGAAACCTACACCTGCCGGTTGATGAAATTCAACGTGATCGCGCCGGGCAAGGTCGACGATGCCGCGGGGCCGGGCGGACCGGGCATCCCGCTGTACCGCCCGGCGGGGTATAAATTCTTCGATTCGCTGGGGGTCGAGGAATGCGGTAACATCTGCGTCGCCACCATCGGCGAATGCGGCATCAGCGTGATTTCGCCGACGGGCGAGCTGGTCGAATTCTTCGCCACCGACGATATCTTTACCACCAACATCTGCTGGGGGGGCGAGGATATGAAAACCGCTTACATCACCCTGTCGGGGAGCGGGCGGCTGGTTGCGGTGGACTGGCCGCGGCCGGGGCTGAAGCTGGCCTATTGAATTTTGCGGCAAAGTTGACTAAGCGGCTTAGTCATGTCGACCGTCACCGTCCATGAAGCGAAAACGCATCTTTCCCGCCTGATCAAACAGGTGCTGGCGGGCGAAGAAGTGCTGATCGCGCCGCACGGCAAGACCCCGGTGGTCAAGCTGGTGATGGTCGAGCCGCCGGTGAAGCGCCAGCGCATATTGGGCCATCTCGCGCATCTGGTGCCGCCGGGTGACGATCCGCTGGCGCATGGATTCTGGGAACCATATACTGATGAGGAGATGGGCCTTGGACCGGAAGAGCAATGGGTAACGGATTTGTCCTCGACACCCACGCCCTGATCTGGTGGCTTTACATACCCGGACGATTGTCCCGTCGGGCAACAGACGCACTGCGCACTACCGACCTGCCGATTTTTGCCAGTGCGGTTTCCGCCTATGAAGTCAGCTACAAGTTCGGGCGTGGCAAACTCGACATAGCAGCGAGACTCGCGCAAGATTTTCTGACCGAGATCGCCGTTCCCGACTTCAAGCCCTTGCCGCTGCACCCCATACACGCCCAACGCGCGGGTCTTCTCGACTTCGCCCATCGTGACCCGTTCGACCGGCTGCTGATCGCGCAGGCGCTGGTCGAGGATCTGGTGCTGGTGTCGAACGAAACAATATTCGATGCCAGCGGAGTGAAACAGTTGTGGTAAATAGTTCGCGGTTCACTGCGGTGCTGTGGGATTTCGGCGGGGTCGTGACATCGTCGCCGTTCGAAGCGTTCAACGCGATGGAGGCCGCGCGCGGTTTGCCGCATGATTTCGTTCGGCGGGTCAATAGCGCCAACCCCGACAGCAATGCCTGGGCGCGGTTCGAGCGGGCCGAAATCGATGCTGCGGCGTTCGATGCGGCGTTTGCCGCAGAGGCGCGCGCGCTGGGGCATGACTTGCCCGGCCGCGACGTCATTGCCTGCCTGTCGGGCGCGGTGCGGCCACGCGTGGTCGCGGCGCTCGATGCGCTCAAATCCGACGGCTATCGGCTGGGGTGCATCACCAACAATGTACCTGCCGGCAAGGGCGCGGGCATGGCGTTCGACGATGGTCGCGCCGATGCGGTGGCCGATGCCATGACGCGCTTCGAGCATATCATCGAATCGAGCAAGGCCGGGGTGCGCAAGCCCGATCCGCGCATCTATCTGATGATGTGCGAGGCGCTGAGGGTTGCGCCGGAAGCCTGCGTCTATCTCGACGACCTCGGCATCAACTGCAAACCCGCCGCCGCTCTGGGCATGCACGCGATCAAGGTGACGGGGGAGACGCAAGCGCTCACCGATCTCGCGGCGGTGCTGAATCTGCCTGCGGGGTGGCCGTGACCGGTCCGGCTTAGTGGACCAGCAGCAACGGGTAACGGGCGAAGTCGAGGAAATAGCGGGTCACCCCGCCGAACATCGTTTCCCGAAACCGACCGTGGCCATAGGCACCCATCACGATCAGATCGGCGGCCAATTCCGCCGCAACGGCATCGAGCGTTTCTTCGGTCGTGGGATGGGAGCGCGGGCGCTCATGAAGTTCGGGCCGTATGCCGTAGTGGCCCAGATAGCGCAGTGCCTCTGTCGGCGGGAAGGTAGTGGTCTTTTCGGTGACGGTGACGAGGTGGACGACGGACGCGAGTTGCAGCATCGGCACGGCGGCACGCAGCGCATTGGCAGCCGCATGGCTGCCATCCCACGCCACCATTACCGTCCCCGCCATGGCAAAGCGATGATAATTCGACGGGATGGCGAGCACTGGCACCCGCGAAGCCACCGCCAATCCGCCGACCGGCATGGCAGAAACAAGCGGACCATCATCCTCCGGCATGGTCAGTGTAACGACGATGAGGTCGGCAAGTCGCGCCGAGCTGACCAGAGCATCGACCGGCTCGGTGCTGCTCGATTCGATAGTCCATGGCAGGTCCTCGCGCGCCATCCGCGTCGCCAGTTCTTCGGTTAGCGCTGACTCGCGGGCGGCGGCGTCGCCGATTGCCTCAGCCGAAAGATAAGCACCGCCGAACGGGTCCATCGCGATAAACCGCTGAAACGGTGTATTGATATGCAGTGTGACATGGCCTTCGACGGCGCGGACAATGTCCAACCCAGTTTGCAGCCGTGCTTCGAAGGCGGGGGTGGAGTCGGCATGGACGAGGATCGAACGCATGGTGGCTGCTCCTGCTGGGTTAATCGGTGATGTAACGCATGATCGTGACGGATGTGCCATGACATAGGTCAAAGTCGGGCAGCTGCGGTGGCAGGGCGGTTGCCGCATCGTCGCTACGGCCTTATGGGCGACAGCGACACCAGCCCCAAGCTGACGAGGCAGACCGCGCGATGAACAAACTCTTCCCCGACGCTGCCTCCGCCCTCGACGGACTGCTCACCGACAATATGCTGATCGCCGCAGGCGGGTTCGGTCTGTGTGGCATCCCGGAACGGCTGATCGATGCCATCGTCGCGTCAGGGGTGAAAGGACTGACCGTCGCCAGCAACAATGCCGGGATCGACGGCGAAGGATTGGGCAAGCTGCTGCGGACGCGGCAGATCAAGAAGATGATGGCCAGCTATGTCGGCGAGAACAAGGAGTTCGAGCGGCAATATCTGGCGGGCGAGCTGGAAGTGGAATTTTGTCCGCAAGGCACGCTGGCCGAGCGGATGCGCGCCGGTGGCGCGGGTATACCCGGTTTCTATACCAAGACGGGGGTCGGCACGCTGGTCGCCGAGGGCAAAGAAGTGAAGAGCTTCGCCACCGCTTCCGGGCCTCAGGATTATATTCTGGAGCGCGGCATTTTTGCCGATCTCGCTATCGTCAAGGCGTGGAAGGCCGACGCCACCGGCAATTGCGTGTTCCGCAAGACTGCCCGCAATTTCAACCAGCCTGCCGCGACCTGTGGCGAAGTCTGCGTTGTCGAGGTCGAGGAGATCGTCCCCGTCGGCAGCCTCGATCATGATGCGATCCATTTGCCCGGCGTCTATGTCCAGCGGATGATCGTCGGCACACCCTACGACAAGAAAATCGAGTTTCTCACCGTCCGGGAGCGGGAAGCGGCGTGATGCGCAGGCGCGCGACACTGCTGATCGCGCTGGCAGCCGCACCGCTGCTGTCGGGCTGCGTCGCTTTAGCCATTCCGGTGCTGGCGATGGGAACGATGGGGGTGAGCAGTCGCGATCGGATCCGTGACGCCAGGGAAGAGCGCTTTGCCGAGCGGCTGGCGCGTGAGGCCGAAACAGAAGCCGCCACCGCGCTAACCGATGCATCGTTGGCCAGCGTTGCCGCGCCGGATTCCCCGCCCGCCGCATCGCCAGGTCTCGCCGCGATAGAGGCGATGGCCGGGCCAAACCGCTACGCCGCCTTCAGCCAGTTCGCGCTCGACCGGATGCAGCGCCGGATCGGTGGCGAGCCGCTGACATCGCTGGTCACGGTCGATAATGTCGATGTCTCGCGCCCCGCTTTTATCCCGTGCGACGATAAGCCGCCCGCTGTTCTCATCGACATCGACGATGGCACTGTCGGACCAGACCCGCTGCTGGCGGGAGCGACGGCGTCGGCACGTTTCGTCCCCGAAGCCGGCCTCGCCGCCGAGCTGGCGCGGCTGCGTAGCGCGGGGATCGCGGTGCTGTGGCTGTCCGACCATGGTTTCGAATCGGATTATGCCATCTACGCGCAATTGCAGGCGAGCGGGCTCGACAGCGCCGGGCGTGACCCGCTCTATGCGCAGATGGTGCCGGGCGACCGCAAGCAGGGGCGCCGTCAGGAGGTGGCGGGGCGTTATTGCGTGCTGGCGGTGGCCGGCGACAAGCGGTCCGACGCCGAAGAGGCCTATGATTATCTTTTGCGCCCCGACCTCGCCGCGCCGCTGGAGCCGCTGTGGAACAATGGCTGGTTCATCCTCCCTTTGCCGCTCCGCGCCGTGACGGCGGACCCAACCCCTGCGGCCCCGGCCCAACCATAAGAGACGACCATGCCCTGGACTCGTGACGAAATGGCCGCGCGCGCGGCAAAGGAATTGCACGACGGCTACTATGTCAATCTTGGCATCGGCATCCCGACGCTGGTCGCCAACCATGTCCCCGCCGACATCGACGTAACCTTGCAGTCGGAAAACGGCATGCTCGGCATCGGGCCATTCCCCTATGCGGGGGACGAAGACCCCGACCTGATCAACGCCGGCAAGCAGACCATCAGCGAATTGCCGCACAGCGCTTATTTCGACAGTGCGGCCAGTTTTGCGATGATCCGCGGCGGGCATATCGACCTGACCGTGCTCGGCGCAATGGAGGTCGCGGAGAACGGCGACATCGCCAACTGGATGGTGCCCGGCAAGATGATCAAGGGCATGGGCGGAGCGATGGATCTGGTTGCCGGGGTCAAGAAGATCATCGTTGTCATGGAACATACCGCCAAGGACGGCAGCCCGAAATTCATTCCGGCCTGCACACTGCCGCTGACCGGGCGCAATGCCGTCGACATGATCATTACCGACCTTGCGGTATTCCAGCGCGCCGATCACGACAGCCCCTTCCAGCTGGTCGAAACCGCGCCGGGGGTGAGCGCGGAAGATGTGGCGGCGAAGACGACAGCGCGCTACATTGGCTGAATGACGATCCTGCGCTGGCACCTCAGGCATGACAATTTTTGCTCGGCATTCGACTTGCTGCACGACGCCGCGTCACAAATGGCGACACGTGCGTTGAGCGATCTGGAGAAAGCCGGGTTGGTTCAGCGGTTCGAGATATGCTGGGAGCTGGGCTGGAAAACAATCAGAGATTATCTGTCGGACAGCGGTGCGCCATTGCAGGTGCCAAGCCCGATCAATACCATTCGCGCCGGAGCACAGGTGAACCTGATCGCCGATCCCGATGCGTGGGTGATCGCCATGCGCGCCCGCAACGAGATGGCGCATGAATATGATCGCGCGAAGTTCGGGTTGATCGTTGCGCAAATCGTCGAGACGTTCGTTCCGCTGCTGGCTGACCTGCGCCTGCGCCTCGATGGGGAGCGCGCAGTTGGCAATTGAGTTGACCGATACGCAGCGCGAAACCCTGCGCACAGTGATGCGCCGACATGCAGGCTCGATCCGCGCAGTAGGCGTTTATGGATCGCGTGTAAAAGGACGGTCACGTGTCGGCTCGGACGTCGATATCGTCGTTTATGGCGAGATCGATGATCGGACACTCGCGCAAATTCACCAGGACATCGATACGAGCGGTCTCAGTATATTCTGGAACGTCACGGCCTCTGCAGCCGTCGCTGACGGTCGGCTCAAGGATGAGATAGATCATTGGGTGCAACCGCTCTTCAACCAAAAGGACTTGCTGGCAGCATGAACCATGCATCGACAGCCGCCAACCCCGGCAGCACATTGTTGCTGATCGGCGGCTGGCTGTCGGTCGCGGCGGCGCTGTTGCATATCGGCTGCATCATAGGCGGGCCCGACTGGTATCGTTTCTTCGGTGCGGGCGAAGCCATGGCGCAGGCAGCGGCGCGCGGCGACTGGATGCCGACGCTGCTGACGCTGGGGATCGCCACCATATTGGCGATCTGGGCGACTTATGCCTTTTCCGGCGCGCGATGGCTGCCGCGATTACCGTTGCTGCGAACCGCGCTGGTGACGATCAGCGCGATCTATCTGTTGCGCGGCGTTATCGTCGTACCTTTGCATCTATGGCGCCCGCAGCTGACCGACGCGTTTGCCGTCTGGTCGTCGCTGATCGTGTTGGTTTACGGCATCGCCTATGCTGTCGGCACATGGCGGGCGTGGCCGTTTCTGCGGTAGGTCGCGCTATTCATCTTTGAAGATGGCGCTTTGATAGACCAGTTCACCGAACAGACGGTGGGTCAATCGCAGTTCGAACGCGAAGCGACCGTTGCCGAGGTCGCGGTGCGTGACGACCGTCCGTCCCGGGGTCAGCCAGTCCGGTAGACGCAGCCGCCACGCACCCAGCCGGACGAAATAATGATCGCTGACGAAACGGAGCCGCGATGCTGCGGCGACGATCCGCAAGGCCATGCCGATCCTGCCGCCGACATGTTCCTCCAGGCCAGTCGGGCCGCCGAACGCCTTGGCACTGACAATGATCTGCGGATTGCCACCACGGCGATGATAGACGCGCGTCCAGCGCTGGCCCCCGGTTGCCTCATCTTCGCTGACGATGACCACCGCCGACGCCCCCGCATCGGTATGGAGCGGCAGGGGCGCGCCGATCGTCCGACACAGCCGGGTCAGCAGCCAGCCACAGGCGCTCATCCGCGTCACGACCACCTCTCCCCGATAGACAATACAGTCCGCGCCTTGAACCCGCTTGCTGAATCGGCGCTGGATCGCCGGTTCGAGCCGATCCCAGTCGCGACGCGCCAGCAAACGGCGAAAACGGCTGTCATGGACCGACGCACTCGGGACGATGGCTGGATCGTCAAACAGCCTTTCGATGTCCAGTCGCATTGCCCTGCCCTCCCGCTTGCCGTCGTGCACACGCCGCGACGCCGACTCCTCTATTGCGAATCGCCCTTGCCGACCCCGGCCCGGTTGATCAGCCGCCACGCCAGCAGTTCCTCGATCGAATTGGCGACGTTGGATCGCGCGATGGTCAGCGCCGCAGCAATCTCGTCCGCCATCAGCGGCTCTTCGCAGGTGTAGAGCAGAGCGTGGATCTGCGCGACCGGCAAAGGAAGCGTACTGGCAGTTATTTCTGTCATGACAGAAATAATAGACGAAGTCGGTAGATTTGCAACCGGATTGCCAACGGCTTCCACAGGGTAGATGAAGCGCAATCCGGTCGATGCTGGCCCAGGCGCAAGGCCCGCCTTGCGAGAGGCTGGCGAGCAGCAAAGCATCGCGTTAGGGTGCCGGTCTTGACCGACGACTCGCCCCCGCACGCGCAACGCTCTTTGGATGTCGGCACCGGCGGCGCGCTTGTCATCTGGATCGAGACCGAGGGCGCAGTATCGGCGCTGGAGAGCGAGACGCGCGTTACGGTCTATTCGCAACAGCGCGCCGCACGGGCCAAAGCCGCATGAGCACCACACTCATCACCGCCAACCGCAATTATTCGAGCTGGTCGCTGCGACCGTGGCTGCTGATGCGCGCGCTGGGAATCGATTTCGACGACCGCATCGAGCCGTTCACCAAGCCGAGCAACCATGACGACTTCCGCGCCTTTTCTCCGACGGGCCAAGTGCCAGTGCTGGTGCATGAGGGCCGGACGATCCATGATTCGCTTGGGATCGTGCTGTATTTGGCCGATCGGTACGACGGGGTGTGGCCCGCCGATGCCGATGCGCGTGCGTGGGCGCAGTGCGCGTGCGCCGAGATGCACGGCGGCTTTTCGGCGCTACGCAACGACTGCACGATGAATGTCGGAGTGCGGGTGGCGCCCAAACCGATGTCGGCGGCGCTTGGTGCCAATGTCGCGCGCATCGCCGAACTGTTCGCGGACGGGTTGACGCGGTTCGGTGGGCCTTGGCTGGCGGGTGAGGCATTCACTGCTGTCGACGCCTTTTACGCGCCGGTCGCATTTCGTATCCGCACTTACGGGCTGGACGTCGGGGCGGGTCAGGCGTGGGTCGAGACGATACTGGCTCATCCGGCAATGATCGAGTGGGAGCGGCAAGCGCTGGCAGAAGACTGGCGCGAGGAGAGCCATGAGGCGGAGCTACTCGCGGCGGGGCGGGTAGTCGCCGACTATCGCCGCATATAGCATCTGCGTCGGCGACTCGGGGCCGGACCCGCGCGCCGCCCGGGAAAAATGCCATGCTGAAAGATGCTGCCCCCGTCTGCTTCGTGCTCACCGCCGATATGGCCAGGGCGCGGCTTTTCTATACCGATGTGCTGGGTTTGGCCGAGGTCGCCGAAGACCCGTTCGCCGTCACCTACGATCTCGCCGGAACGACGCTTCGACTAACGAAAGTCGAGGGGCATCACCCCGGGCCGCATACGGTGCTGGGCTGGAAGGTCGGCGATCTCGAGGCCGTGGTCGATGCGCTGGCGACGAGGGATGTGGCCACATAGCGGAGCGATTCACTCTACGTTGTCATTCCCGCTTTCGCGGGAATGACAACGGGGCAGGTTGGGGTTAAACGGACTCGCGCAATACTGCCTGCCCGTCCGTCACCTGTCGCCGCAGATCGGCCTTCAGCGCCTCGGGCGAGCGCGCAATCAGGAAGCCGAAACTCACCCCGCCCTGCTTGCTCTGCGTCGCATGGTGCAGCTTGTGCGCCTGCACCAGCCGCTTGGCATAGCCCGATTTGGGCACCCAGCGGAAATAGCGCTGATGCACCAGCCCGTCGTGCGCCAGCGTGTAGAGGATGCCGTAACCGAGGATGCCGATGCCGACGAAGGTCGCGGGCGGCCACGCGCTTGCACCCATGACCAGCGGGCTGCCGAGCATGAACATCGAAATGCTCATCGCCGCCCCGACCAGCGCGTAGAGATCGTTCTTTTCGAAAACATTGTCATGCCGTTCATGATGGTCGCGGTGCCAGCCCCAGCCCCAGCCGTGCATGATATATTTGTGGCTGCCCCACGCAACCAACTCCATCGCGACGATGGTGGCGAGGACGATGGCAATGGCAGCAAATGGCAACATGGACACCATATAGGCGAAGTCGGCACAGCTTTACAGTGTGGCTTGCGTTCGCGCAGACGCACCCTTAGGCAATTTTCGCTATGACCAGTCCCCGCACTTTGTACGAAAAAATCTGGGACGCGCATGTGGTTACGCAGCGCGATGACGGCACTGCGCTGATTTTCATCGACCGCCATCTGGTGCACGAAGTGACCAGCCCGCAGGCCTTCGCCGGGCTCAAGGCCAATGGCCGCACCGTGCGCCGCCCCGATCTGACGCTGGCGGTCCCCGACCATAATCTGCCGACCACCGCGCGGGTGGACTCCAGCGGCACGCGGGTACCGATTGCCGACCCCGAAAGCGCCGCGCAACTCGAAGCCCTCGAAGCCAATGTCGCCGCGTTCGGCGTGCCTTATATCTCCGCCACCGACGTGCGGCAGGGCATCGTCCATGTCATCGGCCCCGAACAGGGCTTCACCCTGCCCGGCCTGACCATGGTCTGCGGCGACAGCCACACGGCGGCGCATGGGGCATTGGGCGCGCTCGCCTTCGGCATCGGCACCAGCGAGGTCGAGCATGTGCTCGGCACGCAGACGCTGTGGCTTGCGCCGTCGAAAACGATGGAGGTGCGCGTCGACGGCGATCTCGGGCCGGGGGTGACCGCCAAGGATGTCATCCTCCACATCGTCGGCCTGATCGGCACGGCGGGCGGCACCGGCCATGTCATCGAATTTCGCGGCAGCACCATCGCGGGCCTGACCGTCGAGGGGCGGCTGACGGTCAGCAACATGGCGATCGAGGCGGGCGCACGCGCCGGACTGATCGCGCCCGACGACAAGACCTTCGCCTATCTTGCCGGGCGGCCGATGGCCCCGAGCGGCGCCGACTGGGACGCGGCGGTCGCCTACTGGCGCACCCTGCCGACCGACGCGGGCGCGCACTTCGACAGGAGCGTGACCATCGACGCCGCCGACATCGCGCCGAGCGTGACCTGGGGCACGTCGCCTGAAGATGTGGTGCCGATCACCGGCGTGGTGCCCGCGCCAGAGAGTTTTGCCGACCCGTCGAAGCAGGAGGCAGCGCGCAGGAGCCTCGACTATATGGGTTTGGTGCCGGGCACGCCGATGCGCGACGTGAGCGTCCAGAATATCTTCATCGGCAGTTGCACCAACAGCCGTATAGAAGATCTTCGCGCCGCCGCGGCGGTGCTGAGGGGGCGGCACAAGGCTGAAAGTGTGAAATGGGCTATTGTCGTGCCGGGATCGGGCCTGGTCAAAGCGCAGGCCGAAGCGGAGGGCCTCGACCGCATCTTCATCGACGCCGGTTTCGAATGGCGCGAACCAGGCTGTTCGGCGTGTCTGGGCATGAACCCCGACAAGGTGCCCCCGGGGGAGAGGGCGGCATCGACTTCCAACCGCAATTTCGTCGGGAGGCAAGGGCCGGGCGCTAGGACACATCTGGTGAGCCCTGCGATGGCGGCGGCGGCGGCGGTGATGGGGCGGTTGAGCGATGTGCGGGAATTGGTGTTACGGAATTGAATTCGCCCGCCACCCTGCCTCGAAAACATCACTTCCTTCCTCAATTTTATCAGAAGAGGTGGCGTGGACATGATGGCAAAGTGCAATATTTTCGGCGAGTTCGAAATGAGGTTAAGACCTATCGCAAGTTTCCAGCCGAAATCGGCTATACAGAAGATCTTTACACGTGGCAGGGCAGAAGCCGTGAAATCATCTGCCTAGAATTAGATTTTTTCTCTCGATTGGACGGCGATGCTGCGCGGGCCATTGATGCTGCAATGACCGCGAGGAGAATACCGACGGACGCCCACAGCAGGTCCTCCATCATTCGCTTCATTTTATCATTGATGCACCGAACGCCATATCAAGTTGCGGCTTTTCGACGAGGGCATGCGGGGCTGTGGCGGCAGCCGGATGCCAAAATTCAAGAGAAGTACGACTCGTTGAAGAGAGATTGGTATCCGGCTGACGTTTCCGAGTTCATTCTCGCTAACGATCCCGATGCGATTGATCGTGCCTTCATGCGCCAGCTGGTTGAGGCTATAAATCATAAGCGCGTCGGTCAATTCATGATTAATCTCAACTGGGACTTGCGGGTTTGCGCACACGCAAAATATGAGTTTCTTATCGGCGATTTTCCAGCCGTTTGGTCTAATGGACTGGACAAGCCTGATGGTCACTGTTGCTTAGCGCTATCCCCAAACGCGCTGTTAATGATCACACGGAATCTAGAAATTCGTCACCAGCTGTGGGCGATGTCCGACAGCCAGATTACTCGGGCTTACAACAAGCAGGTTGCAAGAGGGTCTCGATTGTTCGCCATCGCAACGGATGAAGCGCAGCGCATCTTCATAGAAAAGCACTTAGACGTTGACCCTATCGTAAGCTGGGCGGAAAAACTGGAGACGAAGAACGGAATGCTGACATGACCCCCGTCTCCACCATCACCGGCAGCGCTATCGCGTGGGGCCAGTCTAACGTCGATACCGATGTCATTATCCCCGCGCGCTGGCTGAAGACGATCAGCCGGGAGGGGCTGGGCAAGGGGGCGTTCGAAACGGTGCGCGCCGCGCCGAGGAATGTGTTTGACGCGCCAGAGAATGCGGGGGCGCCGATTTTGATCGCGGGCGACAATTTCGGTTGCGGGTCGAGCCGCGAACATGCGGCTTGGGCGATCCTCGACTTGGGCATTAATGCCGTGATCGCGCCGTCCTTTTCCGACATCTTCTCGGGCAATGCGTTCAAGAACGGGTTGCTGACTGTGGTGCTGCCGCAAGAAACGATCGACCGGCTGATGGTGGTCGCCGCCGAGGGCCAGCCAGTGACGATCGATCTGGAAAACCAGGTAGTGACGACGCCCTATCAAGACCGGTTTGCCTTCGAGATCGACCCGTTTCGCAAGATGTGCCTGTTGCAGGGGCTGGACGAGGTGGGGCTGACGCTGGCGGAGGATTCGGCTATTTCCGCCTATGAGGCAGCGCGGGTGAAGGCGGAACCTTGGTTGGTGCCGACTGGGGCCTAGCACCCAGACGCGCTCATGCGGAGCTTGTCGAAGCTCTGTCCTAGCTCTTGCGCCCCGCGTCAAAAAGGGAGAACAGCCCTTCGACAGGCTCAGGGTGAGCGGATTTTGGGAGTTGAGAATCTATGCGCGCACTTTTATCGACCGCCACCGGTGGCCCCGAAACGCTGACTATCGGTGAGCTGCCTGCCCCATCCGCCGACGCAGGCATGGTGGTCATCGATATCCACGCCTGCGCGATCAATTTTCCCGACACGCTGATCATCGAGGACCGTTACCAGTTCAAACCGCCGCGCCCGTTCGCTCCGGGCGGTGAGGTGGCGGGAATAATTTCCGCCGTCGGTGAGGGCGTGACCGATCTCAAGGTCGGCGACCGAGTCATTGCGGGTTGCGGCAATGGCGGCCTGTCCGAACAGATCGCGACCCGCGCTGCCAACACGTACCTATTGCCTGAGAAGTTCGGTTTTGCCGAAGGATCGGCGCTGCTGATGACCTATGGCACATCGATCCACGCGCTGGTCGATCGCGGACGGCTGAAGCCCGGCGAGACATTGCTGGTGCTCGGGGCGGCGGGCGGCGTCGGACTGGCGGCGGTCGAGATCGGCAAGGCGATGGGTGCGCGGGTGATCGGCGCGGTGTCGAGCCAGGAGAAGGCGGCGCTTGTGCGCGAGGCGGGGGCGGACGATTGCATCGTCTATCCGCAGCAACCATTCGACAAGGACCAGTCCAAGGCGCTGGCCGAGCAGTTCAAGGCGGCGGTCGGCCCGGGGGGCGCGGATGTGATCTATGACGCCGTCGGCGGCGATTATGCCGAACCGGCAGTGCGCAGCATGGCTTGGGAAGGCCGCTTCCTCGTCGTCGGCTTCCCCGCCGGGATTCCACGTCTGCCGCTCAATCTGACGTTGCTCAAGAGCTGCGACGTGTGCGGGGTGTTCTGGGGCGCATTCACCATGCGCGAGCCCGAAAAGAACCGCGCGCATATCGCGCAACTGTTCGCCTGGTGGGACGAGGGCAAGATCTCGCCGCGTGTCACCGGCACTTATCCGCTGGAGCGCGGCGGCGAGGCGATTGCCGCGCTGGGCGATCGCAAGGCGGTGGGGAAACTGGTGGTCGAGGTTAGATAGTTCCTCCCCGGAACGGGGAGGGGGACCATGCCAAGCGCCAACATCTGAATAGCGCACTATATTTGCCCAGCATGGTGGAGGGATTGCGACTTGCCACAAC
>JAYSZB010000026.1:0-5187 GCA_043727035.1 Sphingomonas sp. | reverse complement strand
CCCTCCACCACCCTGCGGGCGGTCCCCCTCCCCGTGCCGGGGAGGTTCTGGCTGGCGGAATCATTCATACCGCGCGCCCCTACCGATACGGCGCATCGGCGGCAAGGTTCGCGGCGATGGCGCGCTCCCATTTGTCACCGTTGGCGATCAGTTTAGCCTTGTCGTAGAGCAGTTCCTCGCGCGTTTCGGTCGCATATTCGAAGTTCGGGCCTTCGACGATGGCATCGACCGGGCATGCCTCTGCGCAGAAGCCGCAAAAGATGCATTTGGTCATGTCGATGTCATAGCGGGTGGTGCGGCGGCTGCCGTCCTCGCGCGGTTCGGCCTCGATGGTGATCGCCTGCGCCGGGCACACCGCCTCGCACAGCTTGCAGGCGATGCAGCGTTCCTCGCCATTGGGATAGCGGCGCAGCGCATGCTCGCCGCGGAAGCGCGGGCTCAGCGGGTTCTTCTCGAACGGATAGTTGAGCGTCGCCTTGGGCTTGAAGAAATAGCGCAGCGTCAGCGCGTGGGCCTTGACGAATTCCCACAGGGTGAAGGCTTTGATGGTTTGGGAGAGGGTCATTATCTTCCGTTCACCCAAGATGAAGTGCAAAATCCAACGAATAGTTTGTCATCAGTAACACGCCCAACCGGGCGGCGGCCGATAGGGCTGATCTGCATCACGGCGACGGTCTGCTTGGACGTATCCCGAGCGCCGTGCAGAGTTAGCGCCATCAATGTGCTGTCGGTCTGATTGACTTGGTTGAACGAGAACGTGAGATTCGATCGGATGTACCAACCACCATACTCTCCATCGAGACGCGGATCATCGACGCCGCGCAATGACATTGATAGCTGTGCGGGCTGATCGCTCTGAGCCGCCGGTGTTGGGGTCAATGTCCCGCTGACCGTAAACACGGCACCATATTCGTCGCGAAATTCGCATTGCATCGTGCCCGATGCAATGATTGGTACCATTGGCACAAGGTGCGGCGCGGATTGTGGTGTCACCGTGACTGCCTGCGCGAGAAGCAAAGCAGCTATCATCACCCATACCTCGTCAGCATGAGGAAGCCGCTGACCAGGAACACCCAGAACAGCGAGAGCGGCAGGAAGATTTTCCAGCCCAGCCGCATCAGCTGGTCGTAGCGGTATCTCGGGACGGTCGCCTTCACCCAGCTGAAGATGAAGAAGAAAATCCATATCTTGAGGAACAGCCACGCCCAGCCGGGAATGATGTAGAGCGGTGCCCAGTCGATCGGTGGCAGCCAGCCGCCCCAGAACAGGATGGCGTTGAGCGTGCACATCAGGATGACATTGGCATATTCGCCGAGCCAGAACAGCGCGAAGGCCATCGAGCTATATTCGGTCTGGTAGCCCGCGACTAGCTCACTCTCGGCCTCGGTCAGATCGAACGGCGCGCGCGCGGTTTCGGCCATCGAGCTGATCAGGAACACCACCGCCATCGGGAACAGCAGCGGGCTGAAGCCGAAGCCGTTGAACAACCCGAGAATATGCCCCTGCTGCGCGCGGATGATGGTCTGCAGGTTGAAGCTGTCGGCCATCAGCACGACGCAGATCAGCACGAAGCCGATCGACACTTCATAGCTGATCATCTGTGCGGCGGCGCGCAGCGCGGAGAAGAAGGGATATTTGGAATTGGACGCCCAACCCGAGATGACCACGCCGTAAACGCCCAATGAACTGATCGCGAGGATGTAGAGCAGACCGACATTGATGTCCGCCAGCACCGCGCCCGAATTGAACGGAATCACCGCCCACGCCATCAGCGCGACCGAGAAGGTGATGATCGGCGCGAGCAGGAACAGCCCCTTGTTCGCACCCGACGGGATGATGGTTTCCTGCAGGAAGACCTTAAGGCCGTCGGCGAATGATTGCAGCAGCCCGAACGGGCCGATGACGTTCGGCCCGCGCCGCAGCGCCATCGCCGCCCAGATCTTGCGATCGGCGTAGATGATCATCGCGACGGCGAGCAACACCGGCAGCGCGATCATCAGGATCAGCGCGAGCGTGGCGACGAACCAGCCGGCTTCGATCCCGAGGAAGGTGGATTGGAGATAGGCGGTCATAGGTTAATTCCTCCCCGGCACGGGGAGGTGGCGCGAAGCGACGGAGGGGTCGCGAGCGCAGCGAGCACCTGAGCTATCGGCAAGGCCGGGAGCGCGCGTTGCTCGCTACCCCTCCACCACTTCGTGGTCCCCCTCCCCGTTCCGGGGAGGTTTTGATAAAGCCCGCTCATTCCTCCGCCTCCGCAAAACTCTGCCCGTGCACCAGTTCCGCCGAGCAGCGTTGCATCGTTTCGCTGGCGCGGGCGATGGCGTTGGTCAGGTAGAAATCCTTGATCGGCGAGGGGATCGGCCCTTGCGGACCGGTGTCGAGTTTGGGCAGGCTCCAGCCGAAATCGGCGATCTCGCCTTCACGGCCGAGCGCGGGGACCGAAGCGATCATCGCGGCGCGGACCTGCGCGAAGCTGTCGAAGCCGAGGCTTACCCCGAGCACATCGGCGAGCGCGCGGAAGATGCTCCAGTCCTCGCGCGCGTCCCCCGGCGGGAAGCCGGCGCGTTCGGACATTTGCACACGCCCTTCCGTATTGACGTAAGTGCCGGGCTTTTCGGGCCAGGCAGCGGCGGGGAGGATGACGTCGGCGGCGGCGGCACCCTTGTCGCCATGATGGCCGACGAAGACATTGAAGGTGGACCCGAATTTGCCGAAATCGACCTCGTCTGCGCCGAGGAAAAAGGCGAGCTTGGGCCGTGCCGCGACGATATCGGCGATGCCGCCGGGTTGCGCATAGCCGAGCATCAGCCCGCCCATGCGGGCAGCGGCCATGTGGACGACGTTGAAGCCATTCCAGCCATCCTTGACCAGACCGAGCGTCTCGACCAGCGCATGTGCAGCCCCTTGCGCGCCCGGAACGGCGAGTGCACCGCCGCCGACGATAACCATCGGACGTTCCGCACTGGCAAACGCCGAAGCGACAGCATCGGGCAAGCGGGTGAGCAGCGATGCCTCGTCGCCGAGCCATGTCGCGCGATAGGTAAGATCGACCTCGGGGCCGATAGCGAACACCCGCGCCTTGCGTCGCCACACTGCTTTACGGACGCGGGTGTTGATCAGCGGCGCTTCCCAGCGCAGGTTGGTGCCGACCAGCAGAATCGCGTCGGCGTCCTCTGCCCGCGCGATGCCGGTGTTGAAATTGACCGCCGAGAGGCTCGACACGTCGTAGCTCAGCCCTGTCTGGCGACCTTCGAGCATCGTCGATCCCATCGCGCCGAGCAGTGCTTTGGCAGCAAACATCGTCTCGCAATCGACCAGATCGCCGGCGATCACGGCGACCGAGGAGCCTGCGTCGACGGCGCGGATCGCTTCAAACGCTTCGGCCCAGGTGGCGGGTTGAAGCTTGCCATCGCGCCGCACCCATGGGCGGTCGAGGCGGCGGGCCATCAGGCCGTCGATATGGTGGCGGGTTTTGTCGTGCGCCCATTCCTCATTGACGTCGTCGTTGATGCGGGGGAGCACGCGCAAAACCTGTCGCCCGCGCGCGTCGATGCGGATGTTTGTGCCGACCGCGTCCATCACGTCGATGCCGGGGGTCTTGGTCAGCTCCCAAGGGCGCGCTTCAAAGGCGTAGGGTTTGCTGGTCAGCGCGCCGACCGGGCAGAGATCGACAACATTGCCAGACAATTCGCTGTTGACCGCCTGTTCGAGATAGGAGGTGATCTGCATATTCTCACCGCGGCCGATCGCGCCGATGCTCTCGACCCCCGCGATTTCCTCGGCAAAGCGTATGCAGCGGGTGCAATGGATACAGCGGGTCATCACCGTCTTGACGATCGGCCCCATATATTTCTCGGTCACCGCGCGCTTGTTCTCGTCGTAGCGGCTGTGGCCCTTGCCGTAAGCGAGGGACTGATCCTGCAAATCGCACTCGCCGCCCTGATCGCAGATCGGGCAATCGAGCGGGTGGTTGATCAGCAGGAATTCCATCACGCCTTCGCGGGCATGCTTGACCATCGGCGTATCGGTACGGATCACCTGATTGTCGGCCGCAGGCAGCGCACACGACGCCTGCGGCTTTGGCGGGCCGGGCGAGACCTCGACCAGACACATGCGGCAATTGCCAGCAATGCTCAGACGCTCGTGATAGCAGAAGCGCGGGATTTCCTTGCCCGCGATCTCGCACGCCTGGAGCACGGTGGCGCCGGCGGGGACTTCTACGTCGATGCCGTCTACGGTGAGTTTAGGCATTGGGGTTACTCACAACATTTCTACCAAACCGGATCGGTTCAAGCCTCTTCCAGTAAGGCAACACCACAGCGGCGTAGATTGAGGGAATTAGGATCATCAACCAGCTCGGATATAAATCAGCGCCTTCAGGTGCCGTTAAATAAAAGGCTATAATGCCAATCGCTTGACCACCGAGATACAGCACTGGTCCCCATAGCTTCATCCGCCACAGCCCAAAAATTGAAATGCCAGTAACAATGCTGGTCAAGAGCATCCAAGCTCCGCGCAAAGGTGAAGCCACTTGGACCGCCACGTAGATGGAATAGCAATTGGCTAACCACGCTAACGCGAGCAAAATGCAGACCACCATAATTGCAGTCGGTCGTCTCACTCCGCCGCCTCCAGCATCGCATCGCCTCTACGCTCGACAATGCGCCGCTCGAGTTCGGGGCGGAAATGCTTTATCAAGCCCTGGATCGGCCAAGCCGCCGCGTCGCCCAGCGCGCAAATGGTGTGGCCTTCCACCTGTTTGGTCACCTGCTGGAGCAGATCGATTTCGCTGATGTCGGCGTCGCCGGTGCGCAGGCGCTCCATGACGCGCCACATCCAGCCGGTGCCCTCGCGGCAGGGGGTGCACTGGCCGCAGCTTTCATGCTTGTAGAAATAGCTGATGCGGCTGATCGCGCGGACGATGTCGGTCGACTTGTCCATGACGATCACGGCGGCGGTGCCGAGGCCGGAGCCGACCGCCTTCAAGCCGTCGAAGTCCATCGGCGCGTCGATGATCTCGTGCGCCGGAACCAACGGCACTGACGAGCCGCCGGGGATCACGGCGAGGAGATTATCCCACCCGCCACGGATGCCGCCGCCATGCTTGTCGATCAATTCGCGGAAGCTGATCGACATTGCTTCCTCGACCACGCACGGCGTGTTGATGTGGCCGGAAAGCTGGAACAG
>JAYSZB010000025.1:0-14665 GCA_043727035.1 Sphingomonas sp. | reverse complement strand
GCTGCCAGCGGATGCTCAAGCTCCAGCTCCCGGTCCGGCTGGATGCGGGTTTCGGTCGCTTCGACCCACTTCTCCTCGGCACCCCAATAAATGTCGCGCTCGGCCTCGAACACGTCTTTGCGGCCACCACCGAAGCCGAACACCGGCCCGCCCATCGATTCGATCGCGACATTACCGGCCAGGATGAACAAGTCGGCCCAGCTGATATGCTTGCCGTATTTCTGCTTGACCGGCCACAGCAGACGGCGCGCCTTGTCGAGATTGCCGTTGTCCGGCCAAGAGTTGAGCGGAGCGAACCGCTGCTGCCCGCTGCTCGATCCGCCACGCCCGTCGGCGGTGCGATAGGTGCCCGCCGCGTGCCACGCCATTCGGATCATGAACGGGCCATAATGGCCGTAATCGGCCGGCCACCACGTCTTGCTGTCGGTCATCAGCGCGGTCAGATCAGCCTTGAGCGAGGCATAGTCGAGCAGCGCGAACGCGGCGGCATAATCATAATCCGCGCCCATCGGATCGGGCGACAGCCCGCCCTGCGACAGGATATCGACCGGCAGCGCCTCGGGCCACCAATCCTTGTTCTGCCGCCCGAGCAGCGAGCGCGCCCTCAGATCGCTTTTACCGCCCATCGGGCACTGGCTTTCCATGTTCATCGCTCTCGCTCCTGCTGGTGTCGGCCGCGCACACGCGCCGCCTAATCTGGATTTATGACGATGGCTTGGCGCAAGACGATAAATCGGTCCAATCACTTAATTCGTTCATACTGATCGATATCAACGAAAATTCGAGGCTTCGCTCAGCGCCGTAGGACGAACAGATCGGAAAAGGGGATGGCCGTCAGCGCGTCGTCGTCGGGCTGGGCAGTGAAGCTGAAGTCATGCTCGATGCGGTAGATGCTGAACCCCAGTTCACGGATCATCCGCAGCATCGCCTGCGCATCGCCCGCATCCATGATCGGCGGCACGAATTCCATGACGATCTTCACGTCCCGCGACCGCCGCAAAATCTCCTGTGCCCCGGCTATGATCGCCGGTTCATAGCCCTCGGCATCGATCTTCATGACGTCGATGGCCGCCACGTCGCGCATGGCATCGTCGAGCCGGACAAGCTCGACATCGATGACATGCTACGGCCGCCCGGTCTCGCGCTCGGTGTGGCGGACATAGGCCTCCGGCACCACGCGAATCGTCGATGTCGCCTCATATCCGGGAAAGATGCGCAAGCTCGCGGTGCCCGCATGGTCGGACAGCGCCACCGGCCAGCGCTGCGCCATCGCCGCATGGCCGGTCATCGTCATATTGTCGCTGAGCAACGCGAAGGCGCGCGGATTGGGCTCGAACGACCACACCTGCTCGCCCGGATGCGCCCGCCACCCGGCGAGCACGCTGTAATAGCTGACATTCGCCCCGACATCGACGACGACATCGCCCGGACCGATCAACGACACCAAGGTGCGGGTGACATGCGGTTCGTTGACGCCGATGTTGATCAAGTGCGGCGTGACGATGATGTCGCTGGTCGATGCAAGGAAGATATGCCCGGTCCACAGCCGCGTCATGACGCTTTCATTGCCCATATAGACCGCCGACAGGCGATCCGCCTTTTCCGGGATGGGGCCAAAATCGCGCGCCCCGGCGACAATATCGCTCGAACCGGGGGTGGAGAGCGTCACCGTCGGCAGTGCCGCCAACCTCAACCTCGATCAGATCCGCGAGGGCGCGCACAACCACAACCGCTCCGACCGCACCTTTCGCCTCGCCGCCAAGGCCGAGTGCCCCGCCGAGACCATCGTCCCCTACTTCGATCGCAAGGGCCTGCTCGGCAAAACGCAGGAGGAGAATGAGGCGATCGCCGCCGAATGGGCGCTCACCCTCGCCAATGACGTCTGCATCGTCGGCGAACCCGCGCGCGCCGGATGGGACATGCTGCTTCGTTGGGGCAGTTGGCGCGATCCCGCCCCCTCGGCACCCGCGCGCCTCTGGAAATGGGCGTTCGGCAGTCACTTTGCCAACGCCGATTATGTCGAGGTGCGCAGCCGCAGCGACGGCGTGCTGGTGCGCGAATGGAATGTGCGCGTTCATGCGCTCGACCGCCCGCTCAGCATCGGCTTCAGCGGCAGCCTTTCGAACGCCAGCTTCCACTGGGGCCGCACCCAATTCACCAGCGGCAAACGCTATTCGCAAACCTCCGAGATCATCCATGCGCTGCGCGACCACAGCGATATGTGCACCACCGCCGACCGCTCGGCGCTGGCGGGCAATCTGTCGGCCAATCTCGCCGCCGCGCTTGCCGATCCGGAGACCGCTGCCGAAGATCCGGTGTGGAACAGCATCGCCGCATGGTTCACCGCCATCACCGAAGCGGACGCGAGCGACGATGACCGCGCACTCGCCGTTGCGCTGATCCGCGACACGCGGCTGACCTGGTATGACAATATCCACACACTGCCCGCTGCCTTCGCCGACGACAGCAACGCCCTGCGCGCCGCCATCGTCGCGCGCTTGCTCACCGAACCAGCCGATCTCACCAGCAACGGCTTTCGCCACGGCAGCCTGTTGTTCGATCTCCCTCCCGCCAGCTTCGCGACGCTGTCCGCCGACGAACGCGCGCTGCTTGCCGACCCGGTCCGCCGCACCCGCGCGCGCGGGCTGATCGCCCGGCTGGGCGACCACGGCGCGGCAGCCGCGCACTGCCTCGCCGAGCTGATCCGCCATCACGGCACAGAATTGCGCGCGCTGATCGCCGACGGCGAGAACAGAGCGATCCCTAAAAAGCACAGAGAGAATGCCACCCAGCGCAGCGCCAGATTGCAAGCGCACGAAGGCGTACTCACTGCCGCGCGCATCGCGCTGTGCCGCATGGGGCCGGAAGCGCTTGCCATCCTGCCGCAACTGCGCACCGCCGAAACCGACGGCACCGCCCGCAACCAATATCGCCACGATTGGCACCGGATGCTCGCCCGCGGCGGCGCACCCATCGAATCGATCGTCAAACCGCCGAACATGTCCGGCGCCGACTCCAGCTACCGCCGCAATCTCGAACATTTCCTCGACCGCTTTGACGTCGAGAGGAGCTGTGGGCGACCTTAGTGCACCGCCGCCAGCCACACGCCGCCAACGCAAGCACAGGAAATTTTCGCGTTCCCCGTTCTTTCCCTTGCGCCACGACGAAACCACGCTCACTCCGCGCGTCGCTGCATCGCAGCATAAAATCAGCTGCGACGAGACGACTCATTTGGGCGACGAACCGAGTCGCTAAAATGTCATTAAACATCTTGTCACCACGCATGGCTGTGGCACTATCGGTGGTGGGTCAGCCGGTGAGGGCACCCTACAGATTGTGTCAGGTGCTGTGATCGGCTATACAGATCGGCCGAGAGATTCGCGGTTGAATACTGCTTTTCCCGACGGATAGACGCGCCCCTCACCAACGCTGGATCGGCGATTTCAGGGGGGATTCCTGAATCGAACAAAGATAGAACGAAGGGGGTGGCGAATCAGCGCTGCGCCCGCCAAGATGATGTGGGGCACGGACAAATGGATTTTCGCGACACTCGGGCACAGGAGAATATCGAAGTGGCAACGCAGCTGGACGACCGTCCGATGACTGACACGAGCGCATCTGCGCCTATCGAGTCGAAGGCCGTGCCCGATTCGAAGGCCGTCCCCGATTCCAAATCCATCGACGCGCGCGCCTTCAGTATCGTCACTGACGAGTCGCGCGATGCACTGCTGACCGAATTCGGCAAGGACACGCTGAACGACCGTTACCTGCTGCCCGGCGAGTCCTATCAGGATTTGTTCGCCCGCGTCGCATCGGCCTATGCCGACGACGCAGAGCACGCCCAGCGCGTCTATGACTATATTTCCAGGCTGTGGTTCATGCCGGCCACCCCCGTGCTGTCCAACGGCGGCACCGGGCGCGGGTTGCCGATCAGCTGCTATCTCAATTCGGTCAGCGACAGCCTCGAAGGCATCGTCAACACCTGGAACGAGAATGTCTGGCTCGCATCGCGCGGCGGCGGCATCGGCACTTATTGGGGTGCGGTGCGCGGCATCGGTGAGCCGGTCGGCCTCAACGGCAAGACCAGCGGCATCATCCCCTTCGTCCGCGTCATGGACTCGCTGACGCTCGCGATTTCGCAGGGTTCGCTGCGGCGCGGTTCGGCGGCGGTCTATCTCGACATCAGCCACCCGGAGATCGAGGAGTTCCTCGAAATCCGCAAGGCATCGGGCGATTTCAACCGCAAGGCGCTGAACCTTCACCATGGCGTGCTGATCACCGACGAATTCATGGAAGCCGTGCGCGACGGCCGCGAATTCGATCTGCGCAGCCCCAAGGACAACAGCGTGCGCAGCACCGTCGACGCGCGCAGCCTGTTCCAGAAGCTGGTCGAAAACCGCCTCGCCACCGGTGAACCGTACATCATCTTCATCGATCAGGTGAACCGGATGATGCCGCGCCACCACCGCGAACTGGGCCTGAAGGTCACCACCTCGAACCTCTGCTCGGAAATCACCTTGCCGACCGGTGTCGATCATCTCGGCAACGATCGCACCGCCGTCTGCTGTCTTTCCAGCCTCAACATGGAGACGTGGGACGAATGGAACGGCGACAAGGTCTTCATCGAAGACATCATGCGCTTCCTCGACAATGTGCTGCAGGATTATATCGACCGCGCCCCGCCCGAAATGGCGCGCGCCAAATATAGCGCGACCCGCGAACGCTCGGTGGGCTTGGGCGTCATGGGCTTCCACAGCTTTTTGCAGGCGCGCGGGCTGCCGTTCGAAGGGGCGATGGCCAAGGCGTGGAACCTCAAGATTTTCCGCCACATCCGCGAACAGGTCGACACCGCATCGATGATGCTGGCGCAGGAGCGCGGGCCGTGCCCCGACGCCGCCGACCAAGGGGTGATGGAGCGGTTCAGCTGCAAGATGGCAATCGCGCCGACCGCATCGATCAGCATCATCGCCGGCGGCACCAGCGCCTGCATCGAGCCGATCCCAGCCAACATCTATACTCACAAGACGCTGTCGGGCAGCTTCTCGATCAAGAATCCGCACTTGGAGGCGCTGCTGATCGACAAAGCGAAGAACAGCGATCCGGTGTGGAACGGCATCCTCGAGCGCGGCGGCAGTGTGGCGCATCTCGATTTCCTATCGGCTGAGGAAAAGGACACGTTCAAGACCAGCTTCGAGATCGACCAGCGCTGGCTGCTCGAACTTGCCGCCGACCGCACCCCCTATATCGATCAGGCGCAGTCGCTGAACCTGTTCATCCCTGCCGATGTCGAGAAATGGGACCTGATGATGCTCCACTTCCGCGCGTGGGAATTGGGCATCAAGTCGCTTTATTACCTCCGCTCGAAGTCGGTCCAGCGCGCCGGGTTTGCCGGCTCGGGCGGGGTGGAAGCGGACAATACCGCCGAGGCCCCCGTGTTCGAGATTGGCGAGAGCACCGATTATGACGAGTGCCTGGCTTGTCAGTGACGCCCCTCACCCGCCGGGCAAGGGGCGGGCGCACCTACATCGCGCCGCCGCTCGACGCGCCTTGCTCGGGGCTGCCAACGCTTGGCATGCCTTCGCCTGCTTCCTCGAGGAAGGTCTCCGCATTCGCGCCCGTCGCGCTTAGCCGCACCGTGTCGCCCTCGACTTCGGCGACCAGGCCGAGCGGGATATAATGATGGTGCCCGTCATGCGCTCCCGTCGCGCCCTCGATTTGCGCCCCGCTGTCCTTCTTCGTCAGCTTGATGCGCCCGCCTTCGACGCCGTCGACCGTGCCGACATGCACGCCGTCGGCGCCGATGATGTCCATATGCTCGCGGACGTTTTGATGGGCGGTCATATTATCTCTCCTGTGACTGTCCACGCTAAACGCACACCCACCCTCTTTCGTTTCACCTGAGAAAGCCTAACGCATGTCCCCCGCCGCCTTTCGCATTCTCACCGTCACGCTGCTGCTGATCGTCGGCATCGTCGTGCTGCTGTTCGGCTGGCCGCAATACCGGCTCTACTCGCAACGCCTTGCCGGGGAAGCCGCGCTGGCCGAAGCGCAATCCTCTCGCCAGATCGCCGTGCTTGAGGCCCGCGCGCGTCAGGAAAGTTCGGTCGCGCTGGCCGCCGCAGATGTCACCCGCGCAGAGGGTGCCGCGCGCGCCAACGCCATCCTGCAGAACAGCCTCGGCGGGCCGGAGGGCTATTTGCGCTATCTGCAAATTCAGGCGCTCGAAAGCAGCCGCGCCCAGCTCATCTATGTGCCGACCGAAGCCGGTCTGCCGATCACCGAATCCCGCCGTATCGGCGAAGCCCCATAGCCATCAGCGCCCCGCGCCCCCACATTCACTCTCGGAGTAACCGCCATGTCCCTCACCGAAGCCCGCACCCAGTATAAGCCGTTCGAATATCCCTGGGCCTTTGATTTCTGGAAGCGCCAGCAGCAGATCCACTGGCTACCCGAGGAAGTGCCGCTGGGCGAGGATTGCCGCGACTGGGCGCAAAAGCTCAGCGATCATGAGCGCAACCTGCTCACCCAGATTTTCCGCTTCTTCACCCAGGCCGATGTCGAGGTGCAGAATTGCTATCACGAACATTATGGCCGCGTGTTCAAGCCGACCGAGATCAAGATGATGCTGACCGCGTTCAGCAACATGGAAACGGTGCACATTGCCGCTTACAGCCACCTGCTCGACACCATCGGCATGCCCGAAAGCGAATATGGCATGTTCCTCCAGTATAAGGAGATGAAGGACAAGCACGACTATCTGCACACCTTCGGCGTCGATACCGACGAGGATATCGCCCGCACGCTCGCCATGTTCGGCGGCTTTACCGAGGGGCTGCAGTTGTTCGCCAGCTTCGCCATGCTGATGAACTTCCCGCGCTTCAACAAGATGAAGGGCATGGGCCAGATCGTCACCTGGTCGATCCGCGACGAAAGCCTGCATTGCGAGGGCATCACCAAGCTGTTCCACGCCTTCGTCCACGAACGCGGCTGCCTGACCAAGGCGGTCCGCGACGACATCCTCGATTGCTGCCAGAAGACCGTGCGGATGGAGGACGCCTTCATCGATCTGGCGTTCGAACAAGGCCCCGTCCCCGGCATGACGCCCAAGGAAATCAAGCGCTACGTCCGCTACATCGCCGACTGGCGGCTGGGGCAGCTCGGTTTCCAGCCGATGTTCATGGTCGAAGAACACCCGCTGCCGTGGCTCGCCCCGCTGCTCAACGGCGTAGAACACGCCAACTTCTTCGAAACCCGCGCCACCGAATACGCCAAAGCCGCCACCCGCGGCGACTGGAACCAGGTCTGGGGCAGCTTCGACCAGCGCCAGAAAGCCAAGCTCGGCGACGTCGCCGTCGCGGTGAACGATGGCGAGGAGGATATGTTCAAGCAAGCTGGGATCGCGGCGGAGTGAATTAAAGTGATCCAAGGCGAATTCAAAGCGCTAGTATGCGGTACTGACGCGGAGAAGTTCGTCAAAGACCAGCTTTTTGATCTCGAGTGCTGGCTCTTTACGAAAAATGATCTAATTGCACCTAACGCATCGTATCAGCAGTTCCGTCAAGATATTGCAGGGCTGTTAGGAGTGAATCAAAATGAAGTTAGCTTAGTCGGCAGTGCTAAATTCGGGTTCAGCATGTCCCCAAGTAAAGCTTGGCGGGCGTTTAACCCTGAGATTTCCGACCTCGATTGCGCTATAATTTCAGAGTCACTTTTCCGTGAAACGGTCACAGCAATTCGCAAAGCATATTTTGAGGGTTACCGGCATCTTTGCAGCGCTCATTCAAATCAAATATTCGCAGGACATGTTGTTCTCAGTAGCGCAAAGTCCTACAAAAGCGCGTATTTAAGAAACTTAGCGCTAAAACTCACTGACTTTCAGCGCGTCGCTCTTCGACACCTACGCTTCGAGCCGGACATAAAGTACCGGATTTACGAGTCGTTCAGGGTGGCAGAGGATTACCACATTGAGGGGGTAAGAGAACTTCAATCGAAGGATGTTTCAGTATGACTATAAATTCTCAAATTTCTCAGTCTCAATATACGGTTGCCCACATCGTAGAACATTTCGATGATCTGCGTTTTTTTGTTGATGATAGTTTTCAGAGAAGGCTCGTATGGGTGGACAAGCAAAAGGTGAAACTGATCGAGACAATCATGATGGGCTATCCAATTCCAGAGATATATCTTCACCAACAGCCAGTTGATCCAGAAACAATGAAGCAGACTCACAGCATTGTTGATGGTCAACAAAGGATGAATTGTCTACTCCAATTTACAAAAGGCGAGTGGCCCCTCCATAAGCGTTACCTTGATAAACATAACCGAGACGCCACATGGGCAGACAAAGATTGGAAGTCTCTGAGCGTTGAGGCAAAATCTAATTTTTTAAAATATGTATTCCATGCTCGCGTTATTGACTCAGACGTGCAGAAGTCGGATATTGTTAAAGTATTTAGACGGATAAATGAAACCGATAGATCATTGAATCCTCAAGAAATAAGACATGCTGAGTTTGCAGGCGAATTTATCGGGTCAGCTGAGAAACTCGCAAATCTAGGTTTTTGGAAAAAATATAACGTTTTCAATATCAATAATATACGGCGCATGGTCGATGTGGAATTTACTACGGCATTACTCATTTATCTAAGAGCCGGAGTATCGTCAGATACATCCAACAATATCAACAAAATGTACGATCTGTTTAACGAGCATTATCCGCAAAAGAATGAAGACTTCGACCATGTCGTAAAGAGACTGAAAAAAATTAGCGATATATTTGATGCAAGCCCAAGATCTATGAAGATGTTTTCTACACCTGTCCATCTTTACACGCTGTTCACGTCAATGGATGTTATAGGCGCTAGCCGCCCTACAGATTGGTATGCGCGGTCGCTGGAGCTCTTCGTTTTGGATTATGAGGCTGAGGTGCCTTCGGGCTTGGTTAGCAAGTATAAACGTGGAGCAGAGCAACGCACTAGAAGTAAGTCGAGTAGGGATCTCCGTGGCGACGCGCTATTTGAGTTTATGCAGAAATTGCAGTGATCTCTGCGAGTTCTGCGAATTCTAGGAAATTCCGGGGAGAAATTCCGGGGACACTATACTTATCTTGCTCGTCCCATCCTTCTCAAAAACCACAGCGCCGGACCGCACACCACCACCCTCATCGACGCAACCGTGACCGACGTCACACTCCGAATCGGTACCGAAACGACACAATCGTCAGCGGGGCAGCCATCGGGTTTCGGCGATGTTTGCGCGACCGCACGGGAAACCTGCGGTCTGATTAAAAGGTGCACCAGGCTGTCGGTGAATGGCATAACCGCCAGCCCATCTGCCGCCGGGTGGTAGAGCCAAAGAAGCCGCCATCCCGCCCCGGGCCAAAGCCATACCGGCGGTCGCGTCTCCCCCAAGCTAGTCTCACGCGAAGAACGCAAAGCCGCGAAGAGGGCAGGGCAAGCCGCCCCCGCACCCCCTCCCCGACACCGCCACCCGAACCGCATCACTACGGTCGCGCGGAGCATCGGTCGGTTTCAGAGCTTCGCAGCCAGAGTCGCAGTATCGGTGAACTGTACGATCGACCGGCCTTTGCCTTCATCGTCGAATTCCCACCAGTCGCACAAGTGCGTTTCCCAACGATCACCGCTTTGGTCGGAGACCGAGACCACCAAATGCACGCAGGCCCGGTTGCCCTCGACAATCGCCGACCGCCGCTCGACACTGTGGAATGTGAACTTGGCCGTCAGCATTTCGATCGCAAACAGCGCATCGACCGGGCCGGCCGGCATCCCTGCGAGCAGAGGAGTCGTGTTGACCATTTGATAGGTGGCACCCTCGGTCAACAGCGTGCCGAGCTGCGCCACGTCGCCGCTCACTCGCGACGCGTACAGTGCATCGATCGTCGCCAAAATCTGTCCCCGCTCCGCCATGAAGCTCTCCCCTGCGTGCACACCCGAATCGGGCGAAGTCTAGCGTATCGATGCTTCGCTCGACGCTCATGTGACCGAGCGCACGCGAATTCCGGGCGCACCATATTTTTCTCGCCCTCACCCCAGCCACCACAGCACCACCCCAAACACCACCGCCGTCATCAACGCCAGCGTCCGTGGCCGCGCCGGATCGCCGATGCGCCTCGCTCGCTCCCGCCGCCAGTTGGCCAGCCGCACCCGCGCCATCACCCTGTCACCGCGCCAAGTGCGCCGCCGGGACCGGTCGTATCGCAGGATAGTCATGCCCGCTATAATCGTCCGTCAGGCCTGATAATCGGTAAAGGGTTCACGCAGAGGCGCAGAGGAATAAAATTGCAGAGACCGCAGAGCGTCGAACGGCAAACCTGCGCATCATCGCACCGTCGCGCATGACGCATGTCGATCGAGACAAAGCGGCGTCGCCGCAAGAGCCACATTCTCTGCGATCTCTGCGTCTCTTCCTTCCTCCGCGCCTCTGCGAGAAACCTTTCATTCTTCCCTCTGCGCCTCCGCGCCTCCGCGTGAACCGATAGTTTCCGTCTTTGCGGTTTCGCGGCTTAGTGCGAGACTTCAGGCCATTGGTGTCCCGCTGCGCAGAGTCGCACCCAAAGGAGCTTCGTCGTTGCCGATCATCTCCATCTTCTTCGGCATCGTCATCGTATGTTCCACAACGAGCATCCACCACCCCATTTCCACGCCAGCAATCAGGGGTTCGAAGCGCTGATCCGCATCGATGACGGAACGATCATCGCCGGTTCCTTGCCGCGCCCCGCCATGCGGATCGTGCAGGAATGGCGGGACCGGCACAGCGCCGAACTCCTGCAAAATTGGCAGCGCGGCTCCGCTATGCTACCGATGGAGATGATCGTCGGAGCCGACCTGGATGATTAAGCTCATAGCCCTCGCCGTCACTGGCCCAACCAGCCTGCGCCTGTCCTTCTCGGACGGCAGCTTCGGTGAATGGAACGGACACGCCCTGTTCGCCACGAAACCAACGGTCCTCACCGAGCCACTGCTCCAGCCAGAGGAATTCGCCCGCGCGTTCATCGAAACTGGCGCACTGGCATGGCCCAATGGCCTCGAACTCGCACCATGGACCTTGCATGCCGAACTCGCCGCAGCGGGAAAGCTCGACAAAAAGGCCGCCTGATCTGCGCCGCCAAACAGGATAGCCGCCCACCACTGGCACCCACCCCCGCCAAGAGTGACGCGCCCCGCCCGCGCGACCGATCCCCGCTTTCCTACAAGCGCCAGCCCATGCTATACCCGCACATGGCCAGCCCGCAAATTTTCTACCATTTACAGCATTTTAAGTGCCGATTACCGTGCCCATCGATCGACTGCGTCGATCACCGCAGCAAGAGTGATTTTACTCCCTTGGGGGTCATCACTCTTATCACTCTTGGGCCTCGCTTGATCGGACGAATCTATCAATCGCACAGCCCACAACAGGTCCGACCAGTGGGAGCTGGCGCTCATACCACCAGAACAATCTTCCCCACATGCCCGCCGCTTTCCATCCGCCGGTGCGCTTCTGCCGCCTCGGCCAGCGGGAACACGCGGTCCATCACCGGCTTCAGCCGCCCCTCCGCCACATGCGGCCAGACGGTGCGGGCCAGTTCGTCGGCCACCAGCCCTTTGAAGGCCACCGAGCGCGGGCGCAGCGTCGAGCCGGTCAGGGTCAGGCGGCGGCGCATGATGTCGAACATGTTGATTTCGGCCTTCGCGCCGCGCTGGACGGCGATGGAGACGTGGCGGCCTTCGTCCGCCAGACAGGCGATATTGCGGGGGACATAGTCTCCGCCGACCATGTCGAGCACGGCGGCGACGCCGTGGCCGTCGGTGATTTTCAGCACCTCCTCGACGAAATCCTGCCGCGAATAATCGATGGCGTGCGCTGCGCCGAGGCGGCGGGCGGCTTCGCATTTATCCTCGTTGCCGCAGGTGACGATGACGTTCAGCCCGAACAGGCTGCCCAGCGCGATGGCCATGGTGCCGATGCCGCTGGTGCCGCCGTGGACGAGGACGGTGTCGCCCTCTGTCGCATAGGCGCGTTCGAACAGGTTGGTCCACACGGTGAACAGCGTTTCCGGCATCGCCGCCGCTTCGACCATCGACAATGCGGGCGGGACGGGCAGGCAGGTGGCTACGGGGGCGAGGCAGAACTGGGCGTAGCCGCCGCCGGGGACGAGCGCACACATCTTTTGCCCGAGCAATTCGCGCATGACGCCCTCACCGACCGCGACGATTTCTCCGGAGACCTCAAGACCGGGGAGCGGGGAGGCTCCCGGCGGTACCGGGTATAGCCCCATGCGTTGCAGCACATCGGGGCGGTTGACCCCGGCAGCGGCGACGCGGATCAGCACCTCGCCCTCTTGCGGGGTGGGGACGGGCACGCGGACGGCGACCAGCGCGTCGGGGCCGCCCGGGGTCGAGCAGTCTATCGCGGTCATCTCTGCCGGTATTGTCATGCGCTTCCCCTTCGCGGTGCTGCACAATCCTGGCCTCACCAAAACCGACTATCCTGAGCTTGTCGAAGGACTGTCCTTTTCTGCGCGGTCGCAAAAAGGGAAGGACAGCCCTTCGACAGGCTCAGGGACACGGGAGTGTTTGGCTTCCCGTATTGCCCTGCTGTGCTTATTGACAGGCGCGGGCGCACAAGGTCAACATCGCACCATGGATATCGACGAGCTTTTCCCCGGTCGGCGCGATACGCCGCTGGCGCTGCTGGCGGGTGAGGATATCGACCGGCTGTCGGTCGACGAGCTCGATACGCGGGTGAAGGCGCTCGAGGCGGAAATCGCGCGGACGCAAGCACGGCGGCACTTTGCCGTTAACCATAAGGCAAGCGCGGCGGGGTTATTCAAAAGCTGAGCATTCGGCGCGGGGGCTTATTAGGGACAGTCCCTAATAAGAACAGCGCGCGGCTTGGGGGTCAGGCATGGGCGGTCTCATTAGGGACTGTCCCTAATAAGCAGGTCGCGGCCTCAGGCCATGGACCCTGAAACGGGTTCAGGGTGACGAATGGGGCACGGTGCCCTTGCAAAGGAAAGCCCTTGCCAATCGGCCTGTGACGACCGACATTATAGGGACGCGAGAGGGAAGCGACATATATACTCCGCGCACCGGATCGTCCGGCGGCGGGGGGGCAACAATCCCGGCCTGGCCCTCCGGTATGGAGCGATTGGCATGCCGTCCTTTGCGGAAAGCCTCGAAAAGACCCTGCACAATGCGCTGCGCTTTGCCGGCGAGCGCGACCATGAATATGCGGCGCTAGAGCATCTGCTGCTCGCGCTGATCGACGATAAATTCGCGTCGGAAGTGATGATCGCCTGCGGCGTCAACCTCGGCGAACTGAAGACCACCGTCGCCCATTATCTCGACAGCGAACTCGACAGCCTGAAATCGGGCGAGGCGGGCGATCCGACGCCGACCAGCGGATTCCAGCGGGTTATCCAGCGCGCCATCCTCCACGTCCAATCGTCGGGCAAGGACGAGGTCACCGGGGCCAATGTACTGGTCGCGCTGTTCTCCGAGCGCGAGAGCTATGCGGTCTATTTCCTCCAGCAGCAGGATATGAGCCGGTTGGATGCGGTCAGCTTCCTCAGCCATGGCGTCGGCAAGGGCGGCAAGCCTGCGGCGGCGGCGATCGAGGCGCGAGCTGAGGAGCCCAAGTCCGAGACCAGGGCGGAAAAGCCCGCCAAGAAAGAATCGGCGCTGGCGCAATATACCGTCAATCTGAACGAAAAAGCCGCAGACGGCCGCGTCGATCCGCTGATCGGGCGCGGGCCGGAGGTCGATCGCACCATCCAGATCCTCTGCCGCAGATCGAAGAATAATCCGCTCTATGTCGGCGATCCGGGCGTCGGCAAAACCGCGATTGCCGAGGGGTTGGCGCGCAAGATCATCGAAGGCGCGGTGCCCGAGGTGCTGTTGCCTGCCGTCATCTATTCGCTCGACATGGGCGCGCTGCTCGCGGGCACGCGCTATCGTGGCGATTTCGAGGAGCGGCTGAAGCAGGTGGTGTCCGAGCTGGAAGCAATGCCGCACGCCATCCTGTTCATCGACGAAATCCACACGGTGATCGGTGCGGGCGCGACCAGCGGCGGGGCGATGGATGCGTCGAACCTGCTCAAGCCGGCGCTGTCGGGCGGGCAGATCCGCTGCATCGGATCGACCACCTACAAGGAATTCCGCAACCATTTCGAAAAGGACCGCGCGCTGCTGCGCCGGTTCCAGAAGATCGACGTCAACGAACCGACCATCGAGGATACGATCAAGATATTGAACGGGCTGCGCTCGGCATTCGAAAATCACCACAGCGTCAAATACACCCCCGACGCAATCAAGGCGGCAGTGGAACTGAGCGCGCGGTATATCAACGACCGCAAGCTGCCCGACAAGGCGATCGACGTGATCGACGAGGTCGGCGCGATGCAGATGCTGGTGCCGCCGAACAAGCGCAAGAAGACGATCACCATCAAGGAGATCGAGGCCGTCATCGCGACCATCGCCCGGATCCCGCCCAAGAATGTTTCGACCGACGACAAGAAGACGCTGGAGCATCTCGACCGCGATTTGAAGAGGGTCGTGTTCGGCCAGGACGAGGCGATCCGCACCCTCTCATCGGCGATCAAGCTGAGCCGGGCCGGGCTTCGCGATCCCGACAAGCCGATCGGCAATTACCTCTTTTCAGGGCC
>JAYSZB010000024.1:0-111619 GCA_043727035.1 Sphingomonas sp. | reverse complement strand
CGATGGGGAGGATGCGACTTGCATCCCCTCCCCCCGTGCCGCCGCAGCCCTTCCCGGGATCAACGACCTGCTCGTCGAAGGCGGCGCGCAATCCGCTGCCGCTTTCCTCGCCGAAGACCTGGTCGATACCCTCATCCTTTACCGCGCGCCGATTTTGATCGGCGGCGGCAAGGCGAGCCTGGCCGACATCGGCCTCGCCCGGCTGTCCGATGCCCACGACCGCTGGCAGCTCAGCGACGCGCGCCAGTTCGGCCCCGACCGCCTCGAAGTCTATCGGTCAATGCCCTGAATCATAGCAAAGAATGGCTCACGCGAAGCCGCGAAGTCACAGCCCATTGGGCTGTTTCAACCTGTCTGGATTTCACGGACGACCCCCAAGCCGGGGGGTGAAAGATCATATGCTCTAGCTCTCAAAGCGGCCCAATGGGCCGCGCCTTCGCGGCTTCGCGTGAGTCCGATCATCCTGTCCCCTCCCAGCACGTCCCCTCCCCCGGCATCACCCCCCACCCGCTTGTCGAACTACCATTCATTCTCTAATCCAATCCCATGTTCACCGGCATCGTCACCGACATCGGCACCATCCGCGCCAGCGAGCAACGCGGCGATCTGCGCCTGACCATCGGTTGCGGCTATGAGATGGCAGGTGTGGCCATCGGCGCGTCGATCTCCTGCTCGGGCTGCTGCCTGACCGTCGTGGAAAAAGGCGCGGACTGGTTTGCCGTCGATGCCAGCGGTGAAACCCTGTCCAAAACCGCTTCCGGCATGTGGGCACCGAACCGCCGTCTCAACCTTGAACGCGCGCTCAAAGTGGGCGACGAGCTGGGCGGGCATATCGTCACCGGCCATGTCGATGGCGTCGGGCAGATCGTCTCGATCGCGCAGGAAGGCGGCTCGCACCGCGTCACCGTCTCGGTCCCCGCCACGCTCGCTCCGTTCATCGCCGCCAAGGGTTCGGTCGCGGTCGATGGCGTTTCGTTGACGGTCAATGCCGTCACCGATCAGCCGGGCGGCACCACGCACTTCACTCTCAACATCATCCCCCACACCTGGGATGTGACGACCTTCGCCGATCTGGCGGTGGAGCAATCGGTCAATATCGAGATCGACACGCTGGCGCGTTACCTGCAACGGATGCAAGAGGTTATGGCAGCATGAGACATTGGCTCGTCGCGCTCGTCGGCTTCACCGCCATGGCTGTCTCGGCGCCGTCTGCTGCCCAGCCCGTCGCTGCCTGTCCCGCCGCCCCCGATTTCAGCCGCTATGGCGCGGATCGCGAGGCCATCGAATATGCTCGCGCCATCGGGCAGGCGGTCAACGCGCGTGACGAAGCGACCGGCCTCGATCGTGCTGCCGATCTCGCCATGCTGCTGTTGCCTGATCTGGTGCCCGCTGCCGCTTGCGATGCCGCACCCACACCCTCTTCGCCCGCCGCAGACTGCAATGCCGAGGCACGCCGCGCCCTGTCTGCCTATCTGGCGACTGCCATTCCCGCAGACCAACTCCGCGACGTCTGGTCCTTCCTTGCGCCTCGCGCCGGCCCGATACCGTCAAGCGATCCCTCCGTGCCGCTGGTGGGTTGGCGGTTTACTGCGTTGTCTAACGGCAACCCGGGCTATAATCATGTCGCCGCCCCCGCGCACATCGACAACCGCCGCGAACGCGCCTGGGAATATCTGCAGAACCACCGCAACGGCCGCGCGGTCATGTCCGCCGTCCGGCAGTTCGTTCAGTCGCGCGTCGGCGACGGACGCGGCGAGGCGGCGATCTGCCCTGTTGCCCATGCTGAAACCGAGCGGCTGATCGGTGAACTGGCGGAGCCCTAAGGCGCTTGCGTTAACCCGCTTAAAGAAGGTGGTTCGCGCCAAGGCGCCAAGAGGCCAAGAGCGAGCGCAAGGCCGCAACGCGGCTTTCGTCTTTCGGGCGTTGCGGCAAAAATCACAACGAGAGAATGACCGGCTGCGCCGCAAACACCGATATCTTGGCGACTTGGCGACTTGGCGCGAAGCCTCTTTTCTTACGCGCTTGCGTTAACCCGCTTAAAGAAGGTGGATTCGCGCCAAGTCGCCAAGACGCCAAGAGTGAGTGCAAGGTCGCGAAACGGCTTTGATAATCCAGCCCTTGTGACAGCCGCAACGCAGACGGAGTGACTGGCTGCGCCGCAAGAACCGCACTCTTGGCCTCTTTGCGGTTTGGCGCGAACCCCTTCACTTTTGCCGCCATTGCAGACAGCAGAAGGCTTGCAATGTAGGGTTTCGACTGAAACGGTCGCCGCATGACCCGTCTTCACTCCCTCTGCACCACCCTTTCCCGACCGAGCGCCCCATTTTCACCCCAAGAGTTATTCCTCCCCAAGGGGTCATCACTCTTATCACTCTTGCCCGCGAATCACCCCGTCAATGTGATTCGCCGCTTGTTGATCACATCACAGTGTGATACGCCTGCGTTATGAGCACATCCGTCATAGATCGCGTCCGCGTCCTCGTCGAGGAAGGCAGTGTCACCAAATCCGGTCTGGCCCGTGCGGCCGGCCTCCACGCCAACACGCTGCGCGATCTCGACGCCGCCGAATGGAACCCGACCGCCGAGACGCTGCGCAAGCTGGAGGAGTGGATGGCCTATGGGTCCGATGCCTCCCCGATGGCCAGCCCTGAGGAGATCATCGATGAAGCGCGCAACGGCCGCATGTTCATATTGGTCGATGACGAGGACCGCGAGAATGAGGGCGATCTGGTCATCCCGGCGCAGATGGCGACGCCCGCCGCAATCAATTTCATGGCGACGCATGGTCGCGGCCTGATCTGCCTGACGCTCGGCAAATCCCGCGTCGAGGCGCTCGGGCTCGAACTGATGGCGCGCGCCAACGGCACCCGCCACGAAACCGCCTTCACCGTCTCGGTCGAGGCGCGCGAAGGCGTCACCACCGGCATTTCCGCCGGGGACCGCGCCCGGACCATCGCCGTCGCCATCGATTCGTCACGCGGGCGCGAGGATATCGTCACCCCCGGCCATGTCTTCCCGCTGATCGCGCGCGACGGCGGCGTGCTGGTCCGCGCCGGCCATACCGAAGCATCGGTCGATATCTCGCGGCTCGCCGGGCTCAACCCGTCGGGGGTGATCTGCGAGATCATGAACGACGACGGCACCATGGCGCGGCTCGACGATCTGATCCCCTTTGCCCGCCGCCACGGCATGAAGATCGGCACCATCGCCGACCTGATCGCTTACCGCCACCGCAACGACAGCCTGGTCGAATGCGTCTCGGACGAGCCGTTCACCTCCGATTATGGCGGCGACTGGCGATTGAAATCCTATCGCAACACCGTCGACGGGTCGGTCAATCTGGTGCTGCAAAAGGGCGCGGTCGATCCCGATGGTGTCACGCTGGTGCGGATGCACGGCATGTCCCCGTTCCACGACATGCTCGGCGCGCCCGGCCCCAAGAAACGCCGCCTGCAACGCGCGATGGAAGCAATTGGAGAAGCTGGCACCGGCCTGATCGTCGTGCTGATGCCGTCGCTGCCCGGCGCGGTTCCCGCCAATCCGCCGCCATCGGGCGGACCCGGCGGCATGGACCTGCGCACCTATGGCATCGGCGCGCAAATCCTCGCCGATCTCGGCGTCCACAAGATGGAATTGCTGACGCCGAGCCATAACAATCTCGTCGGCTTGGAGGGCTATGGCCTCAGCGTCGTCGGCGAACGCAATATACCCGGAGAGGCAGAATAATGGCGCATATCCTCATCGTCGAAGCGCGCTTCTACGACCATCTCAACGACATGCTGCTCGCGGGGGCGCGTGCCGCCATCACGAAAGCCGGGCACAGCCACGAGACGATCACCGTCCCCGGCGCGCTCGAAATTCCCGGCGCCATCGCGCTCGCCGACGCGTCCCAGGCCTATGACGCCTTCGTTGCGATCGGTGTGGTCATTCGCGGCGAGACCTATCATTTCGAAATCGTCGCGGGCGAAAGCGCGCGCGGAATCATGGCGCTGACGATGGACGGCATGGCCATCGGCAACGGCATCATGACCACCGAGAACGAAGCACAGGCGATCCGCCGTGCCGACCCGGCGCAGCTCGACAAGGGCGGCGGCGCGGCGGAGGCGGCGATTGCCATGCTGAAACTCAAGGAGAGGTTTGCGTGATGAAACTATTGCGCGTCATCGCAATCCTCGGCGCACTCGCTTTGATGCTGGGCGAGGCATATCGGTCATGGGGAATGGGTCGGCCGGCAGCCTTCTGGATGGACGATATGCTCGTAGGCGGGCTGCTGATCGCCAGCGCCATCCTCGTCGCCAGGCCTACCGTAGCGCGCCGCGCATTCTTTACCGGTGCATGGGGTATCGGCGTTGGCATGCTATACGGCAGCTTCTTCGGCAAGTTGTTTGCGCCGCAGGATGCTGACCCCGGCAATTTCGACCTTGGTCTGCTTACTGCGTTGATCGGCTTCTCATTCGCCGTGTCTGTGGCCGGAATGATTGCGAGTATCCTGCTGCCAGCCAATCAGGTCGATCAATGACCCCCTTCGGCCCCATCCTCTACACCAAACGGCTGATGCTGCGCGTTCCCGATGGACGCGATCTCGACGGCTTTGCTGCGTTCGAGGCCGACCCTGAGACCACCTGCTTCCTCGGCGGGGTTAAGACCCGCAGCGAGGCGTGGCGCATCCTGGCCAATATGGCGGGAAGCTGGCTGGTCAACGGTTACGGCATGTTCTCGGTGATCGAGCGCAGCACGGACCGCTGGGTCGGGCGGCTGGGGCCATGGTGCCCCGAGGGCTGGCCCGGCACCGAAGTCGGCTATGGCGTGCTGCCCGAATTTGCCGGAACCGGCTACGCCTATGAAGCGACCGTCGCGGCGATGGACTATGCCGTCGATGTCCTCGGCTGGACCGACATCATCCAGACCATCCACCCCGACAACACCCGCTCGATTGCGCTGGCCAAGCGGCTGGGTGCGACAAATCGCGGCCCGACCCAACTCCCCGCCCCGCTCCACGAAGCCCGCGTCGATTGCTGGGGCCAGAGCGCGGCGGAGTGGAGGGCGCAGCGCAAGTAAGAGGTTCGCGCCAAGTCGCTAAGGAGCCAAGAGTGCCGGTCAGACGGCGAAGCCGCTCAACTTCTCTTGGCTGCGTTTTCAACCGAGACCGAAGATGCAAACCGCTTCGCGGCCACACGCTCGATCTTAGCCCCTTGGCGTGTTGGCGCGAACCCTCTTATTTGGTCAGGCTTCCGCCTTCTCCATCACCGGATAATCGGTGTAGCCCTCAGCCCCCGGCGAGTACCAGGTCTTGAAATTATCGTGTGCAAGCTCGGCATCGACACGCAGCCGCTCGACCAGATCGGGGTTGGAGATGTAGGGACGGCCGAAGCTGATGCCGTCGGCGAGACCCGAAGCGATGTCCTCAGCCGCATTGTCCAGTCGATATTCCTGATTGAGGATCAAAGGATTGGTGAACACCTTGCGGATATCGGGTGATACCCGCGGCACGTCGGACTGGCCGAAATTGCCATAAGGCTTCTGCTCGCGCAGCTCGAGGAAGCCGATATTCAGCCGCTGCAACTCGGCTGCTGCTGCCGTGAACAGCGCCACCGGATTCGAATCGTCTGCGCCCTGCGTCTCCCCGTTGGGCGACAGCCGCACGCTCGTCCGGCCCGCACCGACGGTTTCGATCAGCGCGGAGGTCACTTCGGACAGCAGGCGGATACGGTTCTCGATGGGGCCGCCATAGGCATCCTCGCGGAAATTGCTGTTATCCCGCAAAAACTGGTCGATCAGATAGCCATTGGCACCGTGCAACTGCACCCCGTCGAACCCGGCGAACATTGCATGCTCCGCCGCATGAACATAATCGCCGATGACGCGGGGTATCTCGTCGAGCCGCAGCGCGCGCGCCTGCTCATAGGGCTTCTTGCCGGTCGGCGTATGCGCATCGCCGGGCGCGGTGGTCACCGACGCAGACACGGGCGCTGCGCCGCCGAGGAAATCGGGATGCACCAGCCGCCCCATATGCCACAGCTGCAATATGATGCGTCCGCCCGCCTCATGCACCGCCTCGGTCACCGGCTTCCACGCCTCGACCTGCGCGTCGCTCCAGATGCCCGGCGCGGCGGGCCAGCCCGATCCTTCCTGGGTGATGCCGGTCGCTTCGGCGATGATCAGTCCGGCTCCGGCGCGCTGGCTGTAATAGTCGGCCTTCAATGCGCTGATCGGCACATGCACATCGACGCTGCGGCCGCGCGTCAGCGGCGCCATCAGGATGCGGTTGGGGGCGGATATGTCGCCCAACTGGATCGGATCGAACAGGGTCGGCATTGGTCGGGTAACTCCTTCACGCTTGGGTCATCCCCAGCTAGGGCGCGGCCATGGACGATGCAACAGATTCGGTTGCGAAGGAAAACTTGTCGCCGCCCAAGTCGGGCGCGAAGACAATCGCGGCGGCGGCACCCTTCGCTTTCCTCGCGCTGCTCGGCGGCAACGCCGCGCTGGCGGCGGGGCCGTTGTTCGTGCGTCTGGCCGATGTCGGCCCGGTCGCCGCCGGATTCTGGCGGCTGGCGCTGGCGCTGCCGTTCCTCGCGGTGTTCGCATGGCGTCAGGGCAACGGGGTTAATGGCTGGGGCGGCATCCGCAACGCGCTCGGCCTTGCCGCTGTTGGCGGGCTGTTTTTTGCCGCCGATCTGGCGAGTTGGCATCTTGGCATCCTTCAGACCAAGATGGCCAACGCGACACTGTTCGGCAACGCCGCCAGCCTGATCCTCGCCGCCACCACATTGGTGGTGGCGCGCCGTCTGCCGCTGCGGATGGAAACGCTGGCGCTGCTGCTCGCAGGAGCCGGCGCGGTGCTGTTGATGCGCGAAAGCGGCCAACAGGGGCAGGCGCGGCTGATCGGCGATTTGCTGTGCCTGCTCGCCGGGGTGCTCTACGCGGGCTATATGCTGACGATGCAGCGCGCGCGTGGCAGCCTCGCCAGCTGGCCGACGCTGGCGCTGTCGACCGCCGCCGGTGTGGCGCCGCTGCTGCTGTTCGCGATGCTGCTCGGTGAGGCCATCATGCCGCGCGACTGGACCCCGGTGATCGCGCTCGCTTTCACCAGCCAGATCGTCGGGCAGGGCCTGCTGATCTACGCGCTGCCGCATTTTTCGGCGCTGATCGTCGGCCTGACGTTGCTGACTCAGCCGGTCGTCGCCGCGACGATCGGCTGGCTGGTCTATGGCGAGCGATTGTCACCGGTCGAGCTGCTCGGCGGCGCGATGGTCGCGGTGGCGCTGGTGCTGGTACGGTTGCCGGGCAGCGCCAAGACCGCGAAGTGATTCCTGTTCACAAGTAGGGAATCGCCACCTATCTTAAGGTTATGGCCGATCCACTCCCCGAAGACCCCACACTCGACGAAGTCCGCGCCGCGCTGATCGCCGATGTCGCCACCAACGCCGCCTTCGACGGCTGGGGACCGCACGCCGTCACCACCGCCGCGCAGATGCACGGGCTCGATCCCGATATCGCCCGGCTCGCGTTCAACGACGGCGCGGTGGCGATGATCGATGCGTGGTTCGCGCATATCGATGGCGAAATGGCGCGACGCCTGCCGCCCGAAACGCTCGCGGCGATGAAAATTCGCGCGCGGATTACCGCGCTGATCGAAACCCGGCTCGATATCGTCGCGCCCGACCGCGAATCGCTGCGCCGCGCCGCTGCGATCCTCGCCATGCCGCAGAATTTGCCGCGCGCCGCCAAACTTGGCTGGCGCGCCGCCGATGCGATGTGGCGGCTGGCCGGCGACACCGCGACCGATTTCAATCACTATACCAAGCGGATGACACTCTCGGCGGTCTATGGTTCGACCATCGCGGTGTTCCTCGACGACGAGAGCGAGGATCATGCCGACACCCGCGCCTTTCTCGCCCGCCGCATCGACAATGTCATGCAGTTCGAGAAAGTGAAGGCACAGGCGCGCGCGCGGAGCGAGCATCGCCCGAGCCTGTCGCGCTTCATCGGACGGTTGCGCTATCCGGTGAGCTAAGGTGCTGACCCTTGGCATCAGCGCCACAAGCGCTCACCCTGAACCTGTCGAAGGATCAGGCCAATGCCGTGACAAGCTTCGACAAGCTCGGCCTGAGCGCAAAGCGCGATGGTCATTGCAATTGTCCGCCGACTTGATAATGGCTCGCAAATGCAGACTGCTGCGGCCCCCGTCACGCTCGACCATCTTCCCGTCGGCAGCACCGCGCGGATTGCGTCGGTCGACTGGGATGCGCTTGCCGCGTCCGAGGGTCGGCGCTTGCGCGAACTCGGGCTTTACGAGGGCGTCGATGTCGAGATGCTGCATCGCGGCGCTTTGTTCTTCCGCGATCCACTCGCCATCCGCATCGGCCGGATGCGCGTCGTCATCCGCACCGTCCACGCTGCTGCGGTGACGTTGGAGCGCAGCACGTGACCGCGATACCGCCGCTAGTCGCGCTGGTCGGCAATCCCAATGCGGGCAAGACATCGTTGTTCAACGCGCTGACCGGCGCGCGGCAGAAGATCGGCAATTACCCCGGCGTCACGGTCGAACGCCACGCCGGGCGCGGGGCCTTCGCCGACGGGCGGCCGATCGAATTTGTCGATCTGCCCGGCACTTATAGTCTTACTCCGGCCAGCCCCGACGAGCAGGTCACGCGCGACGTGCTGGTCGGCACGCAGGCGGGGGAACGCACGCCCGAGGCGCTGGTGATCGTCGTCGATGCGGGCAACCTCGACAATCATCTGCGCTTCGCGCTCGAATTGCTCGGTCTTGGCCTGCCCACGGTGGTCGCGCTCAACATGGTCGATATGGCCGAGCGTGACGGGTTGCTGATCGATGCCGCGCGGCTCGCCGTTGAGCTGGGCGTGCCCGTTGTCCCGACCGTCGCGGTGCGGCGCCGTGGCCTCGACGATCTCGCCGCCGCGATCGACAGCGCCATCGCCGCGCCCGCACGCTTGGTCGGTCCAACTGCACCCGAAGGCCAGCGCCGAGACGAAGCACGACGAATCGCCCGCACCGCGATCGTCAGCGAAAGCGCCAGTCGCAGTCTGACCGCGCGCATCGATCGCGTTCTGCTCCACCCGCTCGGCGGCTTCGTCATCCTGCTCGGCTTGTTGTTCGTCATCTTCCAGGCGGTGTTCAGCCTGGCGGAGGCCCCGATCGGCTGGATCGAAGGCGGGCTCGAACAGATCGCCTCGCTCGCCTCGACGCTGCTCCCCGATGGTGTCTTTCAGGATTTTCTGGTGCAAGGCGTGCTGAAAGGGGTCGGATCGGTCGTCGTCTTCCTGCCGCAGATCATCATCCTGTTCTTCTTCATCCTGATGCTCGAAGCCACCGGCTATATGGCACGCGCCGCCTTCCTGATGGACGGCATCATGGCGCGCGTCGGGCTGTCGGGGCGCGGTTTCATTCCTTTGCTGTCAAGTTTTGCCTGCGCTATCCCGGGTATCATGGCGACGCGCGCCATCGCCGATCCCAAGGACCGGCTGACCACCATCCTCGTCGCGCCGCTGATGACCTGTTCGGCGCGACTGCCGGTTTATGCCGTCATCATCGGCGCGTTCATCCCCTCGACCAGTGTCGGCCCGGGCATCGGCTTGCAGGGACTGGTGCTGTTCGGCCTCTATCTCGCCGGCATCGTCGGCGCGTTCGTCGTGGCGCTGGTGCTGCGCCGCACCGTCACCAAGGGATCGGGCGGCGGATTTCTGATGGAATTACCGCGCTACCAGCTGCCACGCGCCAGCGATTTGGCTCTGGGCCTGTGGCAGCGCGCGTGGATTTTCCTCCAGCGCGCGGGCACGATCATCTTTTTCACGACGATTATCTTGTGGGCATTGCTCAGCTTCCCCAAAGTGCCGCTGGGCAGCGACGCCAACCAGCTCGAATATAGCGCCGGCGGCCGCATTGCTTCGGTGATCGAGCCGATCGTCGCGCCGATCGGCTTCAATCATGACATCGCCATCGCCATCATCCCCGCGATGGCGGCGCGCGAAGTCGCGGTATCCGCGCTCGCCACCGCTTATGCGATCGAAGCACAGGACGAGGAGGGGCAGGCCGCCGCACTCGGCCCGACACTGGCCGGGCGCTGGAGCCTCGCCACCGCGCTCGCCTTCCTCGCCTGGTTCGTCTTCGCGCCGCAATGCATATCGACGATTGCCGTCACCCGGCGCGAGACAAACTCTTGGCGCTGGCCCGCCTTCATGGTTGGCTATCTGTTCGCGCTGGCCTATGTCGCGGCAGGGGCGACCTACTGGGTCGCGGTAGCTTTCGGACTAGGGTGAGAGAGACATGGCAGGCAGCGTCAACAAGGTGATCCTGATCGGCAATCTGGGCAAGGACCCGGAAATCAAGTCGTTCCAGAACGGCGGCAAGATCGCCAATTTCAGCATCGCCACCAGCGAAAGCTGGAAGGACCGCGCCACCGGCGAGAAGAAGGAACGCACCGAGTGGCACAATATCTCGGTCAACAGCGAAGGTCTGGTCGGCGTCGTCGAGCGCTTCCTCAAAAAGGGCAGCAAGGTCTATATCGAGGGGCAGCTACGCACCCGCAAATGGCAGGACCGCGATAATAACGATCGCTACACCACCGAAGTAGTGCTTTCCGGCCCCGGCGCAGTGATGACCATGCTCGACGGCGCGCCCGGCGGTGGCGGACAGCGCTCGAGCGGCGGCTATGGTGGCTCGATCGGCGAATCGGGTGGCGGTTCGGGTGGCTGGGACAATGGTCCAAGCTCGGGCGGCGGCGGCAATGACTATGGCAGCGGGTCGCGCGGCGGCGGCGGCGGCGGCGGCGGCGGCGGTGGCGCACCGTTCGACGATCTCGACGACGAAGTGCCGTTCTGATTCACGACAGCATCGCGGAGCCTGTCTTGGAAGTCGACGGCACCCGCAAGCCTGCAGATGCTCGTCAGGCTTTTGGCCTCATCCGCAGCAACTGACGATCGGCGGGGCCGAATCCGCGGGTCCAGATGATCCAGCTGTAGATGCCGAGGATCACCGGCACGCCGATCAGCAGCTCCGCCCATTCGGGAATCTGCGTCGCGCCATAGCCCAGGATGACCGCGCCGCTGGTCGCCCAGAAGATTGCCGGGCGCCAGCCGTGCACCGGTGCGCCACACAGCCGCGCCAGCAGCCGCGCCTTGACCAGCGAGACGACGCCCAGCGCCAGACACAACGCGAGACCGACCGCGACGCCATAGAAGATCGGCGGCCAGCCCATTTCGCGGACGATAAAGCAGAAGGCGAGGCTCAATGTGCCCTGCAATGCAATCATACCCAGCGAAATCAGGAAATTGCGGCGCGGTGCGATATACACCAGTGCCGCTTCACTGGTGACAGCGGTCGATGCGACAACCTCAGCCGCGAGCATCAGCGCCAGCGCTGCCGTCCCTGCGACAAACGCAGGCCCGGCCAGCCCCATGATCGCTTCGCCCGGAATGCCGAGCGCCAGCCCGACCCCGGCCTGCGCGGCCAGCACCCAAAAGCCAACCTGCGCAACTTGCGCCGCAACATCCTTGTAGCGACGCTCGACCACGCCTTTGGAAATGACCGGGCCGAGGATCGGATCGAAGCTGGTCTTGAGCTTCTGCGGCAGCGAGGCGACCTGTTGCGCGACATAATAGATGCCGACGATCCCCGGCGCCGCGAACAAGCCGAGCACCGCCAGATCGAGCCGCCGTGAGCCCCATTCGATGGCATCGGCCCCGGCGAGCGGCAGATTCTTGCGGGCGATGCCGATCAGGCGGCTGCCCTGCATCCGCCACCCTTTGGGCAAGCCGTAGGCGCGCAGCAGCGGCACCATCGCGGTCAGCCATGCGGCGACCATAGCGGTGACATAGGCTAGAATCAGGCCGTCTCTTATCGAATAAAAGGCGAAGCCGAAGGCGGCGATGCTGATCGCCCAGGGCTCGACGATCGAGCGCGAGCGGACCGTCGCGCCGATATCGTAACGATAGGCAAGCGCGGCGAGCGCGATGTCGGTCCAGGCAACCGCGAGGATGATCAGCGGCAGCAGCCGGTCGAACCGATTGATCGCGCTGTTGGGGAACATCAGCTGCGGCACGGCGAACAGCAGCGCAGCAAAGGCGAGACTGGCAAGCATCGCCACCAGCATCGCATCCCAGACGATATTGCGATGCTCGGCCTCGTTGGGGCAGTTCGACAGTAGCTGCGCCAGACCGCGCTTCAGTCCCAATGTGGCGAGCTGCGCGGCGAATTCGACGACCAGTACGGCATAGGCGAAGCGGCCCAGCTCTTCCGCGCCATACCAGCGACCGGCAACATAGAGGAAGGGCAGCCGCGCGACGAGGCGCAAGATGAAACCAAAGAAATTGGTGCGCCCACCCTTGGCCAGCGCCTGGACGTCTTCGTCCTGCGCCAGCGGCGGAACACCAGGGGCGGGGTTGGCGGGATCAGCCAAGCCGCGCCCAGCCTTCACCGGTCAGCGGGCGCGACAGCAGGCCGTCGATGACGCTGTCGACATCAGTGCCACCAGCGATAAGGTGGGCGACCGCAGCGCAGATCGGCATGTCGATACCGCGTTTTCGGGCGTCGCTAACCAGCACTCCGGCGCTGAACGCGCCTTCTGCAACCGTGCGCCGGTCGGCCATCAGCGCCGCCGGATCGCCGCCCGCACCGAGCGCCTTGCCTAGGCTGAAATTGCGCGAGGATGTCGAGGAGCAGGTCAGCACCAGATCGCCGAGACCGGCGAGGCCAGTCAGCGTTTCGAGCTTCGCGCCGCGCGCGAGACCGTAGCGCACCAGTTCGGCAAAGCCGCGCGAGATGAGCGCGGCGCGGGCGTTTTGGCCGAGGCCAGCGCCATCGACGACGCCGCAGGCGATGGCGAGGACATTCTTCACCACGCCGCCGATCTCCGCACCGACGACATCGTCGGAGACATAGGGGCGAAATGTCGGCCGGGCGACTATCTGCGCGAGGGCGTTGGCGACGATGAGGTCGCGCGCGGCGAGCGTGACAGCGGCGGGGAGCCCTTTGCCGACTTCGTGCGCAAAGGTCGGGCCGGAGAGGACGGCGACCGGGCCCGACCAGCCGGCATCCTCGACCACCTCGTTCATCAGCCGCGCGCTGCCCTGCTCCATCCCCTTGCTGCACAGTATCAGCGGCTGACCGTGGTCGGGCAAATCCCCAACCAGCGCGGCGACATGCTGAGCGGGGGCGACGATAAGGATCGGCGAGCAAACGCCGAGCGAAACAAGCGCCGCGCTGGCGGTAATGGCGGGGAACAGGGCGATATCGGGCAAATAGACGGGATTGCGATGCTCACGGTTGATTGCCCCGACCACTTCCTCCTCAAACGCCCACAGCCGCACTGCGCTGCCGTCCGACGCGACCATCTGTGCCAGCGCCGTGCCCCACGCCCCGCCACCGAGTACGCCGACGGTCATGCCTTCACCCCTTTACGCTTTGTCTGGCGGGTGTTCACGCCTTCACCCCGGCGCCGCGAACCGTTTCCGCCGACGGATCGAGCGGCCAGCGCGGGCGGGCGGGGGCATCAAGCGGGTCGGTCAGGCCCGCAGCGAAGCGCTCGGCTCCGGCCCATGCGATCATCGCGGCATTGTCGGTGCACAGCCACAGCGGCGGCGCGACGAAGCCGAGGCCGTGGTCCGCTGCCAGTGCCTTGAGGCTCGATCGCACCGCGCCATTGGCGGCAACCCCGCCTGCCACGACGAGCGCGGTCATCGGTCCGGCGGCGGCGATGGCGCGGCGGGTGCGGTCGATCAGGCAATCGACAACCGCAGCCTGAAACGACGCGGCGATATCCTGTGGGCGATGCTTGCCCGACTGGACGGCGCGGGCCACGGCGCTTTTGAGGCCGGCGAAGCTGAAATGCGGTTCGGCGCTGCCAAGCAGCGGGCGGGGCAGCGGCACGGCGCGGGCATCGCCGCCGGTTGCCGCCAGCTTTTCCAGCTCCGGCCCGCCGGGATAGGGCAGGCCGAGCAGCTTAGCCGATTTGTCGAAGGCTTCGCCTGCCGCATCGTCGATGGTGGTGGCAAGGCGGCGGTAGCGCCCGACACCATTGACCGCGAGCAGCTGGCAGTGGCCGCCCGAGACCAGCAGCAGCAGATAGGGGAAAGCGAGATCGGGATCGGCGAGGCGCGGGCTGAGCGCATGACCCTCCAGATGGTTGACCGCGATCAGCGGCTTGCCTGCGGCGTGGGCCAAAGCCTTGCCGGTGACGAGGCCGACCATGACGCCGCCGATCAGGCCGGGACCGGCGGTCGCAGCAATGGCGTCTACGTCGTTCAGGCTCAGCCCGCTCTCCATCAACGCCTGCTCGACCAGCGGCATCAGCCGGTCGACATGCGCGCGCGCGGCGATTTCGGGAACGACGCCGCCATAGGGCGCATGGCTGTCCGCCTGTCCGGCGAGCGCATGCGCCAGCACGCGGCGGTCGGACGTTACCAGCGCGGCAGCGGTTTCGTCGCAGCTCGATTCGATGCCGAGGATGATGGCCATATGCTGTGAAATCGCTCCGCTTGCGTACCCTCATACCGCCCCCTTCCCTCGCACCGCAAGCTTGGGCTAGGCATGGGTTATGGACCTGCCCTTTCCCGACCGGCCCTTTCGGCTCGGCACCCGCTCCTCGCCGCTGGCCATGCAGCAGGCCAAGATGACCCGCGATGCGCTGTGCGCGGCGCATGGCTGGCCGGAAAGCGCAGTCGAACTGCTGCCGGTGGTGGCATCGGGCGACAAGATCCTCGACCGGCCGCTCGCCGATGTCGGCGGCAAGGCGCTATGGACCCGTGAGCTCGATGCCTGGCTGGCGGAGGGGCGCACCGATGCCTCGGTGCATTCGATGAAGGATGTCGAGACGATCCGTCCGACCTTGTTCGTCGTCGCCGCCATGCTGCCGCGCGCCGACGGGCGTGACCGGCTGATCGGGGCGGAGAGTATCGATGCGCTGCCGCACGGCGCGACGGTCGGCACATCGAGCCCGCGGCGCAGCGCGCAACTGTTGCGGCTGCGCCCGGACCTCAAGCTGGTGCTGCTGCGCGGCAATGTCGGGACGCGGCTGGGCAAGATCGCCAATGGCGCCGCCGATGCGACCTTGCTGGCGGCGGCGGGGCTCGATCGGCTGGGGATGCACGATACCGGTGTGGCGATCCCCTTCGACACCATGTTGCCCGCGCCGTCGCAGGGCGCGGTCGGGATCGAGGTGCTGGCGGAAAATACACACGTCCGCACGCTGGTCAGCGCGATCAATCATGAGGCGACCTGCCGCTGTGTCGATGCCGAGCGCGAATTGCTCGCCGAGCTCGGGGCGGATTGCCGGTCGCCGGTGGCAGCGCTGGCGACGGTGGAGGGCGGCGGCGCGATCCGGATGCGCGCGCAATTGCTGGCGATGGATGGCAGCGAGGCGGTCGAGGACGAGGTGCTGATCGGCGAGGACATGACGCCGACCGCGCTGGCGCGGCGCTTGCTCGAAGCGGCACCGGAGAAGGTGCGCCTGCTGTTCGCCGGATGAGCGATATGCCGCCCTGCTCGGTGCTGGTGCTGCGGCCGATGCCCGGCAATGCAGCTACGGTGGCGCGGCTGGCGGCGTTAGGGGTGGCGGCAATTTCCGCTCCATTGTTCGCGATTGAGCCAGTGGATTGGATGCCGCCGCCAGTGGCCGATGTCGATGCTTTGCTGTTGACCAGCGCCAATGCGGTGCGCCGTGCGGGAGGCGCATTGAACGACCTCAGCGCACTTCCCGCATGGTGCGTGGGCGAAGCCACGGCTGCGGCAGCGCACAGCGTCGGCCTCTCTGTCGGGCGTGTCGGCACGCAAGGTGCTGCAAATCTGCTGAGCGGCACGTCTGAGCGGCTGCTTTGGCTATGCGGGGCGCAGCGGACCGGGTTGTCCGCGCAGGATGAACGGCGCGTTACGGCCATCCCGGTCTATCGGACCGTCGAATTGCCTATCCTGCCAGCTATGCTCGACGAGCCCTGCATCGCCATACTGCACAGCGCCCGTGCGGCGCGGCGGTTTGCGGTGCTGGTGGGCGAGCGTGCACGCATTGCCATCGTCGCGATCAGCCCTGACGTAGCGGCGGCGGCAGGCGCAGGCTGGCGCAGCGTCGCGGTGGCAGCACATCCCGCCGATGCCGAGATGGTGGCGATTGCCGCCAAGCTGTGCCAAGATGGCGGCAGAGGGATGCGGCAATGACGTTCCGGCGGGCAGCGAGGCAGAGGCAATGAACGACAGCGCGAGCTTTGGGACGACGACGGGCACCAGCGGCGCGAGCGGCGCCGACGGCACATTCGGTGCAGGCACAAGCGCTGGCGCGGTGGTCTATCCCGCCACCGCTCAGGTCGTGCGCCGTTCGCCGTGGCGGATGACCACTATCGCACTGGCCCTGACCCTGCTGCTTGGCGGGGTCGGCGGTGGTTGGCTGGCATTGCAGTTTCTAGGGCAGCCCGCTGCTGCTCCTGCCGCACCATCCGCGTCCGAGGTCACACCCAAGGCAGCGGTGCCAAGCACCGCGCCAGTGCAGCTGGTCGCCGCGCCGCCGCTGACCGCCGCAGAGAGCGGCGCGATCGCCGCGCGGCTGGGGCTGCTCGAAGAACGGTTGGCGCGGATCACGCTGGCGGCGGAGAGCGCATCAGGCAATGCCGCGCGCGCCGAGGCGCTGCTGGTCGCCTTTGCCGCGCGCCGCGCCATCGAACGCGGCTTTCCGCTGGGGTCGATGGAGGCGCAACTGCGGCTGCGTTTCGGTGAGAGCCAGCCCAACGCAGTCAATTCGATCCTCAGCGCATCGGCCAATCCCGTCACCGCCGAACAATTGGCGCAACATCTCGACGCTTTGCGCGGTGTGCTGATCGTCGATTCGCAGGCGGGTTGGCTGACCCGGCTGGGCAACAGTTTCAGCTCGCTGGTGGTGCTGCGCCCTGCCGATGAGCCGTCGAGCCGCCCGACCCGCCGCTTCGAACGCGCATTGCGCGCCATCGACAATGGCCGGGTCGATGAGGCGATTTTGGAGATCAAAGCCATGCCCGGCCATGCCGATCCGCTCGCCACAGCATGGCTGACAGAGGCGCGCCGCTACAACGACGCGCGCCGGGCGCTCGATCTCATTGAGACGGCGGCGATACTGGAACCGGGTGCAAACCGCGATCCGGAGGCAGCGGATCGCTAACGATCAGGGTCACAGTGTGGAATGCGACGGGGTATCGGGAGATCACGGCATTCTGCGGCTTTCTGCGGGGTCCTGTCGGAAAAATTCTGGCACTGTCAAAGATCATTGGTAGCGGACGCTGAGAACATAATATGAACAAAAGCCGTTTGCAAGGCAGCGACGCAGTCCACCCGTATTGACGGCTGTGCTTGGGGTGAGCGGGTGAAGGGGTTCGCGCCAAGTCGCAAAGGAGCCAAGAGGGCGGTTCAAGCGGCGAGCAGGCTCTCTATTCCAGCTGAATGTCTGTTGCACCCGAAGGATAAGAGAGCGGCTTTGCCGTAAGACACTCACTCTTGGCTTCTTGGTGGCTTGGCGCGAACCACCTTTTGCTAAGGTGCGGCGTGCGCCATGGCTGCTGTGCAGCATCAGGAGGCGATTGATTTTTCCGACTACGCCGCAGCCAGTGCCAGTTCCCGCGCAGCCGTCCCAGCCGCCGCCTCGATCAGCCGCTTTTCCAGCGCCTTCAGCCGCGCCTTGCCCTCGATCTTGCCGCCGAACAGATCGGTGACATAGAAAGTATCGACCGCGCGTTCGCCATAGGTGGCGATATGGGCGCTGTGCAGCGTCACTTTCGACTGGAACAGGGCATAGGCGAGCTGGTTGAGCAAAGCTGGGCGGTCCTGCGCGTTGACCTCGATCACGGTAAAGCGATTCGATGCCTTGTTGTCGATCAACGCGGCGGGTTCGATCCGGAATGCCTCGGCGCGCGTGCGCGCCAGCGGCTTGGCGATCAGCCGGTCGTTCAGCCGGTTGCGGTTGGCGAGGCTGTCGGCGATGGTCGTGCGCAGTCGGACGATCTGGCTGTCCTCGGCAAACGGCCGCCCCAGTGGATCCTGGACGAGGAAATTGTCGATGGCGAGCCCGTCGCGCGTCGTGTGGATACGCGCATCGATGATGTTGCCGCCAGCCAGATGGATGCCGCCGGCAATGCGGTAGAATAATCCGGCATGATCGACCGCGAGCACACTGACCAGCGTTGCGTGGCGATCGGCATCGAAGCTGACCTCGACCGCCAGCCCATCGACCGGACCCGCCTGCACCATCGCGACATTGCGCACCGCGACGTCGACGGTCTCGGCGATCCAGAAGCTGTCGGGCATCCGGCGGCCGATGCTGGCGAAGGCGGCGGCGTCGAGACCGAGCCGGGCCGCCACTGCCTCTTTCTTCTCGGCGATGCGCTGTTCGCGCCCGCGCTGTTTGTGGCCGAGGCGGAGCACTTCCTCTGCTGCATCGAACAGGTCGGACAACAATTGCCTTTTCCAGCCATTCCAAACGCCGGGGCCGACCGCGCGAATATCGACGACGGTAAGCGCCAACAGCAAGCGCAACCGCTCGGGGCTTTGCACGACCTGGGTGAAATCGAGGATGGTTTTGAAGTCGGACAGGTCGCGTTTGAACGCGGTGGCCGACATCAGCAGATGATGCCGCACCAGCCAGGCAACAGTTTCGGTCTCCGCTGCGGTCAACCCCAGCCGCGGGCACAGCCGTTCGGCGACCAGCGCGCCGAGCACGCTGTGATCGCCGCCGCGTCCCTTGGCGATGTCGTGCAGCAGCACCGCGACATAGACGGTGCGGCGCGAGACGAGCTGGCCGAGAATAGTGCTGGCGAGCGGATGGTCGTCCGTGAGCTCGCCCTTCTCGATCCGCGCGAGCAGACCGATAGCGCGGATGCTATGCTCGTCGACAGTGTAGTGATGGTACATGTCGAATTGCATCTGCGCGACGACACGGCCAAAATCGGGAACGAAGCGGCCGAACACGCTCGCCTCGTTCATCCACCGCAGCACGGTTTCGGGATCACGCGTCGACGTCAGGACGTCGAGAAACAGCGCGTTGGCACGTGGATCGCGGCGGACATCGGGGCCGATCAGCCGCGCGTCACGGCGTGCGGCGCGCATCGCGGTCGGATGGATTTCGACGCTGTGACGATCGGCGATGGCGAACAGCTCGATCAGTCGCACCGGATCCTGGGCGAAATAGTCGTCCGATGGCAGCGCGAGACGTCCGCGATCGAGGATGAAGCCGTCGAGCTTCTTCACCCGAGTGACGAAGCTCGGCAGAAAGCGGCGGCCCGATTTAGCCATCTGATCATCGAGATGCGCGAGGAACACGCCGGTGACATCGCCCACCGTCTTGGCGTGAAGGAAATAGAGCTGCATGAAGCGTTCGACCGCCGATTTGCCCGGCCTGTCGGCAAAGCGCATCCGTTCCGCCAGTTCGCGCTGGACGTCGAAGGTCAGCCGGTCCTCGGCACGGCCTGACAGGATGTGGAGGTGACAGCGCACCGCCAGCAGGAAGTTCTCGGCGCGCTCGAACTGGCGCAGCTCGGTGCGGGTCAGCAAGCCGGCCTCGACCAGTTCGCCGACGGTGCGGACCTTGTGGAGATATTTGCCGATCCAGAACAGCGTGTGCAAATCGCGCAGGCCGCCTTTGCCTTCCTTGACATTGGGCTCGACGACATAGCGACTGTCGCCCATCCGCTTGTGCCGCTCGTCGCGCTCGGCGAGTTTCTGGCTGACAAATGCCTTTTCGGTGCCGTTGACCACTTCGGCGGCAAAGCGCGCGGCGGCTTCCTCATAGAGCGCGCGGTCGCCCCAGATGTAACGGCCTTCGAGCAAGGCGGTGCGGATCGACAGGTCGCCCTTGGCCATGCGCACCATCTCGTCGAGCGAGCGGCTGCTGTGACCCACTTTCAGCCGCAAATCCCACAAGGTGTAGAGCATCGATTCGATGACCTGCTCGACCCATGGCGTCTGCTTGAACGGGGTGAGAAAGCCGATGTCGATGTCGCTGTGCGGCGCCATTTCAGCGCGGCCATAGCCACCGACCGCGATCAGCGTCAGCCGCTCGCCCGAGGAGCGATTGCCGCTGGGGTAGAGATATTGGATAGTGAAATCGTGCAACAGGCGGACGATCTGGTCGATCAGGAACGCCTGCGCCGTCGTGGCTTCGCGTCCGCGCGACGGGGCTGCCGCCAACCGTTGCGCAATCTCTGCCCGCCCCGATGCCAGCGCATCGCTCAGTAAGACCGCCAGCGTCGCCCGCTTCTGAGTCGCGCTCTGATCGCTGGTTCCGAGTTCGACGAGCACGTCCCACAGGGCGCGGCGATCGATGATCGCGCGACGGTCGGGGAGCGAGGCGAAGCGGTCAGCCATGGGGTGTATATGGGGCCGCAACCTTGCGTTCGCCAGCGAAACCCTGTGCTTGACCGTGCTCAGCGCCGACGGACGGGCATCTCGTCGGCGCGCGGCCATCGCTCAGACATCCGACGGCTAAAAAATTGACGCCGTTACCGATGCGCACTAATCTTGACCCCAATGGCAGAATCGCATTTCGCGCAATCGCATGATCGTCAAATGGATTGGAACGGCCCATGTCTGCCTTGCAAAACCCTGTATGTGTAAGCCGGTTGACGATGGCCGCTATCGCTGCGGCGCTGGTCACTGCGTGTCCGCCACCGGCGCTCGCAGCGGGCAGCGGCGGCGGTGGTTCGATGCCGAGCACCAACGCGCCTGCCTATGATCCGACCGCCGATTATCAGGCCGGCACCACGGCGTTCGGCCGCGGCGATTATCCTGCGGCGATAGAGGCGTTTCGCCGGGTCGTCGGTGCTGCCCCGCGCAATGCCCAGGCGCAATATCTGCTGGGCGCTTCCTATATGGGCGCGAATGACTTCCGTCGCGCCCGCCGCCCGTTGCAGACCGCGATCAGGCGGGATGGCACAATGATCGTCGCCCGGCGCGATCTTGGTATCACCCTCGCCCGGTTGGGTGAGGTCGAGCCGGCTCGCGCCGAGGTGACCGAACTCACCACGCAATTGACTGTTTGTGGCACTTGCCCGTCGGGCGAAGCGCTGCGTTCGGCCATTGCGGCGATCGAAGCTGCGCTGGTATCGGGTCCGCAGGCGCGCGGGCCGGGGCGTCCCGATGTCCAGCTCGCTACCTTGGTGCAGGGCGACAATGTTTATGTCATCGCGGTCGGCCTGATCAACGAACGGCGCTACGAATCGGCGATCGACTTATTGAACGCGTCGATGTGGGCGGCGGGGCCGCACCCGGACATCCTCACTTATCTAGGTTTTTCCTATCGCAAGATGGGCCAGTTCGATCGGGCGCGCGATTATTACGAGCAGGCGCTGACAGTCGCGCCCGACCATCGTGGCGCGCTCGAATATTATGGCGAGCTCAAGCTCGAACAGGGCGATGTCGCTGGTGCCCGCGCCCATTTGGCGCGGCTCGACGCGCTTTGCAGCTTTGGCTGCTATGAGGCTGAGGAACTGCGCCGGTGGATCGCCGAGCGCAGCGCCGGGTAGGGCGATTGGCGTGGCCGCGCCGGGTCGCGATGGCTGCGGCGCTCAGCACCGTGCTGCTGGTGCCGATCGCGATCGCGTCAGACGGATTATCGACACCGCCGCTGCGGATGCTCGACTGGACAGATCGGCCCGGCTGGTATGTGGCTGCCTCGAGCCAGCCGGCAACATGTCTCGCCTCGACCAGCGACGCCGCCGCGACCGAGCGCATCGCACGTGGAGCAGTGCTATTCCAGTCGCCGACCCTGCTTGGCGGGCAAGCCGCGCGGGGCCGGCTGTCGTGCGCCAGCTGCCACAACAACGGCCGCGACAACCCCCACTTCTTTCTCGGCGGCATCTCGCAAACGCCGGGCACCGCCGATGTCACATCCAGTTTCTTCGGCACCGCCCGCGCCAATGGCCGGTTCGATCCGGTCCGCATCCCCGATCTCGGTCGGCCGGGCCGTATCGCGCGTGACCGGTCGAACCGCGATCTCGAACGCTTTATCCGCACGCTGATCGTCGACGAATTCTCCGGCACCGAACCTGACAGCGCCAGCCTCGACGCAGTGTCTGCTTATGTCCGTGCCATCCGCCCTTGTGCGGACCAACCCGACGACGGTCGTGTGCCGATCGATCTCGACGATCAGCTGCGCGCCGTGCGCGATGGTGTCGGCGGCGCGATGGCGATGGCACGAGCAGGGGATGGCCCGGCGGCGCGCCAGATGATCGCCGCGACCCGGCATCAGCTGGGCCTGATCGCCGAACGCTATCGCGACGCGCGACCGGGCAGGATCGGCTCGGCGCTCGCGCACGCGTCGCAACGGCTGGCGGCGATTGAACCGACCGCCGCCGCGGCCGACACGCTGGCGCTGTGGCTGATCGCTTTCGATCGCGATGTCGTGCCGCGGCTAGAACGTGGCCGCACGGCCTCGCTCTATGCGCCTGACCGTCTGCGCCGCACGCTCGCCGCACAGCCTGACAATCGGCAGTCGCGCTGACCGACCGGTCTCAATCGTCGTCGCTTGCCAGCGTCTTTAGCCGGTAAATTGCCTCCAGCGCCTCGCGCGGCGTCAGCGCGTCGGCATCGAGTGCACCGATCGCCGCGCGCAACGCATCGACCGGGACCGCTTCCACCGCCGCCATCGCTGCGAACAGCGGCAGGTCGTCGAGCCCCGCTGCCAGCCCACCGGTCGCTGCACGGCCTGCTTCAAGCTTTCTGAGCACCTCCTTCGCGCGAGCGATCACCGGGGCGGGGAGGCCGGCGAGCCGCGCTACCGCCAATCCGTAGCTGCGGTCAGCGGGGCCTTCCGCCACCTCGTGCAATAACACCAGATCGCCCTTCCATTCGCGCGCCCGGACGTGGTGGAGCGAGAGCGCGTCCAGCTTTTCGGCGAGTCTCGTCAGTTCATGATAATGGGTGGCGAACAGGCAGCGGCTGCGGTTGATGTCGTGCACCGCCTCCACCACCGCCCAGGCGAGCGCGAGGCCGTCATAGGTCGATGTGCCGCGCCCGACCTCGTCGAGGATGACGAAGCTGCGGTCGGTGGCTTGAGAAAGGATGGCGGCGGTTTCGACCATCTCGACCATGAAGGTCGAGCGGCCGCGCGCCAGATTGTCCGACGCGCCGACGCGGCTGAACAGGCGGTCGACGATACCGAGGCGGGCGCTGGTCGCGGGGACGAAGCTGCCCGCCTGTGCCAGCAGCACGATCAGCGCATTCTGGCGCAGGAAGGTCGATTTGCCGCCCATGTTCGGGCCTGTGACCAGCCACAACCGGTCTTCGGGCAGCAGGCACAGATCGTTGGCGACGAAACGCTCACCGCCAGGGGTGGCGGCGAGCGCGGCCTCGACCACCGGATGGCGCCCTCCGCGCACGTCGAGGCAGGGGGTTTCCACAAGTTCGGGGCGGCACCAGCCGCCTTCGACCGCGCGCTCGGCAAGCGCGCAGCCGACGTCGATGCGCGCCAATGCATCGGCGCTGGCGGCGATGGCGTCGGCACGGGCGGCGGCCATGGCCGTGAGCGATTCGAGATGCGCAGCCTCGGCAGCGAGCGCGTGCGCACCGGCTTGGACGACGCGCGATGCCTCCTCGGCGAGATCGGGCGAATTGAAGCGGACGACGCCGGCCAGCGTCTGGCGGTGGGTAAAGCCCGATGCGGCGCCCATCAGCGCGTCGGCATGTTTGGCGGTGACCTCGACATGATAGCCGAGCACGGCGTTGTGGCGGATTTTCAGCGACGCAATGCCGGTCGAGTCGCGGTAGCGCGCCTCGAGCGCGGCAATCGCGCGGCGGCCCCCGGCGGCGGTGTCGCGCAACGCGTCGAGCGCCGCGTCGTAGGCGGGCGCGATATAGCCGCCGCTGGCGCTTTCGGTGGGCGGGGTGGCGACGAGCGCGCGGGCGAGTTCGTCGACCAGCGCGCCATGGCCGTCGAGCATGGGCACGAGCCGGGCGAGCAGGGGCGGCAGATCGAAGCTGGCCAGCTTCTGGCGCAATTGCCATGCGCCACTCAGGCCGTCACGCAGCGCGCCAAGATCACGCGGGCTGCCGCGACCCGCGACGATCCGGCCAAGGGCGCGACCAATATCGGGCAAGGCAGCGAGGCTGGCGCGGATGTCGAAACGCAGCCCCTCTTCGCGCACGGCCCAATCGACCAGCTCATGGCGGGCTAGGATCGCAGCCAAGTTCGCCAGCGGGGCCGCAAGATCGGCTGCAAGCAACCGCGCGCCCGCGCCGGTGACGGTGCGATCGACCTCGGCGAGCAGACTGCCTCTGCGATCGCCGGTCTGGCTGCGGGTGATTTCGAGGCTGTCGCGGGTCGCGGCGTCAATCAGCAACCGGTCGCGGCCGTCGCGGCGCTGCGGGCGTTGCAGCCATGGCAATTGCCCGGCACCGGCGCGGTCGAGCCATGCGACCAGGGCTCCGGCGGCAGCGAGTTCGGCGCGGGTGAAGTCACCGAAGCCGTCGAGCGTGGCAACACCGTAAAGCGCCGCCAGCCGCGCACTTCCGCGCGCGCTGTCGAAATCGGCACGCGGACGTTCGTGGAGCAACGTCGGGGGGATGTCGGTGGCAAGGGTGCCGCCTTCTGCCGCGAGCACTTCGGCAGGAGCAAGGCGTGCGAGTTCGGCAACGACGCCATCGGACAAGGGGCCAAGTTCGAAACAGCCGGTCGAGGCGTCGACCGCGGCCCAGGCCCGCGTCCCCGCCGCCTCGGCCAGCGCGACCAGCCAGTTCGATGTCTTGCTGTCGAGCAGCGTGTCTTCGGTCAGCGTGCCTGCGGTAACGTAGCGGACGATAGCGCGTGCAACCAAGGCCTTGGAGCCGCCGCGCTTCTTGGCCTGCTCAGGCGTTTCGACCTGTTCGGCGATGGCGACGCGGTGCCCGGCGCGGATCAGCTTGGCGAGATAGGATTCGGCGGCGTGGACGGGGACGCCGCACATCGGAATCGGCTCGCCTTCGGACGCGCCGCGCGTGGTCAGCGCGATATCGAGCGTACGCGCGGCGGCGCGGGCATCGTCGAAGAACAGTTCGAAGAAATCGCCCATGCGGTAGAACAGCAGGCAGCCGTCGGCCTCGCCCTTCAGCGCATGATATTGCACCATCATCGGGGTCATCTTCGGATCGGCGGGTGGAGGCGACATCGCATTGTCCCTAGCCGAGGCTTGGCCGCGCGCAAATGGTGCGTTTCAGCAGTCGCAGCACCAAAAGCGATTGCCGCTGTCCAGCCTATGCCGCTACGGTAGCCGCGAGCCGATGGGGGAGACTTGCGCGTGAGCACCGACAATAATCTGCAATTTTCAGACCGTGAGGCGCTGCTCTACCATTCGACCGGACGCCCGGGTAAAATCGAGATTGTCGCGTCGAAGCCGATGGCGACGCAGCGCGACCTGGCGCTTGCTTATTCGCCCGGGGTTGCAGTTCCGGTGCGCGCGATCGCCGAAGACCCGTCGGCGGCCTATGATTATACGATCAAGGGCAATTTGGTCGCGGTCATCTCCAACGGCACCGCCATCCTCGGCCTCGGCAATCTCGGCGCGTTGGCATCGAAGCCGGTGATGGAGGGTAAGGCGGTGCTATTCAAACGCTTTGCCGATGTCGATTCGATCGATCTCGAGCTCGATACCGAAGACCCCGAGGCGTTCATCAACGCGGTGGCGCTGATGGAGCCGAGCTTTGGCGGGATCAATCTCGAGGATATCGCCGCCCCCAATTGCTTCATCATCGAACAGGCGTTGAAAGAGCGGATGAACATTCCGGTGTTCCATGACGATCAGCATGGCACCGCGATCATCACCGCTGCCGGGCTGATCAATGCGGCGTTCATCACCGGACGCGATCTTTCGACGATGAAGGTCGTGGTCAATGGCGCGGGCGCGGCGGCGATCGCCTGCACCGAGCTGATGAAGGCGATGGGCGTGCGCCACGACAATGTCATCATGTGCGACCGCAAGGGGGTGATCTATCAGGGTCGCACCGAGGGGATGGACCAGTGGAAGTCCGCCCATGCCGCCAAAACCGAGGCGCGCACGCTGATCGAGGCGCTGAAGGGCGCGGATGTGTTCCTGGGGCTTTCGGCGGCGGGGGCGCTCAAGCCCGAAATGGTGATGGATATGGCGGCATCGCCGATCATCTTCGCCATGGCCAATCCCGATCCCGAGATTTCGCCGCCCGATGCCAAGGCGGCGCGGCCTGATGCGATCATCGCTACCGGGCGCTCGGACTTTCCCAATCAGGTCAATAATGTTCTGTGCTTCCCGTTTATCTTTCGCGGCGCGCTCGACGTGCGAGCGAGCGCCATCAACGATGCGATGAAGATCGCCGCTGCCAACGCCATCGCGCAACTGGCGCGCGAGCCGGTGCCCGAGGAAGTGAAGGCGGCCTATGGCGGGCGCGCGTCGAGTTTCGGCAGCGAATATATCATCCCCGCGCCATTCGATCCGCGATTGATGGAGCTGGTGCCTGCCGCCGTCGCGCAGGCGGCGATGGATTCGGGCGTCGCGCGTAAGCCGATCGAGGATATGGCTGCCTATCGCCAGTCGTTGCGCGCGCGGCTCAACCCGACGACGTCAGTGCTAACCCTGGCGTATGAGGCCGCTCGTCAGAACCCGCGCCGCGTTGTCTTTGCCGAAGCGGAAGAGGAAGTTGTGCTGCGCGCGGCGATCATGTTCCGCGATGGCGGCTATGGCACGCCGGTGCTGGTCGGGCGCGACGATGTCCGCGAGAAGCTCCGCGAACTGGGTGTCAGCGACCCCGACAGTTTCGAACTGCACAACAGCAAGCACAGCAATCTGGTCCCCGAGATGGTCGACAAGCTCTATGAGCGGCTGCAACGGCGCGGCTATTTGCGCCGCGATTGCGAGCGGATGGTGAATCAGGAGCGCAATATCTTCGGCGCGCTGCTGGTCGATATGGGCGCTGCCGACGCGATGCTGACCGGCGTCACCCGCACCTATGCACAGACGATGCGCGAGGTGCGGCGCGTGCTCGACCATGCGCCGGGACGCACGCCGTTCGGCATCCATGTGCTGGTCGGGCAGCATCACACCGTGTTCATGGCCGACACCACAGTCAACGAACGCCCCGATGCCGCGCTGCTGGCGCAGATCGCCCGCGAAACGGCGGCGGTCGCCCGCAAAATGGGGCATGAGCCGCGCGTCGCCTTCCTGTCTTACTCGACCTTTGGCAACCCGCCCGGCAACTGGCTGGAGGGCATCCGTGAGGCCGTTGCCATCCTCGACGCCGAGGGCGCGGATTTCGAATATGAAGGCGAAATGGCGCCCGATGTGGCGCTGAACATGAAGATGCTGGCGAAATATCCGTTCGCGCGCCTCTCCGGCCCGGCCAATGTGCTGGTGATGCCGGGGCTGCAATCGGCCAATCTGTCGGCCAAGCTGCTGCGCGAACTGGGCGGCGACGCGGTGATCGGCCCGATGCTGATCGGTATGGAAAAGCCGGTGCAGATCGCGCCGATGACAGCGGCGGCGAGCGAACTGGTGACGCTGGCAGTGCTGGCCTCGGGCGGAATTGCGAGTTAGCGGCCAGTTGGTGGCGGAAGGAGGCTCGGCGGCTACTGCCCGCCGGGTCCACCTGCGCCGCCCGCTCCAGCACCAGGCGCGCCGACGCTGCCGATATTGCCGAACAGCTCCTCGAAGAAGCTCTTTTCCCTGCCCAAGGTCGGCGTCTTGTCGCTTTCCGGGCTGATCCGCGCCACGGTTTCGACCCCGGTGCGGTCGAGCGCAACGACATTGCCAGTCGCGTCGAAGCGCACCCGCAGCAACAGCTGATCGGTTGCGCGCGGCGTTGCGAAGGCGAGCTGCCGGGTCTGACGAGAGAGATAATACCAGTCGGTCGCCTGTTCGGGCGTGACAATGCTCGGCCGACCATCGGCCATGCCGAACTGGCTGGAAAAGGTGGGGCGACCAAGCGTCCGTTCGACCGACGCCTTGTTGTCGATGCCGATACTCACCGAATCGAGCAAAGTCTGATCGACGATATAGCCTTGGTGCGTGCGCAGCTGGGTGCAGCCGGACAGCGCAATCGCAACGGCGGCGAGTGAAATCAGGGCGCGGGTCGAACGCATGAACTGGCAATCCTCATCATCGGTGCCGCGAATGCCGTGCCGCCGCCGACACTCGCGCTGTTGACTCCGGCCTTAGGCGAATTCGGGCGAGGCACACAAGGGGATGCGCATTGAGACGGCAGGCGGCGGCTTTGCACAGCGGCGATTCGTCCCTATCTGGCAACACATGACATTGCTCCACCGCCTGTTTGGCAAAACCGAAGACCCGCGCAGTGCCTACCGCCCGCTTTACGACGCTATCGTCGCGCGCGGACGTGCGCCTGGCTGGTATCTCGACGGTGCACCGGACACCATCGACGGCCGGTTCGACATCATCACGGCGGTGCTGGCGCATGTGTTGATCCGGCTCGAAACCGACCCCGTTGCCAAACAGCCCAGCGTCTATCTGGCTGAGCTGTTCATCGACGATATGGATGGACAGCTCAGGCAATCGGGCATTGGTGACATCGTCGTCGGCAAGCATGTCGGCAAGATGATGGCCGCGCTGGGTGGACGGTTGACCGCCTATCGCGATGCCGCTGGCGATACCGTGCAATTGCGCGGGGCGCTGGTCCGCAATGTCTGGCGGGCCGAGGATCCCGGACCATCTGCGGATGCCGTCGCCGTGCGCATGGCGGCGTTTGCCGCTGCGCTCCGGGCGACGACGGTCGAGGCCCTGCTTGCCGGACAAGTGCCGGACATTGCAGCATGAGCGAATTCGCCCGGCCGATGACGCGTGCCGAAGCAAAGCGGCAGACAGAACCGCTGCGTCTGATCGCCGACGTGGATGAGCGCGCCGCCATCGCTGCGCGGTTCGATCTGATCGCCGTCGACAGGCTGGAAGCCACATTGGCAATCCTTGTCGACGGCGAGAGCGTCAAGGCCGAGGGACGGCTCGACGCGGCGGTCGTGCAGGCTTGCATCGCCAGTGGCGAGCCGGTGCCCGCAACGATCATGACACCGATCGCCGTGCGCTTTGTCCCGCTTGCCGCATTGGAAGCGGCGCAGGAGGATGCCGAGATCGAACTGGCGGGCGACGATCTCGACGTTGTCGGCTTTTCCGCAGGGCGGTTCGATGTCGGCGAAATGGTTGCCGAAAGCCTCGCGCTCGAACTGGACCCCTATCCGCGCAGTCCGGAGGCCGAGCGGTTCCTGAAGGAGCGCGGCGTCAAAAGCGAGGGCGAGGCAGGGAGTTTCGCCGCGCTGGCGGCGCTGCTGCCCGGCCCGGTCGATCCACAGCGATAATGCGCCGGGCGACAAATACGGGCGCACCGACTGCATCGCCGCTTTCGAGCTAGTCAATCGGCAATGCCTACGCTTGCGGCTACCTTACCCGAGACGCGCGGCCACCAGTGCTTGCAAGTCCGCCTGCGGGCGCGGGCCGATATGGCCAATGCATTCCGCCGCGCATACTGCGCCCATCGTCAAACTGTCGGCCAGAGAACGGCCCTGCAGCTGACCGGCAAGAAAGCCCGAGGTGAAGGTGTCGCCCGCGCCGGTGGTATCGACCACGCGCGCAACCGGCTCGGCAGGAACCTCGGCCCGCACGTCGCCCTGCACTGCCATCGCGCCCTGCTCGGCGCGGGTGACGACCAACGTCGGCACTTTCGCGGATAGCTGGGCGATTACATCCTCGAACGGAGTGTCGGGGATCAGCGCAACCACTTCCTCCTCGTTGCAGAACAGCACATCGATCATGCCGTCGTCGATCAACTGGATGAAATCGTCGCGGTAGAGATCGAGCAAAAACAAGGCTGACAGCGCAAAAACGATCTTGCCGCCTGCCGCTCTGGTTGCAGCCATTGCCTTACGAATCGCGGCGCGCGGCTGTGGCGGATCCCATAGATACCCTTCGATTAGCAGATACTCGCATTGGGCTATCATCTCGATATCGAGGACGTCCTCGACCAGATAATGGGCAGCGCCAAGCGACGTGCTCATCGTACGCTCGCCGTCGGGCGCAACGAGGATCAGCACGCGCCCGGTCGATGGTGGACCTTGGCGAGCCGGCGTGTCGAACGCGATACCCACCGCGCGCATGTCATGGGCGAACACCTCGCCAAGCTGATCTTCGGCCACTTGACCGACGAAGGCGCAGCCGTGACCCAGCGCCGCAAGTCCTGCCAGCGTGTTGGCAGCCGATCCGCCGCTGACCTCCTGTCCCGGGCCCATGCGGCTATAAAGATCGGTGGCTTGTTCTGCATTGATCAGCCGCATCGACCCTTTGACCAAGCCCTCGCTCGAAAGAAATTCTTCGGTCGCGCTGGCAATCACGTCGACCACGGCATTGCCGATGGCGACAACGTCATAACGGTGGCTGGTCATAAGGGCGTCGGCTCGCTTGGCTGAGGAAAAGTCGCAGGCGCTCTAGGCGGAGGCGACTGCAACAGCAAGTATGGTTGACGGATGCCTCGTTTCGGCGGCATCACCTTGCCCATGCTGATGCGCGCCATCCTGCTCTCGTTGCGGCAACTCGCCGATCCGCAGACAATGCGGCTGTTGCTGCTGACCTCGGCGATCACGGCGGCGATCTTTGTTGGATTGGGCACCGGGTTGTGGTGGCTGCTCGAAACGCAGGTGATGCCGCGCATCTATCCGGCGGGATCGGGCGAGGTCGCAGCCTTTGCCGCCGCCGTCATCGGTTTGCTTGCGCTGTGGTTCCTGTTTCGCGCGGTAGCGATGCTGGTCATCGGCCTGTTCACCGACGGCATCGTCGAATCGGTCGAGGCCGATCATTATCCCGATGCAGCCGCCCGCGCGACGACGGTCAGCTTCGCCACCGGCCTCAAACTCGGCCTGCGATCGGCGCTGCGGGCGATCGGCTGGAACCTCGTCGCCGCGCCCGCCTATATCCTGCTGCTGGTCACCGGCGTCGGCACCATCGTGCTGGTCCTGATCGTCAACACGATTTTGCTGGGGCGGGATTTCGAGGCGATGGTTGCCGCGCGCCATCCGGAGGACGGCCTGCACCCGCTGACGCGCGGCCAGCGCACTGCGCTGGGGCTTGTCAGCGCCGTCGCCTTCATGGTGCCGCTGCTCAACCTGCTTGCCCCGGTGTTCGGCGCGGCACTGGCAGTGCATATGCTGCATGGGCGGGAGGGGCAGGTACCCGTATGAGGGCGGTTGCACTCATCGCCTTGCTGCTCGCCGCACAGGCCGTTGCACAATCGACCGGCCAACGCCCCGCCACCAACCCGCATCGCGGTGGGGCGCTGCCCTCGGCCACCGAAGGAGCCGAACCGGTTCTGGGCCGCGACGCGCGCGATCTCGCCCGCCTGTTCGGCGAAGCCCGCCTCGATATTCGCGAAGGCCCGGCGCACAAGCTGCAATATGCGAGCGAGCGCTGTATTCTTGACGCCTATCTCTATGCGCCCCGGCCGGGCGCGGAACCCGTCGTCACCCACATCGATACGCGCGCGCCGGACGGCGAGGCCATCGACCGGGCGGCCTGCATCAGGGTGTTGCGGCGACGCTGAACGGATCGTCGCCCCGAGCCTGACCCGGGGCCGCTATCGACCGAGCGCGATGCTGCCAGCGGCCCCGGGTCAAGCCCGGGGTAACGTGAGCTGGCTCAGTTGCTCAAGCGCCCAGCCAGCCGCCTCTGCGACCACTGCATCGGCATCCTCTACCAGCCGCTCGAGCACCGGTACCAGCCCCACATCGCCGCTGTTGCCCGCTGCGATCGCAGCATTGCGCACCATCCGGTTGCGCCCGATCCGCTTGATCGGCGAGCCCGCGAACAGCGCGCGGAAGCCCGCATCGTCGAGGCTGAGCAGATCGCCCAGTCGCGGCGCGACCAGTTCGGCGCGCGGCAGGAAGGCGCGATTGCGATGCGCCACGTCCGCGAACTTGTTCCACGGGCATACGCTAAGACAATCGTCGCAGCCATAAATGCGGTTGCCAATGGCGCGGCGGAATTCGTGCGGGATCGGTCCCTTATGCTCGATCGTCAGATAGGAGATGCAGCGCCGGGCATCGACGCGATAGGGCGCGGGAAAGGCATCGGTCGGGCAGACGGTCTGACAGGCGGTGCAGGAGCCGCAACTGTCGCGCACCGGCGCATCACCCGCCAGATCGAGCCCATCGATATCGAGCGTGGTGTAGATCGCCCCCAGAAACAGCCAGCTGCCATGGTCGCGGCTGACCAGATTGCTGTGCTTGCCCTGCCACCCCAGCCCTGCCGCCTCGGCCAGCGGCTTTTCCATCACCGGCGCGGTATCGACGAAAACCTTGAGCTGCATATCGGGCACCGCCGCGACTAGATCGCGCGCCAGCGCCTTCAGCGCCTTTTTGACGACATCATGATAATCCTGCCCCTGCGCATAGACCGAGATACGCCCCCGATCCGCCACCTCGGCCAGCGCCAGCGGATCATGACCGGGGGCATAGCTCATCCCCAGCATGATCACCGATCGCACGTCGGGCCACAGCCCGGTGGGTGAGCCCCGCTCGCCCTCGCGCGCCTCCATCCAGATCATCTCGCCGTGGCAACCCGCGTCAAGCCACGCGCGCAGCCGCGCCACGGTCTGCGGTGCAGCATCGGCGCGCGCGATGCCGCAGGCGGCAAAGCCGTGCGCGGCGGCACGGGCGCGGATCAGTGCGGCCACGTCCGATTCCGGCGATGATATGGATCTGCTCACTCGCTCCCCATACCGCGCTCACCCCGAGCTTGTCGAAGGGTGCTGGGGCCGGGGCTTCGACAGGCCTGTCCTGAGCTTGTCGAAGGGCTCAGCCCGAGCGCTGCTTCTACCGCAGCCGACTCTACCATTTATTCACGCCGATTGCCTATCGCCATCGCTGCCCATATCCATGGGCATAGCGCGGGCGCAACAAAGGGACCGGCAAGTGAGCGAAGCGGTGGTGCTGGCCGATCGGCTGGTCAAGACATTCGGCGGCTTTCGCGCGGTGGAGGGGGTGTCGCTGGAGATTCCACGAGGGGCGATCTATGGCGTACTCGGCCCCAATGGCGCGGGCAAGACGACGACGCTGCGGATGTTGATGGGAATCATCGATCCCGATGCGGGCAGCGTTCGCCTGCTCGGTACAGGCCGCCCGCGTGAGGTGAGCGCGCGCGTCGGTTATCTGCCCGAAGAACGCGGGCTTTATCCCGGCATGACTGGACGCGACGCGATCGGCTTCATGGGCGCATTGCGTGGCTTGCCTTTGGCCGAGGGACGCCGCCGCGCCGACACGCGACTTGCCGAAGTCGGGCTGGGCCATGCCGCCAAGCAGAAGGTTCGCAAACTGTCGAAGGGCCAATCGCAGATGGTGCAGCTGGTCGGCGCGCTGATCCATGATCCCGAACTGATCGTGCTCGACGAGCCCTTTTCGGGCCTCGATCCGGTCAATCAGGAACGGCTCGAACAGCAGATTATGGTCCAGCGGGATCGTGGCGCGACGATCATCCTCTCTACACACGTGATGGGCCATGCCCAACGATTGTGCGACCGGCTGGCGATTATCGCCGGCGGTAAGCGCCGGTTCGAAGGCACGGTGGAGGAGGCGCGCAGCCTGCTGCCGCTCGGTGTGCGCTATCGCCCGCGCGAGGCGGGGGATGCAGTCGCGCTTGCCGCGATGTTGCCGTCCGGCGCTGAGCAGAGCGATGGCGAATGGCGCTTCACCCTGCCTGACGATGGTGTCGAGCCTATGCTCGCCAGTCTGGTTGCGGCGCATCATGGCGTCGAAGGCCTGTCGATCGAACGACCGGGACTGCATGAGGCGTTCGTCAAGATCGTCGGAGAAACCAGCGATGAGCGCCACGCTCGCGAAGGAGCAGCGGCATGAATCTGTTCGCCCAAGCTCTCGTCATCGCCCGCCGCGACTTTGTTTCGATTGTAGCAACGCCCACTTTCATCCTGTTCCTGCTCGCGCCGCTGCTGATGATCGGCTTTGCCGCCATCGGCGGGATGACTGCGGGCGGCATGGCGGAGAACGCCGGGGAGCAAGAGCGTATTATCGTCGTCGTGCCCAAAGCCGAGCGCGCCGCCTTTGCTGCCGTGCACACCCGCCTGCGCGGCGTCACAGGCGGGCGCAGTGGCCCGCCGAACCTGATTATCATGCCCGCCAATGCGGATCAAAGCGCCAGTCTGGTCGATCTGCGCCGCGACGCCGATGTGCTCGCCATTCTCGAAGGCAGCGCCGCTGCACCGCGCATATCGGTGCGCGGCGAGGGCAGCTTTTCCGGGCGATATCTGGCAATGCTCGCCGAGACCGTGGTTCGCGAGGGAGCGAGCGCGACCGACGCGGCCACCGTCAGCCGCCCCAGCTTTACGACCATTGCGGCACAAACCACGGGACGGGCGGCGCAGTCGGGGTTGGGCTATGGCGCGGTGTTTGCGATCTTCCTTCTGACACTCATATTGGCGAGTCAGAGCGTGGGTATGTTGGCCGAGGAGAAGTCGAACAAAATCATTGAGATACTGGCAGCTGCCGTGCGGTTGGAGGCGGTGTTTTTCGGCAAACTGGTGGGCATGCTGGGCGTGGCCACTTTGTTCATCGGATTCTGGGCGCTGCTGACCGTCGGTGTGGTCAGCGCAGCCATAAGCCAGATGCCGGCCGAGGCCGCGAACATGCTTACCTTGACCCCGGCGATCGGCTGGCCGCTGTTCCTGATATTCGGCCTCCTCTACTTCCTCACCGCCTTCCTGCTGCTCGGCGCGATGTTCCTCAGCATCGGCGCGCAGGCATCCACCGTGCGCGAAATCCAGATGCTGTCGATGCCAATCACCTTTTTCCAGATCGGCATGTTCGCGCTATCCACCGGTGCCGCCAATAACCCCGGTAGCACCATTGCCATGGTCGCGCAGATCGTTCCCTGGTCCTCGCCCTTCGCCATGGCCGCGCGCGGCGCGACCGATGCCGCCATCCTGCCCCACCTAGCGGCGCTCGGCTGGCAAGCACTGTGGTTGGCGATCACCATAGCCGTCGGCGTCCGCCTGTTTCGTGCTGGAGTGTTGCGTTCCGGGGGGAGCTGGTGGCCGTGGACGAAGACGGCGGCCGCAGCCGGTGCAGGCATCGGGGTGGTCGGGGAGACGGGGTCGGGCGGGTAAAAATCGGGCTGTTGACATCGCTGTAAACAGTGGCATTCTGCAACCGATACGAGGCGCCGGGAATCGCGCCCATATTCACGCGCTACAGGAGAGACCGATCATGGCCACCGCTGCCCCCGAGATGACCTACGCTCCCGCCGCCAGCAACCGCCCCGGCGTCGCATCGCGCTTCGCCGATGTCTGCCACCCAGACCTCTATCAGAATCGCACCTTCGAGGAGCCGTTCCGCCAGCTGCGCGCCGATGGTGGCATCCATTATTTCGAGGATGCGCGCTTCGGCCCTTATTGGGCCATCACCACCTACAAGCCGATCGTCCATATCGAGGCGCTGCCGGCGATTTTCTCCTCAGCCGGCAATCTCGGCGGCATCACCGTCGCCGGGCAGGGCGAGGGCGCGTTGCTCAGCTTCGAAACGCCGATGCCGATGTTCATCGCTATGGACCCGCCCAAGCACGCCACCCAGCGCCGCACGGTCGCACCCGCCTTCGGCCCGACCCCGGTCGCCGACATGAAGGCCGAATCGGCAGCGCGCACCGCCGAAGTGCTCGATTCGCTGCCGATTGGTGAGAGTTTCGACTGGGTTGACAAGGTGTCGATGGAACTGACCACGCAGATGCTGGCGAAACTGTTCGATTTCCCGTGGGACGAACGCCGCAAGCTGACTGGCTGGTCTGACGTGCTGGGTGATGTCGAGAGTTTCCGTGAAGAGGCCGACCGCAAGCACCGGCTCGAACAGGCGATGGAGATGGGTGCCGCCTTCGGCCATCTGTGGCAGTCGAAGATCGGCCAGCCCGCCTCGAACGATCTGATCTCGATCATGCTGCGTTCGGACGCGATGAAGGACATGGATCAGTTCGAGTTCATGGGTAATTTGATCCTGCTGATCGTCGGCGGCAACGACACTACCCGCAACACGATGTCATCCGTCGCTTATGGGATGGACATGTATCCCGAACAGCGCGCCAAGCTGGAGGCCGATCCGTCGCTGATCCCCAATGCCGTGCAGGAAATCATCCGCTGGCAGACCCCGCTCGCCCACATGCGCCGCACCGCGCTCGAAGATCATGACCTGATGGGCCATGCGATCAAAAAGGGCGACAAGCTCGCGATGTGGTATATCTCCGCCAACCGCGACGAGAGCGTGTTCACCGATGGCGAGCATATCGACGTGACCCGCGAGAACGCCCGCCGTCATCTCAGCTTCGGCTACGGCATCCACCGCTGCGTCGGCGCGCGCGTCGCCGAACTGCAATTGCTGGTTCTGCTCGAGGAGATGGCCAAACGCCGCCTGCGCGTCCGCGTCGATGCCGAACCAGATCGGGTGCCGGCCTGCTTCGTCCATGGTTACAAGAAGATGATGGTGACGCTGGAGAAATATTGACGCTAGCGTACGGTCACATTGGTATAATGCGCGGGATCAATTGGGCGCTGGCGTTCAAATCAAATGCCGCCGGGCGTGGAAACATACCCACGCTCGGCTAATCCGGCAGCAATGGCGTCAGTGCACGCCTGCGCATCGGCGGCGACGGTAGAGCGTGACACAAAATTGGCGCCCACCTTTCCCTCACGGAAGAAGGGATAGCTGCCGATGACGCAGCCGGGGTGGTCTTTCTCCACCGCGCGCAGCAGATCGGCTACCTCGCTCTCGGCTGCCCAAGCGCCCAGCGTTACCGATACCAGCGGAGCACCGCCCTCGAGGCTGCCGGTCAGCGCGTCGAGCATCCCCGCAGTGATCGCCGGCACCCCCGCCATGATATAGATGTTGCCGAGCTGGATGCCCGGCGCGCCCGACATGCGGTTCGCAATCAGTTCCGCCCCTTCGGGCACCCGCGCCATCCTTAGCCGCGCATCGGTGACGCCGCCGCGCGTTTCATAATATCGGGTCAGGATGTCCACCGCATCGGGATGATGGACCACGCCGATGCCCAGCGCCGCTGCAATCGAATCGACGGTAATGTCGTCATGCGTCGGCCCGATGCCGCCGGTGGTGAACAGATAGTCGTTGCGCGCGCGCAGGGCGTTGACTGCCTCGACGATCGCGTCCTCGACATCGGGCACCACCCGCACTTCCACCAGCCTTATGCCCTGCGCGCTGAGCCAGCTCGCCACCTGCGCGATATTCTTGTCCTGCGTGCGACCGGAGAGGATTTCGTCGCCGATCACCAACAGCGCGGCAGTCCAGATCTTGTCCTGAGTCATGCTGACGCCATAGCCCCCCAACGAGCGGTGGCAAATGCCGCCTTTCGACGTTATGTCACCGGCCATGAACTATGTGACCGTCACATCCGCTGATACCCCCGTTCGCGATGGCGCGATCCGTCTCCATGGGCCCGATGGATTCGACGGCATGCGCCGCGCCGGGGCGCTGGCGGCTGCGGCGCTCGACCATATTGTGCCGCATGTCGTACCCGGGGCGCTGATGCTGGCTATTGACCGCATGGTGCTCGATTTCGTGCTGGCGGCGGGGGCGGTTCCAGCCACCGTCGGCTATCGCGGCTATGCCCATGCCAGCTGCATTTCGACCAACCATGTTGTTTGCCACGGGATCCCGTCTGACAAGGCGCTCAAGGACGGCGACATCGTCAATATCGACATCACCGTCATCGTCGATGGCTGGCATGGCGACACCAGCCGCATGTTTCTGGTCGGCGATGTGCCGTTGAAAGCGCGGCGACTGGTCGACATCACCTATGAATGTCTGATGCTCGGCATCGAGGCAGCGCGGCCCGGCAACACCGTCGGCGATATCGGCCATGCGATCCAGAGCCATGCCGAACGGCAGCGCTATGGCGTGGTGCGCGAATTTTGTGGTCATGGCGTCGGTCGATTGTTCCATGATGCGCCGGAGATCGTCCATGCCGGCAAGCCCGGGCAGGGGCCAGAGCTGCGCCCCGGCATGTTCTTCACCATCGAACCGATGATCAATCTGGGCAAGCCGGGGGTCAAGGTGCTCGACGATGGCTGGACGGCGGTGACCCGCGACCGATCGCTCTCAGCCCAGTTCGAGCACAGCATCGGCGTCACAGAGGATGGCTGCGAAATATTCACGCGCAGTCCGGCCGGGCTCGACCACCCGCCTTACTAATTAAGAAAAATCGGCGCGCTACCGTGGTCGCACGCCGCCAACTGCCAGATTATCCGGCACCGATATCCCGCTTTGCCCGTTTTTCTGGCAGTGCGGTTTTTTGAGCCGTGCCGCTGTTGCAGAATCCGGCCAACCCGCAGGTGGCACGCTTCTTGATAGTCACTGACCACGCGCGTAGCGGACGGGCGCGATCGCTCACGCCATCGACCCGACCGCAAGCGACAAAAGGATTGGCGGGGTACCATGAAAAAGATCGAAGCGATCATCAAGCCGTTCAAGCTCGACGAGGTCAAGGAAGCGCTGCACGAAGTCGGCGTCAGCGGCATCACCGTGACCGAAGCCAAGGGTTTCGGTCGGCAGAAGGGCCATACCGAACTCTATCGCGGTGCCGAGTATGTCGTCGACTTCCTGCCCAAGGTGAAGCTGGAGGTTGTGGTCGATGACGCCATTGCCGCGCGCGTCGTCGAGGCGATCGCCGCAGCCGCACAGACCGGCCGCATCGGCGACGGCAAGATTTTCGTCATGCCGGTGGAGACCGCTCTGCGCATCCGCACCGGCGAGCGCGACAGCGACGCCATCTGAAGCGGCATCATCCGATATCAAACGGCTCTTCCAGGACGGGGCCGCTAACCAAACGCCGCAAAGGCGATCTAGAGCGAGGGACGACACTCATGGCCAATACGCCCAAAGACATCCTGAAGATGATCGAAGAGAAGGAAATCGAGTGGGTCGATGTCCGCTTCACCGATCCCAAGGGGGCTTGGCATCATCTGACGATGTGCTCGAGCGTGATCGGCGAGGATGAGCTGACCGACGGGCTGATGTTCGACGGATCGTCGATCGACGGCTGGAAGGCGATCAACGAATCGGACATGATCCTCAAGCCCGATCTCGATGCGGTCTATACCGATCCGTTCAGCGCAACGCCGATGCTGATCCTCGTCTGCGACATCGTCGAGCCCGGTGACGGCTCGCTCTATTCGCGCGATCCGCGCTCGACCGCCAAGCGCGCCGAGGCGTATCTCAAGACCACCGGCATCGGTGACACGATTTTCGTCGGCCCCGAACCCGAATTCTTCATGTTCGACGATGTGAAGTTCGAGAATGGCTATGCCGGATCGGGCTATACCATCGACGACGCGGAGTTGCCGACCAACAGCGGCCGCAGCTACGAAGCGGGCAATATGGGCCACCGCCCACGCGCCAAGGGCGGATACTTCCCGGTCGGCCCAGTCGATGTCACCACCGACATCCGTGCCGAGATGGTCTCGACGCTAATGGAAATGGGCTTGCCGATGGACAAGCATCACCATGAAGTCGCCGCCAGCCAGCATGAACTGGGGCTAACCTTCGGCAAGCTGGTCGAAACCTGTGACCGTATCCAGATCTACAAATATGTCGTGAAGATGGTCGCCCATGCCTATGGCAAGACCGCGACGTTCATGCCCAAGCCGATCAAGGACGACAATGGATCGGGCATGCACACGCATATGTCGATCTGGAACAAGGGCGAAAATACGTTCGCGGGCAATGGCTACGCCGGTCTGTCGGACACCTGCCTTTATTTCATTGGCGGCGTCATCAAGCATGCCAAGGCGCTGAACGCCTTCACCAACCCGGCGACCAACAGCTACAAGCGGCTGGTTCCGGGCTTCGAAGCCCCGGTGCTGCTGGCGTATTCGGCACGCAACCGCTCGGCCTCCTGCCGCATCCCGTATGGCGCGGGGACCAAGGCCAAGCGCGTCGAGTTCCGCTTCCCCGATCCGCTCGCCAACAGCTATCTCGCAACATCGGCGTTGCTGATGGCCGGCATCGACGGCATCCAGAACAAAATCCACCCCGGCGAGGCGATGGACAAGAATCTTTATGACCTGCCGCCGGCAGAGCTGGCCGAGGTTCCCACCGTTTGCGGATCATTGCGTGAGGCGCTTCAGGCGCTTGAGGCCGATCAGGACTTCCTGCTCAAGGGCGGCGTCTTCACCAAGGACCAGATCGACGCCTATATGGAGTTGAAGTGGCCCGAAGTATATCGCTGGGAAATGGCGCCCAGCCCCGTCGAGTTCGACATGTATTACAGCCTGTAGTTGTTCGCTTGGCACTGGAGAAACAGGGGTGTGCCGCAAGGTGTGCCCCTGTTTCGTGGCTTCGCGCTCGATGAGGGCGATTGCCCCGGGCCAGCCCACGCGCTAATTTGCGCCATCACCGAACCACCGGGACGATGCGCTGACCGACATTCTCATATCCTGCCTGATGGTGACGCGCGGCACGCTGTTTCCGGCGCGATTCGCGATCGCCGCATTTCTGGCGCAGAGCCATGCGGTGCGCGAACTGGTCATCGTCTCGGATAGTCCATCGCCGCAACTGCTCTGCCATCTCGCCGGACTGGGCGATCCGCGTATCCGCCTGGTTCGGTCCGATCCTGCGCCGCTGGGCATTTTGCGTAATGTGGCCGTCTCTGCGGCGCGCGGCGAGATCGTCGCGCAGTGGGACGATGACGATCTTTACGCGCCGACCCGGCTGGCTGTGCAACTGGCCGCGCTGATGCAGAACGGCGATGCGGTCATATTGCTCGAACGCTGGTCGATGTGGTGGCCGGACCGCTACCGGCTGGCGCTGTCCGGGCGGCGCGGCTGGGAGGGCACGGTGCTGGGCTGGAAAGACCGGCTGCTTCTCTATCCCGATAAGGTGCGCGGGGAGGACAGCGCGATGATCGATGCCATGTTGGCGACGGGGGTGCCGGTCGGGTTGATCGACCGGCCCGATCTATATTGCTATGTCGTGCATGGCGGAAACAGCTGGCATCGACAGCATTTCAAGCGGCTGTTCGATGCCGCCAGCCAGCGGTTCGAATATGCTGCCTATGATGCAGCGATGGCGGCGCGTCCGCAGTTTCCCTTTGCCGATTATCGAACTGCGCTTGAGACGACGGTCGGCTGACGGACGCTTGCGTATGGCGGCCGCGGGGCTACACATCCTTCCATGCATAATCATCTTCTGTTCGCCGCAGCCTTGGCCTGCTGTGTCTCCACCCCATCGCTCGCCGAACCGACCCGCGCCGAAACGCGCATGGCGGAATTCGCCCGCGCCGACACTGCACATGGCGAAGCGCTGCTCGAGCGGCTGGTGGTTCAAAACAGCGGGACGCTGAATATCGAGGGCGTCCGTGCGGTTGGCGTCATGATGCGCGCCGAACTGGAGGCGCTGGGCTTTGCCGTCGAGTGGATCGACATGGCGCAAACTGGGCGTGCCGGTCATATCGTCGCGACCCACACGGGCAATGGACGCGGCAAGCGCATCGTGATGATCGGCCATCTCGATACGGTGTTCGAAACTAGCTCACCGTTTCAGACCTATAGTCGTGATGGCAACCGGGCGGTCGGACCAGGCGTGGGCGACGACAAGGGCGGAATGGTGGTGATCATCGCGGCTTTGCGCGCGATGCAGGCGGCGGGAACGCTGCGCGGGGCCGATATCAAGGTGGTTCTGACCGGAGACGAAGAGCGCATCGGCGATCCCGTCTCCATCGCACGCCGCGACCTGATCGCCGCCGGGCAATGGGCCGATGTCGCGCTGGAGTATGAAGGGCTGATGCGCGAGGATGGCACGGACTATGGTACCATCGCCCGGCGCGGATCGGCCAACTGGCTGCTGCGCACCACCGGCCGCACCGGCCATTCGAGCACGATCTTCTCGCACGGATCGGGCTACGGTGCGAGTTATGAAATGGTTCGCATCCTCGACCAGTTCCGCCGCGAACTGATCGAGCCGAACCTCACCTTCAACATCGGCGTTATGGCGGGCGGGACCCCGGCATCGTTCGACGCAACCGAGGAAGTCGCGACCGCCACCGGCAAGACCAATATCATCGCCAGCGACGCCATCGCGCGCGGCGATTTGCGCGCGTTGACGCCGGAGCAGCAGGGTCGCGCCATTGCGCGGATGCAGGGCATCGTCGAAACCAGCCTGACCGGCACGGACGCGGTGTTGAGCGTCAATATCGGCTATCCGCCAATGGCTCCAACCGATGGCAATCGCGCGCTGCTGGCGCAACTGAACGGCGTCAACCGCGATCTGGGTCTGCCCGAAATGGACGAACTCGATCCAGCGCGGCGCGGTGCCGCCGATTCGGGCTTCGTCGCAGCGGATGTCGATACGCTAGGCGGGCTTGGCGCAGCGGGCGGGCGCGCCCATGCCGAGGGCGAGTGGGTCGATCTCACCAGCATCCCGTTGCAGGCCGCCCGGTCTGCCGTGCTGATCAGCCGATTGAGCCGCGAACCACGTTGATCGCGACCGGCCGTCACGTAAAAGGGTTGCACAGCGCAACGCATCGCGCCACATCCTGCGGACGGATTCGAGACGGGCTTTGAGGAGAGACCAACATGCGCGAACATCTGCAGCATTATATCGACGGTCAGTGGGTCGACAGCATCGGCGGCACCCGCCACGAGGTAATCAGCCCGTCTACCGAGGAAGCCTGTTCGGCGATTACACTGGGCACGAAGGCCGACGTCGACAAGGCGGTCGCCGCCGCGCGCCGTGCTTTCGAGAGCTTTTCCCAGACGACGCGCGAAGAGCGGCTGGCGCTGCTCGGGCGGATCGTCGAGGAGTATAAAAAGCGCGCCGCCGATCTGGGCGTAGTGATGGCCGAGGAAATGGGCGCACCGGTCAGCTTTGCCAGCACTGCACAGGTCGGCGCGGGCATCGGCGGGTTTCTCGGGACCATCGGCGCGTTGCAGGATTTCACATTCAGCGAACGGCAGGGCGCGAATCTGATCGTCTATGAGCCGATCGGCGTGGTCGGCATGATCACCCCATGGAATTGGCCGCTCAACCAGATCGCGCTGAAAGTCGCGCCATCGATCGCCGCAGGCAACACGATGGTCCTCAAGCCCTCGGAAGAGTGCCCCGGCAACGCGGCGATCTTTGCCGAGATTCTCGATGCAGCGGGTGTCCCACCGGGCGTGTTCAACCTGGTGCAGGGTGACGGCATGGGCGTCGGTGCTGCCATCTCCGCACATCCCGATATCGATATGGTCAGTTTTACCGGATCGACCCGTGCCGGTATCATGGTCGCCAAAGCAGCCGCAGATACGGTCAAGCGCGTGCATCAGGAACTGGGCGGCAAATCGCCCAATCTGGTGCTGCCCAATGCCGATCTCGCCGCCGTTCTGCCACCGACCGCGTCGGGCGTGCTGGTCAACACCGGCCAGAGCTGCATCGCGCCGACGCGCATTCTGGTGCAGAAGGAGCGTGAGGCCGAAGCTGTTGGCATCATCAAGGGGATGTTCGACGCAACGCAGGTTGGCGATCCGCTGGCCGAGGGCATGCACATCGGCCCGGTGGTCAACAAGAGCCAGTTCGACAAAATCCAAGGGCTGATCCAGTCGGCAATCGACGAGGGCGCGACGCTGGAAACCGGCGGCACCGGTCTGCCCGCCAACGTTAACCGCGGCTATTTCATCAAGCCAACGGTGTTCTCCGGCGTGACCCCAGCAATGCGCATCGCGCAGGAAGAAGTGTTCGGACCAGTGGCGACGATCATGACCTATGACGAGCTGGAAGACGGTATCCGCATCGCCAATGACACGGCCTATGGCCTGTCGGCGGTGATTTCCGGCGATCCGGCCGAGGCGGCCAAGGTCGCGCCGCGACTGCGCGCCGGCATGGTTGCGGTCAACAGCTGGGGTCCGGCACCGGGCGCACCGTTCGGTGGCTACAAGCAATCGGGCAATGGCCGCGAGGGCGGGTTGTTCGGGTTGAAGGACTTCATGGAGGTCAAGGCTATCAGCGGCGTGCCTGCCTGATGATGGCCGAGGGTCTGGCGGTCGGCGGATTGACGCTGACCGTCGCCCTGTTGTTTCTGGCTGGCTATATCACCCAGCGCGCCAGTGTCTGCGCGGTTGCTGCCGCGCAGGAAGTAGCGAGGCATGGATCGGCAAACCGGCTGATCGGCTTTCTGCTGAGTGCCGCCGTCGCGACGCTAGTGATGGCACTCGACGCGCAGGCTGGGCACCGGGTGTTCGCGCAATTCACCGGTTATGCCGTCACCCTGCCATCGCTGGTCGGCGCTGTGCTGTTCGCTATCGGTGCATGGGCGAACGGGCGCTGTGCCATGGGCACACTGGCCGATCTGGCCGCCGGGGATTTGGCGCGCATCGGCACAATAGCCGGGATGGTCGGCGGAATCTTCGGCGGAACTATGCTGTTCGGCTGGTGGCTGGGACGGGCGATGCAGCCGGTCGCGCTTCGCTCGCCCTACACCGACATGCCCGCGACACTTGTGCTGCTGCTGGCCGCAGCGAGCGCACTGCTGCTGGCCCTGCTGTTGCGCCACGGCCTAACGCGAGCCGCGCGGCCGCGCTTCTGGTCGCCACTGCTGGCTATGCTGATGATCGGCGCGGCCAGCGGCGCGCTGTTCGCGCTTGACCGCAACTGGCCCTATACGACGTTGCTGACCGATCTTGCCCGCGGGACGTTCGACGATGCCGGATCACGGGCCATGCTGACGCTGGTGGTGCTGGCGGGAAGCAGTATCGCCGCGCAGCGCGGCGGGCTGTTTGTCCTGAGGCGCGGTAGCGCCGGTCAGTGGGCCAAAGCCGGAATCAGCGGCGTTGTCATGGGGCTGGGTGCCAGCCTTGTGCCCGGGGGCAATGAGGCAATGCTCTACACCGGGCTACCGCTGCTGCTGCCCAATCTGGCCGCTGCTTATGCCGTCAGCATGGCCATGTTGATCATACTGGCGGTAGTGACCGAGCGGCGACAGGCGCGTTAATCGCGGCGCAACAGAAACACCGCATGTTCAGCGCGGAAATTGGCCGCAGCGGCGCTGGTCAGCCGGTCTCCGTTGAGGAACCAGGCCTGTTCGATGGCGATCCCGCGCGCGCGCAATAGCTCGCGGAAGTCGTCGATAGTCACATGGTGGATGTTGGGGGTTTCGTACCACGCAACCGGCAGCAACCGCGTCACTGGCATCCGTCCGCCCCACAACAGGCTGAGCCGCACCCGCCAGTGGGCGAAATTGGGGAAAGAGACAAAGGCGCGGTGACCGATACGCAGCAATTGCTCAATCACCAGATCGGGGCGCATCGTCGTCTGCAATGTCTGGCTGAGGATCGCATAGTCGAACGACGCGCCGGGGTAATCGGCAAGATCGGTGTTGCAGTCGCCCTGCACCACGCTGAGCCCGCGACCTACAGCCGCACCGACATTGGCTGGATCGAGTTCGAGCCCGCGCGCGTCGCAGCCCTTGGCTTGAAGCGCCGCCATCAACTCACCATCGCCGCAGCCGATATCGAGCGCCCGCGATCCCGGCGCGACATGCTGGGCGATCATCGCCAGATCGGGGCGCAGCGCGCTCATCGCCCGTCTCCGACGAAGCCGGCGACGACGCGGTCGAGCGCAGGGACATCGAGCAGGAAGGCGTCATGGCCGAACGGGCTGTCGAGTTCGACGAAGCTGGTCGGTGCGCCAACGGCGTTGAGCGCATGGACGATGGCGCGCGATTCCGCTGTGGGATAGAGCCAGTCCGAAGTAAAGCTGACCAGGCAGAAGCGCGTTTTCGTCGATCCGGAGAATGCATCGGCCAATCGCCCGCCATGCGCCTCCGCCAGATCGAAATAATCCATGGCGCGGGTTATATAGAGGTAGCTATTGGCGTCGAACCGGTCGGTAAAGGCCAGCCCCTGATGGCGCAGATAGGATTCGACCTGAAAATCGGCGTCAAAGCCGAATGTCTTGGCGTCGCGATCCTGCAGGCGGCGACCGAATTTTTCGGTCAACCCTTCCTCGGACAAATAGGTGATGTGCGCGGCCATACGGGCGACAGCGAGACCCTTGGCCGGAGGCGCGAGCGCGGCGTCATAGTCGCCGCCATTCCATGCCGGATCGGCCATGATCGCCTGCCGCCCGACCTCGTGGAAGGCGATATTCTGCGCCGAGTGGCGTGCGGCGGAGGCGATGACCAGTACACGATCGACACGAGCGGCATGGTGCGCGCCCCACACCAGCGCCTGCATTCCGCCCATCGATCCGCCGACGACGGCGTGCAGTCGCTCGATTCTCAGCGCATTGAGCAGCGCGACCTGCGCACGGACCATGTCGGCAATGGTGATGACCGGAAAAGCCATGCCCCACGCCTTACCTGTGGCGGGATCGATGCTGGCAGGGCCGGTGGTGCCCATACAGCTGCCGAGCACATTGGCGCAGATGACGAAGAAGCGGTCTGTATCGATCGGCTTGCCGGGGCCGACCATCCGTTCCCACCAACCCGCCTTGCCGGTCAGAGGATGCGCGCCGGCAACATATTGATCGCCGGTCAGCGCATGGCAGATGAGGATGGCGTTGGCGCGATCGTCAGCGAGGGTGCCATAGGTCTGATAGCCAATCTCCACCGACGCCAGACTGCCGCCGCCGTCGAGTGGTAGCGGATCGGGCAGAGACAGGCGATGATGGAGCGTGGCGGGCGACATGGAAGGCGCGAGGTGCGCCAGAACCGCCGCTTCTGTCAACGGGACCGCGCGCGCCATTGCTGGACAGCGCCGCGCGATGCGCTAAACGCCGCGCCATGACCACAGCCACCGTTCCGCAGCCCAAGCCCTGGGTGATGGGCATCGCTCCCTATATCCCCGGCCGCTCCACCGGCGAGGATGGTCGACCGCTCGCGAAGCTGTCCGCCAACGAGAATCCGCTGGGCCAGAGCCCCAAAGCGCGCGAGGCGTTCATCGCCCATGCCGATATGCGGCGCTATCCCGATCCTGGCGCGACTGCGCTGCGCGAGGCGCTGGCGGAGAGTCATGGGCTAGATCCGGCGCGGATCATCTACGGCACCGGCTCAGACGAGTTGCTGCACCTTGCCGCCGGGGCGTTCGCCGGGTTGGGCGATGAGGTGATCTATGTGCGCTATGGTTTCGCAGTCTATGATATAGCCGCGCGTCGGGTAGGTGCGGTGCCAGTCGTCGCGCCGGACAACGACTATGGCACCGATGTCGATGCGATACTGGCATTGGTGACCGAGAAGACGCGCATCGTTTATCTCGCCAATCCGAATAATCCGACCGGCACATTGGTATCGGGCCAGGAGATCGCCCGGCTGCACGCGGGATTGCCCGCCGACGTGCTGTTGGTGCTCGATCAGGCCTATGCCGAATATCTCGACCCGCAAGAGGAAGACGGCGGGCTGGCGCTGGCGGAAAGCGCGGCGAACGTGTTCGTCACCCGCACTTTCTCCAAAATCTATGGGCTGGCCGCCGAGCGGATCGGCTGGGGCTATGGCGCGGCCCCGCTGATCGATGCGATGCACCGCATTCGTGCGCCGTTCAACGTGACCAGCGCGGGGCAGTTTGCCGCCATTGCAGCACTGGGCGATCGGCAGTTCGTCGAAGCGAGCCGGGCACATAATGCGCAATGGCGGGCGTGGCTGACCGACGAGGTTTCGGCGCTGGGCAATCACGGGCTGCGCGTCATCCCGTCGGCGTGCAACTTCATCCTCGTCGAATTCAGCGGCGCTGTGAATGCGGGGCAGGCGTATAAGGGGCTGATGGACGAGGGTTACATCGTCCGCTGGCTGCCGGGGCAGGGGCTGCCCAATGCGCTGCGCATTACCATCGGCACCGAAGATGAGACGCGCGGAGTGGCGGCGGCGTTGCGCAAGGTCGTTGCCGGGGAATGAGCGGACCTGCTCCATCATCACGCATATCGATCATCGGGCTGGGGTTGATCGGATCGTCGTTGGCGCGGGCGTTGCCCGATGCCTTGGTGATCGGTCATGACGTTGACGAAACGGTGCGGAACCGAGCACGTGATCTGGGTTTTTGCCATCAAGTCAAGGAGTCGCTGGCGGAGGCCGTCGCCGATGCGGACCTCGTTATACTGGCGGTGCCAGTGGGGGCGACGGCGGCGGTGGCGGCGGCGATGGCGCCGCATCTGAAGCCGGGGGCTGTCATCTCGGATGTCGGATCGTCGAAGGCAGGCGTGCTCGCCGATCTGGCGGCGGCGCTGCCCGGTCATGCCATCGTCCCCGCCCACCCGGTGGCAGGAACCGAGAACAGCGGGCCCGACGCGGGCTTTGCCAGCCTGTTTCGCGGGCGCTGGTGCATTCTTACCCCGGCGGAGGATACCGATGCCACCGCCATCGCCACGGTGCGGGCGATGTGGGAGGCGGTGGGGGCCAATGTCGAGATGATGGATGCGCGGCATCATGACCTGGTGCTGGCGGTGACCAGCCATCTGCCACATCTGATCGCCTACACCATCGTCGGCACCGCGTCCGATCTGGAAGAGGTGACGCAGGGCGAGGTGATCAAATATTCGGCCGGCGGGTTTCGCGATTTTACCCGCATCGCCGCATCTGATCCCGTCATGTGGCGCGACGTATTCCTGGCCAACCGCGAGGCGGTGCTGGAGATGTTGCAACGTTTTTCCGAGGATCTGACGCAGTTGCAGCGGGCCATCCGCTGGGGCAATGGCGATGCGCTGGAAAGCCTGTTCACCCGGACCCGCGCCGTCCGTCGTTCGATCGTCGAGCAGGGGCAGGACGACGCAGCGCCCGATTTCGGTCGGCGGCACGACTAAAGAAGAAAAAATGCCTTACCCGCGCTCACCCTGAGCTTGTCGAAGGGCTTTGGGGCTGGAGGCAACACCCTTCGACAGGCTCAGGGTGAGCGTGGTCAGGCCAATTTCCGTTTCACCCATTCAGACTGTTGATTGCAGCATGAATCCGCGCTTCGGCTTCATCGCGGGGGAGGCCGGGGGGAATTTCTTCGCAAACGCGGTAGGTGATGGTGCCGGGAAGACGGATCCAGCCCGATTTCAACCGCGCCGAATCGACCGCAACCGGGACCACCGGCAACCCGATGATTTTATAGAGGCCCGCGAAACCGGCGCGCAGCGGTGGCTTTTCACCATGCGGCACGCGCGTCCCTTCGGGCAGCAGCACAACCGGACGGCCATCGGCGATGGCGGCGAGCGCGGCCTTGCGCATGGTGCGCAGCGCGCTGGCTCCGGCGGTGCGTTCTATCGGGATCAGACCATATTTGAGCGCGAGCGGCCCCCAGATGGGAATCGAAAACAGCTCCTGCTTGGCGAACACCACGGGACGACCGAGCAGCATCGGCATGTCGATGGTTTCGAACATCGCCTCATGCTTGAACACGAAGAACACCGGACGGGTCGGCAGTTGCCCCTGCATCTGCACGCGCTGGCCGAGCAGCCAGCGGGCGCACCAGCGTTGCCATCGACCCCATTGCCGGACCATCGCCTCAAACGCGTTGCGGCCGAACAGCGAGGCGAAACCAGAGAAGATGGCGACGAGGGCCGACCCGAAATAGAAAATCGGCGTCCAGACGATGGTGCGCAGTGCAGCGATGAAAAGGGCCATGGCTCAGATACCGACCAACGCGCCGAGGCGGCGCAGTAGTAGTTTATGATATTCGACCCACAATGTGCGGAAACTGGGTCGCGAGGGTACCGCATCCGAAATGACCAATATATTCGCCGGTAGCGCCCGTCCGACCTCGAAACGGGCGCGGCGCATGTGCCAGTCGGTGGTGACGAGGCGGATCGAGCGGTAGTTGCGCCGCTCCACCCATTCGGCAACCTCTATGCCGTTGGAGCGGGTATCGACTGCCTCCTGCCCCAAAGCGACGCAGCATTCGAACACAGCCACAGGTCGATTGTAGGTTTCGGCCAGTTCGACAGCGCGGACATCGCGATCTACCCCCGAAATCAGCAAGCGCTTGGCCTGTCCATCCTCCAGCAGATCGAGCGCGCGATCGATCCGGCCGGGCCCGCCGGTGAAGACGACAATGCCATCGGTACGCCAATCGCCGAGCGGTTGCGGCAGAAACAACGCGAACCAGACGAAACCGAGCAGCCAGACCAACGCCAGTGCCGAGGCGATACGGCGGATCATGGCGCACCGCGTAGCGCGCGGGTAAGCGCCAGTCGCGCCGAGACGATGGCGATTACGACGACCGCCACAGGCACCAGCAACGCCAACAGGATGAGCAACGCGCCTCTTGGTTCGGCCATGCCCGCCACCAGACTGGAGCCGAGCCAGATAAGCCATATTCCGACCAGCAGAGCCATTGCCCCGCCGATGGCCGCGCCGACCAAGGTCTGGCGCGCGATCACCCGCTGCAACAGCCGGACAATCTGGGTGTCGGTGGCGCCGACCAGATGGAAAATCTCTATCGTCGGCGCCTGGGCGGCGAGCGCGGCGCGCGCGGCCATTGCCGCTATGGCTGCCGCGCCGCCAATCAGGGCCACTGCCAGCACCGTTGCGATCCAGCCGACCGACGCCATAAGCCCTGCCACCGGCGCCAGCCAATCACGATGGGCAATGATCCGCGCGGCGGGCGCGATGCTGCGGGCCAGCGCGGTTGCGCGCGCGATTTTTGAGGCATCGACTTGCCCCGCCACATCGACATCGATCAGCGCCGGCAGCGGCAACGCGGCATCGTCGATGCCGTCACCGAGCCATTGTTCGGCCATGCCTGCCAATTCGCCGTCGGAAACGACGCTGACGGTGCGGACGAACGATGCCTGCTCGAATGCGGCCCGCAAACGCACGACAGTGGCGGTACGGGCGACCGGATCGGGCTCGATCAGCTGCACCGACAAGCGTCCGGCAATCTCTCCGTTAAGCGCGGCAGCGGCAGGGACAGCCCAAAGAGCCAGCGCGGTGCCGAGCATGGCGATGCAGGTCATCAATGCGACGATCCAGCGCATCGGCGTGGTCCAGCCACCGGCCGGAGCCAGTTGCAAGCCGCCCCCAGCCGAGGGCGAAGGGACATCGACGGACGGTGACGCCATTATAACGACTCCGCCGGTCGGGGCATGCCGGGCGGATAGCGAAGCGCCCCGGTCGGATCGGCGAGCCGCCCACGCGACAGGCGCATCATATGTGCACCGGCGACCCTGTTCATCAGATGAAGGTCGTGCGTCGCCACCACCACGGTTGTTCCCATGCGGTTGAGCCCTTCGAACAGGTGCAGCAGGCGGACCGCCATTTCCGGATCGACATTGCCGGTCGGTTCGTCGGCAACGAGCAATTCGGGACGGCCGATGACGGCACGGGCGATGGCCACGCGCTGTTGTTCGCCGCCCGACAATGTCGCGGGGAGTGCGTGCGATCTTGGCGTCAATTCAACCCAATCGAGCATTTCGCTGACCGGGACGAGCAGATCGCGTTCCGAGACACCGGCGATCCGCAACGGGAGCGCGACATTGTCGAAGGCGGAAAGATGCGGGACCAGCCGGAAATCCTGAAAGACCGTACCGATCCGGCGGCGGAAGCCGGGCAGTCGATCACGCGGCATATTGCTCATATCGCTGCCAAAGAAGCGGATATGGCCGCGGCTGGGACGCAATGCGAGGTAGAGCAGTTTGAGCAGGCTGGTCTTGCCCGCCCCCGACGGGCCGGTGAGGAAATAGAAACCGCCGGCAACCATCGCAAAGCTGATATCCGACAGCGTTTCGCTGTCACGACCGTAGCGCAGGCCGACATTGTCGAACAGGATAACGGGATCGGCATCGCGGCGAGCCGATGGTGATGCCTGCGCCGGTTCGGGCGCGGAGACGGATGACGGCGAAATGCCCTGTCGATCGTGCAGCGTCATTGACGTAAGCCTGTCGCACGGTGCGGAGCCGACGACAAGCGCGCTTGCGCCACAAGCATAGCGCGGCTGCGGCAGCGGCGGGAGCGCGCGGCGGATGCTTGCCACCTTCGACAGGGCAGTGCATGACGCAAACCAGCCATGATATTGCAATGCCCCGCCTGCAAGACCCGCTATGTTGTGCCCGACAATGCCATCGGTGCCACCGGTCGTTCGGTGCGATGCGCATCGTGCGGCCATAAATGGTTCCAGCCGCCGGCTGCCGTTGCAAGCGACTTTGCGCCGGTGCCGACACCCGTCATCGACATCGTCAGTGAAGGGGTTGCGCCCGAACAACGGATCATCCCGGAGCGTATCGACCCGGCGGGTTCCGCCGATGCGCCGATCGAGCCACCCCAACCCGCTGAACCCGAGCCGCCGAATTGGTCCAATCGCGATTTCGACGAGCTACCTCCACCCCTGGCGGTGGGCCGCTATGGCGAACGGCGTGCACGGCGCAACCCGGCCCGGCTGTGGACCATAGCCGCAGTCGCCTTTGCGCTGGTGCTGGCGACGGGTGTGGGCGCGCTGGCGGTGTTCGGCGTGCCTGCCTGGGCGGAGAATGCATTCGCCTTTGCCCTGCCCGAGCAGCCCGATCTGGCGATCGAGTTGCCGTTGGAATCGCAGATTCACCGCACCACCGCCAATGGTACAATCTATTTTCATGCCAATGGCTTCATCGTCAATCCGAGCGATGAGGTGCAGCGGGTGCCGGCGATCAAGGCCGAATTGCGTGATGCCGACGGCAACATCGTCTACGAATGGATCATTCCCGCCCCGGTCAGCACTTTGCCACCCGGAGAGCGGGTGGCGTTCAGCGAGGCGCGAGCGGATATTCCGCGCCGGGCGGTCCTGCTGACGGCGAGCTGGGCGAATTTGCGCTAACCCACCAGAAGCGCCCGCCGTTCAGCAATGCCGACGCGATCATCCCCAGCCCCGAAGCATAGACCAGCCCGTCGGTGCCCCAGCCATTGGCGACCAGCCACCAGCCGCCGACGCCGGTGACGACGAAAAAGGCGATGATATTGTTTACGCCGGCCGCCACCTGATCCCCCAGCGAGCGCAATGCGAAGGTGAAGATCGCCTGTGCGCCGTCGAACAGGATGAACGGCACCCATAACAGCAGCATCTGCGCGGCGAGCAGCGCCACCGCGCGGTCGCCGGGGAAGGCGGCGACAATGCGATCGGCAAACAGGCCGTAAACCAGCAAGAATAGCGACATTGCAGCGAGGCCGAGGCCTAGCGCGATCAATGCCCGCCGCCTCGATTCATGGCGATTGCCTTCGCCAACCGCATTGCCCACCCGCACGCCTGCAGCCGAAGCAAAACCGATGGCAGCAGAGAAAGTCAGATTATGCAGCGAAAAAATGATCTGAAAAGCATGCGTGGCAATGTCCCCTAACTGCGTCGACAGCGCGATCAGCCAGCTGAAGCCGGCCAGTTCGAGGCCCGACGCCAGCGCGGGCACCAGGCCGAACGCAGCGAGCCGCCAAGCGCCGGGAACAGCCGCGCGCCAACGAGCAAAGCTCCAGTCGGTGAGGCCGCGTTCCCGGGAATCGCGCATCAACAGGGCAGACAGCAGGAAAGCGGCCGCGCCGATGATCAGGCTGACCAGCGTCGCCAGGGCTGCACCGTCGGCGCCGAGCGCCGGAAATCCGAGATGACCGCCCGACCAGGCCCAGGCAAGCAGCGCGTTCAACGGCAGGATCGCCAGATTGATCAGGGCGACGCGCTTGGGATGGCTGATGCCTTCGAAAAAATTGGCGATGGCGATGATCGCCAGCTGGAAAGGCATGGCCAGCGCCATGATGCGGATAACCGAGGCGGCTTCAGGCACCAGTGCGGGGGCAACGCCGATTCCGGAGAGCAGGGGTTCGGCTAGCACGAAATAGGGCAGCGCGACGACCAGTCCGAAGGCGAGCGCGAGCAGCAAGCCTTCGCGGAAGGCATCGCCCGTGCCGCGCTTGTCTCCGGCACCATCGGCACGGCTGGCGAAGACGAGAACGCCCGCTAGCGCACCGATCTGCACCATGATGGCGATATAGGTGAGCGTACGGCTGGCACCGAATACCGCCACCTCATGCGTGCCGGTCAGTCCGACGACATAGATGTCGGTGAGGTGGAGCAGCGTCCAGTTGAGCGACGCGAGCATGACCGGCCAGGCCAGTGCGAACTGGTGACGGATTTCACCGCGCGTGCTGGCGCCGGGAAGCGTGGCTTGGGTCATGATGTGCGGGCGGGTAGGCGATTATCGCAGCCGCGCCAACCGGCACCCCACTTAATCGCTGCGGTGCGCTTGCAGCGGCGGGAGCGCTTTGCTAAGCGCCCCGCTCTGTCGCGCCCGTTAGGGGGTTTTGCGGCAATTCTTCTGGCCTGCGGTCGTGGCGGAATTGGTAGACGCGCAACGTTGAGGTCGTTGTGGGCGAAAGCCCGTGGAAGTTCGAGTCTTCTCGACCGCACCAGAAGGACAGCTGTACAGCTGGTTTTACAGGCCGCTCTCGCTGGCCGCCGGTTCGGGCGGCGCGCGGGCGAGCTGGGACCGCGCCTCGACGCTGATCGTGCCAATGCGCACGCGCGGGCGCTGGCGGTCGAGGATCACATTCGACAGATCTGGGGCGAGGTTGGCGGCTTGTGCGGCGAGCGCCGAGACGCGCAGCTTATATTGGCCGTATGGCACTGATTCAAATAGGAAAAACCCATCGAAATCGGTGCGGGTGGTGGCTCGGATGTTTCCGCGTGGGTCGATCAGTTCGAGGTCGACGCCCTCTATGCCATTGCCGCCGCTGCGCACCAGCACGCCTTCGACCTCGCCCGCCGCGACCAGTGGCAGCAGCACTTCGGTCGCGACGCCGGGGCGCGGGGTAACGACGACGCCCGGCGTGGCGGCACGGATCAACGGGCTGGGCAGCGAGCTTTCGTCGATGCCGATCAGCACGGCACGGAAGGGGCTGAGCGAATCGACGATGGCTTGGCCGTCGCTGCCCGTCGGCACATCGGACACGGCGTTGCCGGCGGTGAGGATGACATTATCGGCCAGTTCCTCGCCCGGCTGGCGGCGGCCGTCGCCGTTGTCGTCGTAGAATACGGTGGCGAGCGCCTGCCCTTGCGTCGCCAGCCGTTCGCGCGAGAAGCGAACGCCGCCATTCTGCGGATCGGGGCCGAAGCCGAACGACAGGCTGACGCCCGCCGCGACCGATCCGTCGGTAGCAACCTCTCCATAGCCGGTCAGCGCGAAACGATCGAAGCGGCGGGTATAGCCGATTCCGGCGCGGGCACGGTTGGCGGCGCTTTCATACCCTAGTTCGGCACGCCAATCGGTGCGCTCGGATTGGGTCCATTCGGCGACGATGGCGACGCGATCGTCAGAGGTCTCACCGGTGATGCCAAATCGCGCTTCGCCGCGCACCCGCAACCGCCCGAAGCGCGCGTTGGCGAGCAGGCTGGCGACCACATCCTGTGATGTCGCAAAGCCGCTGCTCCGGACCCAGTCGAGCTGGCCGGTCATCGAGATGTTGCGCCAGTTGGCCGAGACGCGCGCGCCTGCCTCCAGCCGGTTCTGGCCGTCGATGCGGGTGCGGTAGCGCGTCTCGATGTGGATCGGCAGCACCGTTCCGGCGATGCGCGGCCTGAGATCGAGCGACAGGCTGTGCAGGCCGGTGACGCCCTGCGGAACGCGATCCGAGCGATAGCCCTTCTGCGCGAAGGTCGAATCGAGGGTGAAATAATTCGCCCCCAACTGGCCTGCCCACAGGATGCGCGCGGCGGTGCCGCCGCCCGATTGCCAGCTTCCCGTCACCTCGGCGATGGTCGAGGCGAACGTATGGCGAACAGCGGCTTCGATAATATTGTAGCGCTCGTCCTCGATCATCAACGTCGTCGCCCAGGCTCCCACCGACATGCGGCGGTTAAGCCCGCGCTCGACGCCGACGGTGCCGCGCCAGCCACGCCGGAACGGGCGGTCGTCATCACCGAGCCGCAGCAGATCGCGCCCCTCCTGCACCACGCCTGCCCAATAGTAAGTTTTCTGCGGCGGGATGGCATCGATGCCGACCGGAATATTGCGCACCTCGCGCCGCACCTGCCCCTGCGGGCCGTAGAGGACAATTTCGAAGCGGTTGAGGCCATATTGCAGACGCACGTCGATGAATTCGAAGCGACCGTCTGGCGTGGGAGTGGCGAAACTGAGCAATTGGCCGTTGCGATAGAGTTCGGCGTCCCATCCGGCTGGGAGATCGCCGCGAAAAGTGGTGCGATCGAAACTGTCGGGCAGGTCGAGCGGGCGATTGGTGACCAGCGCGCCGCGCCCGGCAACAGGTTGCGCGGCAATCGGGCTCGACAAGCTCGAGACATCGCCGATGGCGATATGTGTGGCCTGCAACGGCCCGAGCAAGCCGCCCGATGGGTTCGAACGATAGGCGCGAACGCGCAGGCTCTGCGGCACGCCGCTGCTGTCCGAAGACAGGCGGGCATCGAACGAGGCGCCGAGCGCCTCTCCACTAGCGAACAGCTCGTACCGGGCCTGGGTATCGGTGTGCCCGGTGCGGGCATCGCGGATGACGGTAGCCGAAGCGACGACGTCGACCGAGGGGGTCTGCCACATCGCATAAGGCCGCGTTGCCTGCAGCAGATCGGCGAGGTTGAAACGCGTATTCGGGCGTATCTGCGCGGCGCGGGCGCGGCGCTGCGCAGCCATTTCGAACGGCATCGGCTGATCCGATTCGAGCCGAAGCACAGAATTGGACAGATCGGCGGTGACAGTGACGCCCAGCCATTGGCCAAGTTGCGCCGGATCGACGCACCAGCCCTCCGGTGTATCGATGATGGCATTGGCATTTAGCGCCTGCGAGCGGCTGGCGACGGCGATGCGACCGGCATCACGGTCGATTTCGATGCTGCGCCGCTCATCGAACACCCAGCCAGTTGCGCGGCGCAACTGCGTATCGACACGTATCGGCAGATCGAGCGCGATGATCATGTCGGTCAGCGCGATGCAGGTGCGATTGCCGTCCGAATAGCCGCGTATCCCGTCGCCGATGCGGAACTGGCGAGTGCGAAGTTCGAACAGCCATTGATCGTCGGCGGTCGGTTGCCATGCCGCGGGAACCGCTTGCGCCTGTGCCCCGGACGCGCCGACACTCCCCGGGGCGAACCCGAGGAGTGCGAGTGCCGCCATGACGGCGGGGACAAGGCGCTTGGCTAGAGCCATCGGGCGGGCCGGAGCAATGCTCGCGGCCCCTCTCCCTTACCGCTTCAGCGCAGCTCGCCGCGCACTTCGGCGATGGTGGAGCCACCGACATCGCGATCCTCGATATAGCGGACGGTAACCGGCCCGCGTATTGCGGTCGCCATTTCGGCGCTGATCGGGATGGTGACGATGCGGCTGTCGCGCTCGGCATAGATGGCGATGCCACGCGCTTGTAGCAGCGGCTCGGCTGCGCCGGGGCGCTCGACGATAACCTCGCCATAGACCGAGCGATTGCCTTGCTTGCTGAGATCGAAGCGCAGAGCATGTTCATCTGCCGTTGATTCGATCCGCGGATTGGTGATGGCGGCGGTGGCAGTGAGCGTGCCCTGGCGGATGATGATCGGGATGGTGACGCCGTAGATCGGCGTCAGCGAGATCGAAACGCCGATCGCGTTAGGGGCGGCGGGATCGACCACCGCAGGCACCGGATCGCGCACCGCGCGGAACAACAGATGCGCGCGATATTCGCCGTCCGGCAGTCCTTCGGGCGCGCGCACACCGATACGGATCGTCTGTGGCTGGTTGGGGGGCAGGGTGACGCGGCGCGGGCTGTAGAACAGCATGTCGAGCGTCGCCCGTTCCTCTGGCGAGGCATTTTCTGGCTCTATATCCTCGAGACTGCCATCTTCGCGCATGCGTTTGAGTTCGAGGCTGATGCGGTAGGTTGCGGTTTCCGCACCGATATTGTTGAGCACCACTTCTGCCCCGCGCGGTCCATCGAGGACGATACGCGTCGGCGCGACGAGCAAATCGCCCGCCGCCACGCTCTGAGAATGCAACGTCAGCGCGAGCGCGACGCCGATCAGCGCCGCAGCGCGGCGCAAGGTGGAAACGAAGCCCATGAAAATCTCCCGCTGGTCCGCGCGCGGGCGGGCGCGACGCAAGACGGCGTCGGCGTCCGGCCTTGCGCCGTATCGATCTGGCGGGTTTTAGGCCGATCATGGTTTCCATATTGCTAACCATGATCGGGATTTAAGGACGAGAGATGGCAAATTCAGCGGCGCACCCTGAGCTTGTCGAAGGGTGTCGATCCATTCACCCTTCGACAAGCTCAGGGTGAGCGCAATCGGCCTCGCGGCCCATAGCCGCAAACGCACGAAAGGGCACCGAACGCAAAGATCGATGCCCCACCGTTCCCGGATGTCTTCACACCTTTTCCCGCGCCCCTCAGGCCTCAGGAACCCGTGGATTCTTACTGATAATCGACAGTGACGTTGAACGTACCGGTGTAGGCTCCGTCGGCCTGGTTGGCAGCAAGGCTGAGCGTGCCGCCGACCTGAAAGGAGCCACCGATCGCCGAGTTGGTCAGCGTCAGCGACGATGCCGAACGGGTCAGCGAGGCTGCCATCGTCCCGCCGGTGCCGTTGGCCAGCGTGACGCTGTTGTCGCCGGTGATGGTGACGACGGCGTTGTTGGTGCCGGTGATGTCGAAATTGGCCGAAGTCACCGTGCCAGTGCAGGTCAGGCCTGCGCCGCAGGTGCGCACTGCGCCCGTCGAGACAGCAACGGTCGATGCCGAGGTGCCGGCGACGATGGTGCCGAAATCGAGATCCGACGTGTTAGTGACGGTGATCTGCTTCAGAATGCGCGCCTTGGCGGTCGCCGAAGCGGTAACCGGAGCGGCCTGCGCCATGGCGCCCGACAGGCCCAGTGCAGCGACGAGAGCGCCGGCAACGGCGCGGTTGATGAATTTGCTCATGACGGATGGTCCCTTTTACCCGAAAAACTGATTGCAGCCCGGCAACCCTCGCCAGACAATTCGGGGACTAGCAATTGCGCCGTTCAGAATTCGCTGCGGAACATGGTTAATCCGTCATTAGGAGGATTTAATTGTTCAAAATCATAATGTTAACTATCAGATTTGCTCGCCCGTCAGCCGCTGGCAGAGCATATCGAGTTGTTCGAGGCTGGCATAATCGAGGCTGAGTACGCCCTTCTGGTCGAGCTGGTGGGCGATTCGCACCTTGACGCCGAGCAGGTCTGACAGGTGCGTTTCGAGCGCCGCTATATCGGCGTCGGGTGCAGTGCCGCCCGGGCGCGGTGGCGGCGAACGGCGGGCGGCATCGCGGCGGGTGGCGCGGACCATCGCCTCGACCTTGCGGACCGACAACCCCTTGGCAACGATGGAGCGCGCCAGTTCCTCTGCATTGGCAAGACCGATCAGCGCGCGGGCATGACCCATACCGAGTCGGCCATCGCCAATCATGTCGCGCACCGGATCGGGCAGTTCGAGCAGTCGCAGAATGTTGGCGATGTGGCTGCGCGACTTGCCGGTCATCTGACCGATCGCATCCTGGCTGTGGCCGAGTTGATCGCGCAACCGCGCATAAGCCTCGGCCTCCTCGATCGCCGTCAGATCCTGTCGCTGGATATTCTCGATCAGCGCAATGGTGAAGGTTTCGGTCTCATCGAGATCGCGAACTATCGCCGGAATGTGATGCAGACCGGCGCGTTGCGAGGCGCGCCAGCGGCGTTCACCGGCGACCAGCTGGAATCCGTTGCCGTCGGGGGCAGGGCGGACGAGGATGGGCTGGACGACACCGCGGGCGGCAATCGATTCGGCCAATTCCTTCAGCGCATCCTCATCGAAGCGGCGGCGCGGCTGCATTGGGTGGGGATGGACATCGGCGATGGCCAGCATCGAGAAACCGTTGCGTTGGCTGGCGGGGGCGTTGAGCGGGACATCGGCTTGGATGTCGCCGAGCAATGCCGACAGGCCACGCCCCAGCCCTCCGGGACGCTTCGCCTTCGGCGCGCCAAGCGGGGTGATGCGGACAGTGGCTTCGTCGTCGCTCAGCTCGCCTGCCATGCTCATGCCGCCTGACGCAGCGTGGGAAGCCGTGCAATGACTTCGCGCGCCAGCTCGATATAGGCGACCGAGCCTGAGCAACGATGGTCATAAACCAAAGCGGGCAGGCCATGGCTTGGCGCTTCCGACAAGCGCACATTGCGCGGGATGACGCTCGAAAAAACCACGGTGCCGAGGCATTCGCGGACATCGGCGGATACCTGATCGGTCAGGCGGTTACGCCGGTCGAACATCGTCAGCACCACGCCGAGGATAGCGAGATCGGGATTGAAGCGCGCGCGGATGCGTTCGACCGTTTGCAAAAGCTGGCTAAGCCCTTCGAGCGCGAAAAACTCGCATTGCAGCGGCACCAGCACCGAATGGGCGGCGGTGAGCGCGTTCAGTGTCAGCATGCCCAGCGACGGCGGGCAATCGACGAGACAGATGTCCCATTTCCCCGGCATGACGTCATCAAGCGCACGGCCAAGCCGGTGAGTGCGATCCTCGACGTTGACCAGCTCGACCTCCGATCCCGAAAGATCGACGGTGGCGGGAACCAGATCGAGGCGGGGAATGCGGGTAGCAATGGCCGCTTCGGTCACCGTCGCCTCTCCGGCGAGGATATCATATGAGGACAGGCCGCGCGATTGGCTGCCGATGCCAAGCCCGGTCGAGGCATTGCCCTGTGGATCGAGATCGATCAGCAGCACGCGCCACCCAGTCGCTGCAAGCGCGGTGGCGAGGTTGATGGCGGTGGTGGTCTTGCCCACCCCGCCCTTCTGGTTGGCGATCGCGATGCGAATCATGCCCTTTTGCGCCTTGTGATGACCGGTTCAAGCAAAGGAGCCGGAGCCAACTAGGATTCGCGCGTCGGAATCGGTGCGGCTGGGTTCCACGTGAAACAGTTTCTGCCATGCTTGCGGCAAGGTTGAAAGCTCATTTACTGCGTTTCTGCCTTTTGGCAGCAGCCAAGTGGTCGATTGTTGCGACAAATGCGTGGCAGCGGCGAGCAACGCCGGGAGCGGGGCGAAGGCTCTGGCCGATATAACATCGTAGCGACCTTCACGATGCGCCTCGACGCGCTGTTGAGCGACCGTGACTTGAGCTTCGAGGCCAAGATCGGTGACGGCGGTGCGAAGGAAATCGCAGCGCAAGCGGCGCGACTCGACCAGCGTCATATGCCACTGCGGGGCGAGGATCGCGATGATGAAGCCGGGTAGACCTGGGCCACTGCCGAGATCGATCCAGCGACCGCCAGTCGTGGGTGCGAGGCAGAGAAGTTGGGCGCTGTCGGCGATATGCCGGACCCATAGCGCGAGGCCGAGGGTTGAGGCAGCGACGAGATTCTGGCGCGTATTTTCTGCGGTAAGCAATGCAGCGAAGGCATCGAGCCGCTCGATTGTTTCACGTGAAACGCCGGGCAGTGAGGCGATCCATGCGCGGGCGTCGGCTTCGTCGGTGAGTAAGGTCATGCGGCGGAGCGACGGCTGTGGACGAGGATGGCGGTAAGCGCGGCGGGAGTGATCCCGGCTATCCGCCCCGCCTGTCCGAGTGTCTCGGGGCGCGCGGAGTCGAGCCGTTCGATCATCTCGGTCGAGAGGCCCCCAATACCGGCATAATCGAGCGCTGGATCGAGCAGCACTCGTTCATTGGCGGCGAGCGCGCGCAGTTCGGAGTCGTGGCGAGCGATATAGGGGGCGTAGCGGGCATCCTCGACGAGTTCGTCAATGATCGGTGATGGCAGAGTGGCTAGCACAGAGTCGGCGGCGATCAGGCGGCTCAACGTCGCGCTATCGGCAACGGTCGCCCAATGGCCGAGCGGTCGGCGGACGCCGTCGGCAGGTAGCGCTATGTCTGCGGCGCGCATCGCGGCGGTATCGAGATCGCCATCGAGCGCGGCGCGACCGGAGGCACGCTGCGCCTGGCGCTCGGCGACCGCTGTCTTGCGTGCAGCACTAAGCGCACCGATTGACCCGGCGATAGCCGAAAGCCGCGTCTCGGCATTGTCGGCGCGCAGGCGGAGACGGTGTTCGGCGCGTGCTGTGAGCATACGATAGGGTTCGGTTACGCCCTGCAACACCAAATCGTCGATCATCACGCCGATATAGCTCGTCCAGCGCTCCAGTATTAGCGGATCCCGGCCAGCGACGCGCAAGGCGGCGTTGATGCCAGCGATTAGCCCTTGCGCCGCCGCTTCCTCATAGCCGGTGGTGCCGTTGATCTGCCCGGCGCAGTAAAGTCCGGGCATTGAGCGAACCATCAATGTGCGGTCGAGCGCGCGGGGGTCGATATGGTCATATTCGACTGCATAGCCCGGCACGACCATGTCGACCTGTGCGAGACCGGGCATGGTGCGAAGCATAGCGAGCTGAACGTCGGCTGGTAACGAGGTGGAAATGCCGTTGGGATAGACGAGGTGCGTGTCGAGCCCCTCGGGTTCGAGGAATATCTGATGGGATTCGCGGTCGGCAAAGCGATGGATCTTGTCCTCGATCGACGGGCAGTAGCGAGGCCCACGCGCACCGATCGCGCCGCTGAACAACGGCGAGCGGTGGAGATTGGCGCGGACGACATCATGCGATTCCAGGGTGGTGCGGGTGATGAAGCAACTAACCTGCGGCAGAACGCGCGCGGGCGTCATCGCCGACATGGTCCAGGCGCCACTATCGCTCGGCTGTTCTTCAAGCGCTGCCCAGTCGATGCTCCGTCCATCGAGTCGGGGCGGGGTTCCGGTCTTGAGCCGCGCCATGGGCAGCGCAGCGGTGCGCAGTTGCTGAGCGAGGCGGGTCGCCCCGGCCTCGTCGATGCGACCACCGTCATGCACTTCTTCGCCACGGAACAGACGACCGCCGAGGAAGGTGCCGGTGGCGAGGATGACGGCGGGCGCGTGGAGGATGCGGCCATCGGCGAGGATGATCCCGGAGATCCCACTACCATTCTCGTCCAGAGCGGCAGCCTCTCCGGCGAGAATGTCGAGGTTGGGCTGCGCCGCGATTCTCGCACGCACCGCTACACCGAAGCGGGTGCGGTCGGCCTGGACGCGCGGCCCTTGTACAGCGGCACCCTTGCTGGCGTTGAGCATCCGGTGGTGGATCGCGCCCGCGTCTGCGGCGCGGGCGATCACCCCGTCGAAGGCATCGACCTCGCGCACCAGATGCCCCTTGCCGAGCCCACCGATCGCCGGGTTGCACGACATTGCTCCGATCTTTCCGGGATCGAAGCTGACCAACGCGACGCGCAATCCATCACGCGCGCCGACGCGAGCAGCGGCGCAGGCCGCCTCGACCCCGGCGTGGCCGCCGCCAATGATGATGATGTCGTGGTGGGAAGACATGGCCGCGCCCATAGCGCATGTCGCGTCCTTGCGAAACCATGGCGCTGTTCCACGTGGAACGTCTTCGCTATTTGCCGATACAGAACCGCCCGAACAGCGCGTCGAGCATCGCTTCGGTGCCTGCGCCGCCGGTGATGCTGTCGATGGCAAGGCGGGCGGTGCGAAGTTGTTCTGCAAGGATCAATGGGTCGGGACTGGGCCGCTCGACTGCTGCCATCGCTTCGATCAGGGCGGCGCGATGGCGGCGGTTGATGGCGACGTCGCCTTCGCCGGGGATCAAAGTGCGCGCAGCGTTCACTAGCCAGTGATGGAGGTCGTCAAGACCGTCGCCGGTCGCGGCAGATAGGATGAGATCTGCTGCGGCGGCGTGCGGCTGCCAGCCAGGTTCGGCGGAGCGACGGTCAGACTGGGCAGCCACGCGGCATACTCCGGGGCGAGCAGGGGCATCGGAAGGATAACCAAGCCACAGGATCAAGTCGGCGCTGTCGAGCCAGACGCGCGCACGCTGCATGCCGATGACCTCGATCGCGTCGCCAGCCCCTTCATGCAGCCCGGCGGTGTCGGCAAAGCGGAATGGAATGCCATTAAGCGCCAGCGGCACCTCGATGACGTCGCGGGTCGTCCCTGCTGTGGGTGAGACGATGGCGGCCTCCCGTCGGGCGAGGGCGTTGAGCAGGGTGGATTTGCCGGCATTGGGTGGTCCGGCAATGGCGACAGTGATTCCGTCGCGCAGCCGTTCTGCATCGGGGAGTGCCACCCAGCGCCGCCACCTCGCCTCAAGTACTTGTATCTGTTCACTTATTGCGTCAAGGGCGGCGACATCGGACGCGATATCATCCTCATCCGAAAAGTCGAGCAACGCCTCCACCCGCGCCGACAGCATCAGCAGCTGATCCTGCCAGCGGGCGACCTCCCGCGACAGGGTGCCGCCAGCCAGCGCGAGCGCCGCCTTGCGCTGACTTTCGGTTTCGGCGGCAAGCAGATCGGCCAATCCTTCGGCCTCGGCGAGGTCGATGCGGCCGTTGAGCAGCGCGCGGCGAGTGAATTCGCCGGGTTCGGCTGCGCGTAGGTCGGGCAGAGTGGCAAGCGCCGCTTCTATGGCGCGGACCACGCCGCGACCGCCATGCGCATGGATTTCTGCCAGATCCTCACCGGTCGCCGTTGCGGGGCCAGGGAACCATAGGATCAGCACCGAATCGAGCGGGTCACCGCTATGCGGGTGAACAATGTGGCGGAGGCTGGCTTGTCGCGGAGTCGGCAGCGAACCCGCAAGCGCCAATAACGCCGCACCCGCCTGCGGCCCGCTGATCCGCAGCACGGCAATCGCTGCGGGCGGCGAGCCGCTCGACAGCGCGAAAATTGTCTGGCGATCGGTCGTCGTATCGCTCAGCTCTTGCCGCCCTTGTTGCCGGTCAGGGTGCTGCCGATCTGACCGAACAGTTGCTGCGCGATTGCGACACCGGCATCGCCCATGCTTGACCAGCTTTTGACCACATCGCCGACCATGTCCGGCGTGATGCCCTTGTCCATCAACCCCTTCATCTTGTCGAGGTAGATGTCGTGCAGCGGGGCGACGTCTGGGAGCCCCAGAAAATTGCGCGCCTCGACAGGGGTGCAATCGACGGTGATCTTGATCTTCATGGGCCACTCCCCGCTTGAGCCAGTCGCACCGCTCCTGCTACGCTGTGCGTCATGGCTTATGCACCCCATCATGCGCGACTGGCAACGCCGATCGGTGTCATCACCGTCGAGGGCGATGCCGAGGTGGTGACGCGGATCGCGATATTGGCGGAAATGGGCACGAAATCCTTGGTCGATGCACCAGCGGCGTCACCAGTCGCAACAGCGGCAGCGCAATTGACCGAGTATTTTCTGGGTGAACGTCAGGACTTCGAACTGCCCCTGGTCGCCATGACCAGTGCGGGCGGCGAGGCACTCCGCGCCGCAATCGCCAGCGTGCCTTATGGCGAGACGCTAACCTATGGCACGCTCGCCACGGCGCATGACAGCGGTGCGCGTGCGGTCGGTGGAGCCTGCGCGCACAACCCCTATCCGATAATCATCCCGTGCCACCGCGTCACATCGAGCGGCGGGGCGAGAGAAAATTACAGTGCGGGCGAGGGGCCGGTCACCAAGGCCTGGCTGATCGCCCACGAAGCACGCCACAGCGGAAAGGCCCTGTTATGAGTACCAACGCAAAAGTCGGAGATATGGGCGTCTATGTCGCCTCTCCGGAAGGGACCCCGAAAGCGGCGATCATTGTCGTGCCCGAGATTTTCGGAGTCAACCCGGGCATCGTCCAGAAATGCGACAAACTGGCGGACGAGGGCTATCTGGCGGTTGCGCCCGAAATTTTCTGGCGGTTCGCGGCTGGTATAGAACTGAACCCCGATGTCGAGGCGGAGCTGCAGCAAGCGTTCGGCTATTTTGGTCGATATGATTTCAACGACGGCGTGATCGATATCGAATCAACTATCAAGGCGATCCGCGCCGGTATTGCCGGGCATGCGCCGATCGCGCGCGTCGGTTTGGTCGGCTACTGCGCCGGGGGCAAGCTTGCGTATATGGCGGCGGCGCGGACCGACGTGAATGCCTCGGTCGGCTATTATGGCGTGCATATCGACCAGATGCTCGACGAGCAGCATGGCATCGCCCATCCGCTGATGCTGCACGTTGCGGGAGCCGACCATCTGGTCGGGCCGGACGCACAGGCGGCGATGCACGCGGGGCTCGACGATCATCCGAAGGTGACATTGTGCGACTATCCCGGACTCGACCATGGTTTTGCCACCGAAACCGGTGCTCGGCGGCATGAAGAGGGGGCGGTTTTGGCGGATTCACGAACGGCAGCGTTTTTTGCGGAGCATCTGGCATGAGCGGCGGAGAGAACGCCAAACTCGGCCAAGCGCGTTGGCACGCCTATTTCAGCGGCGGCAAAGACCCGGAAGCGCTGCGCGCATTGCTGGCCAAGGATGCGGTGTTCCACTCTCCTGTGGTGCACACGCCGCAAGCCGGACGCGACAGGGTATTCGCCTATCTCGACGCCGCCGGCCATGTGCTGGGCAGCGAGCCGAGCTTCACATATGTTCGCGAGATTGTCGATGGCGACCATCTGATGATGGAATTCACCGCGACCATCGACAGCATTTTCCTCAACGGCATCGATTTGATCACTTTCGACAACGACGGTTTAGTCAAGGATTTCAAAGTGATGGTACGCCCGCTGAAGGCGGTGAATATGTTGTGGGAAAAGATGGGGATGCAGCTGGCAAAGGCGGGTTAAGCCTCCTCACCTTCCCGCAGCAGATAATAGTCGCCACTGCCCTGCGGTGCTACTGGAGTGGCGAGCAGAAACAGCGGGACGAGGGCAGCTTCGAGCAGCGATTGCGGGCGATCGTCCATCACATAGGCTAGCCACAGCGGCGGCAGTACAAGCACGGCCAGAACTGCAAGCAGGTGCAGAACGCGACGGCGATGCGCTTCGCTGAACTGCGCAGGACCTTTGCGCTGCATTTCTCGCACGATCATACTGGCGTCCGCATAGTGCACACGCGGCACCGTCAGACGGAAGCCGCCGAGCGCGACGATCTCGACCGACAGACTGGCGTGCCACGCGCCGCCGACATGGCAAAGGATGCCAGCCGCATCGAGCATCGCCTGTACCGTCAGCGCTTCAGGGCGCGAAACAAGGCGGGCGATTTCGATCATCTCGTCGGACATGGTGCGATGCTATGCGGGCCGCTTCCGCTTGTCACCTGCGTCAGGCGAAATCGTCGAAATAGCGCACTTCAGGCATCGGATCGTAGAAGCCGTGAAGCACCGTGCGCCATGCCTGATAGCGATCGGAGCAGCGGAAGCCGTCGCGATGGTCCTCGATCGATCGCCAATGGACAAGCAACAGATAGGTCGCGCCGCCATCCGCAGGACGCCGCAGCTCCAAACCGAGAAAACCCGGCGAGGCAGCGATCAGCGGCTGCGCCTCGACCATCGCCGCCTCGAACGCTGCCTCCATGCCGGTGCGAACCGGCAACAGGGCATGCTCGAGGACAGGCATAGCGCTTGTCTCCGCGCCTTACTGGTTCATCGAATCGAAGAAATCCTCGTTGGTCTTGGAATTTTTCATCTTGTCGAGCAGGAACTCCATCGCGTCGATGGTGCCCATCTGCATCAGGATGCGGCGCAGCACCCACATTTTCGACAGCTTGTTCTTGTCGAGCAGCAGCTCTTCCTTGCGGGTGCCCGACTTGCCGACGTCGAGCGCAGGGAAAATGCGCTTGTCGCTGACCTTGCGGTCGAGAACGATTTCGGAGTTACCCGTACCCTTGAACTCTTCGAAGATGACCTCGTCCATCTTCGAACCGGTATCGATCAGCGCGGTGGCGATGATCGACAGCGATCCGCCTTCCTCGATATTGCGCGCCGCGCCAAAGAAACGCTTGGGGCGTTGCAGCGCATTGGCATCGACACCGCCGGTCAGCACCTTGCCCGAACTGGGCACGACGGTGTTGTAGGCGCGGCCGAGACGGGTGATCGAGTCGAGCAGGATGACGACATCCTTCTTGTGCTCGACCAGTCGCTTGGCCTTCTCGATAACCATTTCCGCCACCTGCACGTGGCGCGTCGCGGGTTCGTCGAAGGTCGAGGAGACGACCTCGCCTTTGACGCTACGCTGCATGTCGGTGACTTCCTCGGGCCGTTCATCGACCAAGAGGACGATCAGGAACACCTCGGGGTGATTGTCGGTGATCGCCTTGGCGATATTCTGCAGCATCACCGTCTTGCCGACACGCGGCGGGGCGACGATCAGTGTGCGCTGACCCTTGCCCTGCGGGCTGACCAGATCGATGACGCGGGCGGACATGTCCTTTTGGGTCGGATCGAGCGTGTCGAGCGTCAGCTTCTCGTTCGGATAGAGCGGTGTCAGATTGTCGAAATTGACGCGGTGGCGCACGGCCTCGGGATTGTCGAAATTGACGCTGATCAGCTTGGTCAGCGCGAAATAGCGTTCGCCGTCCTTGGGCGCGCGAATCTCGCCTTCGACGGTATCGCCGGTGCGCAGGCCATGTTTGCGCACCTGATTGGGGCTGACATAGATGTCGTCGGGACCCGCGAGATAATTGGCCTCGGCGCTGCGCAGGAAGCCGAAACCGTCCTGCAGCACCTCGATCGTCCCCGATCCGGTGATTTCCTCGCCATCCTCGGCCATCGCCTTGAGGATCGAGAACATAATGTCCTGCTTGCGCAGGGTCGATGCACCCTCGACACCGAGCACTTCGGCCATTTCGACCAGCTCGGCGGGGGTTTTCTTTTTCAGGTCTTTGAGATGCATATCGGGTTCCGGTGGGAAATGGCGCGGTTACCGGGCGGTCCAGAATGTGGAGCAGCGGGTCTGTGCGATGGGGAATCGCTACGTCGCGCGGATGAGGAAGCGGTCGGGACAAGCCCAACCGATGGCGGTCGTTTAGGAGTCAGCGGCGCGACTGTCAACGCGGCGGCACGGGCTTAAAAGGGTTTGACGATCACCAGAATGACGATAGCAATCGTCGACAACCCAGGGATTTCGTTGATCAGGCGGAGTTGCTTGCCGGTCAGCAATGTCGCGCCAGGCTGGGTAAGTTTACGCGCGTAGCCGATCATCCAGCCATGATAGGCGGACAGCGCGAGTACCACCCCAAGCTTGGCGTGGAACCAGCCTTCATCCCATGTGCCGATGGTCTGAGCGAGCAGCAGCCCGAGCAGCCAGACAATGATCATCGCCGGATTGAGGATGATCTTGCGCAGCTTTCCCTCGCGCTCGATCCAACGAGCGCATTCGGCGGGATCGGCCAACCCCTCCTGATGGTAGACGAGGAAGCGCGGAAAGGCGAACATCCCCGCCATCCAGAAGATGACAAAGATCAGGTGAATGGATTTGAGCCATGGGTAGGCGGAGGTGAGGAAGTCCGTCATGTTGTCAACACGCCCCCGTCACCCCGGGCTTGACCCGGGGCCGCTATCAGCATTGCGCTAGGCTGCCAGCGGCCCCGGATCAAGTCCGGGGCGACGGGGCGACTAAGAGCGCAACCGCCGCACCAGCTGTTCGACATGCGTAATTGGGGTATCGGGCAATATGCCGTGCCCAAGATTGAAAACATGCGGGCGCGTCGGAAATGCTGCTCGGATGGCATCGATACGCGCGTCGAGTGCGTCGCCACCGGCGATCAGCAGCAACGGATCGAGATTGCCCTGCACCGGTAGATCGGGCGGAAGCACAATGTTCGCCCAAGCCGGATCGACCGTTTCGTCGAGCCCGAGCACATCGGGGCGGACTCCGGCGGCGTATGCGGCGAGTTTTGCGCCTGCTCCTTTGGGAAATCCGATGATCGGCACGCCAGGGCAGGCGGCGCGAACGCGCTCGACGATGGCGCGGTTGGGCTCGATCACCCAGCGGTCGAACTCGTCCGGTGCAAGGCTGCCGGCCCAGCTGTCGAACAGCTGCACCGCATCGACCCCCGCCTCGATCTGCTTGATCAGATAATCGGTGGTGGCATCGACGATGGCATCGATTAGCGCGGCGAAACGCCCGCGCTCGCCATAGGCCATGCGGCGAGCGGCGCTATGGTCTTTGGAGCCTGCGCCATGGACCATATAGGTCGCGACTGTCCAAGGACTGCCCGCAAAGCCCAACAGAGCCCGTCCTGCGGGCAAAGCGGCACAGAGTAGCCGGATGGTCGCATACACCGGATCAAGCCGCTCAGGGGCGGGCGTAAGCGTTTCCAGCGCCACTTCGGCGAGGCGGGGCGCAAGACGCGGGCCTTCACCGGTCTCGAACCACAGATCCTGGCCCATGGCGTGGGGGATGACGAGAATGTCGGAGAAGAGGATCGCCGCATCGAACTCGAAGCGCCGCAGTGGTTGCAGCGTCGCCTCGCAGGCGGCGGCGCTGTCATGCACCAGCTCGAGGAACCCGCCCTTCTCGGCTCTGAGCGCGCGATACTCGGGCAGATAGCGTCCAGCCTGACGCATCAGCCATAGCGGCGGTGGATCGATACGATTTCCGTGCATCACATTGAGCATGGCCCCATCGTTTGGCGCGGACGGACATCCTCCTATAATCAAAATAGAGTCTTTCTTTATTGATGAAAGCTGATGGGGAGTTGGTAGCGGGGGCATAACCGTCGTTCCCGGCTTTGCCAACAGGTGGCGGAAATCGACTCGCAACGTCATGGCGAGTCACATGATCCGTCCCCGTTATCCACAGGCTGTGGACGATTTGCGAGGGTGGGGGATGGAGCTGTGGATGGAATCGGCTGGGTGCGGGAGCGAATATGCTCCCCGCATCGCTCCCTTGCCTTATCCACAGTGTATCCACAAAGATGGCCAGTGATGAAGCTACACCTGCACCTCCTGTCCGATTCCACCGGCGAAACGCTGGAAAATATCGCCAAGGCAGCGCTGGCGCAGTTCGATGGTGTCGCCGTTACCCGCCATTTCTGGCCGATGGTGCGCAACCGCGCGCATCTCGAACGGATATTGATCGAAGTTGCCGACAATCCCGGGCTGGTGCTGTTCACTCTGGTCAATCGCGAGCTGAGAAGCGAGCTGGAACTGCGTTGCGCCGCGCTCGGCCTGCCGGCGGTGGCGGCGCTCGATACCGTCACTGATGCCTTGTCACAGATGCTCGGGCAGGAGGCCAAGGCAAGGCCGGGCGGGCAGCATTTGCTCGATGCGGCCTATTTTGCGCGGGTCGAGGCGATCCATTTCACCATTGCACATGACGATGGCATCGCTTCGGAGGGATGGGAGGACGCCGATATTGTCCTTGCCGGCGTCTCGCGTTCCTCGAAAACGCCGACCAGCATCTATCTCGCCAACCGCGGTTACAAGACCGCCAATATTCCCATCGTTCCCGAATCGCCGCCGCCGCCGATCCTCTATGCGCTGCAAAATCCGCTGGTGGTCGGGTTGACCACCAGTGCCGACCGACTTGTCGCGGTGCGCAGGAACCGGTTGTCGGCGCTGGGGGAGGATCGGGCGACAGCCTATGCCGACGAAGAAGCAGTCAAGCGCGAGTTGGCCTATGCGCGGCGGATGTTCGCCGACAACGACTGGCCGGTGATCGATGTTACGCGCCGCTCGATCGAGGAAACAGCAGCGGCGATCATCCGGCTGTGCGAGGATCGCCGTGCTGCCGCTATCCATGGGGTGGAGCCATGACGCCGGCGCTGATCCTCGCCTCGCAAAGTGCCAGTCGCCGGGAGATGCTCGATGCGGCGGGCGTCGAATATGCCGTGAAGCCTGCGCATGTCGATGAGGGCGCGATGAAAGCGGCGCTGCTTGCTCAGAATCAGACTCCGCGAGCGATTGCAGATGCTCTGGCGGAGTTGAAGGCGATCAAGATCGCGCGGCAGAACCCGCATGCTTTGGTAATTGGCAGCGATTCCGTCGTTTCGGTTGACGGTCGCCTGTTCGACAAGCCGGACAGCCGTGACAACGCTGTTCAGCATTTGCAGGCATTTTCAGGTCGTGAGATGCGGCTGACCAGCGCGGTTGTGGTGGCCGAGGGTGGCGCGCCGGTGTGGCGTCATGTCGAGGAAGCGCGGCTGCTGGTGCGCCCGCTGTCCGATGCGTTCATTGAAACCTATCTCGACGCCGAATGGCCTGCAATAGCAGGCTGTGTCGGCTGCTTTCGTATCGAGGGAGCGGGGGTGCAGTTGTTCTCCGGCTTGCGCGGCGATCATTTCACCATATCAGGCATGCCACTGCTGCCGCTGCTCGGCTATCTCAGGCTGCGCGGGGCGATGGGGTCATGAGTGTCGATGCGACGCCGGATACGCCGGGGCCGGGCGGAATCTATGCCGAGGTGATCGGCGACCCGATAGCACAGTCGAAATCCCCATTGATCCATGGTTTCTGGATGGAGAAGCTCGGGATCGCAGGCCGCTACCGGCGCTGCCATGTCCGCCCCGACGAGCTCGCTGCCTATGTCGGGCGTCGGCGCGACGACCCCGACTGGCGTGGCTGCAACATTACCATCCCGCACAAGATTGCAGTGCTCGATTTCGTCGCAGATCCCGGTGGGGTTCGTACCAGCATCGGCGCAGCCAATACCATTGCGCGTGATGAGAGTGGTGCGCTGTTTGCTACCAATACCGATGCCGGTGGTTTTTATGCGCCGCTTGCGGGCAGCAATCTGGCGGGCAAGCCAGTGGTCGTTGTCGGTGCAGGCGGGGCGGCGCGCGCAATCTTGTTTGCACTGTCACGAATGGATGTCGGCCCGGTGACCATCCTCAACCGCAATGTGCTGAAAGCCAGCATGTTGCTGGCCGCCTTAGGCTTGAAGGGTAAGGCGCTGCCGCTGGGTTCGGCGCTGCCGTCGGCTGCGCTGCTGGTCAATGCCAGTGCGCTGGGCATGGCGGGGCAGGAGCCGCTGGCGATCGACCTCTCGCCATTGCCGAGCGATGCCATCGTCTATGACATCGTCTATGCGCCGCTGGTCACCGACCTGATCGCCCAGGCGGAGGATTGCAGGCTGGCGACGATCGACGGGTTGGAGATGTTGGTCGGGCAGGCAGCGCTGGCGTTCGAGCTGTTCTTCGGGGCCGCTCCTCCGCGCGAACATGACGAAGAATTGCGTGAACTGCTGATCGCATGACAGTCGATTCCTCTCGACCTTTGCTCGTCGGCCTGACTGGTTCAATTGGCATGGGCAAATCGACCGTCGCCGCGATGCTGCGCGATCTGGGTGTGCCGGTGTTCGACGCCGATGCCGAGGTGCACCGCTTGCAAGCCCCTGGCCGGGCGATGCTGCCGCTGATCGAAGCCGCGTTCCCCGGCACCACCGGCCCGAGCGGTCTCGACCGCGCCAAGCTCGGCGCGCTGGTGTTCGGCAATGCCGATGCACTGCGGCGGCTGGAACGCATCGTCCATCCCGCCGTCGCCGAGGCGCAAGCCGAGTTCATGGCAGCCAACCGCGACCAGCCCATGGTCGTTCTCGATATTCCGCTGCTGTTCGAGAAAGGCGGATTTTCGGCGGTCGACCGGATCATCGTCGTCTCCGCTCCCGTAGAGGAGCAGCGCCGCCGCGTCCTCGCGCGACCGGGTATGACGGTCGAGAAATTCGACGATATCCTCGCCCGCCAGACCCCCGATGCCGACAAGCGCGCGCGCGCGGATCAGCTTATCGAAACCGGAGCGTCATTGGCCGAAACCCGCGCACAACTGGCCGCTGTCGTCGCTTGCCTTAGGGCGGAGAGGGGCGCATAGTTTTTGTAACATGCGTGAGATTATTTTCGATACCGAGACCACTGGGCTGAACGCCAATGGAGGCGACCGGCTGGTTGAAATCGGCTGCATCGAGATGATCGGCCGGGTCGAGACCGGCAACACATATCATGTCTATCTCAATCCGGAGCGGCCGATGCCCGCCGAGGCGCAGGCGGTGCACGGACTGTCCGACGCATTTCTGGCCGACAAACGCAAATTTGTCGAGGTAATCGACGAGTTTCTCGCATTCCTCGGCGATGATGCCAATCTCATCGCGCATAATGCGATGTTCGATTTCGGCTTCGTCGATGCCGAACTGAAACGTGCCGGTCGCCCGCTGCTCGACCGCAGCCGGATGGTCGATACCGTGGCGATGGCGCGCAAACTGCACCCAGGGGCGAAGCACAGCCTCGACGCGCTGTGCACCCGCTACGGCATCGATCGCAGCCACCGGGTCAAGCATGGCGCGCTGCTCGATGCGGAACTGCTCGCGCAGCTGTATGTCGAGATGACCGGCGGGCGGCAGATCGGACTCGGGCTAGCCAATGCTGCTTCGGCAGGGCCACTGTCATCGATCGATTTGCAGGGCGCGCACGGCGAGCGCCCGTTCCGCGCTCCGCGCGCCCATGCGGCGAGTGCCACCGAGCTGGCGCGGCACGCCGCGTTCATTGCCATGATAGATAATGCGTTGTGGGCGCAACAGGCCTGAAGGAGGAGCGTTAAGGGAGGGAAAGGTCCGCACAAGATGCCCGAGCATCGGACCGTCACGACGGCGCGACTGTCGCGCCACTGCAAGGAGAAAACACATGGAAATCCGCGTATCCGGCCACCAGCTCGAAACAGGCGCTGCCCTCCAGACCCATGTCTCTGACCGGATGAACGCGATAGCCGACAAATATTTCTCCCGAGCGATTTCCGCCCACGCTACCTTCGGGCGCGGGCCGCATGAATCGGTGACATCGGATATTGTGGCGCACGTCATGCAGGGCGTGGTGCTCAAGGGGCATCATCAGGCGCAGGAGGCGCATGTTGCTTTCGAGGGTGCAGCCGACAAGATCGAAAAGCAGTTGCGACGCTACATGCGGCGGCTGAAGGACAAGAATGGCAGCAGCGGCGCGGCTGCGCCGGTCGGCGATCTCGATCTCGACGCTGGCTATACCGTGTTCGAGGCCGATGTGTCCGACGACGAGGTCGGCGATGCACCGGCGATCATCGCCGAGACCCGCGTCGACATCCCCACCGCCAGCGTGTCGGATGCAGTGATGATGCTCGATTTGCGCAACACGACAGCTTTGTTGTTCGTCAACGCGGCAACCGGCGACCATAATATGGTCTATCGCCGCAACGACGGCACGATCGGCTGGGTCGAGCCGAAGCGGGGGTGATACGGTCTGAACAGGGGTGGGCATGTGATGGGTGGATATTCGGGTCGGCTGCCGCTATGGGCGCGGCCTGACACGCAACAGGGACGATGGCGTCACACCCGTAGCTGACCGCTTGCGGCGATGCCGACCGTTTCCTTGCTCCCCCATTACGTGACCATATCCATGAACCGTTTGTCCGATCTCGTTTACCCCGCCACTGTGCGCGCGCAGCAAATGGTGGAATCCAAGCGCGCCTTTTTTCCGCTCGCCGGCAATCTGGCGGCGTCCGCGCTCGGTCTCGACGCCAGCGAGGCTACGGAAGCTTTGCTCGAGCGAGAGCGGCTCGGCTCGACCGCGTTTGGGCGGGGCATGGCGGTGCCCCATGCGCGTATCCCGGGGCTGTCGGGAGTGCGGGCGCTGTTCATCCAGTTCGCACGACCGGTCGATTTCGAGGCAATCGATGCGCTGCCGGTCGATCTGGCGTTTGTGCTCTTGTCGCCGCTCGATGCCGGGGCTGATCATCTTAAGGCGTTGGCGCAAGTCTCGCGCTTTCTGCGTGACGAGGGCGCGGTCGCAAGGCTGCGCGGCGCACGCACCGCAGAGGCGCTTTATGCGATCCTCACCGGGGACGAGGCGCGTGACGCGGCCTGAGTGGACATGAACGACGCTGAGCCGAGTGCAGGTGAGCTTGTGCATTTCCGTGCGCTCGAATCGCTATATGCCGCTGCACCGATCAACCGCTTTTTTCCGTCGCGGCTGACAATAGCGCAGAGCGGGCGCGCCAGCATCGCTTTCGACATTCTGCCCGACTATTATCACGCGGCCGGGGCGGCGCATGGCACCAGCTATTTCAAGATGCTCGACGATGCGGCCTTTTATGCCGCGAACAGCTTGGTCAGCGACCGGTTTTTGCTGACCACCGCCTTCAACCTGCTGTTTACTCGCCCGATCAGGGCTGGCCCGGCAACCGCGCACGGCCGCTGGCTGAGCGGGCGGCGGCGGGTGTATGTCGCCGAAGCCTATCTGCTCGACGCCGATGGCGAAGAAGTAGCGCGCGGCACCGGCACCTTCATGCGCTCGTCTTTCGCGCTGTCGAGCCTGTCCGGCTATGCCGGAGTATGACCGGCCACCGCCGCGCCTGACCAGCGCGATGCTGGTGTCGGCGCTGATTCGCCGGGTCAATGCCGCAGGCGGATTCGGAACGGTGATTCATCGTGGCGATGATCAGGCGGGGGCGATACTGGTCGAATGCGCCGAAAGGGGCGCGCGGCATCTGCTGCTCGAACGTGCCACAGCGCTCGACGGATCGGACGGGTGGCGGACGATATCGACGTCGGCTTGCGACGGTGCGGCGGCACAGGCCGACGCGATCGCGCGACGCCGACAATCGGACCCCGATCTATGGGTTATCGAACTGGATATCGCGGATGCGCAACGGTTCGCCGCTGAAACGATTGGCGCTGCTTGACCTTTTATGGTGCAGCGCACAATGGCGCGTCCACCACAGGCGCGAAGGTTGCCTCGCGTCCGTTTATCCATGACTATATGGACCAAACGGATTGGAACCACACCGGTTCCCGGGCAAACACGCAGTCGGAGGGCGAAAACGGGAGGTGCCGATCCTCAATTGAGAGGGTCCATTTCCCGCGTTTCGACCGCTCCGCCGATTTTGAAGACCCGATGAGTCGCATTTTCACGTTTGCCACCGCTGGTGCTGTCGGTCTGACTGCACTGGCTGCCGTGGCGATGACCGTTCCCGGTTTGGCGCAGGACATTGCGCCGATTGTCCCCGGTGACGTCATTTTCGAGCCTGCACCGCAAGTCGATCAGGCAGATACTCGCGCAGACGAGAGCGCAACGCCGCCGGCGATTGCGCATGATTCGCTTGCTGACATGGTCGCGGCAATGCCGTGGAGCGAACCTGAGGACCAGGCGCTGCGGTGCATCGCCACCGGCGTCTATTTCGAATCGGGGGGCGAGCCGCTCGAAGGCCAGCTTGCGGTGGCGCATGTCATCCTGGCGCGGGCCGCATCGGGGCGGTTCGCGCCTACGCCATGCGAAGTGTTGACCCAGCGCGGGCAATTTTCCTTTGTCCGCCGGGGCGTTGTGCCGACGCCACCGGAAAACCGGACATGGCGCAACGCGGTCGCCATCGCCCGCATCGCGCGGGCCGAGCAATGGCGCAATCCCGCACCTGGCGCGATGTTCTTTCATGCGACTTATGTATCCCCCGGCTGGAACCGCCCGCGGGTTGCGCGGCTGGGCAATCATATCTTCTATCGCTGATCGGCGCTTTGTCGCGCTGCACCTGTTCCGGAGGAAACTCGCACAGCCGAGTCCTTCGGGTCGCGGGCAAGGCCCCGGACGCTCCCCCGCGTTCGGGGTCTTGCTTTGTTCCAAGGGCGCGATAGACAGGGTCGATGGCCTCGATCGCTCCTGACTGTTGCGCCAGCGATGTCGCGCGCGGGCTTGCCCGGCTGTTCCACCATCGCGGTCAAAGCGTGCTGTGCGAGGTGCCTCTGCCGAACGGGCGACGCGCCGATATGGTGGCCATCGACTCGAGGGGGCATATCAGCATCGTCGAGATCAAGGTAGCGCGTGCCGATCTGATCGCCGATACCAAATGGCCCGACTATCTCGACTGGTGCGATCGCTTCTACTGGGCCTTGACCCCCGCGCTCGATACCGCCCTGCTTGCCGAACGTCAGCCTGAACGGTGCGGGCTGATCGTTGCCGATCGCTATGACGCGGTGGTGGTGCGTGAAGGGATGGATCATCCGCTGGCACCGGCGCGACGCCGCAGCGAAACGCTGCGCATCGGCCGGCTGGCGATGCGACGGCTGACCTTCGCAGCAGACCCCGATCTGGCGGCCTTTACATCAGAGGGCGATATCGGGCGTTAGACGATGCTCAGTTCGGCCCTGCTACCGACGGGGTCGCCGCAGCGGCAGGACGGCGTGCGTTGAGCGCCGCGAGCACGGCGGTTGCTCGCATATCCTCTGTCGCATAATCGCGCGGCGATTTGCCTGCGATATTGTCCTGGATGTCGGCGTCGGCCCCGGCGGCGATCAGTGCCCGGACCATGGCGATGTCACGCCTTTGCACGGCAATATGGAGTGCGGTCTCGCCGCGTCCATTGGCCAGATTGACGCGCGCACCGCGCGCGATCAGCGCCTGCGTGCCCTCGACGAAGCCGAGCTGCGCTGCCGATATCAATGGCGTCAGGCCGCTGCGATCGGTCAAATTGGTGTCGGCGCCACGCTGGGTGAGGAAATTGAGCCATGTCATGTCGCGCCGCGCGACGACGATGTGCAGCGCGGTTTCACCAGTCGAACGATCACGGGTGTTGATCAGCGTGCTGCTCGGCCCGTTCAGCAGCTCCATCGCCTTGGTCCCGTCCCGTTCGCGCACCGCTTCGAGAAATTCGTAACTTTCGGAGAAAAGTTGCGCTGCCGCTGGCGCGGCGGCGACTGCCGCAATCCCGGACAGCGAGAGCGCAAGCGCGGCGAGAGCGGGGCCAGAGAGGCGCGAAAGGCGGGGCATCGCGATATCATCCTGAAATAAGCGGTCGGGGCAGCCACATGGCGATTGATTTTCGCTGATTGCGGCCACACGTCTGACCGCGCCATGAACCAGTCCCCATTTAGTCCGCGCCGCATCGCCTGCGCAAGCCTCGTCGCCGCATCGCTCGCGCTGGCCACGTGCGGCCCTGCTGCCGTCCCGGTGGAGCCACCGCTCAAGGGCGCCCGCATCGGCGGCCCATTCAGCTTGGTAGGGCCAAATGGCCAAAACGTGACAGATCGGGATTTTGCTGGAGAATACCGGCTAATTTATTTCGGCTACACATTTTGCCCGGATGTCTGTCCTATCGACCTGAATTATCTAGCACTGGGATTGAAGCTGTTCGAGCGTCAGGATCCCGGGCTGGCAGCAAAAATTCAGCCAATTTTCATCACCGTCGATCCTGCCCGCGACACGCCCGCGATACTGGCGGCATATGTCAGGCAGTTCCATCCGCGATTGATCGGACTGACGGGTTCTCCTGCCCAGATCAAGACTGTGGCCGATGCCTATGTCGTCCAATATGCCACACAAGCGGGTACTACGCCCGATGACTATATCGTCGGACATACGAATATCGCCTATTTGATGGGGCCCGAGGGCCAGCCACTTGCGATCGTCCCGGTCGATGATGTCCGTACGGAAGGCGTTAACGAAGGTTCGCCCGATCTGGTCGCCGCCGAACTGGCGCGCTGGGTACGATGAGCGATGTCTTGCCGCCATTCTGGCAGCGCCCGCTCGCCAGCCTCGATGCTGCGCAGTGGGAAGCTTTGTGCGATGGTTGCGGCAAATGCTGTCTGCATAAGGTCGAGGAAGAGGATGAGGAGAGCGAGGAGGTCCGTGTCTATCCGACCAATGTCGCGTGCAAATTGCTCGACCGCACCACGGCGCGCTGTTCCGATTACCGCCACCGCCGCAAATATGTACCCGATTGCCTGCAACTGAGCGCCGGCAAGATCGACGATCTGTTCTGGCTGCCGCTGACCTGCGCCTATCGCTTGCGCGCCGAGGACCAGCCGCTGCCCGGCTGGCATTATCTGGTCTGCGGCGATCGAGAGGCGGTGCACGCCGCTGGCCAGTCGGTGCGCGGCTGGACGGTGAGCGAAGTCGATGCCGGCCCGCTGGACCATCATGTTATCGATCGCGCGCTTTAGAGCGCCCGTGCCTGAGGATTTCGCGGTCGATGTCGCGGGATCGACGCTGACGGTGCGGGTCAAACGCCACCATGCCTCGCGCCGCTATCGGTTGCGCTACGATGCCGTGGCCGGTGAACTCAAGCTGACCATGCCGCCGCGCCAGCGTATCGCCCCGGCTCGCGATTGGGTGGCGAGCCAGACGTTGTGGATAGCGCGACAGATCGCCGCGCGGCCGGCGGGCGGCATGGTCGTGGCGGCAGGCAGCTCCATTCCGTGGTGTAACGCGCAGCTGCTGATCGACTGGCGTGCCGATGCGTCGCGCGCGCCGACAATCGACGGCGACCGATTGATACTCGGCGGACCCGAGGCATCGGTCGGACCCCGCGTCAAACGCTGGCTGCAGGCACAAGCCCGCACCGAGTTCGATGCACGCACGCGCGAAATGGCGATTCGTGAAGGGCTGCCGCTGACGTCGGTCGCCGTCGGCGATCCGCGCAGCCGCTGGGGCAGTTGCAGTTCGGGGCATGTCATCCGCTATAGCTGGCGACTGGCGATGGCCCCCGATGCCGTGCGCCATGCCATCGTCGCGCATGAAGTGGCTCACTTGGCGCACATGAACCATGGCCCGGATTTTCACGCGCTGGCTGACAGGTTGGGCGGCCCGGCTAATGCAGTGTCGCGGGCGTGGCTGAAAGCCAATGGTGCGGCGCTGCACGCGCTGCGGTTCGATCCGGTCTGAGCTTTACTCGACCTTGACCTCTGCCGGTGGTCTGGGGGGTGGCTGCGCGCGGCGACCGGTCATCTCGTCGATCCAGCGCTGGTCGAGCTGCGGCTTGCGCTCCTCCCGCGGCCCGGTCTCGCCTTCGGTGATGACGCCTTCATTGCTGCCATAGCCGGGGTCGAGTTCGATCGGTTGGCCGTTCTCGTCGCTCAGCATGCCATCGTCGGGTTCGCCGAGATAGGCTTCCTCGTCGCCCTCCAGCTGCCACTGCGGCAATTCGACTTCGGTCTTGAACGGCTCGGCAGAGCGGTTGGCGACGGCGATGCGCATGAAATCGGCAAAAGCCTGCGCCGGGGCGCGACCGCCCTGCAACCCGCCGACCGAGCGCGCATCGTCGCGGCCCATCCACACGCCGGTGGTCATGCCGCTGGAAAAGCCGAGGAACCAGCCATCCTTGTTGCTACTGGTGGTTCCGGTCTTGCCCGCGACCGGGCGACCGATTTGCGCGGCGCGGCCGGTGCCGGTGTTGACTGCGGTCTGCAACAGATCGGTGATGCCCGCTGCGACCCAGGTATCGACAAGGACCGCCGCCGGTTCAGGCACACGCTCATAGAGGATCGTGCCGTCAGCGGTGGTGACGCGCGATATGCCAAAGGGGCGGACGGCGCGGCCCTCTGCTGCGACCGAGGCGAAAGCCCCGGTCATATCGATCAGCCGCACGTCGGACGTGCCGAGCACCATCGACGGTTGGGTGTTGATCTCAGAGGTGATGCCAAAGCGCCGCGCCATCGACGCGACCGCAGAGGTACCGATCGAATCACCCAGCTTGGCGGCGATCGTGTTGACCGAATAGGCGAAGGCCGATCGCACATCCATTTCGCCGGCGAACCGACCATTGCTGTTGCGCGGGCTCCAGCCGTTGATCGTCACCGGTTCATCGACCACCCGGTCGTCGATCCGATACCCAGCCTCTAGCGCCGCCATGTAGACGAACAGTTTCCACGCCGATCCCGGCTGGCGCTGCGCGGTGGTGGCGCGGTTGTAGTTCGACGTCACATAGTCGCGACCGCCGACCATCGCCCGCACCGCGCCGTCACGGTCCAGCGCGACCATCGCGCCCTGCGCGCCACCGGGCGTATTGGCCTGGATCGCCGATGTAGCGGCGCGCTGCATTCCCAGATCGAGCGTGGTCCAGACGTCGAGCGGTTCGACCGACTCGTCGATCAGCGTGTCGAGCTGCGGCAGCGCCCAGTCGGTGAAATAGCGCGCGCTGTTCTGATTAGGCTCGGCAGCCAATTCGACATCCGCAGGCCGGGCGCGGCGGCGCTGTTCGGGGGTGATGGCACCGGCATCGACCATGACGTCGAGCACGACGCTTGCCCGGTCGAGCGCCGCTTGCGCATCGGCGGTCGGCGAATAGCGCGACGGGGCCTTGACCAGCCCGGCGATGATCGCCGCCTCGGGCAGTTCGATATCCTCGGCACCATGGCCGAAAAAGCGGCGTGAGGCAGCGTCGATGCCGTAACTGCCGCCACCGAAATAAACCTTGTTGAGATACAGCTCGAGGATTTCGTCCTTGGAGAATTTCCATTCGAGCGCCATCGCCAGCACCGCTTCCTGCGCCTTGCGCGACACCGAATAGCTGTTCGACAGAAAGATATTGCGCGCCAGCTGCTGGCTGATCGTCGATGCGCCCTGCCAGCGGCCTGCTCCGCGCCGTTCTACAGCGATACTGAAGGCGCGGGCGAGGCCGACCGGGTCAATGCCGAAATGATAGTTGAAGCGGCGGTCTTCGACTGCCACCATCGCTTCGCGCATCACGGCCGGGGTTTCGGACAATTTCATCCAGCGCCCGTAATTGGGGCCGATAGAGACGATGATCCCGCCATTGACGTCACGCACACGGATCGTCTGGCCATTGGGTGAGCGCTTCAATTCCTCGAAGCTCGGCAGGTTGGACGCGGCAACGCCAACGGCGATGCCGACGCCGATCAGCACCATCAGCCCCACTATCGAACCATATTTCAGGATGCGCATGGCGATGCGGCGAAAGCGGCCCGGTTCGGGCTTGGCTCGGCGGCTTGCGGACCGGGATGTTCTTGCCATCAGGACGCCTGACTAGGCTTGGCCGCGAATCGCGACAAGCGGTTTCGCGTCTGGCGCACGAAGCGTTGCGTCGACGTGAACGGTCAATCGCGTTCGCTGAAATCTAGGCTGGCGCTGTTCATGCAGAATCGCGTGCCCGTTGGCCCCGGCCCATCGGGAAAGACATGGCCTAGATGCCCGTCGCAGCGGGCGCAGCGCACTTCGTCGCGGACCATGCCGTGGCTGGTGTCGCGAACGATGGTAACGGCATCGTCGCTCATCGGTTGAAAGAAGCTCGGCCAACCCGATCCGCTGTCATATTTAGTTCCGCTGTCGAACAAGGGTGCCCCGCACCCACCGCAGACATAGACGCCATCCGCCTTGGTGACATTGAACTTGCCGGTGAAGGCGCGTTCGGTGCCATGTTCGCGCAGCACATGATAGCGTTCGGGGGTCAGGCGGGCACGCCATTCGGCGTCGGTGAGCTTGATAGGTTCCATACTGCTAAAATGCGCCTGTCGGTCGATAGTTTCAAGTCGAGACCCGTGTCGCTCGGGCCAACCAGTCGATCAATCGAGGCGCATGCCCCAGCAGGCGCACAGCATGCGCATTCCATTGCGGTGTTTCCGCTGCCGACCAGGCAAACCGCGCTATACCCATCGGTAGAGCGAGCCGGTCGGAAAAGCGCCGTTGCCACGATGCAGCACCCTCTCCCCGCCGCCATGCCTCCACCGCCGATTCGGCGCTGGCCAGCGCGATGCCCATGCCTTCGCCCGCCAGACTCGGGATGCAGGCCGCCTGATCGCCCAAATACCACAGCCCGTTGGTCCCAGTAATCATACGCCAGCCATAGGGAACAGAGGCGATGGCATCGATGGGCGCGACGGGATCCGCAGAGGCGAGACGTTCGCCGAGGCGTGGATTTTCGACACCCCATTGCGCGATCAGTGTCTGCGGGCGAGACTCGGCGACGGCCAGCCGCGATTTATGCACTGCAAGGCACAGGTTGAGGCTGCCGTCCTCCTGCCGCACCAGCCCGGCGTAGCCGCGGTCGAACAGAAACAATTCGACAGCCTCGCCGACCAGCCGCTCGCCCGCCGCCGATGCGCCGATGCGCAGGCGCAGACCTATCACCGGATCGGCGGCAACCCTGGCGGGCGGCTGGCGCGGATGGCCTGCCATGCCATGCTTGCCGATAGCGAGCAGTATGGTGTGAGCGCAGAGTGTCGCGCCATCTGCAGTGATGGCGGTGCTATGCTCGACACGGCGAATGGATACCCCGCGTTCGACGGCGGTGCCGAGACGCTCGGCGCTGTCGAGCAACAGGGTGTCGAGTCGTCGGCGCGATAGCCCCATGCCGGGGCGCGGCAGCGAGGCTTCGAGGCTGCGCTTGCCTGCAAACAACCGCAATGACGTCACGCGCTGCCCGCCAAGCGCCGCCGTGTCGAGCCCGAGCCGGTCGAGCGTTGCGAGCGTCTGCCACGAAAGGAAACCGCCGCAGATGGCATCGCCTGTCTCCCGCGCGCGCTCGACCAGCAGCGGCGGAGTTCCGGCGCGCGCGAGGCCGATCGCGGCGGCGCTACCGGCGAGCCCGGCACCGATTACCAGCGGGCGGCTCATTTGATCCGCTCGACGCACAATCGGTAGGGGAACCAGCGGCGGATGTGCGCATCGGCTATCCCTGCGTCGGCCAACATCGCCCGCCAGTCGTCGGCGCAGAACGATCGGGCAATGCTGAGCTGGCCGTCGCGACGGACGATGGGATCGACCAGCGCAAGTATGGCTAGCGCAGGATAGCCAATGAACGGCAGCCGCTGGCGGTGGAGATCGTTGATTAGCCAGCCGCGCCTCGCTTCGCTTTCCATAAAGCAGAGGAAATCGGCGCGTTCGTCGTTTCTCATATGGTGCGCAACCAAGCTGGAAACGATCATGTCCCAGCCTCGCCCCGCCAGATCGCGATAATCGCCAGTGTAATAGCGGATCGGCAGGTCGGCGGGTGTGGCCGCGCAGGCTGCGGCTTCGCTGCGATGGTTAAGATCGACGCCGACCAGCTCGACAGCAATTCCCGTCCGCTTCGCCAGTCGCGCGACGCGGCGCAGCATGTCGCCATGGCCGAAACCGACGTCAAGCAAGCGCAACGGCGCGCCACTTGCGCCGCGCAACTCGGCGATGCGGCGGAAAAATGCCAGAGTGGGCCGGGCTGCCAACGTCAACGCGTTGATCCGCGCCAGATCGCCAATCACCCGGGCGTAACGCGCATCGGACAGGGTGGCAGCGTCCATTTCCTCCTCGCGCTGCACCGGCGTGGCGAGCGAAGTGAAGGGGTTCATGCGGCAAAATCCAGCTTGACCGCCTCCGCCGCGAGGCCAGGCCCGAAGGCCAGCGCCAGGCCTGGACCGGATGCGTGCTGATCGATCAGCCGTTCGATGGCGAACAGGACCGTCGCGGAGGACATATTGCCGCATTCGGCAAGCACCGCGCGGCTGGCGGTCAGCGTGTGCGGCTCCAACAGCATTGCCCGTTCGACCGCATCGAGGATCGAGCGCCCGCCTGCGTGAATCGCCAGATTTTGCGGAATGCTGTCGCCGAACAGCGCGGCCTTGGCGTCATCGCTCGCCAGAGCGGCTTCGATACGCGCCGGCACCTCGCCCGATAGCCGCATGACGAAACCCTGCTCGCCGATATCCCAACGGATCAGCTCGTCGGATTGCGGCAGCGCCAGGCTGAGCCCATCGCCCAGCGCGACCGGACCGGGCTTGGCCGATACGATCGCTGCTGCAGCCCCGTCGCTGAACTGCAACATCGCCAGCAGCGGTTCGATGGCTCGTGTATCCTCCAAATGCAGCGTCGACAGCTCGACACTGACCAGCAGCACGATCGCCTCGGGCTCGGACCGGACGATGTGCCGCGCTGCGCGCAGGGCGGTAACCCCGGCATAACAGCCCATGAAACCGATCAGCAGCCGCTCGACATGCGGCCCCAGCCCCAATCGCCGCGCGATGATCTGGTCGATCCCCGGCGCGACGAAGCCGGTGCAACTGGCAACGACGATGTGGGTGACGCTTGCCGGATCGACATCGAGCTTGGCGATCGCTTGAAGCGCCAGATGCGGCGCATGTTCGGCATAGGCCGCCATCCGCGCCGATGTCGTCGGCAGCACCGCATCGGCATAAAATCCGCCTGGATCGACTGGCGAGCCACCATCGGCCGTGGGAGGCAACACCGACCAGCGATGGCCGATGCCCGACCGGTCGGCCATCCGCTCGAACAACCGCCGCTCACGCGGATTGTCGAAACGATCGCTGGCCCACGCGATAAACGACGCATGGATGTCATGATCGGGGCGCGCGGTGGCGAGGGCGGTGATGTGGGGAATGGCCGTCATGCCCGCTCTAACGCTTTCTTTACCATGTTCGGTGCATAACTGCGTGCATGACCGAACGATGGACCAGTCGGCGGTATCGCACCATGCCCCTTTTCGCCCATAACGTGCGGCGCGTGCCGCCGCCGGTCGCTATCGCCCTCGTTGCGCTGGCGATCCTTGCGCCGGCGCAGACCTCCGCGCAATGCCTGTTGTGCAGTGCAGAACCCGCCCCCACTGCCAGTATCGTCGGCGGCTTGCTACCCGAACTGCCGCTGCGCGTCGAAATCGTCGCCGATCTCGATTTTGCCCAGCTCGCCGCCGGAAGTGGCGGCGGCAGCGTGACGCTCGATCCGCGCGGCGGTGCGGGCCAGATCCGCGGCGATGTCTCGCCGCTTGGCGGATATGGATTTTCCGGCCGGGTGATCGTCACCGGCACGCCGCTGCGCAATGTCCGGATCAGCCTGCCCGATACGGTCACGCTGACGTCATCGACCGGCCGCACGGCACGGGTGAATTCGATCCAGACCGGGCAGTCGCCGATCATGCGGCTCGACCTGACCGGGCGTCTGGAATTTGCGTTCGGTGGACGGCTGGAACTGGAGGGCGGGGCCGACGGCGATTATCGCGGGCGGATCCCGGTGACGGTCAACTACGAATAGCGCGCGCGCCGCTCGCCGCCACCCGGGCGATATCGAGCAAACCGGCGCGCAGGAGAATCTCTCCGGCATTGTCCGGTGCCTTCATCTCGCGCTCCAGCCCGTGCAATCGCTCGACCAGCCGGGCGAGGCGCGGCGCATCCCAGCGCGAAAGCTGCGCGGCGATGGCGGCTTTCTCCTTCCAGAAGATCGCCTTGCCCGCGCCGTCGATCACCTGCCCGACCGATCGCCCGCTCTCTACCGCTACCCTGAGCTCGGCGAGTTGCAGCGCGCGGCGCGCGAGTGCGCGGATCAACGGGATGGCGCTGGTCGCTTCCAGCGTGGCGAACACCTCCGGCAGCGCGCCGAGCTGCCCGCCGAGCACGGCGTTGACCGTCGCGCCCATATCCTCCTCGGGCAGATCGGCGCCGATCGCCTGCCAATCGCCCAAATCGGCGGCGCGCGGCGCGGATGGGTCGGAGTCGCAATAGAGCGCCAGCTTTTCGATCTCGCGCGCCATCACCGCCCGGTCGCCGCCGCTCGCCTCGAACAGCGCCAGCGCGACGTCATGGTCGACACGCAGCCCCAGCGGCTTGGCCAGCGCCTCGACCAGCCGGTCGGCGTCTTTCAGGTCGGGCAGATAGGAGATGACGCCGACTGCCGCCGGATGTTTCTCCGCCAGCTTCATCAGCTTGGACCGCGCAGTCAGCGATGCGCCGATGATTACCGCCGGGTTGCCCGCCGCCGGCGCATCGAGCAAATTCTCCGCCGCCACAACCAGCTCGTCGCCGCTCCCTGAGAATATCGTCACGCTGATCCAGCGCCGCCCGCCAAACAGCCCCATTGATGCCGCCTCATCGGCCAGTGCGGCCGGGTCGTCTTTTAGTTTTGCAGGAGTGAAGTCGATGCGCTCGGCATCCGCGCCCATCGCCCTGGCCAGATCGGCCTGCATGGCGCGCGATCCCGCCTCATCCTCGCCGCCCAGCACATAGAGGCGTACGGCCGGATCGGGCCGGGCCAGCGCAGAGCTTGCGGCGTTACCTTTCAGCAGCATCAACGGCCTGCGGGTGCGCTGCCCGCCTGATTGCGCGCGAACACCGCGACGCGCGTGACAATCTGGTCGGCGATGTCGACGGAGAGTTGCTCCAATGCGGTGCGCTCGGCAGCGATCGTTGCATATTCGCTGCCGACGACATCAATGCCTGCGTCGGCTGCAGCCGTGGCGTCAACGAGGGTCGTGCCGTTTTGCGTATCGACCAGCTGCCAGCGTGCGCGCAGCGTCCGCCGCTCGCGCGTCACCGAATCGTCGCGACGTACCCCGAAACCGCTGATATCGTCGTCAAGCCGCACGTCGATACGATAGCGGGACTCCGCACCCTCGCCCGCTGCGCTCAGCCGGTCGCGGATCGCATTGCGCACCAGCCACCCCGCCTCGCCCTCGATCTGCGCGACGCCGACCGAGGCTAGCGTGCTGCCGACCGGTCCTCGCGTACCGCCGGCGTAGAGCGGTTGCAGCCCGCAGGCGGTAATCGCGGGGGCGAGCAGCAGGGCGAGGATGGCGGCGTAGCGGATCATGCGACGATATTGACCAACCGGTCGGGCACGACAATCACTCTTTTCACCGGAGCGCCCGCCAGTGTGCGCTGCACGGCGGCATTGGCCAGCGCCAACGCCTCGAGTTCGGACTTGTCGAGCCCCTTGGCGACGGTGATCGTGTCTTTCAGCTTGCCCATGACCTGCAAAGCGATGGTCACCTCGTCATCGACCAGCAGCGCCGGATCGGCGACCGGCCAGGCGGCGTCGGCGATCAGGCCGCTTTCGCCCCACTGCGCCCAGATTTCCTCGGCGATATGCGGCAACATCGGCGCAACCAGCAGGGCGATGGCGCGCGCGGCGACATCGCGGCTGGCCGAAGGTGTGGCCTTTTCGACTGCGTTGGACAGCGCATAAAGTTTCGCCACTGCCTTGTTGAAAGCGAGCGCGTCGATATCGGTGGTTACCCCGGCGATGGTCTTGGCGGTCGCCTTGTCGAGGCTGACGTCATGACTGCCCCCTGTGCGCGGAGCGGTGGCTATCCGCCACAACCGCTGCACGAACCGCCAGCACCCCTCGATGCCGCTCTCCGACCACTCAAGATCGCGTTCGGGCGGCGAGTCCGACAGCATGAACCAGCGGACCGCGTCGGCGCCATATTGGTCGATGATGCCATCGGGATCGACGACATTCTTCTTCGACTTGGACATTTTCTCGATACGGCCGACGCGGACAGGATAGATTTCTCCATCATCTGCTTCGTAAACCAAACTCAAAATTCCATCGCCGTGTTTCATCGCTCGTAGAGATGGGCCAGGCAATTTGTGGTCTGGCAAACTGCTCGCTGGGGTTACAGCCTCTGGCGAGAGCCAAGTTTGTGTTCGTATTGTATCTGTCCCAAACGCCAGCATCTCTTCATCAGATGCCGGACATTCGATCATTGCGCTATAGGTCTCGTGCGTTACCATCCCCTGCGTGAACAGGTTGGCGAACGGCTCGACCACATCGATCTTGCCGATGTGCGCCAGCGCCCGCGTCCAGAAGCGCGCGTAGAGCAGGTGGAGGATCGCATGTTCGATGCCGCCGATATATTGCCCCACCGGCAGCCAGCGGGCGATTTCGTCGCGGTCGAACGGCGCATCGTTAGGCTGGCTGGCAAAGCGCAGGAAATACCAGCTCGAATTGATGAAGGTGTCGAGCGTGTCGGTCTCGCGCCGCGCCGCTGCGCCACATGACGGGCATGCCACATGCTTCCACGTCGGGTGGCGGTCGAGCGGATTGCCGGGAATGTCGAAGGTGACGTCATCGGGCAGGATCACCGGCAGTTGATCCTTGGGCACGGGCACCACCCCGCAGCTGTCGCAATGGATCACCGGGATCGGCGTGCCCCAATAGCGTTGGCGGCTGACGCCCCAGTCGCGCAGGCGCCACACGGTCTTGCTTGTCCCCCAGCCCTCGGCTTCGGCTCGTGCACTGACAGCGGCCTTGGCATCGGCGATGCTCATGCCATTCAGGAAATGCGAGTTGACGATGCGGCCAAGGCCAGTGAATGCCTCGTCGCCAGTGAAATGCGCATCGGCCTCGTCGCCGTCGGCAACGACGCGGACCACGGGCAATCCATATTTGCGTGAGAAATCGAGATCGCGCTGGTCATGCGCCGGGCAGCCGAAGATCGCCCCGGTGCCATATTCCATCAGCACATAATTGACCACCCAGACCGGCAGATGCCAGCTCGGGTCCAGCGGGTGCTCGACAGTCAGACCGGTGTCGAAACCCAGCTTCTCTGCGGTATCGAGCTCGGCCTGCGCAGTGCCGCTGGCTCGGCACGTGGCGATGAACTCGGCCAGTTCGGGCGCGTTCGCCGCCATCCGTTCGGCAAGCGGATGATCGGGGGCAACCGCGACGAAGCTCGCGCCGAACAGCGTGTCGGGGCGCGTGGTGAAGACCGCGATGCTGTCTTGCGACGCCGGAAACTGGAACCGGAACTCCAGCCCTTGCGACTTGCCGATCCAGTTTTCCTGCATCGTCCGCACCTTGTCGGGCCAGGCGTCGAGCGTGCCGAGCCCGTCGAGCAGTTCCTCGGCAAAATCGGTGATCTTGAGAAACCATTGCGAGAGCTTGCGTCGCTCGACCAGTGCGCCCGAACGCCAGCCGCGCCCGTCGATCACCTGCTCGTTGGCCAGCACGGTATGATCGACCGGATCCCAGTTGACGAAGCTTTCCTTGCGGGTGACCAGCCCGGCGGCCATCAGATCGAGGAACAGCGCCTGTTCATGGCCGTAATATTCTGGTTCGCACGTGGAAAGCTCGCGGCTCCAGTCGATCGACAGGCCGAGCCGCTTGAGTTGCGCCTTCATGCCCTCGATATTGGCACGGGTCCAGCCACCGGGGTGGACGCCCTTTTCCATCGCCGCATTTTCGGCTGGCATGCCGAAGGCGTCCCAGCCCATCGGGTGCAGCACCGCATGCCCGGTCATGCCTTTGTAGCGGGCGATGACATCACCCATGGTGTAGTTGCGCACATGCCCCATGTGGATGCGGCCCGAGGGGTAGGGAAACATCTCGAGCACATAGGCGGGCGGGCGCTCCGGGAAGCGGTCGGCACGAAATGTCTGCGCAGCTTCCCACGCTGCCTGCCAGCGCGCATCGGCGGCCATCGGGTTGAACCGTTGGTCGGTCATGCTTCTTTCCTCACGGTGTTCCGCGTCATTGTAACCAAAGCCGTGTCCCTGAGCTTGTCGGAGTCGAAGGCGGCTGACAAGCTCAGGATAACCGGGGTAAAAGGGATTATTCCCCCGCCAAAGCTGTCCGGCGAAGATCGCGGGCCTTGGTCAGGATGATCTCCTCAACCCGCTGCACGGTGGCGGCGGCGATCGGCGCATCGACCCAGGTTCCGTTCTGCGCCACCTGACGTGCGCCCGATACGCGCAGCGCATCGGCGCGCAGATCGCGGTCGAGGATGGCGACGGTCAGCTTGACGCGTTCACCGGGGTTCTGCGGATTGGCATACCAATCGGTGACGATGACGCCGCCGTTCGAATCGGTCTGCAATAGCGGTGCGAAGGAAAGCGCGTCGAGACTGGCGCGCCACAGATAGGCGTTGACGCCGATGGTGGTCACCTGGCTTGCGGCGAGATCAGGGGCGGCGCGCTCACGTCCACCGCCACAGGCCGACACGGTCATGGCCAGCGCGGCGATGCCGATTGCACCGATGACGCGGGTGCGGATAGGGGTGCGCGTAGATTGTATCTGCTGCATGGCCGGGGGCATCGTCCTTGAAAATTAGGAACTGGGAAAATCAGTGCCGGAATACGCCCTTTTCGCGCTGTTTCCGGCGGGTCTAGTGGCTTCTAGCCGCGCTTGCGCGCGTCGGCAAGCTACGGCGTAGGACAGCGGGAACGAACGTCGCCGCAATCGATTATGTGCAGTAATGCCACAGTGGGCAAATAAAGGGCTCGCGCCACTGGATATCTGGCCTGCGATGATGATATTGCTGGAATCGGGATAGGAGTCGGTACGTCGATGTTGTCTGATCGCACCTTTGCAGCAATGGGTCTGGGAGCGCTTGTCGCTGCCGGTCTCGCTGCATCGCCCGCGTTCAGCGCCAGCGATGCAGCGACTAGCCGGGCACAGGCGCTGTCGGCGCTGGTCGGGCGCTTCACGCCGGCCACCGGTGAACCCGAACTGCTCGCCCGCTACGCCAGTCTTTCGGCAGAGGCACGGCGCAGCTTCCGTTTTACGCCGGCGATGCCGCGCGACGAGAATCGCGCAGTTACGTTGGTTCGCCGTGTCGCACCGATGACATTGACTGGTGCCGTCGATTCGTCGGCCGGACGCTCGGCTCAGCCGATTGCTATCACGCCGGTGACCTATCGTCTGGGCTCTGCCGTGGGGTATAGTTCTTTCGCCACCACCGTGAATCGCGCTTCGGTTAATATCGCTGCGCTTCCCGCAGCGCGTCGCCCGGTCGATCCAACCGATCGCGCCTCGCGCTTCGGTGCCGATATGCGGCTCGACAGCCGCAGCCTGCCTGGCACCAGCGAACGCTCACTCGATCCAGATCGTGCCTATTCGGTCGATGTTACCGGTAGCTACAGCCTTTCGCGCAACCTCGACGTCACGGCTGGCGTCCGCCTGCAACGCGAGAACGACCGGCTTTCGCCACTGACCGACGAACGTCAGGACAGTCAGGCCGTCTACGTCGGGACCCAGTTCCGCTTCTGATTCGTTTATCGTCGTCCCGCATCCGGCAGCCACGCGTCGATGGCTGCCCAGCCCGTTGCCCCATGACCGCGCAAGCGATCGAACCGTTGGTGGGTCATCCCGCCGAGCGCAACCGCTCTGCCTTTCGCCGTCGCGGCGAGACTGGAAAATCCTTTCGCTGCAAGCGTTGCACCAACCGGATGGGAGCGCGTGGGCCACACTGGGGAAATCAACACAGCATCGGCGCGTAGCCGCTGTGCCTGCGCCAATTGGCGGCGATCGTGCACCGGCAGGCTGAGGAAGCCCGTCGTGCGAAGAATCGGAACCCCGCCGTTCCAGCCATGCCGGCCGTCAAAGCCCGCCTCTGCGCCGCGACCGGCGAGCAACAGCAGATGGCGTTTGGCCCGCGCAACACGCCGGATCGCGCGAATCAGTTTCGCTTTGCCCTCGGCGCGCATCGCATAGGGGCGCACCACCACCGCCGACCGCGGCGGCATCGCCGCCAGCACTGCCGCAATGGTGTCGCCCAGCCGCGCATCGGCCATCAGCCAGCAGGTCGGCACGCGCTTGCGCTGCGGTTGTCGGGGTTGGCGATGCAGCATCGTCGCCTCTATAGCGCAGCACCATGACCCTGCCAGCCGATCTCGCCGATACTGCCGCCGCCCGGCTCGCCCACGTGCATGACACCATCGCCGCCGCCGCGGCCGATGCCCGACGGCCGGCGGGTGACGTCACCCTGATCGCCGTATCAAAGACCCGGGACGCCGACGCGATCGTCCCGCTGATTGCCGCTGGTCAGCGCCATTTCGGGGAGAATCGCGTGCAGGAAGCCGCAGTCAAATGGCCCGCGCTGCGTGAAGCGACTCCCGATGTCACGCTGCACATGATCGGTCAGCTCCAATCGAACAAGGCCGAGGATGCGGTAAGGCTGTTCGACATCATCCATGTCCTCGACCGGCCGAATCTGCTCACCGCGCTGGCGCGAGCGATGGACAAGCTCGACCGCCGCGTGCCCTGTTTCGTTGAGGTCGATCTGGCGGGGGAGCCGCACAAGGGCGGCTGCCCGGTGTCCGGGCTTGGCGCGCTGATCGCCGCCGCGCGCGATGCCGCCATTCCGCTCGCCGGGCTGATGGCCATCCCTCCCGTCGGCCTCGAGCCCGCGCCCTGGTTCGCGCTGCTCTCCAAACTCGCCGACGATCATGGGCTGACGGGGCTCAGCATCGGCATGTCGGGCGATTATCCGACGGCGGTCCGCATCGGTGCAACGCATATTCGGGTTGGAACGGCACTGTTCGGTCAGCGCAACTGACTCATTGACGGGGCGATGCACTGCACCCGAAGACGCATGGTCGCATCGCTAACTATGCATTGCTGAAATGAAAAAGGCCCGCTCCGTTGCCGGAGCGGGCCTTTGATGTTTCAGTCTTGCAACGACGCGATCAGAAGCTGCCGCGTACCGTGATGCCATAGGTCCGCGGTTCGGCAAGGAACTGCGAGAAGATCTGGCGACCGCCGGGGAATTGCGGATCGACGAACGGTGCGGAGGTCGTACCAGCCTGAAATGGCGAGTTGAACGCGACCTGCGCATAATCCTTGTTAAAGATATTCTGTGCCCACAGTTCGACCGCCCAGCGATCGTCCGGACCACGCACGCCGATACGACCGTTGAAAATGGCGAAGCTGTCCTGCTCCTTCTGCGGGAACAGATCGGAGCCGGTGTTATAATCGCCGGTCATGCGACCATCGATGTAGAACAGGCCGGACAGACCGGTATTGCCGATTTCAGGAGTCCAGGTCACCGAGCCGGTTGCGACGATTTCCGGCGCATTCGACAAATTGTCCCCCGGCAGCTTGCGCAGAGCAAGGTCGAGCGGCGTGCCGTTGCTGTTGCCGACCAGATCGTCACGGTAGGTCGTTTCGGCATAAGTCAAACCGGCGGCGACACGGAAGTTGCGTGCCGGATTGATCGACGCTTCGAGCTCGACACCCTGAGAGCGGACGCCATAGCTTACGTCGCCTGGTGCGCATGCCCCGGTGGCATTGCTCAGATCCGTATCCGAATTTGGCCCGCCGACCAGATCGCCGCCGCAGCCGTTGACCGTTGCAACAAGGAAGACCGTGCCGTTGAAGGTGTTGAGCTGGAAGTTTTGGAAATCCTGACGGAATGCGGCGACGCTCAGGCTGAACTCGCGGGTCGAATATTTCGCACCGAGTTCATAAGCATCGACGATTTCCGAATCGAACTGAAGATTGCCGACCCGCGACTGTGCGCCGCCAGCAGCGGCAAAGGTGGTGGTAGGCACGCCTGCAACAACAAGAATCGGTGGTTTCAGCGCAGAGCGATCGAGGTTGAACCCGCCCGCCTTATATCCGCGAGAGAAGCTGCCATAGACCAGCAGATCTTCGGTCGGACGCCATGACGCGATCGCCGTGCCAGAGAATTCGCTCTCGCTGCGGCGGTCATTGATGCTCACACCATTCAGCTCGGCGGTCGAATTGCCCTGACAGCCGAGGCCGATCAGCGCGCCGGCCAGCGCACGAGCCGTTGCACTGGCGCTGGTCAGATCGTCGGTCAGCGAACCTTGCAGGCTGGTGCAGACCGTGTTGTCGTTGCCGAATGTGGCATCGAACCGCTTACGCTCGCTGGTGTAGCGCAGGCCCAGCGTGATATCGAATGTATCGGTCAGGCTGATGATATTGTGGGTGAACACCGCGAAATTGCGGCTGTTCTGGTTATACTGGTCGACGGTCGAGCCACGGTTGTTGAGGCTGTCGAGCAGGGTGAAGCCCGCAACGATGTCCGGCCCCGATGCTCCCGTCGCCCCAGCCAGCGTTGCAGGGCCGACGCCGGGAACGACGCAGCTCGGGTTGGTCGGCGAGTAGAGGCCGGCCAGACCGCCGCCCGATATGATGCGGCAGGTGGCGAAACGGCCATATTGGCTGCCGAAGCGCAAATTGTCCTGAACCGTCAGGTCTTCATTCGTGAAGAAGCCGCCGACCAGCCAATCGAGCACACCGTCGAACGCCTCGCCCTGAAGGCGCAGTTCCTGGGTAAAGGTCTGAAACTGGCGGAACGCATCGTCGCTCGGGGCACGGAACAATATGTCTACCGTCCCATAGTCGGTGTCCGATCCCTGACCGCTCTTGTAATCGCGATAGGCGGTGATCGAGGTCAGCTGCACGCCGCCCAGATCATAATTGACCTCAAGGCTGACACCGCCATCGGTGGTCTCGCCGGAATAGCTGCGGCCGGGGCTGACGAAGATTTCGCGGCCATAGCCCTGATTAAATGCCCGCAACGGCTGACCCAGATCGCGCAACACGTTGATGATGTTATTGCCGTTGGTCTGCAACGGTGCCAGCGGCGTCGATGGATTGTTGAGATTGCCGATGAATTCGTTGACGCTGCCATCGACATAAGTCGCAGCGCAGCATTCCTCGGTGCGGCGGGTATAATCGCCGATCAGCCGCAGGCTCAGTGCATCGGTAGGCTCCCACAGCAACTGGCCGCGGACGAAGAAACGGTCGCGGTTGTTGACATCGACATTGTTGGTGGTGTCACGATAAAAACCGTCGCGCTTGACATAGACACCGTCGAGGCGAGCCGCGAGCGTCTCGGCAATCGGTCCGGTGATGCTGCCGCCGAGGCGGATATAGTTGTAATTGCCATAAGTCGCTTCGAAATTGGCGCCGAAGTCGAATTCAGGCTTTTTCGACAGGATGCTGATGATACCGGCCGAGGCGTTGCGCCCGCCGAGCGTACCCTGAGGACCGCGCAGCACTTCGACGCGCTCGATTTCGCCCAGTTCATTGAGGCCGATGCCCGACCGCGAGCGATAGACGCCATCGATGAACACCGCGACCGAGCTTTCGAGGCCGGGATTGTCACCGACCGTTCCGATACCGCGAATACGTGCCGAACCATTGGCTTCGGACCCGGTCGAAGAGACGAGCAGCGACGGTGCGACCTGGTTGAGCTGGCGGATGTCGTTGGCGCCGCTGTTCTGCAATGTTTCGGCCGATACCGCCGAAACCGCAACCGGAACGTCGGACAGTAGCTGGGCACGGCCCTGCGCGACGACGAGAATTTCGCCACTATCTTCTTCCTCGACCGCATCCTGCGGCGCGGCATCCTGCGCCATGGCAGGCGCGGCAAGGGCAGTCAGACTGGCAGTAAACATCAGCGCGGCCGTTGCGGCGCGCGAGGTGCGGATACGCATTACTCTCTCCTCATCCAAAAAAATCGGCGGCGCATTCGCGGGGGTGCGCCTTTCCGAACAAACCGCTTTTATGAAAAATGACACGCAACCGCTACTGGCGAGTTACGCATAGTGTATGTTTCAAGCAGCTGTGCGACTAGAATGTCACACTGGCCACCTTGGTGCTGATCGGTTGTGGCCGCTTTGGCGCCAAAGGATAGCGGTGCAATCCGATGCTTGTGGCAATCCATGCCTCCGGATCCGATCCCAGCAAACGTATCAGCGGCGGAGCGTAAATGTCGAGCCCGCCCGTCAGTGCGCCAAAGGCCGGCAGGATAATGCGCCGGTCGCCAACGGCGAAACAGGGGCGGGAAACGCGCCGGCCTGCGCCGTGAACCCGGTGTTTGGGATGGAAATGCCCGGAGATTTCGAACCGCTGTTCCCCGGCCACCGCCTCGTGGCGCAGCACCAGATTGCCGAACTTCGCTTCTTCGCATCGCTCGCCCGGCAGATGACCGCTGCTGTCGTGATTGCCGGCGATCCAGACGATCCGCCGCCCGCTCGCCAGCCGTTCGACCAGCGCGCGCGCGGCATCGTCAAGCCGGTCGGGACCGGCGTTGTCGTGAAAACTGTCTCCCAGTGCCCAGATTTCCTGCGCGTCGCAGCGTTCGGCGAGCGCCAGCAACCGTTCGAGCGTCGCCCGGCTGTCGAAGGGCGGCAGCATCTGGCCGCTGCGCGCATACCAGCTCGCCTTTTCAAGATGCAGATCGGCAACCAGCAGCGCGCGCCGTTCGCACCAGAATAGCGCCCGGTCGGGCAAGGCAAGGAAATGGCGTCCGGCGAACTGGGCGTCGTGCATGGGGTCGCTCTACCGGTTGGTCGGTTGGAGCTGCAAGCACAAATGCGGAACGTCAGCTACCTGGTGTGCTTCGGCCATCCGCCGCGGCGATCCTGCGCGCGTCGCGCGCCTGCCAACTTGCGCCATCGGGCAGATCGAAGGTCACCCGGCGGTTGGTGAAATCGATCACCACCCGTTCGAACAACCGCATCGCGTCCATCCCCAGCAGCAGCGCCGGTCGCCGGTCGAGGCCGAGGGTGCTGAACGCGGGCGAATCGGTGTATGCGATCGGCAAATCGGTGAAGTCGACCCCACCGACGGTGATCCGCTCGATCATGCCGACCGCGACATCAAGTGTCGCGCCGGTGATACTGGTCAATTGGCCCGTACCAAGCGGACCGCGCCGCCCGCCTTCGCGCCGGACCAGCCGTTGCAACGCCAGATTGCCGACGCTCGACTGGGCACCCGTATCGAGGATGATGTCGATCCGCCGACCGTTGATTTGTGCATTCGACAATATCATCCGCCCAGCCAGCCGCCGCCCGGTAACGACAATGGCGTCACGATCGATCTCTGGCTCGCGTATGGTCCTCCGGCTCGGTGGCGACGGGCGGATATCCATGCGGTTGGCGACGAAGTCGATCACCAGCCGGTGATTTTCCAGACTGTCGATGCCGATCAGCCCCGGCCCGCCGATATTATATTGCGAGAAAGCCGGGACCACCGAGTCGCCCAGTGCCAAATTCGGCAGACTGACGGCGCGGGCATGATACATGTCGGCAATCACCACCTCGGCGAGCCCGACGACCCGCGCGCGCCCTGCTCGTGTTAGCTCGAGCCGTCGCGCCAGCTCGTGCGAAATCACTGTCCGCTCGGAGCCGGTATCGACGACGAAGCCGAACGGCCCTTGCCCGCCGATCCGTACCGGCAGGGTCATCCGGTCGGTGCGGTCGAGTAGGATCGGCTGAACGTAACCCGGTTCGATGGCCGCTGTGGTCGCGTCGGCTGTTGTTGTCGGCGCAGGATCCGGCGCGGGTTGCGCCATGGCTGTGGCAGCCCCGATCATGACCGCCAATGGCGGCAGCAATATGCTAACGAAATTGGCCATCTTCTCTCTCCCGCCCGCCGTGCTTGCCGCCGGTCGAGCCACAGTAATGCTATGCTTTTACCGCCGGTCCGGCAAGCGGCAGTGCCCAGTCGATCGGCGGCAGGCCGCGCGAAGCGAGGAAATCATTGGCTTGCGAAAAATGGCGGCATCCGAAGAAGCCGTTATAGGCCGACAGCGGCGATGGGTGCGCCGCCCTCAACACCAGATGCCGCCCGCCGTCGACCGATGCGGCTTTCCTTTGTGCATGGCTGCCCCACAGCAGGAATACCACCGGATCGCGCCGTTCGCTGACGAGGCGCACCACCGCATCGGTGAATCGTTCCCAGCCTCTGCCCGTATGCGATGCAGCGATTCCCTGCTCGACGGTCAACACCGTGTTGAGCAGCAGCACACCCTGTTTCGCCCAATGCTCGAGAAAGCCGTGAGCGGCGGGAGCAATGCCAAGGTCGTCGCGCAGTTCCTTGTAGATATTTTGCAACGACGGCGGCGTGCGCACGCCCGGTTGCACACTGAAGCACAGACCATGCGCCTGTCCGGGTCCGTGGTAGGGGTCTTGGCCGAGGATCACGACCCGCGCCGCGTCGAGCGGGGTCAAGTCAAGGGCGCGGAACCATGCGCTGCCCGTTGGAAAGATGCGCTTGCCCGCCGCCTTTTCGGCGAGCAGGAAAGCGCGCAGTTGGGTCATATAGGGCTGGGCGAATTCGTCACGCAGCGGCACTTTCCAGCTGTCAGGCAGGGCAATGCTGTCGGTCATGCGGGGGCGGATCTTCGTGCCGAATCGAGTGGGCGCAGGTCGGCGAGCGCCAGCCATTCGGCATCTTCGGGTCGTCTGACTTGCCAGAAACGCCAACCGTTGGTGACGCCGCCGGTGATGGCTATCGCCGCCTGAGACGGACTGTTGCGCCGTTCGCCGGTCTCACGATCGAACCAGCGCCCCTCTATAATTTCTGCAAAATAGGTTTTTCCCTTGAACGTCGCGCGCAGCATCGTGCCGTTGGCCAGGGTAACCCCCTTCACCGCCAGCTCTCCGGCGCCGCGCCGGACGATGCTGACTTCGCGTGACTGGGCCATGCGATCGGCAATCAGCCTAGCGATGACGTTATCTACCGTGTCGCGCTCGCTTTCGAGCAGGCCGGTCAACCGCTGCCAAATCTGGAAACTGACGTCGATCTGCATCGCTTGCCCCCGCTGCGATTCGAAAACTATATTCTCTGCAAATAGCATGATCGGTAAATGAAACGCCAGCGAAATGGAATTGGCTTGCTTTGGTCCTCGCGTTGATATAAATATGATATCATCTTTTCAGGGAGGGTCATATGAGCGCTACACAGGTCGAGGGCGGGCTGAACCGCAGCCGGGAAGTCAAGGCAGCAACGGCCAGCGGCTACACCATGCTGCTGGCCTGGCTGCTGCTGTTGGCGGTTGGCATGTGGGCTGTCAGTCAGTTCATCAATGGCAATGAAAGCGGGCTGAGTATCGCTCTGCTGATCATATCGGCAGTTATCGGCACGATGATCCTGTCCGGATTCTACATGATAAACCCCAATGAAGCGGCGGCGATTCAGCTGTTCGGCAGCTACAAGGGCACCGACCGCAACGAGGGGCTGCGCTGGGTGCTGCCGTGGCTGACGCGGCACAAGATCGCGGTGCGCGCCAACAATGTCATTTCGCAGCAGATCAAGGTCAACGATTTGCGCGGCAATCCGGTCGAAATCGCCTGTCAGGTGGTCTGGCGGGTGACAGATACCGCGCAGGCGCTGTTCGATGTCGACGATTACAAGGAATTCGTCATGGCGCAGATCGAGGCGGCGGTGCGCACCATCGGCTCACGCTACCCCTATGACGATATCGAGCATAAGGAAGTGACGCTGCGCGGCAACCACGACGAAGTTGGGGTGGAACTTCGCGCCGCGCTGATCGAACGGCTGTCGGTGGCCGGCATTACCGTCGACGAATGCGGCCTGACCCATTTGGCCTATGCGCCAGAAATTGCCGGGGCCATGCTGCGGCGCCAACAGGCCGAAGCAGTGATTTCGGCGCGCGCCAAGCTGGTAGAGGGCGCGGTGACCATGGTCGAGATGGCGCTGAACATGCTCAGCGAGAAGAATGTCGTCGAACTGGATGACGAGCGCAAGGCGGCGATGGTCTCCAACCTGATGGTCGTGTTGTGTTCGGAGCGCGATACCCAGCCGGTGGTCAATACCGGATCGTTGTACCAGTAAGCCCGATGTCCGCTCCGCAGAAAAAGCCCTTCCCACTCCGCCTCGACCCCGCGCTGCACGCGGCGGTTGAGCGGGCGGCGGCGGGGGATCTGCGCAGCGTTAACGCCGAGATCGAATATCTGCTGCGCGAGGCACTTGGGCGGCGTGGGGTCAGGGTGGCAGTCAGTGATGTGCCGAGGCGTGGGCGGCCGGTGACGGGCAAGGGAGAATGACAGTGCTGCATCTGCTGTTGGATAAGCGACCATGGTTCGAGGCGCGAACCAGCTTCTGGTGTCCGCGCGTAGTGCGCTGGGAAGGGCATCTGCTCGGCGTGGTCTTCGGACTGCTGCTGCTCGGCATCGAAGTGCTGCTATACAAAGACCGCATTGCCATGATGCCGGCGATCGCTGCCATCCTTGCCGTCACGGCTTGGTTCGTGCTGCTGGTCCGGCACAAGACAGGCCGGACCGTGCACCACTGAGCATTAGATGGGGAAGCCAGAGATTAGGCTAGCCAAATTGATGCCGAGCGCATCCACCGCATAACCACCCTCCATGACGATCAGGGTCGGCAGGCCGACGGCGGCAATGTCCTCCGCGATGAGGGCGTAGTCTGCGGTTTCGAGTGCGAAATGCGATATCGGGTCACCGACAAAGGTATCGGCACCGAAGCTGAGCACCAGCAGATCGGCATCGAACCCGATGATTGCGGCAAGGCCGGTTGCCAGCGCCGCCCGATACGGCGCGAGCATCGTGCCATGCGGTAATGGCAGGTTCAACGTGGCGCCCGCACCTGCCCCCGCGCCCGTTTCATCGGCATGGCCCCAGTAAAAGGGATAATCGCGCACCGGATCGGCATGGAGCGAGACGAACAGCGGGTTGGCGACATCGTAAAAGATATCCTGCGTGCCATTGCCGTGGTGATAGTCGATGTCGAGAATGGCAACTCGCCGCCCGGCATCGACCGCCGCCTGCGCGGCGATGGCGGCATTGTTGAGATAGCAATAGCCACCGAAATAGTCGCGTCCGGCATGATGGCCTGGCGGGCGGCACAGCGCCAGACTGGTGCGCGCCGATCGGTCGAGCAGCATATCCATCGCCGACAGCGCGACCTGCGCATTGGCATAGACGGCGGGCCAGGTGCCCTCGGCTATCGGCGTGCCCATGTCATAGGCATAGCGCCCGACGCGCGCATCGATTCGCTCCAGCGGCAGATCGCGGCGGTGGCGCACCGGGAAGACATAGGGAAACACATCGCCTGCGCGCCCCGCCGCTCGCCAGTCGGCAAAAGCGGTTTTGAGGAACTCAACATAGGCTGCGTCGTGGACGGCAAGAATCGGTGCCATGCCATGGTCGGTCGGGGCGATGACCGGGCCGACCGCCGCCAGCAACGCCTCGACCCGCGCAGGCGTGTCGGCGGTGGGCACGAACGCGCCATTGTGCACCTCAAGCGCGGGGGCGTGAGCGGTCTGGGTGGGGTCAAAATAGGTCGGGATCATTGGCACGTCTTAGCGGCGCAATCGACGCGGCAGCAAGCGCAGTGCTACGGCGTCCCCAGTGCTACAGCGATAAGCGGCTGGAGCTGTTGTTCAAGCCGGACGCTTTCGGCGCTGCCGCCGAATCCCTGTTGCATACCGATTATAGCACAATAGCCGCGGTCATAGTCGACCCATGGCGTCCAGCCGAACGCACCGGGGCTGGAAAGGATATTCTGGCTTGAGCACCGCGCCGAATAGGGGAAGTCGTCGCATTCGCGCCACGCCCCCAGCGCATAATGCCATTGCTCGTCCAGTAGCTCAGGTAACGCTGGGGAGCGTCATCGAGCCGCATCACGCCGCGATCAACGAGCCGCTGGATCGTCGCCGACGCGACCACCTTGCTCGCCGAGGCGATGGCGAAGGTCGACGCGGGCGGGAAACTGCCCTTTTCATAGCGATAGACCACACCGGCGCGGGTGCCGACGATGATGTAGAGGTTGGGTGTGACCGACGCGTTCGCCGCTGCTGTAACCGCTGGCATGGCGATGCTGCCTGTGGGTGCGGGCGTAGGGGCCGGTGTTGGCGCAGGAGTCCGAGTCGGGCCGGGCAGCGACACCGGCGGGCGCGACGATCCTCCCGATCCTCCACCGCAACCGGTGAGCAGTAGGCAGGCAGCAGCGGCCAGCCAGGCTGCGCGGCGACGGATCCGGGGTGTCGATTGGGTCATGCGCTTGTTTTCATCGTCCCATGTCCGGCGACCTTCATCGTTGCTTGTCGCAACGCTATGGCAAATCGCCATGAAGGTCGATGGCAAGCGCGCTTGCCGGTTGCCCGTGATTCGCATCGTCGCTAGAGCCTGTGACCAACCATGTCTGCGCCATCCCCCATCAAAATCGCCCCCTCGATCCTTTCCGCCGACTTCGCCCGGTTGGGCGAGGAAGTGCGGGCGATCGATGTCGCCGGGGCTGACTGGATCCATGTCGATGTGATGGACGGGCATTTCGTGCCGAACATCACCATCGGCCCGCCGGTGGTAAAGGCCTTACGTCCGCACACGACCAAACCGTTCGACGTCCACCTGATGATTTCGCCGGTGGACCTGTATCTTCAGGCGTTCGCCGATGCCGGCGCGGATATCATCAGTTTCCATCCCGAGGCGGGGCCACACGCGCACCGCACCGTCCAGTCGATCAAGGCGCTGGGCAAGATGGCGGGCGTGGTGCTCAATCCAGCAACCCCGGCCAAGATGCTCGACTATCTGATCGACGACGTCGATCTGATTTTGGTGATGAGCGTCAATCCGGGTTTCGGCGGGCAGAGCTTCATCACCAGCCAGCTGCGCAAGATCGAAGCGATCCGCAAGATGATCGACAAGAGCGGCCGCGATATCCGGCTTGAGGTCGATGGCGGGGTCGATGCGGTGACTGCGCCGCAGGTGATCGCCGCGGGAGCCGATGTGCTGGTCGCCGGTTCGGCCACTTTCCGTGGCGGGCCGGATTGCTATGCCGCCAATATCGCGGGCCTGCGCGGGGCGTGATGCATGAGGCGGATATCGTGCCGCCCGCGCGAGGGTTCGAGCTCAAGGCGCAGGAAATCGAGCGGCGGCCCGCGCCGATGCGCGATATCGAACCGCTGAGCGAGGATCAGAACGACACGGTCGAGACCGGCAAGCGGCTGATCCGCCTGTCCGACGATCGCGGCGCGAGCCTGGCCGACCGCATCGCCGCGCGCTTCTATCGCCTGACATGGCGCACGCCGCTGCACGCGCTGCGGCTACGCGGTCGGTTCCCGCTGCAACTGCTCGGGGTGCCCGACGATCCTATCCCCGGCGATCCGATGGCGGGCAAGGCCTTGCGCGCCGGGCATTTTCTGTTCCGCGGGCTGAAATTGCCAATCGCGCGGCTCGATTTCGCCGCGCTCGATCTGCCGCTGGCGTTCACCGACTACATCCACAGCTTCGCCTGGCTGCGCGATCTGGCGGCAGCAGGCTCGCGCGCCGATGTCGGACCGATTGCCGAAGCGCTGCAGCGCCGCTGGCTCGACGTGCATGACGAGACGATCTCCGAACCGGCATGGCGGCCCGACAATGCCGGTTGGCGGCTGCTCTACTGGCTGGCCTATGCACCGGCGCTGCTCGCCAGCGATGATATCGTCCACCGTTCGCGCACTTTGAACGCCATCGCCCGTACTGCGCGCCATCTCGATCGCACCGCCGACTCAGCGCGCGTCGGGGTGCCGCAGCTGGTCGCTTGGTCGGCGATCGTTGCGGCGGGGCTGGCGCTGCCGGGCGGTGAGCCACGCCGGTCTTTCGGTGAGGCGGGGTTACGCAAGGCGCTGCTCGGCTGTTTCTATGCCGACGGCGGGACGATCAGCCGCTCGCCCGATGCACAGGCCGACGCGATTGCCGTGCTGTCGATGCTGGTCCGTGTCTATGCCCTACGAAAGCTGGAGGCCCCGGCGTGGATCGGCGAGACGCTGGCGCTGGCCGTGCCGGCGCTGACGGCGATCACCCACGGCGATGGTGGGCTGGGCAGCTGGCAGGGCGCGGGCGCGACTTCGGCGGAGCGGGTGCAGGCGGTGGTCGCGGCGAGCGGTGTGCGCGCCCGCCCATTACGTGCCGCGCGCGACTGGGGCTATCAGCGGCTGACGGCGGCGCGAGCGTTATTGCAAGTCGATGCCGCGCCGCCGCCGGTGGCGCGCGCGACCGATGCCGGTTGTGCGTCGACTTTGGCGATCGAATTTTCCGATGGACCACAGCGCATCATCGTCAACTGCGGCGGCGCGGCGCTGGCCGGGGCGCTGATCCCGGGGGAGTTGGCGCGCGGACTGCGCACCACGGCGGCGCATTCGACGCTGACTTTGGCCGACCAGAATTCGACTGCGATCCTGCCCGATGGCACGCTGGGCAAGGGCGTGACCGAAGTCGAGATCGACCGGCGCGAGGTCGATGGTGGATCGCGTATCGAATTGAGCCATGACGGCTATGTCAAACGCCATGGATTCCTCCATCGTCGCCTGCTGATCCTCGCCGGATCGGGGCGCGAATTGCGCGGCGAGGACATTTTGCTGCCGCAGGGGCGCAAGCGGCGGCAGGACGGATTGCCTTTTGCCATCCGCTTCCACCTCGGCCCCGATGTCGAGCCGAGCCTGACAGCCGATGGGCAGGCCGTGCTGATGCGGCTGGCGGGTGGCGCGTCCTGGAATCTGCGCTGCGCCGGTGCGACGGTGCGGGTCGAAGAAAGCCTGTGGGTCGATGGCGACGGCCGCCCGACGCCGACCTACCAGATCGAATTGTCGGGTGAGGTTCCGGCGGGCGGTGCGAGCATCGGCTGGGTGTTGAAGCGGATCGGCTGACTATCGCGAAAAAAGTCCTGATCGCGCGCACCCTGAGCTTGTCGAAGGGTGTCGGCGCTGACATTGCCGGGGCCTCGACAGGCTCAGCCTGAGCGCAGTTTAACAAGTGGACCATCGCCGTTGACCGACTTTATCCCCATCCGCCGCGCGCTCCTGTCGGTGTCCGACAAGACCGGCATCGTCGACCTCGCCACCGGGCTCGCTGGCAAGGGTATCGAGTTGGTCTCGACCGGCGGCACCGCCAAGGCGCTACGTGAGGCGGGGCTGGAGGTACGCGATGTCTCCGATTTGACCGGCTTTCCAGAAATGATGGACGGGCGGGTAAAGACGCTGCACCCGGCGGTGCATGGCGGCATCCTGGCGGTGCGCAGCGATGGGAGCCATGTCGCGGCAATGGATGCGCATGGCATTGGCGCAATCGATCTGGTGGTGGTCAACCTCTATCCGTTCGCGGCAACAGTCGCGCGCGGGGCGGGCCGTGACGAGATCATCGAAAATATCGACATCGGTGGTCCGGCGATGGTCCGTTCGGCAGCCAAGAACCATGCCGATGTGGCAATCGTCACCGATCCGGCGGACTATGCCGCGATCATCGCCGACGCCGCGACCGATCTGGCGTTCCGCAAAAAGCTCGCGGCCAAGGCCTTTGCCCATACGGCGACCTATGACAGCATGATCGCCAGCTGGTTCGGCTTTGCCGATCAGCAGCAACTGTTCCCGGCAACGCTGCCGCTGGTCGCCGAAGCGCCAACGGTGCTGCGCTATGGCGAAAATCCGCATCAGCAGGCGGCCTTCTATCGCCCCGCCGGACCGCACGGGCGCGGCATCGGTCAGGCTGAACAGGTGCAGGGCAAGGAGCTGTCCTACAATAATCTCAACGATGCCGATGCCGCATTGGAACTGGTCGCCGAGTTCCGCGACGGCGGCCCCGCCTGCGTCATCGTCAAGCACGCCAACCCCTGCGGCGTCGCCACCGCCGCGACGCTGGCGGAGGCGTACAGGTGTGCGTTCGAATGCGACCATGTCTCGGCGTTCGGCGGGATCATCGCGCTCAACGGTCCGATCGATGGCGCGACGGCGGAGGCGATCACCGGCATTTTCACCGAAGTCGTCGTCGCTCCTGATGCCGATGCCGATGCGCGCGCGGTGTTCGCCAAAAAGAAGAACCTGCGCCTGCTGCTGACCGGCGCGCTGCCCGATCCGGCGCGCGGCGGGCTGTCTGCCAAAAACATTCTCGGCGGCTGGCTGGTGCAGAGCCGTGACAATGGCCGAGTACAGCGCGGCGATCTGAAGCTCGTCACCAAACGTGCGCCGACCGAGCAGGAAATCGCCGATGCCTTGTTCGCCTGGACTGTAGCCAAGCACGTGAAGTCCAACGCCATCGTCTACGCCAGGGACGGCGCGACGGCAGGAATCGGCGCTGGCCAGATGAACCGCCGTGACAGCGCGCGCATCGCGGCGGCAAAGGCGGTCGAAGCGGCGCAGGAATTCGGCTGGGCCAGCCCGCGCACGCACGGCTCATCGGTCGCCAGCGACGCTTTTTTCCCCTTCGCCGACGGTCTGCTCGCAGCGGTCGAGGCAGGCGCGACCTGCGTCATTCAGCCCGGCGGATCGATGCGCGATGACGAGGTGATCGCAGCTGCGGACAAAGCCGGCCTTGCCATGCTGTTCACCGGGATGCGGCATTTTAGGCATTGATCGCGGGTTTCGGTCATTTCCCTACCAGCCTGTTAACCATTCCTTAGAGGCCTTCGTTCATTCCTCTCCCCGAGCGTAAATGCGCAAGGGAGCCAGACTTATGCCGACTTCACCGACCAGCGCCGACGTCGCCATCATCGGCGCGGGCCCCGCGGGGCTGACCGCCGCTTATCTGCTGACGCAGCAGGGATATAAGGTGACGGTGATCGAGAAGGACGAACGCTATGTCGGCGGCATCAGCCGCACGGTTGAGTATGAAGGGTTTCGCTTCGACATCGGCGGGCATCGGTTCTTCTCGAAATCGAAGGAAGTCGTTGATCTCTGGAACGAGATACTGCCCGACGATTTCATCCAACGGCCGCGGATGAGCCGCATCTATTATGAGGGCAAATTCTACAGCTATCCGCTGCGTGCGTTCGAGGCGCTGTTCAATCTCGGCGTCTGGCGCTCGTCGCTGTGCATGGCGAGCTATGCCTGGGCCAAGGGCTTCCCCAACAAGACGGTGCGCAGCTTCGAGGACTGGACGGTCAACCAGTTCGGCCACAAACTTTATTCGATCTTTTTCAAAACCTATACCGAGAAGGTGTGGGGCATGCCGTGCGACGAGATGTCGGCGGACTGGGCGGCGCAGCGGATCAAGGGGCTGAGCCTCGGTGCGGCGGTGCTCGATGGGCTGAGGCGCAGTCTGGGGCTGAACAAGCAGCCAAACGACGGCATGGAAACCAAGACGCTGCTCGAAACTTTCCGCTATCCGCGCCAGGGGCCAGGGATGATGTGGGAAGCGGCGCGCGACAAGGTGGTTGCGGGCGGCAATCATGTGTTGATGGGGCATAGCTTCAAGCAATTGACGCAGGATCAAGGCACCGGTCGCTGGAAGATGCAGGCGAGCAAGGCCGATGGCAGCATCGTCACCATCGACGCCGCGCATGTCATCAGCAGCGCGCCGATGCGTGAGCTGGCGGCGCGCATCCATCCGCTGCCCGCGAGTTTCGGCGAGGCGAGCGCGCTGCGTTACCGCGATTTCCTGACCGTTGCGCTGATGATCAAGTCCGAAGACCTGTTCCCCGACAACTGGATATATATCCACGACAGCAAGGTTCAGGTCGGTCGGGTGCAGAATTTCCGCAGCTGGTCGCCCGAAATGGTGCCAGACCCCAGCCTTGCCTGCGTCGGGCTCGAATATTTCTGCTTCGAAGGCGATGGCCTGTGGACGTCGAGCGATGCGGAGCTGGTGGCGCTGGCGACCAAAGAGCTGGCGCAGCTCGGCCTGAGCAAGGCGGAGGATGTCGTCGGCGGCGCGGTCGTTCGTCAGGAAAAGGCCTATCCGGTCTATGACGATGATTATGCCGCCAATGTCGAAACGATGCGCGCCGAGCTCGAAGCGCGTTACCCGACGCTGCACATGGTCGGCCGCAACGGCATGCACCGCTATAATAATCAGGATCATGCGATGATGACCGCGATGCTGACGGTGCGCAACATCGTCGCTGGCGAACGGGTCTATGATATCTGGGGCGTCAACGAGGACGCCGAATATCATGAGAGCGGCAGCGAGGGCGAACAGGCAGCGCTGGCCTCGGTCCGCGATGTGCCGACACGGGTGGCGAAGGCGGCATGATGCCGGACAGGGTGATCGAGTTTGTCAGAAGGACCATTGGCGGCGACGTTAGATGGCTACGCTATATCGGCGCGAGCGTGCTGGCGCTGGCGACCGACGCAGGACTGTTCCTGTTGCTGCTGGCGGGCGGGATGATGCCGGTCAGCGCGTCGGCGACCGGCTATATCATGGGCATCCTTGTTCACTGGCTGGTGTCGAGCCGACTGGTGTTTGCCGATGGTGCCGCCGCGCGCGGATCGGGCGAGCGCAACCGCCAGAAAGCGCTGTTCGTCGGATCCGCGCTGGTCGGCCTCGCCATCACCACCGCTATCGTCGGCGGCGGCAGCGCACTGGGGCTCGATCCACGTCTGGCCAAGCTGGTGGCGATCATCGTCAGCTTTCAGGCAACCTATATGCTGCGCCGCCACGTTGTTTTCCGGGCCTGAGCGGTGTTGGCGCGGCTGATCCCGCTACCGACGGCGCTCGCCGTCTGGCTGCTGCTATCGATAGCGCTGCTGATCGCTTATGCCTCCGCAATTGTGACGCTGACCGTCAACGATCCCGATGATGCGCTGCGGCTGGTGCAGGTGCGCGATCTGATCGGCGGGCAGGGCTGGTGGGATGTCAGCCAGCACCGCATCAACCCAGCGGGTGGTGGCGGGCTGATGCACTGGAGCCGGATCGTCGATACGCCGCTGGCGCTGGGGATCGCCGGACTCACGCCGCTAGTCGGTGCAGCGCTGGCCGAGCGGATCGTCATGGCGCTTTGGCCGCTGCTGCTGATGGGTGTGGGTTTTGCCGCATTGGCGCGAATGGCCGCGACGCTCGGTGACCGCCGCATCGCGCTGATCGCACCACTGTTGCTCGCCAGCGATTTCGTCATTCTCTACCAATTCATCCCGCTACGCGTCGATCATCACGGCTGGCAGATCATGCTCACTCTACTCGCGGTCGGGGTGCTTCTCCGCCCCGCTGACGCGCGCAGCGGCATAAGTGCAGGGATCGCCGCCGCCGTTCTGCTGGCGATCTCGCTCGAAGGGCTGCCTGCCGTCGCACTGATCGCCGCGCTGGTCGCCGCCGAATGGGTATGGACCGGCACTGCTGCTGCTCGCCAGCGGATGATCGCTTATCTGTGGACGTTGCTGGTTGGCGCAGTCGCGCTGCAGTTTATCACGCGCGGACCCGATGCGCTGGTGCAGCACTGGTGCGATGCGCTGTCGTTGCCCTATTTGGCCGCACTGGGTGTCGCGGCATTGGCGGTTGCAGCCGGTAGCTTTCTCCTCCCATTTTCTGCTGTCGCGGCGACATCCTCCCGGTATTGCCTATTTGCCCGAGCTCTGTTGATAGCTCTTGCAGGCGGTGCATCCGGCGCAGCGCTCGTCGCGATCGAGCCGCTCTGTCTTAAGGGTCCGTTCGGAACGCTCGACCCGCTCGTGCAGCACTATTGGTTTCTCAAAGTCCGCGAGGGATTGCCCCTGTGGCAGCCGTTCGATGCCCCCGCTGCCTTCGTACTCGCACCTCTGCTCATTGGTATCGCCGGGGTCTGGCTGGGGTGGCGCAGTGCAGCTACGTCCGAAACGGCGCGCTGCTGGCTGCTGCTCGGTGGCGCGCAGCTGGGGTTGACGATGGTCTCGTTGCTGGTGCTGCGGGCCGGATCGACCGCGCACCTGCTCGCGCTGCCTGGTTGCGCGCTGGTCGGATTACGCCTGTGGACATGGGCGCGATCGCTGTCGGTTGCAGGTTTGCGGGTGATCGCCACCGCATCGACGATGATCGTTATTCCGCCAGTGGCGGGGACGGCTATGGCCTATGCCGTAGCTGCGAACACTATCGACGCGGGCACGCATGGGACCGTCGACCGTCGACCGTGCGTCGCTTCCGATACTTTGGGAGCGCTCACCACCCTGCCGCCAGCGGTGTTGTTGACTCCGCTCGATATCGGTCCGGGGCTGTTGCAGCATACGCGTCACAGTGTCATCGCTACCGGGCATCACCGCAACAACCATGTCATGGCGCAGGCGATCCAGGTGTTCATCGGGCCACCGGGGCAGGCACAGGCGCAGGCGCGGGCGACGGGTGCGCAGATGATCGTCGTTTGTCCGGGCGCGCCCGAATGGCAGAATTTCCGCGATGCGCCGGGGGAGGGTTTAGCGGATATGTTGTCCGGCGGGCGTGTGCCGCCATGGCTGGAGCCGGCGCCGTTGGGTGACGGCGTGCCGCTGAAAGCTTGGCGGATTGTCCCGGAAAGGTAGGGATCCTAACCGCGCTCAGGCTAAGCCTGTCGAAGCCTTTGCTCCGACACCCTTCGACAAGCTCAGGGTGAGCGCGGTTTGGAACAAGCGGGATCAGCCGTTGCGCTTTACCGCACCGCGCTTTGTCACCCGCTGCGCTTCACCGCACCACGATGCGCGCCAACCGGACCCTTGCGGCGGTTGTAGTTGCGTGGGCGATCGGCACCGGCGTCGTCGCGGCGATGCGCGCTGCCGGGGGGATTGCCGCGGCCCTGCGGACGACGGACGCCGTCGCGTTCCTGCGGCGCTGCGGCAGGCTTTGGCAATGCCTGCACCTGTGCGACAAAATTCTCCGGCAGCGGCACCACGTCGAGCTTGATCCGGGTCAGCTTTTCGATGTCGCGCAGATAGGGCTTCTCATCGCCGGCGCAGAAGCTGATGGCAATACCCTCGGCTCCGGCGCGCGCGGTGCGGCCGATGCGGTGGACATATTGTTCGGCCACGTTCGGTAGCTCGTAATTGAACACATGGCTGACCCCCGAGACATCGATACCGCGCGCGGCAATGTCGGTGGCGATCAGGATACGGACGCGTCCGTCGCGGAACGCCTGCAACGCCGTGGTGCGCTGCGCCTGGCTCTTGTTGCCATGGATCGCCGCGCTCGGCAGGCCGCAGGCGGCGAGCTGGCGGACGACGCGGTCGGCGCCATGCTTGGTGCGGGTGAACACCAGTGCGCGGTCGATGGTCTGGGTCTTGAGTGCGATGGCGAGCAGTGCGGGCTTTTCCTTCTGGTCGACGAAGGTGACCATCTGCCTGACCCGCTCGGCCGTCGTCGCGGAAGGGGCGACAGAGACGCGGACCGGATCGGTCAGGAAACGGCTGCCGAGTTCG
>JAYSZB010000023.1:0-5284 GCA_043727035.1 Sphingomonas sp. | reverse complement strand
TGTCGCCACGAGGAAACCGCCGCCCTTATGTCCCGCCCGACTGCCCGCATCGTGATGAAATTCGGTGGCACGTCGATGGCCGGGATCGAGCGCATCCGCTCGGTCGCGGCGCGGGTCAAGCGCGAGGCTGCGGCGGGGCACCAAGTGCTGGTGGTCGTCTCGGCGATGGCGGGCGAAACCGACCGATTGATCCAGCTGTGCAACGAAGCCGCCGCGCTCCACGACAGCAAGGAATATGATGTTGTCGTCGCATCGGGCGAGCAGGTCACTGCCGGGCTGCTGGCGATGACGCTGCAGAATATGGGGGTCAACGCGCGCAGCTTCATGGGCTGGCAATTGCTGCGCGCCACCGGTGTCCACGGCAATGCGCGGGTCGACACGGTCGAGGCGGTGACATTGGACGAGGCGCTGACCGAAGGCGTGGTCGCGGTCATCCCCGGCTTTCAGGGAATGAGCGACGACGGACGCCTCGCCACCCTCGGCCGCGGCGGATCGGACACCAGCGCGGTGGCGGTGGCGGCGGCCATTGGCGCGGATCGCTGCGACATCTACACCGACGTCGATGGCGTCTACACCACCGACCCGCGCATCGTCGCCCGCGCGCGCAAGCTCGATTATGTGACTTATGAAGAAATGCTCGAACTGGCCTCGGTCGGGGCAAAGGTCCTGCAAACCCGCTCGGTCGGCCTCGCCATGAAACTGGGCGTGCGGGTGCAGGTGCTGTCGAGCTTCGTCGAGGTAGGGGCGGCCCCGAAACCCGGAACACTGATCCTCAGCGACGAGGAAATCGAGGAATTGAAGATGGAGCGCCAGCTGATCACGGGTATCGCCTATGACAAAAATGAAGCGAAGATCATCCTGACGCGGGTGCCCGATCGGCCCGGCGCGGTTGCCAGCATCTTCAAGCCGCTGGCCGATGCCGCGATCAACGTCGATATGATCATCCAGAATGTCGGCCGCGAGAAGGGCGAGACCGACGTGACCTTCACCGTGCCGCGCGCCGACCTGGCGCGCAGCCTGGAGATACTGGAGGGCGCAAAGGACGCCATCGGCTATAACCGCATCATCCACGAAAGCGGCATCGCCAAAATTTCGGTCGTCGGCGTCGGCATGAAGAGCCATGCAGGCGTGGCGGCAACGATGTTCGATGCGCTGGCGGCGCGCGGCATCAACATCCAGGCGATTTCGACCAGTGAAATCAAGGTCAGCGTTCTGATCGAAGAGGATTATACGGAGCTCGCCGTGCGCGTGTTGCACACCGCTTACGGGCTGGATGCGGAGGTGGCGTGACGCTACGGGCTGCGGCATGACCGCATACCCCACCCTCGCCCGCCATATGGTACGCGGCACCGCGCTGCTCGGTAGCGATCTGGCAATCATGTGCGGAGCGATGTCGTGGGTCAGCGAGCGCAACCTTGTCGCTGCGATCAGCAACGCCGGCGGTTTCGGGATAATTGCCTGTGGCGCAATGACGCCTGAGTTGCTCGATGCCGAGATCGCTGCAACCGCCGCGCTGACCACCAAGCCGTTCGGCGTCAACCTGATCACCATGCACCCTATGCTCGACGACCTGATCGCCGTGTGCGGGCGACACAATGTGACCCACATCGTCCTTGCCGGTGGCTTGCCGCCGACCGGCAGCGTCGAGACGATCAAGGCGACGGGCGCAAGACTCATCTGCTTCGCTCCTACTCTTGGCATGGGCAAGCGGCTGATCCGCCATGGCGTCGATGCGCTGATCATCGAGGGGTGCGAGGCAGGCGGGCATATCGGTCCGGTGTCGACCAGCGTGCTGGCGCAGGAAATACTGCCGCATCTGGCAGCCGAAGTTCCGATTTTCGTCGCGGGCGGCATCGGGCGCGGTGAGGCGATTGCCGCTTGGCTCGAGATGGGCGCGGCCGGCGTGCAGCTCGGCACGCGTTTTGTCTGCGCAACCGAGAGCATCGCCCACCCGAATTTCAAGCACGCTTTCCTGCGAGCCGCGGCACGCGATGCCGTCGCGAGTGTTCAGCTCGATCCGCGCTTGCCGGTAATTCCCGTGCGCGCGTTGAAGAACGCGGGAACCCAAGCCTTCACCGCCAAGCAGCGCGCCGTCGCTCAGGCGCTGGACTCGGGCATTATCGACATGGGCCAAGCGCAATTGCAGATCGAACAATATTGGGCCGGTGCGCTGCGCCGCGCTGTGATCGATGGCGATGTCGAGCATGGATCGGTAATGGCCGGCCAATCGGTCGGCATGGTCACGAGCGAGCAGCCCGTTGCGGAAATAATCGCCGAACTGTCGGTCGCAGCCGAAACGGCGTTAACCAAAGATTGACAAGCCGGGTCCGGCGATTCAATCCGGCAAAATTGCCGTTCACCGCGTTCCGGTTACCGAAACAACGAGCTTCGGTAGCGAGAGTATGTCGGGGACTAGCCGAAGCTGCGGGAGGATGATCGTGACACAGCGCTGGATGATGAGGATAGGGGCAACAATGACGCTTGCGGCACTGGCCGCTTGTGTAACGCCACCGCCGCCGCCGCCGCCCGCGCCACCCCCGGTCATCGTGCTGCCACCGCCACCGCCGCCGATGCCGCGCCCTGCACCACCGAACCAGTCGGCGCCAGATCTGATCATTCCGGGCAGCGATCTCAACGGACGCCGCCTGACCCCCAATGTCGATCTCACTCCCGAACAGGCGCTATGGCAGTTCCGCATCGGACTGAATGTTGCGGCGCTCAACTGCCGCGGGCCGGACGACCAGATATTGATCGACAATTACTCGCGGTTCTTGACCAATAACCGGCGCGCCATCGCTGCTGCCGAGCGCGTCGTTATCGCCGAGCTTGGGCGACAGACCGGGACCAACGGCATCGCCGTGCGCGACAGCCTATCGACGCGGCTCTATAATTATTTCGCCCAGCCGCCGGTAACCGCGCAATTCTGTCCGATTGCATTCAATCTGGCGGGACTCGCGGCCGTCGAACCGACATCGACGATCCTGCCGTTTTCCGCCGTGCGGATGGGTGAACTCGATCAGCCATTTGTCGATTTTTACAACGCCTACGCGCGGTTTCAGGCGGACATGATCCTGTGGCAATCGCTGCAACCGCCAGCTCCGGCGATAATGGCCGCGCCAGTGCCCGCATCCTCCTACGCTCCAGCGCCGCTGGCAACGGGCGTGGCGGGGCCGACCGGTCGGCGGTAGCGATCCCCAAACCCGCCCAGATTTGACCGACTCCCCCTCGCCCTGTTGTGTGGGCTCTGCTATCGTTGCACCGCAATGACAGCCCCTCCCCTGCCCCCATCGTCTGCGGCCCAGGCCGCGCGTGAAATTCTACGCAATCTCAATGCAGTGATTGCTGCGAACACCGGGGCGCAGGCCAAGCTCAACCAGACCGTTCATCTGATCGGCGAGGCGCTGAACAGCGAAGTGTGCTCGATCTACCTGTTGCGCGAAGGCGTGCTGGAACTTTTCGCCACGCGCGGGCTGAATCAGAGCGCGGTGCATGTGACCAAATTGGCGATGGGCGAAGGGTTGGTGGGAACCATCGCCCGCGATATCGAGATGCTCAATCTCGCCGAGGCGGCGGCACATCCCGACTATCTCTACAAGCCCGAGACCGGTGAGGAGCAGTTCCACAGCTTTGCCGGTGTACCGATCATCCGCCGCGAGCGCGCGGTCGGCGTATTGTGTGTCCAGCATGCAGCATCGCGCGGCTATGACGAGATCGAGATCGAGGCGCTGCAGACCGTCGCGCTGGTGATGTCCGAGTTGATCGCCAACGCCAATCTGATCGACGAACATGGCACCGCAACCGGCCCGACCGACCAGTCGTCGCAGAGCCTCTCCGGCCTCAAGCTGGTCGATGGGATGGCCAAGGGCGTCGCCGTATTCCACCAGCCGCGCATCGTCATCGAACATACCGTTGCCGAGGATGTCGAGACCGAGCGCGCGCGCGTCTATAACGCCTTCACCAAGATGCGCGAGGGCATCGACCGGATGGCGAGCCAAGCCGAATTCGGCGGTGGCGGCGAGCAGGATGAGGTGCTCGCGACCTACAAGATGTTTGCCTATGACGAGGGCTGGAGCCGCCGGATCAACGAGGCGATCGACAGCGGCCTGACGGCAGAAGCAGCTATCGAACGGGTGCAGCAGCGCACGCGGATGCGGATGCGCCAGATCGACGATCCCCTGCTGCGCGACCGGATGCACGATCTGGAGGATCTGTCGAACCGGCTGATCCGTATTGTCGCCGGTCAGATGGGCACCGCAGCACAGACCGGGCTGCGGCATGATTCAATCCTCATCGCCCGCAATCTCGGGCCTGCCGAACTGCTCGAATATGACCGTCGGCGGCTGAAGGGCGTGATCCTCGAGGAGGGATCGCTGACCGCGCATGTCATCATCGTTGCTCGCGCCATGGGCGTACCGGTGCTCGGTCGGGTCAAGGATATACGCCACCGCGCCAGCGAGGGCGATATGCTTCTGCTCGATGGTGTGCGCGGCGTTGTCCACGTCCGCCCCGGTGCATCGGCGCAGGAGGCGTTCGAGACGCAGCTGGTGATCAGCCAGAAGCGCCGCGAGCGTTTTGCCTCACTGCGCGATGCGGAGGCGGTGACCAAAGATGGCGTCAGGATCGAGCTGATGATCAACGCCGGTCTGCGCGAGGACGTGACCGCGTTGGACCTGACCGGGGCGGACGGCATCGGCCTTTTCCGCACCGAATTCCAGTTCCTCGTCTCAGCCACCCTGCCCCAGCGCGAGCGGCAGCAGCGGCTGTATCGTGACGTGCTCGATGCGGCGGGCAACCGTCCGGTGATTTTTCGCACCGTCGATATCGGCGGTGACAAGGCGCTGCCGTATATGCGGCAGGACAATGAGCATGAGGAAAATCCGGCGATGGGCTGGCGCGCTCTGCGCCTCGCGCTTGGCCGCGACGGGCTGATGAAGGCGCAGGCGCGTGCGCTGCTGGAGGCTGCCGCCGGGCGCACGCTCAACGTCATGTTTCCGCTGGTCAGTGAGCCGTGGGAGTTCGAGGAAGCGCGAGGCATTTTCATCGAACAGCGCAAATGGCTGGCGGGGCGGGGCAAGAAACTGCCGACAGCGGTTCGCTATGGCGTGATGCTGGAGGTCCCGGCTTTGGCTGAAATGCTCGACATCCTGTTTCCGCACCTCGACTTCCTGTCGATCGGCACCAATGATCTGACCCAGTTCCTGTTCGCCGCCGACCGCGCCGATCCGCGGCTCGCCGAGCGCTACGACTGGCTCAGCCCGGCGATCTTGCGTTTCCTTCGCCGAGT
>JAYSZB010000022.1:0-14737 GCA_043727035.1 Sphingomonas sp. | reverse complement strand
CCGCTGCTCAACACGCTGATCCTGCTGTGTTCGGGTACAACCGTCACCTGGGCGCATCATTCGCTGATCCACGGCAATCGCGACGGGCTGATCAAAGGCTTGTGGCTGACTATCATCCTTGGCCTCGTATTCTCCGCCATCCAGGCTTATGAATATTCGGTCGCACCCTTCCCGTTCGGCGGGCTTAATTATGGTTCGGCCTTCTTCATGGCGACTGGCTTCCATGGCTTCCACGTCATCGTCGGCACCATCTTCCTGATCGTCTGCCTGGTACGCGCCTACAAGGGCCATTTCACCCCGCAGCAGCATTTCGGCTTCGAAGCTGCGGCCTGGTATTGGCATTTCGTCGACGTGGTGTGGTTGTTCCTGTTCCTCGTCGTCTATGTCTGGGGCGGCTGGGGTGCCCCCATTCACTGATCGCTTCTCTGATCGCCGGGACGCGGCATGACGACCAACCCGCCAGCGGGTGAGAAGGGGCGGCCTACGATTGCGCGGGCCGCCCTTTTCGGTCTGTGCCCCGAATGCGGCGCATCCACGCTCTACGCCGGGATGCTGCGCTTCGCTTCGCGCTGCACCGCCTGCAGACTCGATTTTGCGCGATACAATGTCGGCGACGGTCCCGCCGCGATCCTCATCATGATCGTCGGTGCCATTGTTCTGCCCTCGGCACTGACACTGCATTTCAACGTCCGTCCGCCGCTGATCGTCCATCTCATCCTGTGGCCGCTGCTTGCGCTTGCCCTGACTATCGGCGGCTTGCGCGTCGCAAAGGCCTGGCTGATCGCCGCCGAACATCAGCGCGACAGTCATGAGGGACGCGTGGCAGTCGATCCGCCGGTGGACGATCCCGCCGCTTCGTGACAAGACAGCGCCGATGACCGAACCCGTTCCCCTCCGCCGCTGGCCGATCTTCGCCACACTGCTGGTCGCCGCCGCCGTGGCCGTGATGATCGCGCTCGGCATCTGGCAGATGAGCCGCGCCGCAGAGAAGGAATCGCTGCTCGCGCTGTTCGAACGCAACGCCGCCATGTCCGCCACCGTCGCGCTGCCGCCATCCGGGCCGATCCCGCCAGAGGCGCTGTTCCGCCGCTCCTCGGGCAATTGCCTGGAGGTCATAAGCTGGCGCCAACTTGGCGGGCGCACCGCCGACGGCACCACCGGCTATCGCCATATCGCCCAGTGCAAGACCGGCGCCGAAGGCCCCGGCTTCGTCGCCGACATGGGTCTCGCCGAAGACCCGCAATATATCCCCGCGTGGCGCGGCGGAGAGGTCGAGGGCGTCATCACCGAGGAACCCGTCGAAGGCGGGCTATGGGCGTCGCTCACCGGCACCCGCCCCGTGCCGCGCCCAATGCTGGTCGCCAGCAACCCGCCCGCCGGATTGCTCGCTTCTGCCACGCCTGACCCCTCGTCGGTGCCGAACAACCACATCGCCTATGCAGTGCAGTGGTTCCTGTTCGCCCTCGCCGCCGCCGTCATTTATGTGCTCGCGCTGCGACAGCGGTGGAAGAAAGCATCGACTGGCGCACCATCTGCGTAACGCCACTGCTTGCCGCATTGCAGCATCGAAGCTAGGCGGCTGTCACGATGCTGTATCAATCGACCAGAGGCGCGGCGACGCCACTCGACTTCCGCGCCGTCACGCTCGCCGGCCTCGCCCCCGATGGCGGGCTGTATCTGCCGCAGCACTGGCCGCAGTTCAGCGCGGATGACATCTCCGCGCTTGCGGGTTGCGACTATGCCGAAACCGCTGCGCGCGTGCTCGCGCCCTTCGTTGGCGACAGCATCGGTGCCGACGATCTGCGGACGCTGACCCGCGCCGCTTATGGCCGCTTCAGCCATGATGCGGTGACCCCGCTTGTTCAGCTCGACAGCCGTCACTGGCTGCTCGAACTGTTCCACGGCCCGACATTGGCGTTCAAGGATGTGGCGCTGCAAATGCTCGGCCTGCTGTTCGAAAAATTCCTCACCGGCACCGACAAGCAACTGACCATCGTCGGCGCGACATCGGGCGACACCGGCTCCGCTGCGATCGATGCGGTTGCCGGCCGCGCGCAGATTTCCATCGTCATGCTCCACCCGCAGGGCCGCGTCTCCGACGTGCAGCGGCGGCAGATGACCACGGTGATCGCCGACAATGTCCATAATGTCGCCATCGACGGCAGCTTCGACGACGCACAGGCGATGGTGAAGCGGATGTTCGCCGATAGCGACGTCACCTCGAAAGTCACGCTCTCGGCGGTCAATTCGATCAACTGGGCGCGGCTGGCGGCGCAGGTCGTCTATTATTTCTACAGCGCCGTCCGCCTCGGCGCGCCGCACCGCCCGGTCGCCTACTCGGTCCCGACCGGCAATTTCGGCGATGTGTTTGCCGGCTATGTCGCCGCGAAAATGGGCCTGCCCATCGCCCGGCTGGTGGTGGCCACCAACGTCAACGACATCCTCCATCGTGCTCTCTCTACCGGAAATTATAACGCAGGCACCGTCACGCCGACCGCGACGCCGAGCATGGATATTCAGGTCAGCTCCAATTTCGAACGCCTGCTGTTCGATCTGGGTGGGCGCGACGGCGCGGTGATGGCCGCGCAGATGCGCGGTTTCGAGGCGTCGAAGGCGATGCAATTGACCAACAGCCAGCGCGAAGGCGCAACCGCGCTGTTCACCAGTGCCAGCATCGATGGCGACGGCATGGCCGGAGCGCTGCGCTGGGCGTGGGACCATGCCGGACAAGTCATCGATCCGCACACCGCCGTCGGCCTCGCTGCCGCGCGCGCCGATGATCTTGACCCGTCGATCCCGATGGTGACGCTGGCCACCGCGCATCCCGCCAAATTCCAGGATGCCGTCGAACGCGCCATCGGCCGTCGTCCGTCGCTCCCGGCGCGCGTCGGCAGCCTGTTCGACCGCGAGGAACGCTGCACCAGTCTGCCCGGCGACTATGGTGCGGTTCGCGACTTCGTGCTGGCGCATGGGGCTGGATAGCAATGCAACCGCCCACCCCCCGCGCTCACCGTGAGCCTGTCGAAGGGTGCTGGAACCGCAGCCCGAGCCGGGGCTTCGACAAGCTCAGCCTGAGCGCAAAGTCATGACCAGCGGCCTCATGACCCTCACCGGCGAACCATGGGCCGATTTCGCGCTTGTAGACAGCGGCAATGGCGGCAAGCTCGAGCGCTATGGCCCCTACCGTTTCATCCGCCCCGAGCCGCAGGCGATGTGGGCTCCGGCGCTTGCGACATGGGACGCCGACGCCGAATTCGTCCCCGCCTCCGACGAGGAAGGCGGCGGCCGCTGGCAGTTCGCCAAACCCGTTCCGCGCGACGGCTGGCCGCTGGCGTGGAACGAAGTGCGCTTCACCGCCACCTGCACCCCCTTCCGTCATCTCGGCTTCTTCCCCGACATGGCCCCGGTGTGGGAATGGATGCGCGGGCAGGTGGCGGGGATGGATGCGCCGCAATTCCTCAACCTGTTCGGCTACACTGGCGTCGGCAGCCTAGCCATGGCCGCGCCGGGTGCCAATGTCGTCCATGTCGATGCCTCGAAGAAATCGGTCGCAATCGCGCGCGAAAACGCCGCACTGTCGGGCATGTCCGATGCCCCGGTGCGGTGGATCGTCGATGACGCGCAGAAATTCGTCGCGCGCGAAGTGCGGCGCGGGCGGCGTTATGACGGTATCTTGCTCGATCCCCCCAAATTCGGTCGCGGGCCCGAGGGCGAGGTCTGGCGGCTCGAAGAGGATTTGCCCGCATTGATCGCCGATTGCGCCAAATTGCTCGACGGTGATTCCAAATTCCTGTTCCTCACCGTCTATGCGGTGCGGATGTCGGCGCTGGCCTTGCAGGAACTGCTCAATCAGGCGATCGGCCATCTCGGCGGGACGATCGAAGCAGGCGAACTGACCATACGCGAGGAGTCGAGGGGGCTGTTGCTGCCCACCGCGATCTGGGCGCGGTGGAAAAAAAGTTGATCACTTGTGTAAATAATGCTATTATAACTAATGAGATATTGCTTTAATTTAACGCATGAAGGTTCAAAAGGACGGGAACATCTTCAGAGATTCCTAAAAGGAGCCGAAGTTGGATTCGTAGGATCGTGGCGACTGATTTGTTTTAATGGGCCGTGGAAATATTATGTACGATTTGATGAGGAAGATGATCTAATCTGGTCTGAGATGGCTTGGTGGAAATATCTCAATTCTCCCTAGCCGCTCTCAACGCTGCCCCCGCCGCAAATGGCGTCACCGCCATCAGCAACAGTGATGCCGCGCAAAGGAACAGCATCGCGCTTTGCCCGAGCGGGTCAAGCATCCCGGCGCCAAAGATCAACACCGGCACCGCCAGCGGCAGCATCATCAGGCCGCCGAGCGCATTGCTGCCGCGCGTGCCGAGCGTGATCGCGGCAATGATCACCGACAGCCCCGCCAACCCCGGCGCGCCGATGGCGAGACCGAGCGCGAGGCGGCTCCAGGTTTCGAAGGAGAGGCCAAGCAGGGCCGACCCGGGGACCGTCGCGATCAGCAGCGGAACACCGAAGCCGAGCGTATGCGAGACCAGCCGCGCCGCCGCAACGCTTTCATCGGCGATACCGCGCACCGCCAACTGATCGAGCACGCCATTGTCGCGGTCGGCAGCAAACAGCCGCTCGACCGGCAGCAGCGCCGCGAGCAGCGCCGCCACCCACAATATGCCGCCGCCGGTGCGGGCCAGCAGCTCGGCTTGCGGACCGACTGCGAAGGGGTAAAGCGTCGCCACCAGCAGGAAAAAGGCGACCGGCAGCCACCAGCTGCCGCTGCGCCACTCGCGCGCCAGATCGCGGGCAATGAGTGCGCCGAGCGCGCTCACCGCGCCAGTTCCGCCAGATCGAGCGTCGCCGCATCGCCGAGTTGCAGCGGCTGGTGCGACGCCAGCACGATCGCGCCTCCCGCCGCGCGATGCGCCGCCATCAGCCCTTCGAGCAATACCACGCCATCGCGGTCGAGGCCATTGGCGGGCTCGTCGAGCAGCCACAGCGGTGCATCCGCCGCCAATACCCGCGCCAGGGCGGCGCGCTTCTTTTGCCCGGTCGATAATATCCGCACCGGCACCGGCGCCAGATGTGCCACGCCCAACCGGTCGAGCGCGGTCAGCACCGAAGCTCGCGTCCCGCCATCGAGCCGCGCCCAGAACAGCAGCGCTTCGGCCAATGGCAGAGCCCCATCGAGCGCATGGCTTTCGTCGATCAATGCGGTGCGGGCAGGGCGCATCACGCGCCCCGCCGCCTGCGGCAACAGCCCAGCCAGCACGCGCAGCAGGCTCGATTTGCCGGTGCCATTGGCTCCGCTGACATAGAGCGCATCGCCTGGCCGCAGCGCTGCACTTGCCCCGCGCCACAGCAACCGGTCGCCGCGGCGGCACGCCAGCGCCTCGAAGCTCAGCAACGGCTCGCTCAAGCGCTTGCATCCTCGATAGCGTGCATATCCTCGTCGCTTAGCCCGAAATGATGCCCCACTTCATGGATCAGCACATGCCGCACCAGATGCCCCAGATCCTCGCCGCTCTCGACCCATTCGAGCAGGATCGGCACGCGATAGAGGTGGATCATATCGGGCAAATCGCCGCTCATGGCATTGCCCTTGTCGCCCAGCGGTCGGCCAGAATAGAGGCCCGATAACTCGAGCGGGTTGTCGATGCCGAGCTCGTCCAAGACGTCATCCGTGGCAAATTCGTCGACCCGGAACACCACCGCGCCCAGATGCGCGCGGAACTGCTCGGGCAGCGCATCCCATGCAGCGCGCGCGATGGTTTCGATGGCGTCGGCGGACGGGGCGTGGAGGGGCAAGGCAGTCACAATCGACCCATATCCGTTCGCCCGGAGCTTGTCGAAGCCTCTCCCATCCGTCATTGCGAGCGCAGCGAAGCAACCCAGAGCGGCCCTGCGCAACACTGGATTGCTTCGCTGCGCTCGCAATGACGGATTGAGGTGACCTCGTGATCGAAAAACTCAACGATGAAGCCAGAGCCGCATTGCTCGCAGCCCACCCCGACTGGGCGCTGGAGGACAGCCGCGACGCCATCACCCGCACATTCAAATTCACGAATTTCAGCCAGGCCTTCGCGTTCATGACCCGCGTCGCGTTGCTCGCGGAGGTGCAGGATCATCACCCCGAATGGTCGAATATCTACAACCGCGTCACCATCGCGCTGACGACGCATGATGCGCACGGCTTGTCGGCGCGCGATGCAAAGATGGCAGCGAGCATCGACGCGCTGTTCGGCTGACTTACTTGCTCCCCAGCAATCCCTTCTCACCCGTCGCAGCCTTCATCCGCTTGCGCAGCCGCCCCGGCATCCAGCGCATGGCGAAGGCAAGCTGCTTTGCCGTTTTGCCGACCGGGATATGCACCCTGTCGCCATGGATCGCATCCCACACCGCCTGCGCTACCTGCTCGACAGGGGTGAACTCCAGCCCTGCCGCGATCACCCGATCACGACTGGTCTCGTTGCTGCCCGGCACCGCGCGGTTGAGCAGTGGGGTATCGATGAACCCCGGCATGATGCTGCGCACGGTGATGCCGTCGGGGGCGAATTCGATGTCGAGCGCCTCGCTCAGAGCGCGCACAGCGAATTTGGTCGCCGAATAGACCGCCAGCCCCGCCGACCCATAAAATCCCGACGCCGATCCGGTATTGACGATGGCGCTGCCCGGTGTCGCCAGCAGATGCGGTCGCGCCGCATAAATGCCATTGACCACCCCGCGAAAATTGATGTCGATCAGTCGATCGGCCTCCTCAGGATCGAGCGTGTCCCACTTGCCGCCCGATCCGATGCCGGCATTGTTGAACAGACAGTCGAGCCGCCCGCCGCTTACCGCCATGAAAGCGTCGAGCGCGGCCGTCCACTGATGCCGCTCACGCACGTCTAGCCTGTGGATGGACGCCAGCCCGGTCGGCAGCATCGCTGCCGTTTCGCGCATCCCCGCTTCGTTGACATCGGCGATGCCGACCAGCCAACCCTTGGCAGCGAACAATTTGGCGGTTGCCCGGCCAATGCCCGATCCGCCGCCGGTAATGAAAATCGCCTTGCGCCGGTTGTCGCTCATGCCCGCTCTCCCCCGATCGTTATCGTCCCCGTCCTGCCTACCCGGGTGGGCAAATCAAGCGTTACTTTCATCGGTGTCGCTCATTCATGGGGTGACGCAGGGCAGGGCATATCGCTATGGCAGCGCCACCGATGGTCCGTGCGCTTCTCCTCTCCCTTGCCGTGTTTCTCTCGATGCTCGCTGCGCCGGCGCGGGCAGAGGTGCTGGTTACTTTCTGGAGCCACGCACAGGACAGCAATTACCCGCACGCTTTCCTCGTCATGCGCGGCACGGTTGAGTCGACCGGGCGGCGGGTAGACGACAACATCGGCTTCACCGCGCGCAACGTCAGTCCGGCGATCCTGATCCGCTCGGTCGAGGGGCGGATGGACCGGGTGTCGCGCAGCTACATGGCGCGCGCCACCAGCCGTGCGCATTTCACCCTGCGGCTCGACGATGCACAATATGCCCGGTTGCAGGCATTCATCGCGCGCTGGCGGGCGCAGGCGCAGCCCAGCTACAATCTCAACGATCGCAACTGCGTGCATTTCGTCATGGAGGCGGCGGCGCTGCTCGGTCTGAGCGTGAACCGCCGCAGCAGCCATATCCTCGACCCGCCAGAGTTTCTCGACGAAGTAATGCAACTTAACCCGCAGCTCGCGGCGACGCGACGTTAGGGCGGGACGCTAAAGCGCCGGATTGGCATAGGCGTGCCAGGCAAAGATCGCCGCCGCCCCGCGATGCGGCCGCCAAGCGTCGGCCAGTTCGCGCGTCGCTTTCTCGGCCGGTCGCGCCTCCAGCTGCTTGATCCGCCCGACAGCCTCCTGAACCGCCAGATCGCCGGCTGGCCAGATATCGAGCCGCCCTTCGGCGAACAGCAGATAGATTTCCGCCGACCAGCGCCCGATGCCTTTGATGCGGGTGAGCAGCGCAATCGCCTCCTCGTCATCCTCTGGCAAAGCCTCGAGCTCCACTTCGCCCGATAGCACCAGTCCGGCCAGACTGCGGGCATAGCCCTGCTTCTGGCGGGATAGGCCGCATGCGCGCAAGGCGTCCTCGCTGGCAGCGCTCAGTATGTCGGGTGCACATCCCTCGCCCAGCTCGGCTTCCAGCTTGCGCCAGACCGATGCGGCGGCGGCAACGCTGACCTGTTGGCCGACGATGGTCCGCAGCATCGTCGCATAGCCACGATCGCGGATGCGCGGTTCGGGATAGCCGACGGCGGCCAGACAGCGGGCGATGTCGGTATCGCGCGCCGCCAGCGCGTCGAGTGCGTTTTTCAACTGGTCGGCGGTCAGGCCCATCTGCGGCTTCCCATCACAATCTTGCTTGATTCGGGCGGTGTCGCTGCGCATAGGCGTCGCGGCAGGACCGGGAACAACCCGTTACTTGCGCCCAAACGGGACAAAGGAAAAGAGCGGCATGGCGAAGCTGGTGGTAGTTACCCGCGATGGCACCGAACATGAGATCGACGGCGATCCCAAATTGTCGGTGATGGAAATCATCCGCGACGCCGGCTTCGACGAACTGCTAGCTTTGTGCGGCGGCTGCTGTTCCTGCGCCACCTGTCACGTCCATGTCGATCCAGCCTTCGCCGATACCGTCGGCAAGCTGGGAGAGGATGAGAATGACCTGCTCGATTCGAGCGCGCACCGTGACGCGACCTCGCGCCTGTCCTGCCAGTTGCAGTTCAGCGCGGCGCTCGACGGCTTGCGGGTGACGATTGCGCAGGAAGACTGAACTTTACCCGCCCCGCGCTTCCGACGCGGCATATAATGCAATCGCGGCTGCGTTCGACACGTTCAGACTCTCCATACGCGCATGGATCGGCAGCCGGGCGAGCTGATCGCAATGTTCGGCGGTGTTGTGCCGCATCCCGGCACCTTCTGCTCCAAGCACCAGTGCCGGACGGACGTTTTGCACCGCATGGCCCAATGTGTCGCGCGCGTCGCCTGTCAGACCGATGCGCCAGTAACCCGATTCGGCGAGATCGTCGAGCGCGCGGGCGAGGTTGACGACGCGCACCCAGGGAATCGTCTCCAGCGCGCCCGATGCGGCGCGGGCGACGGTGCCGCTTTCGGGCGGGCTGTGCCGGTCCTGCGTCACGATCGCCACCGCATCGAAAGCCGCCGCCGAGCGCAGGATCGCGCCGACATTCTGCGGATCGGTGACCTGATCGAGCACCAGAATCGGGCGCTTGTCGGCATCATCGGGTTCGCGGAATTCGTCGAGATAGCGGTCGGGCAAAGGATCGAATTCGGCGACCAGACCTTGATGCGGCGCGCCGGACGGGATCAGCAGCGCCAGGTCGACCGGGCCGGACGGGGTGATCGGCAGCACCGGTGGCAACGCCAGTTCGGCCAACGCTTCACGCGTGCCCCACATGCGCAGCGCCTTGCGTTCGGGGTTGGCGAGCGCGGCGATAATCGCGTGGCGACCCCACAGGCGGATAGCTTTGGTGACGGTGCTGTTGCGGCGGTCTGTCTTGCGGGTCATGGGCGCGCTAATTCCACGGACATGATTGACAGGCAAGCGCCGTTTCGCCATTGCGCCCGTCTCCCGATACGCGGCACCTAACCCGGCTGCGACGGTTGGCGTGTATCGTGACGCAAACGGGGACAGGTGGCCGAGTGGTTAAAGGCAGCAGACTGTAAATCTGCCGGGCGTCGCCCTACGCTGGTTCGAACCCAGCCCTGTCCACCATTTTTAACCCCCTGATTTACCGCCATTAATGGCCTTTAGTGCCGGTGCGCTGCTGCCCTGCTGTTCGGCTGGCGTGTGTAATTCTGGTGTAAAGCCGTCAAGAAAACCCGTGTCAATTGCTGCAATCGCGTCGTCAACATGATCGTCCTCAAGGTGGACGTAGCGCATGAGCGATGCGAGCGTCTTGTGGCCGCTGATCTTCTGGATTGTCGGCAAATCCACCTTGGCTTTAACGAGTCGGGTGATGCCAGTGTGTCGCATGACGTGCGGCGTCACTCTCTTGGGGTCCAGCTTCGCTCTCACAACCGCGCGCGCAAATTGGTGCTCCATCTCCTTTCGGTGGGGAACATCGCTGTCCTGCCGCACGGCGGGGAAAATCCATGTGTCGCTCTGGCGCTGGTCGTGTTCGCGCTTCAACAGTGCAGCGAGGGACGTGGTGATAGGCTGCACTCGCTGGCCTGCCTTGGCCTTGGTGATGAATATCCGACGCGCCTCAAAATCCACGTCCTGCCAGCGGATGCGCAATATCTCGCTATGTCGCATGGCGGTGTTCAGGCCGATGGCGACGAATAGGTGGGTCTGGCTGTCCTGATCCTCGGCGGCGGCACGATATAGCGCCTCGGCGTGTGCGGGCTTCAAGATGACGATGCGCTTGCGGGGTTCCTCGGCCTTCACGATCTCGGGCCGGTCCTCCTGCTTTATCCATTTCCATTTCACGGAGCTGGACATCATGTGGCTGAGCGTCGCCAGTTCGCGGTTTAGGGTGGCGACGTGCGCGCCCTCGTCCATGCGGTGCTTGATGTAGTGGCCGATCAAGAACGAGCTAATGCCGTCCATCCGCTTTGTGCCAAAGTAGGGGGACAGATAGCTATCGATGTTGCGGCGCTTGTTCTGAAGGTCGGCAAAGCCCTTTTGGCCCTCGCCTATCGTGTCGGTCAGCCGCTCAAGATATGCCTTCGCGGCCTCAGCAAAGGTGCGATGAACCTTGCGCCCGGTCGGCAGGTCAAGCCTGCCCTCGCGGGCTTTGGTCCTGAACGACTCGATTGCCCGCTCGGCTTGCTCGCGGGTGACACCTGCGCTCTCGGTGCCGATCACGCGGTGTATGCGCTGGCCGTCCACCATGATGTTGACGCGGTATCGCACGTCACCGGACGAAAGCCGCTCGGCGGTGATGCCGTGTTCGTTGATGCTTTCGCCGCGCGCAAGCTGGCGGATGGCGGGGCGGGTTAGGCGGGTGAAGGTGCGAGCCATTAGGCAAGTTCCAACTCTGCTGCCGCTTTCGCCAGTTCAAGCCCTTGGTCTGCTAGTTCATCATCTTTGCCGGTAGCTACTCGCACCTCGCTTTCAGCATATTCCGCAGCGTTGAAAATCCGGGGAAGGTCACGCAGCAAGTTGATCCCCTGCACGATGTGAGCGGGGAGGTCGTCGCCATTATCATATTGGCGAATTGCCTCCTGAGCTTCGTCAGTGAGGGCGTAGCCCAGTCGGTCCAAGGTCTTTTGCAGTTCAGTGCGGTTGTCCACCCTGTTCGCTCCAAACATGCCGCCTCCGCGTGGTAGGGCAGCTTGTGCATCACCTTGGGCAAGAAAGATCGCACCGAGTGTCGCGGTCGGCGTGCGGTGACTGATAAACTGTCCGCGCAACAGGTCGTCCGTTGCTCGCGCTTGTGCATCGCGGGCGCGGTCACTGGCGGCGCATAATTCAGCGTAAGCGGCGAAGTCTTCGCGCGGTGCGCAATGCCCGTTGAACGTCCACCCGATCAGCCATTTTGCGACGTGCGCGGTTAGCCGATCACTGGTCCAATCCTTGCCAGTCAGTCGATTGGCCTTTGCAATCTGCATCGCCAGATCGTGCAGCAGCATTTCAACAGCCCGGTCGTCCGAGAGGAACGTCAACTGCAATCGGCGTTCAACTTCTTGGGTGAGCGTCAACCCGCTTGCCTCCGCCTCCGCTGTGATGCGGGCGTGTATGGCATCTGTTGTCCTGATGTTTAGCGGGCGTTCGCGCTTCCGGTTGGGCTTCTTTTGGTCGTTCATGGCGTCCTCCTGAAAATGTGTCTGCCATAAAGCGACCATCCGTGTCCATCCCTCTATTGCCTTTTTATATGTGGCACGCCAAATAGCGTCCACTGCAAAGGAGGCAGTTTTAGATGGGCAACATCCACTTCACTGATCCCCGTCCCGACGGCGTCGATGCTGACATGTCGGCAAATATTGGTCGTCCTCGCATCACGCCTGCGGGCATGGTTAGTCGGCGCGACGCGGCCATGACGCTGTTGCGTCAGCCGAAGACGTTGGCCGAATGGTCGTTGCGGGGGGTTGGTCCTCGCCCGGTCATGGTCGGCGGCAGGTGCTTTTATCGTTGGGCCGAAGTCATCGCCATCGCGCGCGGCGAAAAGCCTGTCGCTGCTTGGGCGGATGCCGCCTGAACCGAAAAGCCGCCCCCGGCAAGGGACGGCTTCTATCGGGTAGGCGACGGTATTTCAGCCCCCGCGATGTAGCCTTTGGACGCGTCAGCTTCAACCGCAAACATCGCGCCGCTCGCCTGCCCTTCCAAGGTGGAAGGACACAACAATGACCTACCAGAACCACAAGGACGCAGCCCGCGCGCTGCTCGCTCTCGAAGGCTTCTCCGAACGCGAAGGGCAATTCCTCGGCGGTCTGGCGTTCCGGCCCTATCCGCTCTCCGACAAGCAAGCGAACTGGCTGGGCATCCTGCTTGCCCGCCATGATCTGCCTGCGCTGGCGCAAGGGGGTGCAGCATGAACGCCGCTCGCTATCCGAACGCTCCCGGCTCGTATGACGTGGAAACCAGTCAGGAAGCCGCCGACGACCTCGCGCCGCACCTCGGGCGTCTGCAAAAGGCAGTGCATGTCGCCATTGCGGACGCTGGCGTCACTGGCCGCACCTGCGAGGAACTGGCGGCGGAACTGGAACTGCCACGCGGCACGGTCCAGCCGCGCACAAGTGAATTGCAGTGCAAAGACATGATCCACGATAGCGGTCAGCGTCGGCGCAATCCATCGTCGGGCAAGCGGGCGATTGTGTGGGTGGCCGGTGCCAAGCCTGCCGCCGATCTTCCGCCGCTCCCGCTTCTGGTTGTGGGGGGTGCGCTCTGTGACGCCTGATCGCCAGCGCCGCCCTATGCTGGCGGCAATCCACCCGGTTGTCGAACAAGTGCTGTTCCACGCCGGTATCGACCGCGAGGATGCTGCTTACTGGGAAGCTCAAAAGTGGGGTCGCGCCTTCATCGCAGCGCGTGACGCATGGGCGGACGCGAACCGTCATGGTCGCCGCTACTCCGACCGAGACGCGCCCGCGCCGATCAATCGCGGTGCGCAACGTGGATGATCCGACAATCTTTGTCCGGGCAGATGGTGACGGCTTCGTCGTCACCGTCGAGCCTGCGCCCGATGGCTTCACCCCTCCCGGCCCGTTTGTCGATCACAAGCGCGCTCGCGGTTACGCTGGCGGGTTGCGGATGATTCATTGCTGGAAGCTGATCGATGAGACGCGGGAGGGGGCGCGATGAACCTTGGCCCTAACCTTCCCAGCGGGCGGACGCTCGCCAGCCTGTCCGGCGAACTGCGCGCGTCGCCGGTCGATTGGTCGCCGCTCGAAAAGATGTTCCTGCGGCTGTGTCACCATCTCCACGCCCTCACTCGCCGCGAACAAGATTGGCTCGCTGGCCTGTGGCGTCGGTATCAAGAGGAATGCTGATGTGAGCAAGCTCGACATCGAAGCCCTGCGCGCTGCGCACCCTCTCGCCCATGTCGTCGGCGCGGTGGTAAAGCTGCGTCGGCGCGGCTCGGAATATAGCGCGTGCTGTCCGCTCCATCCTGACAAATCGCCATCGTTCACGATCTTCGACGGTGGGAAGCGGTTTCACTGCTTCGGCTGTGGTGCCTCCGGCGACGTGCTGGACTTCGTTGGACAGCTTCACGGCGTCGGGCTGGTCGATGCTGCGCGGATGCTGGCGGGTGGCGCTCTGCCGGTGGTGCATGTCGCGGCGCTGCCTGCGCCTGTCGATGATGTTGCCAAGATTGCTTCGGCGCGGTCGATCTGGCGCAATGCTGCCCCTGCTGCGGGGACAGCGGTTGAAACTTATCTGCGGGCGCGGTCGATCTCCATCGCCCTGCCTGATTGCGTACGGTTCGCACGGCTCAAGCATCCCGACACGGGCCTGGTTCACCCCTGCGCGGTGTTCGCGGTCGCTGATGCCGACAATGCGATTACGGGCGTCCAGCGGGTCTATTTGGCCGATGATGGCAAGGGGAAGCTGCAAGGCGTCTCTGCCAAGCTGTCCCTCGGCAAGATCGGCGGCGGCGCAATCCGTCTCACGCCTCCCGCCGCGATGCTGGCGCTGGCGGAAGGGCCGGAAACAGCGCTGTCATTCCTCGAACTCGAAGGGCGGGCGACGTGGGCGACGTGCGGTGCGACGAACCTGTCTCGGGTCGTTCTGCCTGCCGGTGTCTCCGATGTCATCATTGCAGGGGACCGTGGCGTTGCTGGCGATCGTGCGAACAATGAGGCGGCGCGAATCTACACCGAACAGGGGCGGCGCGTCCGCATTCTCCTGCCGCTGATGCCGCACGGCGATTTTAACGACGAATTGGGACAGGAGGCGCTTTGTGACGCCACGAATTGAGGCTGCGCCGGTTTACGAACTGCCGCGTCCGGACAAGCGGGAACGTCCACCGCTCAAGGCAACCCCCTTCGGCTGGCCTGATCCGGCCTCGCTGCCGCCGCGCGACTGGCAGTTGGGGCGCTGGCTGCTGCGGGGGGAGATTACCGTTGTCATTGCTCCGGGCGGTGTCGGCAAGTCCAGCCTATCAACCGGCATGGCGATGTCGCTCGCGTCTGGTCGCCCCCTGCTCGGTCAACGGGTGTGGAATGGGCCGCAAGGCGTCTGGTCGTTCAACCTGGAGGACGATCAACAGGAACTAGACCGGCAATTCGCCGCTGCTGCCCTGTATCATCGC
>JAYSZB010000021.1:0-44178 GCA_043727035.1 Sphingomonas sp. | reverse complement strand
CAGCGTCGCAGGGGATATTGCACTGGCGCAGGGCGGCAGCGCGGTGGTTATCGCCGGGGGACTCGGCCTGCGCATCAAGGATACGTTGCTCAAATCGGGCTTCGCCGACCGCTTCCGCGCCAAGGGTCGCTTCGAGGGGCTAATGGCCTCGCTCCCCGTCAAGCTCATCACCCATCCCCAGCCCGGCCTGTTCGGCGCGGCCGCCGCCTTTGCCCGGAGCCACCGATGACCACCGCCATCCAGCAAATCATGCGCACCTCCCCCGTCATCCCGGTGCTGGTGATCGACGACGTCGCGCACGCCGAGCCCATCGCCCGCGCGCTGGTTGCGGGTGGCCTCAGGGTGCTCGAGGTGACGCTGCGCACAGCTTGCGCGCTCGACGCCATTGCCGCGATGAAGCGCGTGCCCGGCGCGATCGTCGGCGCAGGCACCGTGCTCAATCCACAGGATCTCGCCGCCGCGATCTCTGCCGGTTCGGAGTTCATCGTCTCGCCCGGATTGACCGACCATCTCGGCAAGGCGGCAGTCGCCAGCGGCATCCCGTTTCTGCCCGGCGTCGCCAACGCAGCCGACGTCATGCGCGGCCTCGATCTCGGCCTCTCTGAATTCAAATTCTTCCCCGCCGAAACCAGCGGCGGCAGGCCGGCGCTGAGGGCGCTCGCCGGACCGTTCGGCCAGGTCCGCTTCTGCCCGACCGGAGGCATCACGCTGGCGAGCGCACCCGAGTGGCTGGCGCTCGATCCCGTACTGTGCGTCGGCGGCAGCTGGATGGTGCCCAAGGGCACGCCCGATGTCGCGGCCATCGAAGCGGCGGCGAACGCCGCGGCGGGGTTGTAATTCCCCTCCCCTTCAGGGGAGGGGCAGTGAGACTTGGCAGCTTGCTGCCTAGTCGCAGCGGGGCGGGGCCTCTCGGTCTTGCACCATGATGCGACCCCCCACCCCAACCCCTCCCCTGAAGGGGAGGGGCTTAAGGAGGTAACATGACCCAGCGCCTGCGTGACCGCCTCAACGAACTGCACAAGCTCACCGCGCAGACGCCGCTGTTCAATCCGGTGTTCCAGCTCGGTCTCGATCTCAGTCGCGAAATCGAGGGCGGGCAGCTCAGCCTCGACGACGTCGCCGCCCTCGTCGAAGATCTCGGCTGCGAGGCACTGCAATCGCGCGCCCGCCGCCTCCACGCCCTCCTCGCGCCAATGGCGGAGCCCGACAATCTCGCTCGCTTCGAAGCACTGGTCGAGCAGAGCGCCGAAAGTGGAGACCTTGCCGCCTTCGCTGCCCGGTGGGCGCGGCCATTGCAACATATCGTTTTCACCGGCCACCCGACGTTCCTGCTGACCCCCGCCGAATCGGATGCGGTCGCGCTCGCCGCCAGCAGCGACGATGTCGGCCCCGCCATGTGCGTGATCAACGCCGCACGCGAACCGGTCACGCTCGCCTCCGAACATGCCGACGTCCTCGCCGCCATGGCCCGCGCGCAGGCGGCACGAGACAAGCTGGTCGCCACCATCTTCTCGGTCGCCGCCCGCACCTGGCCGATGCGCTGGCGCACAATCAAACCGATGCCGTTCCGCTTTGCCACATGGGTCGGCTACGACATGGACGGGCGCACCGACATCGGCTGGTGGACCAGCATCCGCCACCGCCTGCTCGAAAAAGCCGCGCGGCTCGAAAGCTATGCCGCCGCGCTCGACAGTGTCGACGGCACCGATGCCATCGCCGCCCGCCTGCGAGCCGCCGCCACACTCGCCGCCGAGCATGCCGCTCTCTTCGCTACCTCGCCTGACGACCCCGCCGCACTCAGCGCCGCCGCCAACAGCATCACCGCCGATCACCCCGACCGGCTGACCAGCCTCGCCGGGCCCATCGCCGCAATCGAGGCGCTCGCGTCCGCCGCCACGCAGGACGACGCGCTCGCCCTGCTGACCACCGCCGCGGCGATGCGCGCCGATGGCCTTGGCATGGGCTGGATCCATTTCCGCGTGAACAGCGCGCAACTGCTCAACGCCATCCGCCGCCGCATCGACCCCGACAACAGCCTCGATCTCGCCAGCGGCACCGCATTGAACCGCCTGCGCGACCTGTTCGCCTCGGTAAAGCCGCTGCGCAGCAACTTCGCCGCACTTGCCATCGAGAGCACGACTGCGATCCGCCAGTTCCTCGCGATGGCGCAGATTCTCCATCATATCGATTCTGACGCGCCGATCCGCATGCTCATCGCCGAATGCGAGGAGCCGCAGACGGTGCTCGCCGCGCTCTATTTCGCCCGTCTGTTCGGCATCGAGGACAAGGTCGACGTCTCGCCCTTGTTCGAAACCGAAAGCGCGATGGAGCATGGCGGGCGCTTCCTCGATTCGCTGCTGCGCGAACCCGCCTATCGCGACTATGCCAAGGCGCGCGGACGTGTCGCGATCCAGACCGGTTTCTCCGATGCCGGTCGCTTCGTCGGGCAAATTCCCGCCGCGCTCGCCATCGAACGACTGCACGGGCGGCTCGCCGAAGCAATGGCGACGCATGGCCTGTCCGATGCCGCCGCGCTGATCTTCAACACCCATGGCGAATCGATGGGTCGCGGCGCACACCCCGCCAGCATCGCCGACCGGCTGACCTATCCGATGAGCGTGTGGGCACGCGGGCGCTTTGCCGATGCCGGAATCGCACTCGAACCCGAGATCAGCTTTCAGGGCGGCGACGGTTTTCTCGCCTTCCGCACCGATGCGCTGGCGCTCGCCACCCTCACCCGCATCGCCGAGGTCGAATGCGCCCCGCTGTCCGCAGAACCCGATCCCTTCTACGCCCGCACCGACCTCAGTCTCGATTTCTATCGCGGCATTCGCCGGATGCAGCGCGATTTCCTCGCCTCGCGCAGCTACGCCCGCGCCATCACCGCCTTCGGCCTCGGCCTGCTCAACGAAACCGGCAGCCGCAAGTCGCGCCGCCAGTCGGACCTGTCTGCCGACCGCGAGATGAACCTCCGCCAGATCCGCGCCATCCCGCACAATGCCGTGCTCCAGCAACTCGGCTATCCGGTCAACATCATTGCGGGCACGGGCACAGCGGCGAGCGAGGAACCCGAGGCGGTTGCAGACCTCATCACCTCCAGCCCCCGCGCCCGCCAGTTGATGCGCCTCGTCCGCGCCTCCAATAATCTCGCCAGCATCAAATCGGTCGCCGCCTATGGCGAACTGTTCAACTCGGCCTATTGGGCCAGCCGTCCCTATCGCGGCGACGAGACCGTCATCGCCGACGCCTGCCTCGCGTTGGCTGAACACCTCGTCGGCGACGACCGCACCGGTGCATACCGCCGCCTCGCTAGCCGCTTGCGGATCGACGGACTGAAACTGTACCGCCTGCTCGCCCGGCTCGACAATGATGTGGTAGACCCGGAACGCGAGGAACGCCGCCGCACGCTCGGCGTGCTCCACGCGCTGCGTCTTGCGCTGATGCAGTATATGTTCCTGCGCGCCGTGCAAATCCCCGCGTTCAGCCGCTCCAACGACATCAGCCGCGACGATGTGCTGGCGATGATCTTCTCGCTGCGTATCGACGAGGCGGTCGAGCAACTCCGCCGCGCCTATCCTGTTGCCGAACCCGTCATCGCCGATTTCGCGGTGATCGAACCCAGCGATTATCCCGACGGCGAGGCGCAGGCCTATGCTGGTATCCAGGCCGCCTATATCGAACCCATCGCCCACGCCTATCAGTTGGTGCTACGGATCGGTACCGCCATCGCCAACCAGTTCGGCGCGCATGGCTGAAGCTTGGAGTGCAGCCATGAGCCTCGTTACGATAAGCCGCGACGGCCCCGTAGCCATCGTCACACTGAACCGCCCCGAAGCGATGAATGCGCTGTCGGCTGCGCTCCGCCGCGAACTGGCGGCGACGATGCGCAGTGTAGAGGCGGATGACAGCGTGCGCGCTGTCGTGCTGACCGGCGCGGGCACACGCGCCTTCACCGCCGGGCTCGACCTCAAGGAACTCGGCGCAGATACCTCTAACCTCGGCGCGGCCAACGCAACAAGTGCCGACGACAATCCGGTCAAGGCCATCGAGCTATGCACCAAGCCGGTGATCGGCGCGATCAACGGCGTCGCCATCACCGGCGGGTTCGAGGTCGCGCTCGCTTGCGACGTGCTGATCGCATCGACCAACGCACGCTTTGCCGACACCCATGCGCGCGTCGGCATCATGCCCGGCTGGGGATTGTCGCAGAAATTGTCGCGGACGATAGGCATCAGCCGCGCAAAGGAGCTGTCGTTCACCGGCAATTTCCTCGACGCAGCGACGGCGGAGCGTTGGGGTCTGGTCAACTGGGTGGTCGAGCCCGAGGCACTGCTGCCTGCTGCGGTGGCGCTGGCGATGGATATGGCAGGGATCGATCCGGCGATGTTGCGCAGTTACAAGTCGCTGATCGACGAGGGCTATGCGGCCAGTTTCGGCAAGGGGATGGACATCGAGCAAATGCGGTCGACCGAGGCCAACGGCCGGGTCGAAGCAGGCGATGTCGAGGCACGGCGCAAGGCGGTGATGGAGCGCGGCAGGGGGCAGTAAAGCATCCTCCCCTTCAGGGGAGGTGGCCTCGAAGGGGTCGGAGGGGTCGGCGCGGCCTTGGACCATATTGGCAAGGCCGCACCGGCCCTCCGTCACGCTTCGCGCGCCACTTCCCCTGAAAGTGAAAAAGCGGGAGCCTTCACAAAAACGCCCGCAACACCCCCATAAACCGGTCATATTGGTCATGGTGCAGCCAGTGTCCGGCATTCTCGAACTCGATCACGCTGGCGGTCTTGAAATGCGCGATCCGCCCGTCCTTCTCCGGATTCGACGCCCAGCTGTCCGCACCATAGAGCAGCAACGTCGGGCAGGTAATCGCCTCCCACAGGCTGGCGAGCTGGTCGGGGGAGATGTCGAATATCGGCCAGATGTTGAGATAATTGTCGAACTTCCAGCTCCACGTGCCGTCTTCGTTGCGGCTGATGCCGTGCAGGGTCAGGTGGCGGGCCTGATCTTCGGTCAGGTAGCTGTTCTCGGCAATCATCCTTGCGTACGCCGCCTCGATCGTCGGATAGCGTTTGATCTGGCGACCGGCGGCTTTGCGGCGGTCCTCGATCCACTGGCGGAAGCGGTTGGAAAAGCCGGGGGCCTCGCGCTCCGCCCGCGCGTCGGGCGACGGGCCGAGCCCTTCGATGCACACCAGCTTGGCAACATTGTCCGGATAGAGGCCAGTGTAGCGGCTGGCGACGTTGCCGCCGAGCGAGTGGGCGACGATGGTGACCGGCGCGGCGTCGAGCGTGTGGACCAATTGCGCGAAGTCATAGACCAGCGCCTCCATGTCGTAATTGCCATCGGGCGCCCATTGGCTGTCGCCATGGCCGCGCATGTCGGGCGCAATCACGTGCCAGTCGCGGCGCAAATCCTGCGCCACCCAGTCCCAGCTGCGGCAATGATCGCGCCCGCCATGCTGGAGGATCAGCAGCGGCGCGCCCTCATTGCCCCAGTCGGCATAATGGAGACGCAGGCGCTGCGAGATATAGCTGCGCGACGAAGGGCCGGTGCCCGGGAGCGAGGTGCTGGTCATGCGCATAACCCTGTCGCGCATCGGTGCATCGGGCAAGGGGGCAGCGGCACAGATTTTCTCGGGGGCCGAGTTGACCATCAGCGGGTGCGGCGTATGAACGAAAGCCAACCGCTGCGTTCAGACTCGGTAAACGGTCGCAAGCGGAATGAGATGTCCTGCAAGCGGCCGATATGATGTGTGGGTCAGTCATCTCAGCGGGAGCTCGTCGGCGACCGTGGAGGTAACCGAAACGCCGTAATCGCGAGTGATGGGGGAGGCCGGTCCACGGGGGATCGGCCGGTTTCAAACAGGGGGACTAAAGATGAAGACGATCGTTTTTGCGGCGGGCGCAGCACTGGCCATTGCCGCTGCCACACCAGCGGCGGCACAAGATACCAGCCTGCCCGCCAATTATGGCGAAGTGACACTTGAGGCGGGCTTCGTGCCCGACCCGCACATCGTCCGCATCACCGCGGGCGGCACCATCGAAGCGAGCACCATCCAGGGCGCAAGCTGCGTCGGGCGGATCAGCGACGCACCCGATTACAAGGTGAGCTACACCGCAGGCGGCTTTCCGCTGGTGTTCGAAAGCTTCGGCAGCGCCGACACGACGCTGATCGTCAACGATGCCAATGGCAACTGGCATTGCGACGATGATAGCGGCGCCGGCCTCAACGCACGCCTCGTCATCTCGGAGCCGGGCAGCGGGCGTTACGACGTGTGGATCGGCACCTTCGGTGAGGGAACCGCGCCCGCCAAGCTGAGCGTGTCCGAAATGGTCAGCACCGATGAACCGGTTGGCTGAAACTATCATCTCGCCCCGGCTTCAACCCGGGGCGACATGGCTTCAGGCCGCCCACGGCCCGGTGATCGCCAGCGTCTTGGCCGGTGAATAGAGATTGACGAACATCGTGCCGCCATCGGGCGAAAAACAGATGCCGGCGGGTTCGGTGTCGATGCGCACGCAGCCAAAGCGATAGATTTGTCCATCGGGCGTGACGCCGCGCAGGTGGTTGGTCTTGCCGCCGCCCGAACGGTCTTCGCAGATCATCAGATGGCCGTTGGCGGCGATGGTCAGATTATCGGCATAATCCATGACGTCGGCAGCCGCCGATTCGACGAACAATTGCAACATCCCAGGCGAATCGCGCTCGCCCGGCTGTCCTTCGAAGCGTGATGGGCGGTAGCGCATCACCTGACCGAACCGGCCGGGGCCGCCGCTGGTGCAAGTGAAATACAGTTCGTCCCGCCCCCAGTGAATGCCCTCGCCGCGCGCGAACAGTGCGGCTCCTGCGGCATGGCCGCGCATCCGCATATCGTCCTGACCCGGCGCCTCGACCCCATCAAGATCGATCCAGCGTGTCGGAACCCACTCGCCCGATGGCAGATCGAGACCGTTCCAATTTCGGCTATCGCGCCGGTCGGGGTCGGTCGAGGCCAGCGCCTGCAATTTTCCGCCCTCCGCCAGCCGACCGGGTCGGTTGGGCAAGAAGCGGTAGAATAGCGAATCGTCTCGGTCCTCGGTCAGATAGACGATGCCGGTGCGCGGATCGACGCAGGCCGCCTCATGATTGCGGCGACCGAGCGCCTTCAGCGGCACTGGATCGGCCAGCCCGCGATACGCGGCGGGCACTTCGAACACCCAGCCATGCTCCTTGCCAGCCGCTGCGCCAGGCAGCGTCACATCCTCCTCGCAACTCAGCCAGCTGCCCCATGGCGTACCCCCCCAGCGCAATTACGGATGGTACCGGTCAGGCTGAGATATTGCGTTTCCACCTGCCCGGTGCGGTTGTTGTAGACCAACGTCGTCGTGCCACCAGGCAGCACTGCGCCGCTGTCGGCGCGCCGGTTATAGGCCTTGACATCGGCTGGACCGGGTCCGGCGAACGGTCCGCGATCCTGATGGCCGACGCCAAGTTCATGGTTGCGCACCAGCGCCATGCGGTCGGTATCGAGCCGGATGCAGCCCATGCCATCGGCGCGATCGGGAACACGCAGGCCGTCAGCCATCGTCTCACCCAGCGAGGAGATGATCCGATAGGAAAAGCCGTGCGGCAGATCCAGCAGTGCGTCGGGATCGTTGATCAGCGGGCCATAAAGTGTCGCGGGGTCTGCGCTGGTGGCAATGACAGCGGTGCGGGCGGAACAGGCAGCGGCCATGCCGCCGAAGGCAAGCGCGGCGACGCAGCGGTGGAACTGGCGGCGATCTATGGTCATGCAGCCGGATTATGCCGCCGATGTTGCGCTTTGGCGACTCCGCTGCGCGGCATGGGCGACGGCGGCAATGACGATCAGCGCGACCAGCAGCCAATGGGCTTGCTCCGCGATGCCGGTGACCCAACTGGCGATGGCATTGGGGCTGCCGCTGACCCGCTCGATGATCCAGGCGATGGCAGCGACGGCGGCGAACAGCGCGCCGCCGATGCGCAGCGGCGCGTAAGCCGGGGTGCGGGCGATCAGCAACAGCGGCACCATCGCCACCAGCGCGACGCCGATCTGGATCGCCTCTATCCCCAGATTGAAGCCGAGGATGGCAACCAGCCGCTCGCTCCCCGCCAGCCCCGCATCGCCGACCAGCGTGGCGAAGGCGAGGCCGTGGACGAGGCCGAACCCCGCCGCGACCCAGCCCTCGCGCCCAGGAAAGATCGGGCGGATAGCATGGATCGCGGCGACGAGGATCGACACGGCGATCAGCGTCTCGACCGGCTGCGGTGGCAATTGCCACTCGAACAGCGCGGAAAGCAGCAGCGTCAGCGAATGGCCGAGGGTGAAGGCAGTGATCGTCGCACCGAGTTTGAGCAAGGTCCCACGCACGCCACGCGGCTCGCGCCAGCGATGAACGGCGGCGATGAAAGGCGCGGGCAGCAGCAGCGCCAGCAGGAACAGCAGATGGTCCGTCCCCTCGGCGATGTGGTGCATCCCCAGCCGGAAGGCTGCGCTGAACGCCCCCCAGACCGACGGCGCACCGCGATCGACATCGATCGTCTGGTTGGCACCACGCACCGCACCGATCAGCTTGCGATCATAGCGCAACACGCCGCCGTCATGGTCCGCGCCCACCAATATCAGCGTGAAATGATCGCGATTCTGCGCGATCACCGCCGACCAGCGCAGGGTGAAGCGGCGCGGGCTGGCTCCCGGCGGCGGCGTCAGGCGGATGATTGCGTGCAAATCCGGCGGTCCTGCGCGCTGGACGAATTCGGTCGTCTCGATACGCACCGCCCACGCCCGGCCATCGGGGGCCGTCGCTGCAACTTGGCGGGAGAGCCAGAGTGCCGCCTGCGCTGTGTTACGGTCGTTCGGAGCAGCGGCGGCGGCAACATAATCGCCCTCGGGGACGATCGCGTCGATCGTCACGCCCTTGGCGTCGAAATCGAGGATGATCTCACTGTTGGGCGTCAGATGCGCAAACAACGGCCCGGTCAGCATCAGCGCGGTGAGCACCAGCGCAAACAATGTCAGCGGCCAGCGCCAGTCCCGATAGCTCATTCCCGCGTCTCCTGCCGCACCAGGCAGCACAACGGCGCCCCCTATCCCCCTACGACGGCTGGCGGAAACAGGATGCACGGTCAGTGCAAGCCAAAGCGGACCAACGCCATAGCCGGATCGAACGCGCGCGGATTGCGGGCAAGCGCAGCGGCGCGGGCGGCTTCGGCAGCGGGGGCGTCTCCAGCGAGCGCAGCAAGTTCGAAGGCGAGGCGGTCGCTCTCCACCGTGCGCCAGCCAGTCGCAGTGGTGCGTGTCAGCAGCGCGCGGGCCTCCCCGACATCGCCGGACGCCGACAGTGCCATGGCGAGCAATATGGCGGCATCGCCATAGGGGCGATTGGCATGGTTGGCGCGTGCGTGGGCGATTGCGGCGGCAGTGTCGCCGACGCTCAGATCATGCTCGGCGGCATGGACGTATGCGGCTTGCGGATAACGCGCGATCCATGTCTGCCAGCCTGCCGCTGCGCGAGCGGACGATGCCGCCGCAGCAGCACTATTCCCCGCCGCCCGCTGCCAGCTGGCCAGTGCATCCCACAGCAGCGGCAGATCGTGGCGCGCAGCGAGCGCAGCCATGCCGCGCGTCGCCCCCGCCAGATCGCCGCCCATCGCCTGCATCTGCAATCGCAGCGAAACGATCCGCCAGTCGCCGGGCAGATAGCGGTCGGCACGCGCATACCAGCGCGCGGCATCGTCCCACTTGCCCCGCGCCAGTTCGATATTGCCGATCCGCGCCGCAGCGTGGCTGAGCAGACGGCGCGAGGGGCGGTCGGTGGCGTGGGCAGCGGCGATGATCGCAGCGATGGCGGCGTCCGGATCGCCGGTGCGCTCGATTATCAGCGCGCGGCGCAAACGCACCGACGGGTCGTCGGCCAGCCGCTGCGAGTCGCGATAGACCCGGTCGGCGCGGGCCCAATCACCAGCATAAAGCGCGACATCGCCGCGCAGCATCGCCGCTTCGGACTGCGGGCCGACATCGGCATTTTCCAGATCGATTGTCGCTGCCACCAGCGCCGGTTCGACCGCGCCGTTGCGGTGCAGCGCAAACGCCAGACGCGCAGCCAACGGATGCGGTTTGGCGCTGTCGGGCGCGCGCGCCATCGATTGCGCCAGCGCCGTTTCTGCTGCGGCCAAATCCTGCCAGCGCCCGGTCAGTTGCGCCCGATCGAGCAACGCCGCTGCCTCGGCAGCGGGGCTCAGCCAGTCGCTCGGCTCCTGATCGCTACGAAAGCGATGCACCTCCATGCCCGAATCGATCGCCGCGATATGCGCTGCCCAGTCAGGCATGGCGTCGGGAAACGGTGCGGGCAAATCCGTCGGAGCCGAGGGCGCGAACAGCCCCTGCTGCCACCCCGCCACCCCGCCGAGGATCAGCGCCGGGCCGAGGATATAAAGCGGCCAGCGCCACCAGCGCCAAGATCGGCGCAGTGGAGCCGGATGCGGCGCTGGCGCTGTCGGTTCGGCAACGCCAGCGGCGGTCATGACAGACACATTCTCCTGCGATCAGCCTCGTGAGACGGCACAAGGCACCAGCCCGCGATCGCGCAAATCTCCCTGCAACGGTAATGAGAAAACGCGCAAGCCCTCGATCAGATCGAAGGTGAAGGTATTGGCGGTATCGGCCTGCACGTTAGAGTCGTTATAGGCATTTTTTCGCGGCCCAAGGATCAGGGCCGTCGCCACAGCGGGCATACCGGCGCGGTCGACCTGCACATATTGCGATATCGGCGACAGATCGAACACGAAATTGGTGCCGGTACCCGGATCGAGCGCCGGATTGCCGTGCGGCAGCGCACCGAAGGGGAACTCGGCACGGGGTCCACGCTCGCTGGCGGGCGGATTGAGCGGTATCGCCGCAAAGCTCGCCGCATTCTGCCCCGGTGCATCGAGATCGAGCAAGGCGACGCCCAGAGTGATGTCGATCACCGGATCGCTCAACAGCCGCCCGTTGGGGAAACCGATGGTCAGATCGGGATAGATGGTCAGCGTATCGGGAACGATCAGATCGACCACCCGCGTTCCCGGCGGCGCGCGGTTGAGGTTCGATGGCAGCACCTGGTTGATGCACGGCAACACATCGATATTGGCGGTGGTCGGCGTGGGTGTGGGCGCTGGTGTCGGGGCGGGCGCGCCGCCACCGCCGGTCGGCGGCCCGGCGCTGCCATTGCCGCCGCTCGAACAGGCGGACACCGCCAGCATGGCGGCAACCAGCGCCAGTGACGGCTGGGCGAAACAGTGGACAGAACGGCGCATCACAGCTGGCCTCCTTTGCGAAAGGCATCGACCCACACGTCGATGCGGCTGTCGCGCCGCCCGTCGCCATTGGTGTCGCGGGTAACGCGCTCGATCGGGATCTGGATGCCGATCATCGTGTCGTTCTGGTTGGTGAAGAAATCGCGGTTGTTCTGGATCAGCAGATTGCCCATGCTGTTGGTCGCGCGGAAACCGAGCACGTCGAAAAAGAACGGATCGTCGACCACACCGGAGAATATCCGCAACCCATCCTGTTCGAGAATGCGCTCGACCGGGCCGATAATCGTCGCGGTCTGTCCCGGCGCACCGATGAAGCGGATGCCGTTGCCACCTTGTCCGGGCCCGAAACGCGCTTCCATCAGAAATTCGTCGTCGTCGGGACGCCCGCCGGTCGACAAGTGGATGCGGTAGATCACCGCCGGATCGTAAAATCCGCCGCGTGATCCCGGCACCGGACCGCCGAAGGTATAGACCAGATTGAGGTGGGTCGCGTCGGTCCAGCCATAGATATCGGCGATATCGGCCGGAAGATCGATGGTCGGATCGAAACGGATATCGGTGCGGCTGGGCGGGTCGAGATGGTCGGCCGCAGTCACCCGGTCCTGCACCAGCAGCGTGCTGGCCCCGGCCGCAGCCAGCCCCGCAGCGCCGATCACCAGCATGTCGAAAAACCGGCCCATGATGTCTACCCCTCTATGGTCATATCAGCGGCGAACCGCGCAACTGACGAGGCCGCGCGCTGCGAGATCGTCCTGCAAAGGCTCGGCGAAACGACGCAGGCCCTCGATCAGGTCGAATGCGTAGGTGTTGGATGTGTCGAGCTGCACATTGCCGTCGCTGTAGGCGTCCTTGCGTGGGCTCAGGATCAAAGCTGTGGCGACAGCCGGCATCCCCATGCGGTCGACCTGGACATATTGCGACATCGGCGCCGTGTCGAAGACAAAGCCCGTACCGGTGCCCGCGTCCAGCACCGGATTGTCGTTCGGCAGATTGGCGAAAGGGAATGTCGCTAACGGCGGCTTGGTCGCTTGCGGCGGATTAAGCGGCAGCGCGGCAATGCTCCCGGCATTCTGACCGGGGCGATTGACGTCGAGCAGGATCACCGCAAGCGTGAGGTCCACCACCGGATCGCTCAGCAATCGTCCATTGGGGAAACCAATCGGGCGATCGGGATGGATGGTTATGGTATCGGGAATGATCAGATCGATCACCCGCGTGCCCGTCGGCAATCCGGCGATGCCGTTCAGCGTCTGGTTGATACAGGGCAGCACATCGAGTGTGGAGGCGGTGGGCGTGGGGGTCGGTGGCGGTGCGACGACCACCGGTGCGTCAGGCGCGCGCGCGGCACCGCCGCCACAGGCGGCAAGTGTCAGCATCGCTGCAACCAGCGGCAGCGCGGGTAGACGGGCGAAGGATTTAAGCATCACAGCTGCCCTCCCTTGCGGAATGCCTGGACCCAGATGTCCATGCGATTATCGACGCGCCCGTCGCCATTGCTGTCGCGCCCGACAATGCCGATCGGCACCTGCACCGCCAGCGTGGTGTCGTTCTGGTTGAAAAAGAAGTCGCGATTGTTGCGGATGGACAAAGTGCCCGTCGAATTGGTCTCACGGAAACCCAGCACGTCGAAGAAGAACGGGTCGGACCGGACCCCGGCATAAACCCTTACGCCATTGGGGGCGGTGGCGATGCGTTCGACCGGGGTAACGATGGGCCCCGCTACACCGGGCAATCCTTCAAATCGGACGCCGCTGCCACCTTGTCCGGGGCCGAACTGGGCCATGATGGTGAACTCGTCATCATCGGTGCGCCCGCCGTTGGAAATGTGGAACAAGTAACGGACATTGGGATCGTAAAATCCGCCGCGCACACCCGGCACCGGTCCGGCGAATGTGAACACCATGTTGAGGTGGGTCGCATCGGTCCAGGTATAGATGTCGGCGATGTCGGCAGGCAGATCGATGGTCGGATCGACGCGAATATCGGTGCGGCTGGGTGGATCGAGATGGTCGGCGGCGGTGGCATTGTCTCGCACCAGCAGCGCACTGGCACCTGCGGCGGTCAGGCCAAAGGCACCTATCGTCAGGATGGTCAGAAAACGGCTCATCGGTTCAGCTCCGGCAAATATGGCCAGAACCGGCTCCACCCCTGCTGATCCCGCGGTCACGACCCGTTATGCTTTGGCCCGCAAGGGCATTTCGTGAAAACGGCGCTGCGAAGGGCAATCTCCACAGGATTCTGCCACTCCGTTCATGAGTCTTGTAACCGATGATTCGCGCCAAGGGAATGATGCGCGTCACAGTATTTCCGCGACAGGCGGCTGATTCTGCAATCGCTCCCCAATTGAGATACTGCCATTGTTACCGCCCGCGATATTCCGGCACCCGCTTCTCGATAAACGCACCCATCGCCTCGCGATGATCCTCGGTTGCCGCCAATATCACCTGCTGCCGGTCCTCCACCGCCATCGCCGCCTCCAGACTCGGCGCATCGATAGCGAGGCCGAGCGCCTGCTTCGACAGCCGCAGCCCCCATGGCGCGGTCAGCAGCATCTCGCCCGCCAGCGCGAGGCCCGCATCGAGCAGTTCCTCCTCCGCCACCAGCTCGCTGACCAGCCCGCTCGACAGCGCCCGCTGCGCATCGACAAACCGCCCGGTCAGGATCATCTCCGCCGCCAGACTCGCCCCCACCAGACGCGGCAGGAAATAACTGGAGGCCATGTCGCATCCGCCCAGTCCGATCTTGATGTAAGCCGCATTCATCCTCAGTGACGGCGCACCGATGCGGACATCGCTCGCCAGCAGCAGCGAAAGCCCGCCGCCGCACGCCGCGCCATGCGCCAGAGCAATGATCGGTTGCGGGCAGGCGCGCATTTTGCGATAGATATTGCCGATCGCTGTCTGGGTTTTCAGCGTCCGCAGCACTGGCGTATCGTCGCTCTCGTCGCGCGCCGCCTTGATGTCCAGTCCGGCACAAAAGCCGCGTCCCGCGCCGCGAAACAGCACCACCCGCACCTCGGGCCGCTCGGCGAGGCCACCGAAATAGTCATTCAGAGCCTGCGTCATCTCGGGGTCGAGCGCGTTCAACGCTGCGGGGCGGTTGAGCGTCGCGATCTCGATCTCACCGCGTGTCTCGATCAACAATACGCTCATCGCCATCCCCAATCAATTTTACGTTTGCGTAAGCGGAAGGCTATGCGCAAAGACCGGGGAAAGCAAAAAAGGAGAGTCGAACGATGGTGGCCGGCATCCACGGCTTTGGCGCCTATATCCCGCGCACGCGGCTACAACGCAGCGCCATCCATGCGGCCAATGGCTGGTTTGCGGGCGGATTGCGCGGGCACGCCAAGAGTGAGAAGGCGGTGGCCAATTGGGATGAGGACGTCATCACCATGGCCATCGAGGCCGCGCGCGACCTGTTCGCCGACCGGCCACGCACGCCCGACAGCATAACTCTCGCCTCCACCACCCATGTCTTTGTCGACCGGCAAAATGCGGGCGTCATCAAGGAGGCGCTCAACCTCGCCGACACCACCGGCGCGCTCGATGCGGGCGGCAGCCAGCGCTGCGGCACCTCCTCGCTGATCGCCGCGTTCGATGCGGCGGTGGCCGACAAAACGGTGCTGCACATCGCCTCCGAACGCGCCGTGCCCACCCCCGCCAGCGAGCGCGAGATGCTGGCCGGAGACGCCGCAGCCGCCATCCTCACCGGCCCCGGCCCCGGCATCGCCCGGCTGATCGCCAGCCACAGCAGCACGCTCGATTTCGTCGATCATTTCCGCGAAACCGGCGAGGACGCCAATTACGACTGGGAAGCGCGCTGGGTGCGCGACGAGGGCTTCGGTCGCATCGCCATCCCCGCGCTCAAGGCGGCGCTGGCCAAGGCGGGCATCGACGGCGGTCGCGTGTCCCGCTTCATCGCGCCGATCGCAATCAAGAGCATCCCCGAGATGCTGGCAAAGGCTGCGGGCATCCCTGCCGAAGCCATTGCCGACACATTGGGCGCGACGCTTGGCCATGCAGGTGCCGCGCACCCGACACTGATGCTCGCCGCCGCGCTGGAGACCGCCCAACCCGGCGACATCCTCTGCCTGATCGGTTTCGGACAGGGCTGCGACGTGCTGCTGTTCGATGTCACCGCCGATATCGCCTCGGCCCGCCCCCGTCTCGGCGTATCGGGCTGGCTCGCCCGCCGCGCCGAGTCCGCCAACTATATGAAATATCTTGCGCACCGTGATCTGATCCGCCTCGAGCGCGGCCCGCGCGCCGAGCATGACAGCAAGACCGCGCTGACGGCGCTTTGGCGAAATCGCAAAGCAGTGATGGCGCTGGTCGGCGGGCGCTGCACCAAGACCGGCACCGTCCAGTTCCCGATGAGCGAGGTTGGCGTCAATCCCAACGATCATGCGATCCGCACGCAGGAAGAATATCCGCTCGCGGACCTGCCAGCACGGATCATGACCTACACCGCCGATCTGTTGGCCTATTCGCCCGAGCCACCCGACTGCTATGGCAATATCGAGTTCGACGGCGGCGGGCGGATGATGGCGCAGTTCACCGACATCGCGGCAGACGATCTCGACGTCGGCGTGCCGCTCAGGATGATGTTCCGGATCAAGAGTTTCGACGAGCTGCGCGGTTTCCGCCGATATTTCTGGAAAGCCGCGCCGGCGCATTAAATGCTACCCGCTCCCCTTGAGGGGAGAGGGGCGAGACTTGCTGAGCCGAAGGCGAAGTTAGTCGCAGCGGAGAGGGGCGCGCGCGCACTCCCCCTCTCCCAGTTCCGCTAACCCCGGACCAGATCCGGGGAAGCTTCACTATCTCTCCCCTGAAGGGGAGAGGAGAAAGGGTTCGAATGGCACGCGGTATCAAGGACAAGGTCGCGATCCTCGGCATGGGCTGCGCCAAGTTCGGCGAGCGCTGGGACAAGGACGCCGACCAGTTGATGGTCGAGGCCTATGAGGAGGCGATCGCCGACGCCGGCATCGAAACCAGCCAGATCGATGCCGCATGGCTCGGCGCGGCATTCGATGCGGTCAATATCGGCCCTAGCGGCATCCCGCTCTCCGTGGCGCTGCGGCTCAACGACATCGGCGTGACCAAGGTCGAGAATTATTGCGCCAGCGGCACCGAGAGTTTTCGCGGAGCGGTCTATGCCGTCGCCAGCGGCGCGGCGGACATCGCGCTGGCGATGGGTGTCGAGAAGCTCAAGGACACCGGCTATGGCGGCTTGCCCGTCCGCACGCGCGGCACGACGCATGACATGATCGGCATCACCGGTTCCGCCCCCGGCAATTTCGCCCAGCTGGCATCCGCTTATCGCGCGCGGCACGGCGTCGATGCCGCCGACCTCAAGCGCGCGATGGCGCATGTCTCAATCAAGAGTCACGCCAATGGCGCGAAGAACCCCAAGGCGCATCTGCAAAAGGCGATCACCGAACAGCAGGCACTCGACGCACCGATGATCGCCGCCCCGCTCGGCCTGTTCGATTGCTGCGGCGTCAGCGATGGCGCGGCCTGCGCCATCGTCACCACGCCGGAAATCGCCCGCGCGCTCGGCAAGACCGACATCGTCACGGTCAAGGCGCTACAGATCGCCAGCTCCAACGGCTGGGAAGCGCAAGGCTCCGGCTGGGACGGCAGCTATTTCCACACCACCCGCGTCGCCGCTGCCAAGGCCTATCAAGAAGCCGGCATCACCGACCCGCGCGGCCAGATTAGCCTCACCGAAGTCCACGATTGCTTCTCGATCACCGAATTGGTGACGATGGAAGATCTGTTCCTATCCAAAGAAGGCGAGGGCTGGAAGGATGTGCTCGACGGCGTGTTCGATGCCGATGGCGCGGTGCCCTGCCAGATCGACGGAGGGCTCAAATGCTTCGGCCACCCCATCGGCGCGTCGGGGTTGCGGATGATTTACGAAAATTACCTGCAACTGCTGGGCCGCGCCGGCGAACGCCAGCGCCAGCAACCACCGGTGTTCGCACTCAGCCACAATCTGGGCGGGATGCCGAATTCGAATGTTTCGTCGATCGCGATTGTCGGGCTGGCCGACGCGTGACTAATCCTCCCCGGAACGGGGAGGTGGCCCCGAAAGGGGTCGGAGGGGGCCCACCTCTCGACATGGTGCAATGCGGAGAGGTGGGCCCCCTCCGTCAGTCCTGCGGACTGCCACCTCCCCGTGCCGGGGAGGATAAGGAGAGAAAAATGCAAAACCCCGGAATGGACGCCGATGTCTTCACCGCCTTTATCGACCAGCTGAAACGCTATGTCCGCGAACGGCTGATCCCGGCGGAAGCGGACGTGATCGCCAACGACCGCATCCCCGACGAGATTCTCGATGAGATGCGCGAGATGGGTCTGTTCGGCATCACCATCCCCGAGGAGTATGGCGGCGCGGGGATGAACGTCAGCCAGTATATCGAGACGGTCAAGCATCTGAGCTACGCTGCTCCTGCCTATCGATCGACCATGTCAATTAACGTCGGCATGACTGGCAGCGCGATCAAGAATTTCGGCACCCCCGAACAGAAAGCCGCATGGCTGCCGCGTATCGCTGCGGGCGAGATCGCCTGTTTCGGGCTGACCGAGCCCGGCAGCGGATCGGACAGTGCGGCGATGGCCACGATGGCGGTGCGCGACGGCAATGGCTATCGCGTCACCGGCACCAAACGCTACATCACCAACAGCCCCCACGCCAAAATCGGCCTGATCATGGCGCGCACCTCCAAAGAGGCGCTGCCGAAAAACGCGCACGTCAGTGCATTCATCGTCGACATGACATCGCCCGGTATCAGCATCGGCAGCCCGGACAAGAAAATGGGCCAGACCGGCGCGCATATCGCCGATGTCATCATGGAGGATGTCTATCTGCCCGGCGACGCGCTGGTCGGCGGCGAGGAAGGGCGCGGTTTCCACATCGCCATGCAGTCCCTCGACAACGGCCGCCTCTCGGTCGCCGGCATGGGCGTCGGCATGGGCCGTCGCATCCTCGATACGGCGGTGCGCTATGCCACCGAGCGCAAGGCGTTCGGCGAGCCGATTGCCAATTTCCAGCTGATCCAGGCGATGCTGGCGGACAGCGATGCCGAACTCTACGCCGCCGAATGCATGATCGCCGACGCCTGCGCCCGCGCCGATCGCGGCGAGCAGATCGTCCGCAAGGCCGCCGCCGCCAAAATGTTCGCCACCGAAACCTGCGGGCGTGTGGCGGACCGCTGCGTGCAGATCTACGGCGGCGCGGGCTATCTCGCCGAATATGAGGCCGAGCGCTTCTTCCGCGATGCCCGCATCCTGCGCATCTACGAAGGCACGACGCAGATCATGCAGCTGCAGATCGCCAAGCACATGCTGCGCGAATTCAAGAGCGAAGGTGCAGTGTGGTGAGCAAGCCAAACTCCCACCCATCGAAGATGGGGGGGTGGCGAGCGAAGCGAGGCGGGGGGGCCGCGAGCAACGCAAGCGTCCGCGCTATCGGCACGTGCAGATGCTCGCTGCGCATCGCACCCCCCCGCCCCCTCCGGGGCCACCCCCCCATCTACAATGGGCGGGGATCTGTCTGATGTACCCCCTCCTCTCCAACCTCAGCATCGTCGAAATCTCCTCCTTCGTCGCCTCCCCGACCGCAGGCCTCTATTGCGGTCAGTTCGGCGCGGAAGTCATCCGCATCGATCATCTGGCGGGCGGGCTCGATTACCGTCGCTACCTGCTGACCCGCGAAGGCCATTCGCTCGCCTGGGAAAATCTCAACCGCACCAAGCGCAGCGTCGCGCTCGATCTGACCAGCGGTGAAGGACGGGAGCTGGCGGTCGCGCTGGCGGCATCCGCCGGACAGATGATCACCAACCTGCCGACCAACAGTTTCTTCAGCCACGCCGCCGTCGCCGCGCAGCGCGCCGATCTCGTCTCGGTGCGGATCATGGGCTGGCATGACGGCCGCCAGGCGATGGACTTCACCGTCAACGCCGCCAGCGGCTATCCGCTGATGACGGGCCCGGCGGACTGGGATGCCGCCGACGCACCGCCGATCAACCAGCCGCTGCCGGCATGGGATTTCATCACCGGCGCCTATTGCGCCTTCGCGCTGCTCGCCGGGCTGCGCCATCGCGATGCCACTGGCGAAGGAGCTGAGTTGCGCGTGCCGCTCGGCGATGTCGCGATTGGCACCGTCGCCAACAGCGGCGCGATGGCCGAGATGCTGTATCGCGGCAGCGACCGCGAACGGTTGGGCAATGCCATTTGGGGCGCGTTTGGTCGCGACTTCCGCTCGGCCGACGGCCAGCGCTTCATGGTCGCCGCCCTGACCGCTAAGCAATGGGCGGCGCTGATTTCGGCGTTTGATATCGGCAGCGCCATCGCCACCATCGAACAGCAACTCGGCCTGTCCTTCGCCGACAGCGACCACAACCGCTTCACCCATCGCGAAACCCTGTTCGCGCTATTCCAGCGCGCCGCCGACCGGTCCGATTATGCCACCCTCGCCGAGCGGTTGACCCGCGCCGGCGCAACCTTCGAACGCTACCGCACGATGCACGAAGCCGCGACCGACCCCGATCTCGTCGCCAACAATCCCTTGTTTGGACCGTCGCCAGCCAATCCCAGCGGCTTCGCCTATCCAGCCACACGCAGCTTTGCCAATATCCCCGGATCCGACGCGGGCGACCCGCTGCCCGCACCGCGCCTCGGCGAGCATAGCGCGGAAATTCTCGCCCGCGTTCTCGGCCTGTCCTCAGGTGCCATCGGCGCGCTGATCGACAAAGGCGTGGTCGGCGTAGCGGCATGAGTTTCGCCGCCGCCATCGACCGCTACGCTGCCGCCGCGCTTGCCGCACTGCGCACCCGCGTCGCCGCGAGCAGCATCGACACTGAACAGCGCGCCGCGCATGGCTATGCCTGGATCGTCACGACCATCGAGGCGATGAAGGCGCTAAGCCGCTGGGCCGACACCCTCGCTGCGCGCAACGCTCTCGGGGCGGTCGAACGCGACATCCTTGTGCTCGGCCTCGCCGAATATAGCGCGCAACTCGTCAGCGCCATCCCCATCGGCCCCAACGAGCAATTCCGCCCGGCCGATCTCGGCCTTGCCGATGCTGCTGCGGCACTGCTCGCCGACGATGCCATAACCGCTGCGCTATCGATCGACACCACCGCCACCCGCGCCCGTCTCGCCGCCGCGCTCGCCGATGGCGCACCCATCGCCGAGAGCTTCGACGACGAACTGCTCGACAGCATCCGCGACCAATATCGCCGCTTCACCGACACCCGCATCCTGCCGCACGCCCATAGCTGGCACCTCGCCAACGATCTGATTCCCGGCAGCATCGTCGCCGAAATGGCCGCGCTCGGCACATTCGGCGTCTGCATCCCGGAGGCGCACGGCGGGCTCGGCCTCGGCAAGCTGGTCATGTGCATCGTCAGTGAGGAACTGTCGCGCGGCTGGATCGGCACCGGCTCGCTCGGCACCCGCTCGGAGATCGCCGGCGAACTGATCCTGCTCGGCGGCACAGCGGAGCAACAGGCGCACTGGCTGCCGAAAATCGCCAGCGGCGAAGTCCTGCCCACCGCCGTCTTTACCGAACCCGATGTCGGTTCCGACCTCGGCAGCCTGACCAGCCGCGCCACGCGCACCGGCGATGGCTGCTGGCAGATCGACGGCGCGAAAAACTGGATCACCCACGCCGCCCGCTCCGACCTGATGACCATGCTGGTGCGGACGCTGCCGGACGCGAAAGGCTATGCCGGCCTGTCGATGCTGCTGGTGCCGAAGCCGCGCGGCACCGATGCCGACCCTTTCTCTGCCGCCGGTATGTCGGGCAGCGAGATCGAGGTGCTCGGTTATCGCGGGATGCGCGAGTATGCGCTGCAATTCGACGGCATGTCCGCCCCGGCCGATGCGCTGCTCGGCGGCGAGGAGGGGCAGGGCTTCAAACAGCTCATGCGCACTTTCGAAGGCGCGCGCATCCAGACCGCCGCCCGCGCCGTCGGCGTCGCTCGCCGCGCCTATGAACTCGGCCTCGATTATGCGCTCCAGCGCAAACAGTTCGGCACAGCCATCATCCACTTCCCCCGCGTCGCCGACAAGATCGCGATGATGGCCGTCGATATGGTCGCCGCCCGCGAACTGACCTACGCCGCCGCGCGCCACAAGGACGACGGCAAACGCTGCGATATCGAAGCCGGCATGGCCAAGCTGTTCGCCGCCCGCGCCGCCTGGACCAATGCCGACGCGAGCGTCCAAATCCACGGCGGCAACGGCTATGCGCTCGAATATGAAATCAGCCGCGTCCTGTGCGACGCGCGCATCCTCAACATCTTCGAAGGCGCTGCCGAAATCCAGGCGCAGGTGATCGCACGCGGCAAGCTGGGGGGCGTCAATTGAAATCCCTCTCCCGCTTGCGGGAGAGGGAGGGGCCCGCGCCGCAGGCGTGGGAGGGTGAGGGTGTGTATTGGCACCATCGCTCTCGCCACACACCCTCACCCTGCCGCTTCGCGGCTGTCCCTCTCCCGCAAGCGGGAGAGAGGCTGGAAGGACGCAGCATTTGACCGACTATACCGACATCCGCGAAGCGGTAGCCAAACTCTGCGCCGATTTCCCCGGCCCCTATTGGCAGGCCAAGGACCGCGCGCGCGCCTATCCGACCGAATTCGTCGAAGCGCTGACCAAGAGCGGTTTCCTCTCGGTCCTCATCCCCGAAGCCTATGGCGGCTCCGGCCTCCCCCTCTCCGCCGCCGCCGCAATTCTCGAGGAGATTCAGGCGCAGGGCTGCAACGGCGGTGCCTGCCATGCGCAAATGTATGTCATGGGCACCGTGCTGCGCCACGGCAGCGATGAACAGAAGGCGCGCTATCTCCCCGCCGTCGCCTCCGGCGAACTGCGTTTGCAGGCGTTCGGCGTCACCGAGCCGACCAGCGGCACCGATACGTTGTCGCTCAAGACGACAGCCAAAAGGGATGGCGACGATTATATCATCAACGGCCAGAAGATCTGGACCAGCCGCGCCGAACATAGCGACCTGATGATCCTGCTCGCCCGCAGCACGCCGAAGGAAGACGTCGCCAAGCGCACCGATGGCCTCAGCGTGTTGATCGTCGATATGCGCCAAGCCGTCGGCAACGGCCTGACCATCCGCCCGATCGACACGATGATGAACCACGCGACCACCGAAATCTTCTTCGACAATCTCCGCGTCCCCGCCACCAATCTCATCGGCGAGGAGGGACAGGGCTTCCGCTACATCCTCTCGGGCATGAACGCCGAACGCCTGCTGATCGCCGCCGAATGCATCGGCGACGCCAAGTGGTTCATTACAAAAGCCAGCGATTACGCCAGAGAACGCGTGCTGTTCGGCCGTCCCATCGGCCAGAACCAGGGCGTGCAATTCCCCATCGCGCGTGCCTATGCCCAGACCCGCGCCGCCGAACTGCTGGTCCACGAAGGCATCCGCAAATATGAAGCCGGAGAGAATTGCGGCGAAGAAGCCAATATGGCGAAAATGCTCGCCGCCGAAGCCAGCTGGGCCGCAGGAGAGGCCTGCATCCAGACCCACGGCGGCTTCGGTTTCGCGGCGGAATATGACGTCGAGCGCAAATTCCGCGAAACCCGCCTCTATCAGGTCGCGCCGATCAGCACCAACATGATCCTGAGCTATGTGGCGGAGCATGTGCTCGGGCTGCCGAGGAGCTATTGATGGTCGAGCAGATAAATCCTCCCCGGCACGGGGAGGTGGCGCGAAGCGACGGAGGGGGGGCGCGGCCTTCGACCTCAGCTCGTGACGAGAGCCCCCTCCGACCCCTTCGGGGCCACCTCCCCGTTGCGGGGAGGATGCTATGATCTGGCAAGACTACATCGGCAAAACCCAAATCCAATCCGACCTCCTCACCCCCGCGCTGGTCCAGCGCCACCGCGCCACGCTCGACATCGCGCCACACGATCCCTCGCCGCTTCCCGGCATCCACTGGGTGCTCAACCTGCCCGAGGCGGCAACCGCCGATCTCGGCGAAGACGGCCACCCCCGCCGCGCTGGCTTGCCAGCGGGAAAGGCAGATGAAGGGCGCCGCGATGTGGCAAGCAGCTTCCTCCCACCCATCGATCTCCCCCGCCGCATGTGGGCGGCGAGCGAGGTCGAGTTTCTCAGCGACATCCCTGTGGGCGCGACCGTCACGCGCATCAGCACCATCGCCGACATCGCAGAAAAGACCGGCAGCAGCGGACGGCTGGCGTTCGTTACGCTCGATCATGCGGTGGAGGCGGATGGCGTCGCGGCGATCCGCGAGAAACAGACACTGGTGTATCGGGCGGCAAATTCCCCCTCCCGCTTGCGGGAGGGGTCGGGGGTAGGCCTGTCGGCAAGCAGCAGCGCCATCCGGACAGACCCACCCCCAGCCCCTCCCGCAAGCGGGAGGGGGGCAGACTTCCCTCACCATCTCACCCTCACCCCCGGCGAAGCCCTCCTCTTCCGCTTCTCCGCCCTCACCTTCAACACCCACCGCATTCACTACGACCTGCCCTACGCCCGCGATATCGAAGGCTATAGGGGGCTCGTCGTCCACGGCCCCCTTACCGCGACATTGCTGCTCAACTGGGCGACCGAACTGTTCGGCCCCATCCGCCGCTTCGCCTTCCGCGCAGTCTCCCCGGCGTTCGCGGGTGAAGAACTAACGCTCGTCGGCCGACAGGACGCCGATGGCATCACCCTCGCCGCACTCGGCCCGACCGGCAGCGAGTGCATCAAGGCCAGCGCGGGCGTTTGACGCAACGCCCGCCGCCCTTATGGAGGGCAGCCATGAACCCCCGCTCCGCCACCCTTTCCGCCTTCCTTGTCGCCTGCGCGGGCGTGATGTTATTCTCGTTCATGGACGCAGCGATGAAGAGCCTCGCGCTCGCCATCGGCGCGTACAACGCGCTGCTGTGGCGCAACATGGCCGGGGTGGCGATCAGCGGGGCAGCGTATGCGGCGCAGCCTACCGGCTGGCCCACTCGCGCGGTGCTGCGGCTGCACATCTGGCGCGGGGTGGTGGTCGCGGCGATGGCAATGTCGTGGTTCTGGTCCTTGACCGTGCTGCCGCTGGCCGAGGCAATCGCGCTCTCTTTCATCTCGCCGCTGGTCGCGCTGTATCTGGCGGCGGTGATGCTCGGCGAGCGCATCGGTCGTGAAGCGATCATCGCCTCGCTGCTAGGATTGGCCGGGGTCGGCGTTATCATGGCCGGACGCTTTGGCGAGGGCGAGTATACCCAGGAGGCCCTGCTCGGCGTGCTTGCCGTGTTCGCTTCGGCAATCATTTTCGCTTATAATCTAGTGCTTGCGCGGCGGCAGGCACAGGTTGCCAAACCCGCTGAGATCGCCTTCTTTCAAACGCTGACAGTATTGATTACGCTGGGCTTGGTCGCGCCTTGGCTGGCGGTCGTGCCCGCGCTCGACCAACTGCCGCTCATCGTTGGATCAGCAGCACTAGCCGTCACCTCGCTGCACCTGCTCAGCTGGGCCTATGCCCGCGCCGAGGCGCAGATCCTCATTCCGGTCGAATATACCGGCTTCGTCTGGTTGGCGCTGTGTGGCTGGATATTTTTCGACGAAGCGCTGACCTGGCCGGTCCTGGGCGGCACGGTGCTGATCGTCAGCGGCTGTTTGATTGCAGCAAAAGCCCGGCCGCAGCCGGTGCAGGTGGAAGAAGCTGTGGCGTAAACCCGCATCCTCCCCTTCAGGGGAGGTGGCACGCCCAGCACCAACGCCTGCGTTGCTGGACACCATCGAAAGGCGTGACGGAGGGGCTGGTGCGGCCTTGGGCGACATCGCGCTTTACGGCACCAGCCCCTCCGTCCGCTTCGCGGCCACCTCCCCCAAGGGGGAGGATGCGTATGGCCTTCCCGTTCCCGGAAGAACCCTAACCGTGCGCCAAAATCCAATCCTCGACCACCGGCGCAATGCGCTCGCGCCACTTGCTGCCGTTGAAGATGCCATAATGGCCAACCGTCTCGGCCATCAGATACTGCTTCTTGTCATCCGCCAACCCCGTTGCCAGCGTCAGCGCCGCCTTCGTCTGGCCGATTCCCGAAATATCGTCACGCTCACCCTCGATCGCCAGCAATGCGGTATCGGTAATCGCCGACAGATCGACCAGCTTGCCCCGATAATTGAACTCGCCCTTGGGCAATAAATGCCGCTGGAACACAGTGTCTACGGTCTGCAGATAGAATTCCGCCGTCATGTCGCACACCGCGCGATATTCGTCGTAAAATTCCTTGTGCTTGTCCGCGCCGTCGCCATCCCCCGCGACCAGATCGGAGAACATCGCCCAATGGCTGACCATATGGTTGCCGAGGTTCATCGACATGAAGCCCGAGAGTTGCAGGAACCCTGGATACACCCGCCGTCCCGCACCCTTGTAATAGGGCGGCACGGTGGCGATGACATTGTGGATGAACCAGTCGTGCGGCTTGCCGGTGGCATGATCGTTGACCTGCGTCGGCGCCTCGCGCGTGTCGATCGGTCCGCCCATCATCGTCAGCGTCTTTGGACGGCACGGATGCTGCGATGCTCCCATGATCGCCGCTGCCGCGTAACTCGGCACCGAGGGCTGGCACACCGCGAGAACATGCGCGCCTTCGCCGATGAACTCGAGCCACTCGATGATATAATCGATATAGCTCTCCAGATCGAAACCGCCGCCGGTCAGCGGCACGTCGCGTGCATCCTTCCAGTCGGTGATCCACACATCATGTCCCGGCAGCATCCGCTCGACCGTGCCGCGCAGCAGCGTCGCATAATGGCCCGACATCGGTGCGACGATCAGCAGCTTCGGCGCGCCCTTGGCTCCGGCGTGGATGAAATGCTTGAGCTGGCCGAACGGCTTGCGCGCCTCGATCGCCTCGGTCACCGGCAGTGTCTTGCCAGAAACGACGGTGCTGGTCAGCCCGAACGCCGGTTTGCCGCGCACTTCGACAGCATGGGCGAAAACCTCCAGCGCAGACGCCATCACCGGCGGCGCGTTCGCACCTGCGAAGGGTGATGGCAAAGCCTCCAGCATCCGCGCCGTCGCCCCGGCCCAGCGCCCGGCACCCGCCATCCACGTCCGCTGAATATCGTGCATCTGATATAACATGGAGATTAGCCGTCCCTGTGGTTCTGCGTCCGCCGACGCTTCCGTTGGCGCAGCATTCCTATGCGCTGGACGCTGCCATGCTGCACTGCATCATGCAAGCGACAATCGCTGCTGCGCCAGCACCCGGCCCAGCGTTGTCGCGCGCACAGCATGCATTGGGGGGCGATGTCATGCTGCCAATAAGATCGAGATGAAACGCACTGCCATAACCAGAACTTAATTCAGTCAAGCAATGATATAGTTCAAACGACTGTGGGATATTATTGCATCATGGCAACGATCATTGGAACCGCAGACGGCGAGACGCTCGACGGCACCACCGGCAACGACCGCATCTTCGGCGAAGGCGGCGAGGATGTGCTCAACGGCGGGGATGGCGATGACAAGCTGGTCGGCGGCGACGGCTTCGATTTTCTGAACGGAGAAGCAGGCAACGACCGGCTGTTCGGCCTTGGCAACGACTGGCTGAGAGGTGGCGACGGCGATGATTATCTCAGCGGCTATATCATGGAGGGCGGCGCGGGCGACGACACGCTCGTCATTGTCGGAACCCATGTGATTAGCGGAGGAACAGGAACAGACCTGCTGATCGTCGATCGTAATTTCTACAATGGTGGACAGACGATAGATTTGGGCATCGACATTGAGAATGTGTCGATTCAGGCCCTCGGAACGATAGACGTACGTGGCAACGATCTGGCCAATATTATTGGCGGATCGAGTGGTTCGAATTACATCACGGCGGGTGGGGGAGATGATAAAATCTATGGTCGGGGCGGCGGCGACTATATGTGGGGTGACCTTGGAGACGATCAAATATACGGCGAGGCCGGCATCGATTTCATTCAAGGCGGCGGTGGTAATGATCGGCTATATGGTGGCGCTGATCTCGATCAGATATTCGGCAATGAGGGGGATGACGTAATCTACGGCGAAGGTGGTGACGACATACTGGTCGGTTGGGCAGGACACGACTTGCTCTATGGCGGCAGCGGCGCGGATAATTTCATCTTTTTTGCCGGGCACAGCGGAACGACTCTGGCGACCGCGGACCGGATCATGGACTTTTCGCAGGCGCAAGGCGATCATATCAATCTTGACATCGCCAATGGCACCGGCCCCCAAACATTTACCTTTATCGGCACCGCCGCTTTCTCCGGCACCGCCAACCAGCTGCGCTATAGTTTCTACGGAACCAGCACACTCGTCGAAGGCGATGTCGACGGCGATGGTGTAGCCGATTTCCTAATCCGGCTCGACGGCATTCACGCATTGACCGCAGCGGATTTCTTCCTTTGATCCCACAGCGCCGGTAAAACGGCATCGCACTGGCGAGGGGTAATGCTGGCGAGGCACCATGAGCGATGCTAGAGGCACCGCCATGAGCGAAACAACCGCGCCGTCCGCCCTCTCCGCCCCAACCATCCCAGCCCCCGCCGCCCCGGCCCGCAAGCCGATCGGCAGCCTCAAGATGGTGTGGCACTATGCCAGCCGCTATCCGCTGCAAATCGGCGCGGCAATTGTCGGCCTCGCCTTTGCGGCGGCGGCGACGCTGGCAATCCCGGCCGGGTTCCAGCGGATGATCGACGAGGGGTTCGGCGCAAACGGCGGCGGCAGCATCGACGTCTATTTCTATTATCTGTTCATGATCGTCGGCGCCCTCGCGCTGGCCACCGCTTTGCGTTTCTACTTCGTTTCGTGGCTGGGGGAGCGCACCGTCGCTGACATTCGTCGCGCGGTGCAGCGCAATCTGCTGCGGCAGGCCCCGGCTTTCTTCGAGGAGAACCGCCCGTCGGAAATCGCCAGCCGGATGACCAGCGACACTGCCGTCATCGAACAGATCGTCGGCACCACCGTCTCGGTGGCGCTGCGCAATCTGGTGATGGGCATCGGCGGCACCGTCTATCTGTTCACCCTTGCTCCCGGGCTGACAGGTATAATGCTGCTTGGTATTCCGGTGATCATCATGCCTATCGTCGTGCTGGGCCGCCGCCTGCAGAATATCAGCCGCGCCAGCCAGGACCGCGTTGCCGATGTCGGTGCGATGACCACCGAAGTGCTCGGCGCGATGAAGATCGTGCAAGGTTTCGGGCAGGAAGGGCGTGAGGCCGAGCGCTTTGCCGGCGCGGTCGAAAGCACCTTTGCCACCGCCAAGCGGCGCATCGCGATCCGATCGGTGATGACATCGACCGTCATCGCGTTGCTGTTCGGCGCTATCGTCGCGCTGCTGTGGTATGGCGCGGCGCAGGTCGCGGCGGGCAACATCACCGGCGGCACCATCGCCGCCTTCGTCCTCACCGGCGGGCTGGTGGCGGGCGCATTCGGCGCGCTGACCGAGGTTTATGGCGATCTGGTGCGCGGCGCGGGCGCGGCCTCTCGGCTCAACGAACTGCTCAATGCCGAGCCGCAGATTGCACCGCCAGCCAAGCCGGTGACCCTGCCCAGTCCATCGACCGGCGCACTCGCCTTTGAAGGCGTTGAATTCCGCTACCCGACCCGGCTCGACACCGCCGCATTGCATGATTTCACCCTCTCGGTGCGCCCCAACGAAACAGTCGCTGTCGTCGGCCCATCGGGCGCCGGCAAATCGACGCTGTTCCAGCTCGCCCAGCGTTTCTACGATCCGCAGGGCGGGCGCATCACATTGGACGGCGTCGATATCCGCGACGCCGACCCTGCCGATGTCCGCGCACGTATCGCCGTAGTGCCTCAGGAAACCATCGTCTTTGCCGCCAGCGCGCGCGACAATCTGCGCTACGGCAATTGGGAAGCGAGCGATGCGCAGATATGGGCAGCAGCCGATGCGGCCAACGCCAGCGAATTCCTGCGTAAACTCCCCGACGGGCTAGATACCTATCTGGGAGAGGCGGGGACGCGCCTGTCGGGCGGGCAGCGCCAGCGCATCGCCATCGCCCGCGCGCTGATCCGCAACGCGCCACTGCTGCTGCTCGACGAGGCAACCAGCGCGCTCGATGCCGAAAGCGAGCGGCTGGTGCAGAACGCGCTCGACCGGCTGATGCACGATCGCACCACCATCGTCATCGCCCACCGCCTCGCCACCGTGCGCGCCGCCGACCGCATCATCGTCATGGACGATGGCCGCATCGTCGAGCAGGGGACGCATGACAGCTTGGTGGCGCAAGGCGGGCTCTATGCGCGGCTGGCGAGTTTGCAGTTCGACGCGGTGGCCGCCTAGAAATCGGCCGCCAGCGTCACCGCCACACCCGATTGCGGCGCGGCGTCGCCCGCCACCCGCTGCCGCCAATCGAGCGACAGGCGCGGCGACACGCCCCCCAGCCGCCAGCGCGCGCTGATGCCTGGCCCGACATCGATCCGCTCCAGATCGGGCTGCACCGCGCCCCAAGCACCCACACCTGCTTCCACATCGACCGGCCCAATCGTCGCCACCCGCCGCCACACGGTCACCGCTCCCTCGGCAAACATATCTCGCCGCCTTAAACCGACCACACCCGCCGCCGCATAGCCATCGAGCCGTAGTTGCAAGGGGAGAGGCACGTCGCTGACCCCGCCAGAGGCGAACGCCGCCATGGACGAACGTCCACCGCTACCGACCACCTGTTCGCGCCGCTCGACCGATAGCCGCAGCGGCACTGCCCGCAATGGCTTGACCGCGATGCCGAGCGCAGCTTCCACCCCGTCGCCAAAACGCCCGCTCGATACCAGTCGCGCATACACTTCGGCGCGGCCATGCCGGTCGATCCGCCAAGCCCCGCGCGCGCCAGCCTGCGACCCGCCGAGCAATCCTTGACCGAGCGGTGTCGGAGCCGACATCGGGCGGATGAATGCCCATGCCGACAGGGTCCATCGGTCTGGGGCGAGCGGACGGGTTGAGGGCGACCGGGCTGGCTGGGCGATGACGACGAGCGGCAAAGCAGGAGGAGCAGCCTGTGTCGGGGAAGCGGTCGGCTCTGCCCGGCGGGAAACCGGGGCGGCGGTGATCGGCAACGGTGCAACCTGCGCCGACACGGTCCTCCGTACTGGCATCTGCCGCTGGATCGGAGCCATGCCCGCCATTGGCGGCCAGTCCGTTGTGGTGGTGGCACGAGGAACGGCGGCAACCACGGCATAGTCGTCGAACCGGCGCGTTCGCTCCGCTACGCTCTGCGCCTGTGCACTGTCCGCGCGCTTTTCAACCACAGCTACCGGGCTACCCGTCATCTCCACCGCCAGCCGCGCGCCAATCCACAGCAGCGCCACGCCGCCGAGAAACAGCACCGGTGACGACGGTCGCGCCACGCCTCCGCCTAAAGCACCGGAAAACTGTGCACGGTCTTGTCCCACAGCAGCGGCCCACCCCGCCGCCCGCGCAGATGATCGCGAAACGCGCGCCAGGCTGTCATCACCAATATCACATTGCTGACCGGCTGGCGCAGCACAGCGCGCACCCCCTGCCGCCAGCCATAAACACCCGCCGTATGACCCGCACGCATCCCCAGCCGCCACAGCAGCAGCGCCAGATTACCGATCAGCAGCACCGCCACCGACCGATCGCCAAGCAGCATCGAGCCACCCGCTACCCAGCCCGCCAGCGTCACGACCATGGCCGCATAGCCTAGCAGGATCGCCACCGCCGACAACATCGCCCGCCGGTCGCGCCACAGCATCCATGCGGTGACAACCCGTTGCCGCCAGCCGGGGCGTTGCGCCATCGGCCAGCCGATCCGGTCCCACCCCTCCAGCGCGATGCCGCGCAGCCAACGGGTCTTCTGCCGCACGCTGCGATCGATGCGATGCGGAAAATAGGCGCGGCTGGCGACCAGCGATCCGTCCGCGCGGCGCACCCGCACGAACCGCCCGACCGCACCGATGCCTGACAATCGCACGCCCAGTTCATAGTCTTCGGTCAGGCAATCCGCGTGGAATGGCCCATCCGCACCGGCAATCTGCGCCAATGCGCCGATGCGAAAGGCGCAGCCAACACCCGCAGTCGGCAGCGGCCCGCCCAGCGCCGACCGAACTGGCAGTTCCTTGCCGTGCGCCTCGGCAAATTCGTCGCAGTAATGGCCGCTGATCCAGGGGCCTTCGTTCGCGACAAGCGGCACAACCGGAATCTGCGCATAATCGCAGGTCGCCAGTGCCGCCGACAACACGCACAATTCGTCGGCATCGACGACATCCTCGGCATCGTGAATCAACAAGGCATCGGCGACGTATCGCCCGCTTGCGCAATCCGCCAATACCCTTGTCCACACGGCGTTCAGGCAATCGCCCTTTGTGGTCGGGCCGTTGGCAGCGTTGATCACCAGCTGGATGCGCAGATCGGCGCGTGCCTGCGCCGCCACTGCCGCCATCGAACCGAGATCGTTGGGATAGACCCCGACGTAAAATCGGCAATCGGCGTGCGTCCAGCGCATTTGCGCTGCCGCCAGCATCGCACCGATCACATCGGCCTCATCCCATGCCGCGATGGCGACCGCGAAACGCAGAGGCGTGCCTTGTGGCAAAGTATCGAGAGTCAACGACTGTCGGCCCGTGCCGGACAGCCACAACAGATCGACGGCCAGATCGTCCAGCCCGAATAACAGGAAAATGACTGCGGCAAACAGCCCAAGCTCGAAAGCAACGGCTATCGCCGACGCGGCCAGCGCCTCCATGCTCGGTCCCCGGATAAGTGTTCGAATCCAGAACCACCCGAGCCGGAACTGTTGGGCATAGTATTTCAGTCCGAAATGAATAAATCAAGTCGCCAATATGGTTTGTTTCTTCTGCGTTTCAAATTCGGACGATGGCGCTTTTGCCGGCGCGGCCAAGCGGCTAGGACGATCCGATGACCGCCACTGCCTCAAACCCCTCGGCCCTGCGCGCTTTCCTCTCCAGCGAGGCCGCTGGCGGGATCATCCTGATGATCGCTGCCGCACTGGCGATGATCATCGCCAATTCACCGCTCGGCGATCTCTATCATCACCTGCTGTACACACCGGTCAGCCCGGCGCTGACCCCCAAGCTCGGTCCGATGACCGCGCATTTGTGGATCAACGACGGTCTGATGGCGATATTCTTCTTGTTCGTCGGGCTGGAGATCAAACGCGAACTGGTCGACGGGCGGCTCTCGACATGGGGCCAGCGGCGCTTGCCGGTGCTCGCCGCCGTCGCCGGGATGGCGGTGCCGGCATTGGTCTATCTCGGCTTCACCGCAGGCGATCCGGCGCTGGTCAACGGCTGGGCGATCCCCGCCGCGACCGATATCGCCTTTGCCATCGGCGTGCTGGCGCTGCTCGGCCCGCGCGCGCCGACCTCGCTCAAACTGTTCCTCGTCACCGTCGCCATCGTCGATGATATGGGCGCGGTGGCGATCATCGCGCTATTCTATACTGCCGGCCTCAAGATCCCCGCGCTGCTGGCCGCCGCCGCGATCCTCGCCGCGATGTTCATCGCCAACCGCATGGGTGTGCGCAGCCTCACCATCTATCTGATCGGCTTCGCGCTGCTATGGTATGCGGTGCTGCTGTCGGGCGTTCACGCGACCATCGCCGGGGTGCTCGCCGCCTTTGCCGTCCCGATTGTCCGCACACCGGGCAGCCCCGATTCGCCCGATTCGCCGCTGCACAAGCTCGAGCATGCGCTCGACGCGCCGGTCGCCTTCTTCATCGTGCCGTTGTTCGGATTTGCCAACGCCGGGGTCAGTCTCTCCGGCATCACGCTCGACGATGCGCTGTCGCCGCTGCCGCTGGGCATCGCCGCCGGTCTGTTCCTCGGCAAGCAACTCGGCATATTCGCTGCCGTCTGGCTGGCGGTAAAGAGCGGTTTCGCTAGCAAACCGCGCGGCGCAACATGGCTACAAATCTATGCTGTCGCGCTACTGTGCGGCATCGGCTTCACCATGAGCCTGTTCATCGGCGGCCTCGCCTTCCCCGATCCGCTGCTGATCGAGGAGGCCAAGCTGGGGACGCTGGCCGGATCTGTGGTTGCGGCATTGGTAGGTTACGCACTGCTGCGCGTCGCCCCGCTTGCGCCCGACCACGAACAGGAGGAAGCCGAACAGGCTGAAGAGATTGCGCGGGATGGCGATGTCGATGATATCTGCGACGACGAGGATGAAGGAGCCATATTGCGATGAAACGGATCACCCCGCTGATGCTGTCGCTGGCAGCACTCGCCGCCTGCACCACGCCGCGACCCGCAACCAACACCGATGTCGCCCGCCTCGCTGTCCAGACGGACACCTTGCTCTCCGCGTCGCAGGCTGCCGACGCGCTGGCGCAATCCTATCTGCGGCTGACGCTGGAGGCAGGCACCTATGAGGCAGAGTATGTCGACGCCTATTATGGTCCGCAGGCGCTGCGCGACGAAGCTGTCGCATCCCCGCGTAGCCGCGAAGAACTGATCGCCGAGGCGCGGGCAATGGTCGCGGCGATCGACGTCCACCTGCGCCGCCCTGCCTTTGCGCCGCAGGCGATGACCGGCGGCCCCGACCAGCGCCAGCGCCTGCTCGCCCTGCGCGGAATGCTGGTCGCCGCCGAAACCCGCTTGCAAATGATCGGCGGCACCCTCTTTCCGTTCGATGCCGAAGCGAAAGGCCAGTTCGCCACCGTGCCCGTCCTGCACCCGTTGTCGCACTATGACGCGATTCTTGCGCGCCTCGAAGCGCTGATCCCCGGCACCGGCCCGCTCAGCCTCCGTGTCGATGCGTTCAACGAACGCTACACGATCCCCGCTGATCGGCTGCGTGCCGTGATGGACGCCGCTATCGCTGAATGCCGCCGCCGCACCGTGCAGTATATCGCTTTGCCCGACGGCGAGAATTTTACGCTCGAGTTCGTTACCGACAAGCCATGGTCGGGCTATAATTATTACCAAGGCAATTTCCGCAGTCTGATCCAGATCAACACCGACCTGCCGATCCGCATATCTCGCGCCGTCGATCTTGGCTGTCATGAGGGCTATCCCGGCCATCATGTCCTCAACCTGATGGTCGAGCAGAATCTGGTCCGCACCCGCGGCTGGCGCGAATATGCGGTCAATCCCCTCTATTCGCCGACCAGCGTCATCGCCGAAGGCAGCGCCAATTACGGCATCGATCTCGCTTTCCCCGGCGCGGAGAAGCTCGCCTTCGAACGCGATGTCCTCTATCCGCTCGCCGGTCTCGACCCTGCCTCGGCGGATGAATACGCCCGCGTGCAAACCGCAACCGAGGCGCTGTCCGGCGCGCGACTGACCATCGCCAAAATGTATCTCGACGGCGAAATCGATCGCGAGCAGGCAGTCGAGTTGACACAGCGCTACCTGTTGCTCAGCCCGGCACGCGCCGAACAATCGATCGGCTTCACCGACCATTATCGCAGCTACGTAATCAATTACGGCTGGGGCAAGGATCTGGTCCGCGCCGCGATCGAGGCGGGCAGTCCCGATCAGGCGACGCGCTGGCAACGGATGCAGGCAATCCTCAGCGAACCGACGCTACCCGCCGATCTGGTGGCGATGGCGGAAAATCGCTGACGCCACCAGATCGGCCGTAGTCCCTCCACGCAACCGCAGCGAAACGACCACAACCTTTTCTTCATCGCCTTGCACCATGACTGCGGTGATGAAGTCCAGTGCGGCTCCCGGCGGACTTGTCGCCATCGAAAACCCTCTTGCCGCCCCTGCCTGGCTGGAGGCGTTGCCGCATGCTGCATCCATCGTCGAACTAAGCAACGGTTGTCTCCACGCACCATGGGCCAACCGCCGCTTCACCCGCCAATTGGGCGAATGGCCGGGGCCGGTCAGCGATTCGGCTCTGCATCGCGCCTGCACCGATGTGCTGTCGGGTCGGCAGGCAAAATCGGGGCTCGTCTGGGAACAGGGCGGCTTCCAGAGCCGTGTGTTCGAGGTCGCGGTGCGCCCCTTGCCGGATGGACAGGCCTTGCTCAGCCTGATCGATCGGACCACGCTGGTCCGGTCCGAGGCCAATCTGCGTCGCGAGCTTTTGTCCGACAGTCTGACCGGACTACCCAACCGCGCCGGCTTCGGCGAGAGTCTCGAACAGCGGCTGCGCGAGCATCTTCCGCGCGGCCATGCACTGACATTGCTGGTCATCGATCTCAAACGCTTCAGCCGGATCAACGAGAGCATCGGCGCACTGGCCGGCGACGAATTGCTGCTGACCGTTGCCCGCCGCCTGCGCCAGCAGACCCGCGCCCCCGATCTGCTTGCGCGCATCGGCGGCGACGAATTCGCTTTGCTTTCCGCCACCCGCCCTGATGAGGATGGCGCGGCCAGCCTCGCAACCCGGGTGCGCGAGACATTCGCCGCTCCGTTCCGCATCGGCGATCTGATGATCAACGTCGATTGCGCGGTCGGCGGCATCGCCGAACTCGCCCGCCCGCTGTCGAACGACGAAAATGAGGTCCCCGAATTGCTGCGCCAGGCGCAGATCGCGCTGAAACAGGCCAAGCAACTGGGCGACGGCGTCACCTTTTACGAACCCGTCGCGCTCGCCCGGCTTCACCAGCGTTTCGACCGCGAAACCGCGCTACGTCTCGCCATCGAACGCGAGGAACTGACCCTTGCCTTTCAACCGCTGGTCGATATGAAACAGCGCAAGGTGATCGGCTTCGAGGCGCTGGCCCGCTGGACACATGACGGCGAGATCGTCTCACCCGGAGAATTCGTGCCGATCGCCGAAGACAGCGGCCTTATCGTTCCCATGGGGCGACTGGTGCTATCCAAGGCACTGGAAACGCTGCGCAGCTGGGACGAGCGCGCCCATCGCCCGGTGCCCGTCCACATGGCGGTCAACGTCTCGCCAATCCAGCTTGCACGCGACGACATCGTCGCGGTGGTCAGGGCAGCGATGGACAGGCACCGCATCACCGGCCACCGGCTGATGATCGAAGTCACCGAAAGCTCGGTCGTCGAAAACGCCGACGCCGCCGACGCCATATTGCGCGCACTTGTCGCGCTCGATGTGCGCATCGCCATGGACGATTTCGGCACCGGCTATTCGAACATCGCCAGCCTGCAACGCCTGCCCATCGACACGCTCAAGATCGACCGCAGCCTTGTCGCCGGTATCGACACCAGCGCCGACAGCCTCGCCATCGTCCGCACCATTCACCGGCTGGGCGAGGCGCTGGGGCTGAAGACGACGGCAGAGGGAATAGAGACCGAAACGGTGGCGCAACAGGTCGCGGCGATCGGCTGCCACACCGGCCAGGGCTATCTGTTCTCGCGGCCGCTCGACGCCGACGCCGCGTTCGAGGCGTGGCAAAGGACAGCCGGACGATAACCTACACCTCTCCCGCATGCGGGAGAGGGAAAGACGCCGAAGGCGGTGAGGGTGTGTCGGTGAGCGTCGCTCTCGTTACACACCCTCACCCCAGCGCTGCGCGCCTGTCCCTCTCCCGCACGCTGGAGGGGGGGATTTCACCTGCAATCCCATCAGAAAATCGCCCTGGTGAATTCGCGCCACGCCAAATCCCCCGCGCCTCGGGCGGATAGGCGATATCGATCAGCCTGCCCTCCATTTCATTATCGCCATGCCTGCAATCGTCATCGCCCGCGCGCGATCAGGAAAACCCTCGGCCACCCAATGATCCTCCACAACGCGCAGCAGCCGGGCGACATCGGGGCCGGGGGGAACGCCGAGCGACACCAGATCGCCGCCGCCGATGGGCAGTTTCGGTGCGGTCCAGCCCTCAAGTTCGGCCAGCAGCGGCAGCGACGCCGCATCGCCGAGCAGCACCCGGTCACGTGCGCCTTCGCTGCCGATGCGATAGGCCAGCGCCCGCAGCGGCGGGACAACGCCCCCACCCCGCGCGAGACCGATCCGCTTGTGCATTCGCTTCGACAGTTTGAGCCGGGAGGCGACGCTCTCTGCCACCGCCGCATCCTCTGGCAACAGCGCGATCAGCCGCAGCAAGGCGTCGCCAGCCGCACCGACCGCCGCTTCGTTGCCGAGCAGCGCGCCCAACCGCTCGACCGCTCCGGGCAGCGCCTCGGGCATGATCTGCGCCAGCACGCCCGCGCGCTCCATCAGCGCGACCGAGCCCAGCGGTTCGGGCAGCGACAGAATGCGCAGCAGCTCATCGGCAATGCGTTCGCGCGACAGCCCGCGCAATTTGGCGGCGCGACCGGCGACGATGGCGAAGGTCGCCTCATCAACAGCGCCGTCGCCGAACCGCGCAAGAAAACGGAACCAGCGCAGTATGCGCAAATGATCCTCGTCGATCCGCGCGGCGGCATCGCCGATAAACACGACGCGCCGAGCCTCAAGATCGGCCAGCCCGCCGACCGGATCGTACACCGCACCGCCGACAGGATCGGCATAGAGCGCATTGATGGTGAAATCGCGCCGCGCGGCATCCTCGGCCCAGTCGTCGGCAAAGGCGATGGTGGCGCGGCGGCCATCGGTTTCGACATCGCGGCGCAGGGTGGTCACCTCATAGGGGTGCCCATCCGCGACCGCCGTGACGGTGCCATGGGCAATGCCTGTCGGGACAGCCTTGATGCCCGCCGCTTCCAGCCGCGCCACGACATCGTCCGGGCGGAGTTTGGTGGCAAGATCGACGTCCGACACGGCGAGTCCGAGCAACGTATCACGCACCGCCCCGCCGACTGCGCGCGTGCTGTCCGCGCCGCCGAGGGCATCGAGAACGCGCAGCAAGCCGGGGGTAACGCGCCATTCTGCGGGGGGGAGTTGCGTCAAGGCCCACCCCCAACCCCTCCCGCAAGCGGGAGGGGAGTAAGCCAGCCTGCCCCTCCCGCTTGCGGGAGGGGAGCGAGACTTAGCGAGCTGAAGGCGAGATTAGTCGCAGCGGGGTGGGCAGCGGAACGGAGCAAAGCGCAGTTCACACTGTCACCCCCGCATTCAACGCCTTGGGATCGACATCCAGCCCCAGCAGCGCGCCGATGTTGCGGATTATCCCCGCCGTCGCCCCCCAGATGCGCTCGCCATCGAAGGCGATCTCGTAATAATGCCGCGTCCCGCCATCCCACTCGACGACACGCCGCAGCTGCATCACCGGGTCGAACAGATGGTCGCAGCGCACCTCGAAAACCCGCGCCACCTCGCTCGGCTGCGGCACCAGCGGCAAGTCGGGCGGGATCACCGCCAGCACCGGGGTGACCCGATAGCCGGTGACCGTGCCGTAGACGGGGACCATGCCGACCACAGTGACCGCAGCACGCGGCAGCGCCACTTCCTCCTCCGCCTCCCGCAGCGCCGTCTCGATCAGGTCTGCATCCTCAGGGTCGGCACGCCCACCGGGAAAAGCCACCTGCCCCGAATGTTTGCGCATCGCCGCCTGTCGCCGCGTCAGCAATATCGTCGGGTGCGGCCGATCGACAAAGGCAACCAGCACCGCCGCATCGGTAGTGTTGGCGTCGTCGTCGATACCGCCGCGCGCGCGCCATTGTTCGTCGCCGTCATGCGGAACGACGCCCGATGCCGCCGCCAGCCGCTGCGCCAGATGCCCAGCCAGAATCGGGGCAAGCATCAGCCGGGGTCCGCCAGCGCGAAGCGGACGCCGCCGCTCCACACGCATCCGTCTGCATCGGCAATCTCGGCAAGCTGATAGAAAGTCGATCGCGTCAGCCGCGCCTCGACCGGGCGCTCGGCGCCGCCGGTGACGCGCAGATAGGGCAGCCTCCCGGCCGGGCCATCGCGCACCACCAGCGGATGATCGGCACCGCACAGCAGCATGGCGTCGGTATTGAGGCGAAAGGCGATGGTCTGCGCGTTTTCAGCATCTGGGGCCTGCCCGTCGATGCGCGCTTCGACCGCCAGCAACGGTGCATCCTCGACCATAATCGCCAGCTTCTCTGCCGGCGTCACCAGCACATAGCCGCCATCCGCCTCGCGCCGCAGGATGCGCGAGAAGGCGCGGACCATGGCCGGGCGGGTGATCTCTCCCCCCTCATGAAACCACCGCCCGTCCCCATCGATGCGGATATCGATCCGCCCCTCATGTGCCGGATGCCAGCGCTCGACCGGCGGCAGCGTATCGCCCTCGATCCATTGCGCGAGCGCATCGAGCGAGGTGGCGGTGAAATCGGGTGTGGTCGGCATCGGCATGATGGCGATGTGGCGGATGGCAAGCAGTCGGGCAAGGGGGGCAGCGCGGCGAAGCATTGCGCCAACTGTATTGTTGCGCTAAACCACCGATGCACAGGCAGGTTTGAGGCAGCAGAATGGTTCAACAGGCAAAGACAATCACCGGCACGATTGCCCTGATCGGCACCGTCATGGTTGCAGCCCATCTGCTCAACCTGTTGCTTGGCGGCGCGCTCTACGGCTTTGGCCTCGAGCCGCGCGATCTCGACGGTGCGGACGGCATCCTGTTTTCGCCGCTATTGCATGGCGATTGGGCTCATCTCGGCAGCAATCTCGCCGCCTTCATCGTCCTCGCGGCACTCACCCTGCTCGATGGCATCCGCCGCTTTGCCAAGGCCAGCGCGATCATCATTATCGGCGGCGGCCTGCTGCTGTGGCTGTTCGGGCGCGGCGGGGTGCATGTTGGCGCGAGCGGGTGGATTTTCGGGCTATGGGCGATGGTTATCGCCCAGGCATGGTACGACCGGCGCTGGCGCAACATCATCATCGCGCTCGGTGTTCTAATCTTTTACGGGTCGATGGCGCTCGGCTTCCTGCCGCTGCAAGCCGGGGTATCGTTCGAAAGCCATCTGTTCGGCGCGATCGCCGGGGTGTTCGCAGCGCGGGTGCTGGCGCGCCCGACAGCCATCGATGCCCGCCCACCTGCGCGGGCCGCTGAACTCAAATTCTGGCCCGGCGGCAAGGGTTAACGGCGGGGGACGATTTGTCCGGCCGCACCCGGCACAGCCAATCCCCGCACCCCGCGCACTAGCAACCGGTGCCGCTCGACCGGGCCCGGCACCGCCCACTCTCCCGTAGCATCGGCAGAAAAGCCCCAGAATCGCCCATAATATTCGGGATCGCCGATCATCATCAGCGCGCCATCCGCGCCACCCTGGTCGAGCGGACGTTCGGCGGCGGTAATCAGCGCGTCCATCAGCGCCCGCCCGGTGCCGCCAAGTTGCAGCGCCGGTTCGACCGCGACCGGCCCGACCATCACCAGCGGCGTCGCCGTGCCGTCCGCAGCCTCCAGCGCCACCGGCCAGCTTTGCAAACTGCCGATCAGGCGCCCTTGCTCCCATGCCGAAAAGCTCAGCGAAGCAATCGGCGAGCAGCCCGCGCGCATCCGGTACGCCGTGCGCCCATGCCGACCCGACCCGAAGGCCGCATCGAGCAGCGCTTCGACCGCAGCAGGATCGGCAGCGGACAGGGTTTCGATCTCGACCAGCGCGGGTAGCTCCTGTAAGGGCAGCGGCCTTTAGGGGCGAACCTCCCCCCACGCAAGAAAGCCCGCGCACATCGTGACTCTGCCGCAAGACAGCCTGATCCTCGAAGTCCATGACCTGGAGGTCGATGTGCTGACCGGCGTCTATTCGGAGGAAACCCACCTGCCGCAGCCGTTGCGCATCGGGGTGATCGCCGAACTGGCCATTGCCGATCATTATGCGCCCGCAACGCCGTTATATGCCTCCAAATCCTATATGGACCTCAAATGGGCGGCGACCGATGGCCTCCCCAAAGACGTTCATTTCACGCTGATCGAAGCGGTGGCGGACCACATCATCGCCACCATCTTTCTGCAGGACGCCAAGGTGCGATCGGTCGAAATCCGCATCGTCAAACTGGCGATTGCCGAAGGCAATGAAAGCATCGGCATCACCATGAAACGCCACCGCCCGTCCGCGCCGAGGGTTATGATGGCGTGACAGCATCGTCCGCGCAAAGGCCCCTCGCCCTCGTCACCGGCGGCCTGCACCGCGTCGGCGCGGCGATTGCGGCGGCGCTGGCGGGGGCGGGTTACGATCTGGCGCTGCACCGGCGGCGCGAGGGTGAGCCTGACGCAGATCTGGCAGCGGCGATTGCCAAGGCGCAGATCGAACACAGCATCGTCACCGCCGATCTCGGCGAGAACGGCGCAGCGGAGCGACTGTTCTCCGATGTCGTCCAACGGTGCGGGCGCGCGCCGACGCTGATCGTCAACAACGCCTCGCTGTTCGCCGAGGGCGGGATCGATGTACTCGACGGCACGGCGCTCGACGCCGCGCTGACGGTCAACCTCTCTGCCCCGGTGCTGCTGACGCAGGCGCTGTTCGCATCGGGCAGCGAAGGCGCAGTCATCAACATCCTCGACCAGCGCGTCCGCAATCCGGTACCCGACCAGATCGCCTACACCATCGCCAAACAGGCGCTGTGGCAGGCGACCCGCACTCTCGCGGTGGCTTGCGCCCCGCGCATCCGCGTCAACGCCGTCGCGCCGGGGCTGACGCTGCCGACGCCCGATTATGAGGACGGCCGGATGGAGCGGATGGCCGGGTTTATGCCGCTCGAACGGCTCGCCTCACCACAGGATATCGCCGATGCAGTGCTCTATCTGGCACAGGCCCACAGCGTAACCGGCCAGACGATCTTCGTCGATGCGGGGGCCAATCTGCGCGGGTTTGCGCGCGATTTTGCGCATCTGTAGAGAGTCATGGCGACCGCTTGAATCATTCACCTTGTCATTCCCGCGAAAGCGGGAATCCAGGGGCGGATAGGAGTGTGTTTCGCCGCCCTGGATTCCTGCTTTCGCGGGAATGACGATGGGTATGATTGCGTGGCAGCGCTACCTCTTCAACCCGATCTCCCTTAACCGCTCCTGCAAATACGCATCCGCCAATATCGGCTCGGGATAGCGATCCGGGCTGTCCGCCGTCACGCACCCGGGCAGCGTCGCAATCGGGAAATCCGAGCGCAAATGCAGGAAAAACGGCATCGAATAGCGGCTGTGCGCGGCGCGACCGGTGTCGGGATTGGTCACGCGGTGCGTCGTCGATGGCAGCCGGTGGTTGGTCAGCCGCTGCAACATGTCCCCGACATTGACTGCCAGAGCCCCCGGCGGCGGGCTGACCGGCAGCCAGCTGCCATCGGGCTCGAGGATTTCCAGCCCCGCCTCCTCGGCCCCCAGCAACAGCGTGATCAGATTGATGTCCTCGTGCGCCTCCGCCCTGATGCCATCGGGCGATCCCCCCCCTTCTATTTCGGGCACCGGCGGATAATGCAGCAACCGCAGCACGCTGTTGCCGTCGCGCACCGGATCGTCGAACCAGTCGGGTACCAGCTCGAGATAGCGGGCGATGCCTGAGAGCAGTTGCGCGCCGATCCGGTCGAATTCGGCGAACATCGCCTCGAATGTCTCGCGAAAACCCTCGGGCTGGTCGGGCCAGACATTGGGCGGCATCGAATCGGACAGCACATGCCCCTCGGGCAGATCACGCCCGACATGCCAGAACTCCTTCAGATCGACATGGCTCGCCCCCTTGGCAATCTCGGTGCCGAAGGCGGTATAACCGCGCGCACCACTCTTGCCGGGGATCAGGTACCCGCGCTTCTGCTCCTCGCTCTGCGCAAACAGCGCGCGGGTCAGGTCCCACGCCCGCTCGACCAGCGCGGGGTCGAGACCATGATCGGTGATCATCGCAAAGCCGAAACGCTGGAAACTGGTGCCGAACTCCCGGGCAAAATCGTCCGGGCCGAGCGCGGTCATCGAGATGACCGGCACAGCGGGCTTGGTCGGCGGAACGGCGGAGGCAGTGGCGGTCATCGAGGGGTTTCCTGTCGGCGCTTGGCCCACTAGGGGGCCAATCATGGCATTAGCGATAGCGCGGCGCGCGACAGACACAAGGGGGCGGCGATGGACCATGGCGTGCGCCACTCCGCTCGTCCTGCTGCTGTGCGCGGCCTGTACCGCCGAGCCGACCGCCGACCAGAGCGCCGCTGCCGCGCGCCGCCTCGCCTCCGCCGAACCACCGACCGTGACGGCCGCGCTCGAACGGCTCGATGAATTCGCAACTTTGCGTCGTGCGCTGACCGTGACCGGGCGCGACCGTTTGCTGCGCACCACCACCCCCGTCACCCTGCTCGCGCCGCGCGACACGGCAATGGTCCAGCTTGGCCCCGAACGGCGGGCGGCGTTGTTTGCCGAGGCCAATCGTCCAACGCTCGCCCGCGCGCTCGACGGCCTCATCGTGCCACGTGCCTTCCGCGCCGACGAATTGCGCCAGTTGATCGCCGACGGCGGCGGCAGCACCATCCTCACTACCCGCGCTGGTCCGCTGACCATAACGCGCGACGGCGATCTGCTGATCGTCACCGCGCCGTCGGGCACCCGCGCCACCATGGGCAGCGCCGAAATCGCCACCGGCAACGGCATGATCTATGTCCTCGACCGCTGGCTCGCCGCGACACCGTGAACAGGAGCAGCAAATGGCGCTTTGGCTGATGAAATCCGAACCCGATGTCTACGGCTTCGACGATCTGATCGCGCAGGGCGAAGGGACGTGGGACGGGGTCCGCAACCACAGCGCGGCGATCCATCTTAAGGCGATGGCCGTCGGCGATCAGGCGATCTTCTATCACAGCAACATCGGCAAGGAAGCGGTCGGCATCATGACGATCAGCGCCCCCGCCCTGCCCGACCCGACCGAACCCGAGGGTACGCGCTGGGTGGCGGTCAAGGTCAAGCCGCTGGTCCGGCTGGTAACGCCAGTCACGCTGGCAGCGATCAAGGCCGATCCGCGACTCGCCGAGATGGAAATGCTGCGGCTCAACCGCCTGTCGGTAGCGCCGGTGCGGGAGAGCGAGTGGGCGGTGCTGATGGAAATGGCGGGGGGAACAAGGCCGCTCTAGTTTCTCCCCGGGACGGGGAGGGGGACCGCGCGACGCGCCGCAGTGGCGATGGCGAAGCGTCGGTGCCCAGCGTGGTGGAGGGGTCGCGGCTTGC
>JAYSZB010000020.1:0-14808 GCA_043727035.1 Sphingomonas sp. | reverse complement strand
CGAACGCCGCGGTGTACCTCGCGACCTTGAAGCCGGGCGAGACGCTGCTCGGCCTCGACCTCGCCAACGGCGGCCACCTCACGCACGGCTCGCCCGCCAACGCGTCGGGGAAGCTCTACCGAGCCGTGCACTACAAACTCGACGCCCACGGCTTCATCGACCTCGACAACGTCCGCGACCTCGCGCGGACGGAGCGGCCCAAGGTCATCGTCACGGGCGGGTCGGCCTACCCGCGGCAGTTCGACTTCGCGGCCTTCGCCGCCATCGCGCGGGAGGTCGACGCGATCCTCGTGGCCGACATCGCGCACATCGCCGGCCTCGTCGCCGTCGGGCTCCACCCCGACCCCATCCCGCACTGCGACTTCGTCAGCTCGACCACGCACAAGACGCTCCGCGGCCCGCGCGGCGGCCTCGTGATGGCGAAGGCGGAGCACGTCAAGGCGCTCAACTCCGCGGTGTTCCCGGGAACCCAGGGCGGCCCACTGATGCACATCATCGCCGCGAAGGCCGTCGCCTTCGGCGAGGCGCTGCGGCCCGAGTTTGTCGATTACTCCAAGGCTGTGATCGCCAATGCGCAGGCACTGGCGGCACGGCTGAAGGCGCGCGGATCCGAAATTGTGTCGGGCGGCACCGACACGCATCTCGCACTGGTCGATCTGACCCCACTCGGCGTCACCGGGCGCGATGCCGACGAGGCGCTGGAGCGGGCCGGGATCACCTGCAACAAAAATGGCATTCCGTTCGATCCTTTACCCCCGGTCAAGACCAGCGGCATCCGGGTGGGCTCTCCCGCCGGGACGACACGCGGTTTCGGCATCGAGGAATTCGAGGCAACCGGCGACATGGTCGCCGACGTGCTCGATGCGCTGTCCGCCAGGGGCGAGCATGGCGATCCTGCCGTCGAAGCAGATGTCAAAGCCCGTGTCCGCACCCTGTGCGAGCGTTTTCCGATCTACCCCTAGTAATTCTCCGTTGCTGTGCTATATCAGTAATACGGCAAAGGGGCATCGGAGTAACGCTCATGGCAAAGGAACATCAGGAAATGGCACATAACGAAGGTTCGGAATTTCACCGCGAGAGCACCAGCTCTAACGGCGTCAAGAATATGTTCGATCAGATCGTCGAAGGTGCCGACAAGGCAATCGACGAAGTCGCGCGCATCGGCAAGGCGGCAATGGAGCCCGAAAATCGCTCCAAGGTCGTTGCCGGGGCCGCAATCGGCGCGGTCGCATCGATCGTCGTGCCGGTCGTCGGTCCGATTCTGGGCGCCATCGTTGGCGCTGGCTATGTCGCCAACCGCGAGGACAAAAAGACCGGATGAAATGCCCGTCCTGCGGACATGAAGACAGTCAGGTAAAGGATAGCCGCCCCGCCGAAGACGGGGCGGCTATTCGTCGTCGGCGGCAGTGCGAACAATGTGCCGCCCGCTTTACGACGTTCGAGCGCATTCAGTTGCGCGAGGTGACTGTGGTCAAATCCGCCGGTCTGAAAGAACCTTTCGAGCGCGACAAGCTGCTGCGATCGGTGACCATCGCCTGCCGTAAGCGGCCGATTGACCCCGCACGCATTGACCGGCTGGTTTCCGCGATCCAGCGCGATCTGGAAACGCAGGGCGATGCCGAGGTATCGACCGGCGATATCGGTGCGCGGGTGATGGTGGCACTGAAGAACCTCGATAGCGTCGCCTATATTCGTTTCGCCAGCGTCTACAAAGACTTCGCCGAAGCGCGTGACTTTGCCGAATTCGCCGCCAGCGTGCGCGAGGTCGGCTGCGAGTAGGACTTGGCGGGGCCGTATAGGCCATGCTAATCCCCCCAATCCTTTCCTTGGAATGACGGAATCCGCCATGATCATCGCCCTGCTTCTCGCAACGACTGCACCCGCACCCGCGCCAGCGCCAGTGCCCGCCGATCAGGCGCAGGCCACGCCTGCTCCAGCCGCCGAAGAGCAAGTTGTCTGCCGCACCGTCCAGCGCACCGGCAGCCGTCTGGGCAGCCGCCGCGTTTGCCGCACCGTTGCCGGACACCGTTCATCCGATGAAAACGCCCGTGAGGCGACCCGTGAAATGCGCAACGAGGGCGGCGGGCTCGTCGATCTGTCGGGTCCGGGTTGAGCACATCGTCACCCATCGAGCCCGATCTGGCTGACAGACCTCCACCGCCCGCCATAGTCCTCGTCCGCCCGCAACTGGGCGAGAATATCGGCAAAGCGGCGCGGGCGATGCTCAATTTCGGGCTGACCGATCTGCGGCTTGTTGCCCCGCGTGACGGCTGGCCGAACCCCGACGCGGGACCGGCGGCGTCTGGCGCCGATATCGTGCTGGCGAATGCGCGGGTGTTCGACACGCTGGCAGACGCCGTGACCGATTGCGCGCAAGTGATTGCTACCACTGTCCGCCGCCGCGACCTGATCAAACCTGTAGTCGATCCCGCCGGTGCCGCTGCACTGGTGCATGGCGAGGCGGGGCAATCGGCCTATGTCTTCGGGGCCGAGCGGTCCGGCCTCGATTCGGACGATGTCGCGCTGGCCCGCACGGTGATGACCGTGCCGATCAATCCCGAATTCGGCTCGCTCAATCTGGCGCAGGCGGTGATTCTGGCGGCCTATGAATGGTCCAAGGGGCAGGCACTGGTGCAGCCGCCGCTGTCCGATCTCGATCCGCCTGCGCCACAGGGCGATCTGGAAGGGCTGATCGAACAGACCAATGCGGCGCTGGAGCGAATCGACTATTTCCGCCCCGCCGCGCGGCGGGTGACGACGCTGCGCAACATCCGCACGCTGCTGACCAAGCCGCGCTGGACCGCCAAGGAAGTGCAGATGCTGCGCGGCATGCTGCGCGGGATCGACCGGGGTCCGCGCAAGCCCGATTGAACTGGCACCGCGCTCACCCCGAGCTTGTCGAAGGGTTCGTGGATACAACCTTCGACAAGCTCAGGGAGAGCGCATATTATGCGCGCGTCGCGTCCCAGATATCGAGTTCATAGGCGATCGACTGTTCGACCAGCACTTCCCAAACCGCCGCGAGACGCTCGGGAGGCAAATCTGCGGCTGCTGCGTGGGTGCGGACATTGGCAATCACCTGCGCCTTGCGGCCTTCGTCGCGGACCACGCATCGGTCCGGCTTGATGCGTGCGGCGGCGCGCATATAGCCGAAACGGCGGGTGAGCAGCGCCACCAGTTCGGTATCGGTGGCATCGACACCGGCGCGGACGTCGATCATGGTCTGGCAATTGTCGGGGGAAAGAGTATCGGTCATGGCGATGCGCCATAACGTGGCGGTGGCGCATGTCGAGTATATCTCCCGTTCCGCGTGGGGGGCCGGGGGCGGGCCTGACGGTGGCTGGCTTAGATCTTTCCCAACCCCAGACCAACGCACACTTGACCTTTCCCCCTGCCCCCGCTAACCGCGCGCCTTCGCATTTGATCCCGCACTCCCGGTGCAGCGGTGATCGCGTCAGGCAACAGGCTTGGCGGGCGTGTCCGGGGCTTTGGGGTTGGTACTTTCGTCGGCCCACGCAAACAGGAAAATGACATATGTCGAAGCGCCACAGCGCCAAGCACAAGATCGACCGCCGCCTTGGCGAGAATATCTGGGGCCGGCCCAAGAGCCCGGTCAACAAGCGTGAATATGGCCCCGGCCAGCACGGCCAGCGCCGCAAGAGCAAAGTTTCCGACTTCGGCGTACAGCTGCGCGCCAAGCAGAAGCTGAAGGGCTATTACGGCGACGTCACCGAAAAGCAGTTCAAGCGCGCCTATACCGAAGCCGCGCGGATCAAGGGCGACACCAGCCAGAACCTGATCGGCCTGCTCGAGCGCCGTCTCGATGCGGTGATTTATCGCGCCAAGTTCGCGCCGACCGTGTTCGCTGCACGCCAGCTGGTCAGCCACGGCCATGTCTTCGTCAACGGCGTACGCTGCAATATCGCCAGCCGTCAGGTGAAGATCGGCGACGAGATCAGCCTGGGCAAGAAGGCACAGGACATGGCGCTGGTCGCCGAAGCACAGGCGCTGCCCGAGCGCGATCTGCCCGATTATCTGACTATCGACGGCACCAAGGCCACCTTCGTGCGCATCCCGACGCTGGACGAAGTGCCTTATCCGGTGAAGATGGAACCGAATCTGGTGGTCGAATTCTACAGCCGCTAACGCTTGCGTTAAGGTAAGGCCGGAAAGCGCCGCTAACGCTTGCGCTAGGGTAAGGTCTTGGGAGCACCGCTAACGCTTGCGCTAGGGGAAGGCCCGTAAAAGAGTTTGCACTCCGGTGCAGAGGGAAGGGTCGGACCGACGGGTCCGGCCCTTTTTTGTTGTGGGTCGAGAACTGTGACCTGCTCGACGAAATCCCTGCCTCCCCGGGGTTGGCAGTCGCGTGCGGGATGCTAAGTCTTGGCGACTGGCCGTGATATACGCGGCGACGGACCAAGGGGTGGATTATGCGGATGAAGCGGCGCGACTTTCTGATCGGACTGGCGGGCACTGCTGCGCTTTCCGCCATCCCTGCCCGTCTGCTGGCACAAGCTGCGCCGATGGCCGCGAAAACCGTCGTCGCATCGGACGATTATTACGGCACCACGCTGACCGATCCCTATCGCTGGATGGAGAGCGGCACCGATCCCGACTGGCAGCCTTGGTTGCGGGCGCAGGATGCCGCCACCCGCGCGCGCCTGTCCGCCGTGCCCGGTCGTGCGGCGATGGGTGCGCGGGTTTCGGCGTTGACGGGGGAGGCGACCGCCACTTCGTCGGTCGTGCCTCTCGCCGATGGCGGCATTCTCTATGAACAGCGGCCGGCGGGATCGCAGACATTCGCGCTCTACCATCGCGCGGCAGACGGCGCCGTCACCACCATCATCGATCCCGGCGCGATGCGCGACGGTGAGAGCCATGTCAGCCTCGACTGGTGGGATGTCTCCGACGACGAGCGCCACATCGCCTATGGCTTGTCGCCCGCCGGGTCGGAGGCATCGGTGCTGCACATCATGGAGCGCGCCACCGGCACCGTGCTGCCAGACCGCATCCCGATGACCGATTTCGGCAGCATCAACTGGCTCGCCGATGGATCGGGCATCATCTATCATTATCTTACCGGCCCGCGCGGCACGCCTGAACTGTATCTCGACAGCGAGCAGCGGATGCACCGCTTCGGCAGTGATCCGGCCAGCGACACGGTGTTGCTCAAGCGCGGAAAGTTTGCCGATGTCGCGATGACCGAGGGGCAGTTCCCGATCATCGCTACCATCACCGGCACACCCTATGCAATTGTCGCAGTGGTCGATCAGGATCCCGAGCAATTGCTGTGGGTAACCCGCACCGACGATCTGGTCGCCGGTCGCCCGACTTTCACCCGCGTCTCGACCAAAAACGACGCCATCTCCGATTTTACGGTCAGCGGCGATAGCATCTGGCTGGTCTCGGAAAAGGGCACGCCGCGCCGCAAGCTGCTGCGCACTAGCCTGTCGGCGCCGGATATCGCCAGCGCCGTAACCGCCGTTCCGGCGAGCGAGGCGGTGATCGAGGGCATCTATCCGCTCGGCGACGGCGCGCTGCTCAAACAACTCGACGGCGGCGTCCACCGGCTGACGCGGATCGCGGCGGACGGGTCGCAATCGCCAGTGGCGCTGCCGTTCGATGGCGATGCCGGGGTCACTTACGCCTCGCGCAAATCGACGACCGCCTGGGTCAATCTCGACAGCTGGCTCAATCCGCCGGTGATGCTGCGCTGCGCCGCCGACGGCAGCGTCACCGACAGCGGCCTGACCCCGCCCCCGCCGATCGACGTGACGCCGTTCGTCGCCGAACGCCGCTTTGCCACCGCCCGCGACGGCACGCGCATCCCTTACACGATGATGGCCAAGCGCGGCTGGCAAGCCAGCGGGCGCAATCCCGTGCTGGCGACAGCCTATGGTGCTTATGGATTTTCGGCGACCCCGGGGTTCAATCCGCGAATCATCGCCTTCCTCGAAGCCGGCGGCATCTTCGTCGATGCCGGCGTACGCGGCGGCGGCGATTATGGCCGCGAATGGCATGAGGCGGGCAAGAAGGCGACCAAGGCCAACACCTGGCGCGACCTGATCGACGTGTGCGAGGCGCTGATCACCGAGCGCGTCACCAGCCCCGCCCATCTGGTAGGCTGGGGTGTCTCTGCCGGCGGCATCACCATCGGCCGGGCGATGACCGAGCGGCCCGACCTGTTCGCCGGAGCCATCGCCGAAGTCGGTTTCATGAACCCGGTGCGCTATGTCTCCGACACCAACATCGCCGATATATTGGAGTGGGGGCCGATCGAGGACCCGGAAAGCTTTCGCATCATGTATGCAATGGACAGCTATCGCGCCGTCATCGACCGCCCTGCCCCGCCTGCGGCCTGGCCGAAGACGTTGGTGACAATGGGCATCAACGACCAGCGTGTCGGCGCCTTTCATCCGGCCAAATTTGCTGCTGCGTTGCAGGCGGCTGGTGCAGACGCGATGCTGCGGGTGGATTTCGATGCCGGGCACGGGATCGGCTCGACGCGGGCGCAAACCGATGCGCTGCGCGCGGACCAGTATGCGTGGGTGCTGAATGTGGCGGGGGGCGGCTAACCCAGATTTCGCGCCGTCTCCACCTCGCGCATCACCGCGTCGATGCGGCCTATCCGGCGCAGCAGAACCGGTGCCGTGACGCCGATGCCGACCAGCCCCGCAGTCGGAACAATCCGCCCGGCCGCCACTGCAAGCGCGATCGCCAGCGGCGGCAATCCAGCGATTGCACAAGCGACCACGGCGGTGCGTGGCGGCCATGGCAGCATGGCAATGACCGTCAATGCGGCCAGACCATGGCGGCGGATGGTGGCGAGCACGGCGGCGATGGCATCCGCTTGCGGTCGTCCGCCCAGCCATTGCTCCAGCGCTGCCTGTCCCCAATATTGGATCGCGAAAGCGCATAGTCCCGCTCCGAGCGAGGTGGCGGCGATGAAGGTGAGGCCGAGCGCCAGCCAGCGATGCGGCATGCTCAGCGAGAGGCCGATCAGCAGCATCTGGTTGGGCAGCACTGGAATGACATAATCGCAAAGCGGCGCGACGCCGACCGCGGGCAGGAACCAGGGGCGGTCGGCGCGCCGTTCCATCGCGACGATGATCCGCGCGGTGCGCGAGCCCGGCTTAGCCATGGCGCATGATACGCTCCGCCAGCGACGGCGACAGGCCGACTATCGCCCGCAGCAACTTCGCCTTGCCGACGTAAATGGTCGATTTGCCCGCGACGATGCCATCGACAATTTGCCGCGCGCAGGCATCGGCGCTGATCTTGCCGCGACCGCGCCCCTCGGTCATGCCCGTATCGACCAGCGGTGGCAGCGCCTCGATCACTTTCAGCTGCGGCGCGCGCGCTTGCGCCTGATATCGCAGCGCCTTGGTAAAGCTACGCATCCCCGCCTTGGTTGCGCAATAGACCGGAGAACTTTGTTTGGGCGCTAGTGCCAGGCCGGATGTGACGGTAACTACCGCCGCTGACGGCTGCGCCAGCAGCACCGGCATCAATCCGCAGGTCAGCGCGACGACACCATCGAAATTGACCGCGATCTCGCGGCGCAAGGCTGCGACCGGCGCCGGCGCATCGGCGCTGACCAGATCGGTGAGCAGCTGCGTCCCGGCATTGTTGATCAGCACCGACAAATCGGGATGCGCCGAACGCACGGCGGCCGCCAGCGCATCGACCGCCGCAGCATCGGCCAGATCGCAGGGCAGCGCCAGCACAGCAGGATCGAGCGCGGCGACTGCCGCCAGCGCATCGCCATCGCGCGCGACGACGATCAGCCTGCGCGGCCGGTGGGTCAGCAGGCGATGCACCATAGCAAGGCCGATGCCCCGGCTGCCGCCGGTAATCAGGATGGTCCGATCATTCAATTGCACGCTCATTGCCCCCGTCTCGTGTCCCGCAGTCTGCAGCGATAGCGCACCCCATAGCCACAGCGATGAACCTCGATTTATACAGGTGAAATGTTCTCAGCCGAAGCCCTGATCGACGCCGTGCAGCCGCGAGCCAGCGCCGATGGGCTGTGGCTGCCATCGCCGCATGACAGAACTGAAACGATCTTCGAACAGGGCGAGGAGCGCGACGCCATTTTCCTGCAAGTGTCGGGCCTCACCAAATTGGCTTATCAGGGGGCCGATGGCAGCGAGTGGATCAAGAGCCTGATCGTCGATGCCGGCCTATTCGGCGTGTCCGCGCAAGCAGGCGATGTCAGCCGCTTTGCCGCGATCTGCATCGAGCCGACGCAACTGGTGACTTTGCCGGGGACGTGGGTGCGGCGCGCGATCGTTGAGGATGCGGCCATCGCCAGCCAGATCGCAGCCTTCGACCGCTGGCTCGCCGCACGCAAACAGGCGCGCGAGGAGGCGCTGCTGTGCCTGACGGCCGAGCAACGTTTTCTGGCGCTGCGGCGTGACGAACCGGCGCTGCTCGCCCGCCTGACGCAGGCCGACATCGCCCGCTATCTGCGGATCACGCCGATTGCCTTCAGTCGGATCAAGCGGCGTGTCGCGGCGCGGGTGCCGCCCGAATGAAATAGCCGTTGCTCCTTGCGGTGACGCGGGGCTAATCACTGGCAGCATGACCCACACCACCCTGCTGCGCGCCACGCTCGCGCTGTTCGCCTCGACCGCTGCCCTCTCGCTCGCCACGCCGCTCGCGGCACAGCAACCGATGACCGCCGTCGATCTCGCCACCCTTAACCGCGTCGCTGCGCCCGCGGTTTCGCCCGATGGCGCGTGGGTGGTGTATCAGCAGACTGAGACTGCGGCCGAGAGCTTTGCCCGCACCACCGGCCTGTGGATCGTGCCGGTCGATGGATCGGCGCAGCCGGTGCGGGTGGCCGATCTTGAGAGTGCGAACGAAAGCAGCCCCGCCTTTTCCTCGGACGGCAAGCGCCTCTATTTCCTGTCGAACAAGAGCGGCAAGAGCCAGCTGTGGTTTATCGATCTGATCCACTCCGGCGCGGGCGGCGCGCGGGCCATGTCCGCGCTGGAGCCGGTGCAGGCCAGCGATACGCTGGCGGATGTATCGGGGTTCCGCCTTTCCCCCACCGGCAATCGCGTGTTGTTGTGGGGGGATATCGCAGACGTGTGCGCGACTTTCGGCTGCGCGGGCAATGGCGATCTGGCGACGCAGGGCGGCGGCAGCGGGCGCACGTACAACGAGATGTTCGTGCGCCACTGGGACAGCTGGGAAACCCCCGGCGTCCACAGCCGCGCTTTCACCTTTACGCTGGGTGCGGACGGCAAGCTGTCAGGGGATGCCGCCGCCATCGCGCCGGAATTGATCGGCGACACGCCGTCCAAGCCGTTCGGCGGCGGCGAAGAAGTGGCGTGGAGCCCCGACGGCAGCACCGTCTATTTCACCCGCCGCATCGCCGACCGCAACGAACCGCAATCCACCGATCTCGATATCTATGCCGCGCCTGCCATCGGCGGCGCGAGCACCAACATGACGGCGGCGAACGAGGCGACCGACACATTGCCGACGCCCTCGCCCGATGGTCGCTGGCTGGCCTACGCGGCGATGGCGCGGCCGGGTTATGAGGCAGACCGGCAGGTGCTTATGCTGCGCGATCTGCGCTCGGGCACCGTTCGTGCTTTGACCCAAGAGTGGGACCGCTCTGTCGGGTCGATCGCCTGGGCGGCGGACGGCCGCAGCCTGATCGTCACCACACAGGATACACTGGAGCATCCCGCCTATCGCGTCGATGCCCGTACCGGCGCGGTCACCCGGCTGACGACGCGGGGCAACGTCTCCGACACGCTGCCGTTGGCGAATGGCGGGCTGATCTATGCGATCAACTCGATCACCTCCCCAACCGATCTGGTGGCGATGGACCGGCGCGGTGGCACGCGCGCGCTGACCCAGGCCAATGCCGCGCACACCGCGCAGATTGCGCCAGTGCATTATGAGCAATTCAGCTTTGCCGGGGCGGGCGGCGACCGCGTCTATGGCCAGATATTGACGCCGCAGGGTGTGACCGGACCGCTGCCGACGGTGCTGCTGGTCCATGGCGGGCCGCAGGGCAGCTTTGGCAACGGCTGGTCGACGCGCTGGAACCCGATGCTGTTCGCCTCCGCTGGCTATGCAGTAGTCACCATCGATTTTCACGGAAGCACCGGTTACGGCCAGGCCTTTACCGACAGCATCAACCGCGACTGGGGCGGCAAGCCGCTCGAGGATCTGCGGCTCGGCATGGCGGCGGCAGCGGCGACCAATGCCTCGGTCGATACCGCCAATGCCTGCGCGGCGGGCGGCAGCTATGGCGGCTATATGATGAACTGGATCGCCGGACAGTGGCCCGACGGATTCAAATGCCTGATCACCCACGCCGGCGTGTTCGACTTGCGCGCGATGGCGTTCGAGACCGAGGAGCTGTGGTTCGACGAATGGGACCATGGCGGGCCGTGGTACGCCCGTGAGAATGCCGAGCGCTGGAACCCGGTCAATCACGTCACCAACTGGCGCACGCCGACGCTGGTGATCCACGGCGAACGCGATTTCCGCATCCCCTACAGCCAGAGCCTCGCCGCCTTCACCGCGCTGCAACGCCAGGGCATCCCATCGCAGCTACTGATCTATCCGGACGAGAACCATTGGATATTGAAGGGTCGCAACTCGGTGCAATGGTATAGCAGCGTGTTCGACTGGATGCGGCGGTGGACGGGGCCGGGGGATATCATGGCAACGCCAGCGCCTGCCACAGAAGGCGCGCCGCAATGATCGCCCGCCTGACCCTGCTCGCCGCCGCCGCGCTGACGCTGACAGCGGCGCAAGTCTCGCCGGCTCCCGCCGCGCGCGGTGCCGATGTCGCGGGTGCATGGAGCGTCGATCTGCGCATCGCCGATGATGGCGAACCCTATGCGCAGCCGATGAACCTGACCATCGCCGCCGATGGGACCATCACTGGCGATTTCTACAGCTCGACGATCAACAGCGGGCGTTATGGTCGCAACCGGGGCCGCAGCTGCGTGGCCTTCACCACCAGCGACGGCGTCGGCCCCTACCAGCACGCCGCCTGCCTTGAGGGCGGTCGCATGATCGGCCAAAGCTGGGCCGAACACCGCCAGTTCGTGCTGCCATGGGTGGCGGAACGGGTGGCGCCGTAAGCACAAGAGCCGAACCCCTCCTCCCGCTCACCCTGAGCGTGTCGAAGGGTCCGCGCAGACACCGAACATCATCCGAAATGGCGCGATAGCGCTGATGATGCTTTGCTAACCCATGGTGATGCACTATCTTATACTGACAGGAGCAACGCGATGGCGACCAAGCCCGAAATTGACATCGTCGATAAGATCGACGTCGGCAAGCCGTCGCCTGCCCGCTATCGCACGGCCATCGGCCCGGACGGCGAGAAGGTCCGCATCCGCATGATCGACCCGAACAGCCCCACCTTTACCGCCGACCTGCTGTCGTCCTTTCGCGCCAATGTCCGCCGGGCGCGAGCCGAGAACAAGGCTCTCGGACTGGACGTCTGAGCGATGGCGATCCTCGCACAGGATCGTCCGCGCTTCTGGATCGTCGCCGGACCGAACGGATCGGGCAAGAGCACTGCTTATGGTCAGGGCGATGTCGCCGGGCTGGATGGATCGGTGTGGATCATCAACCCCGATCTGCTGACCGTGCGGTTGCGCAATGCCGAAGACCTTGAAGCCATCGCTGCCAATCTGGCTGCTGTGCAGCGCATCGAACGCTGGCTCGATGCATCGATTGAGGTGCACCAAACTATCGGGGTAGAGACGGTGCTGTCGTCGCCGAAGTATCGGCGGCTGGTGGAGAAGGCCAAAGCGCATGGATTCGAGGTTTGCTTCGTTTACGTCTATCTCGATTCCGTCGAACTTCAGCTCAACCGGATAAGGGCGCGCGTCGCCAAGGGCGGACACGATGTGCCGCCTGACAAGGTAGCGGCGCGGCGTGAGCGGTCGTTCGAGCAGTTGCCTTGGTTCTTCTGGCGGGCAGATCGCGCTTGGGTTTTTGACAACAGTGGCGAAGAACCGGTTGTTACCGCACGGAGGTGGTGGACCGACCAAAACTCGGCGGCAGCGTGGGACGATCGTTTGTTACCGGAGTTGGAAGCGGGGATCAGCGAAGCGAACGACAGGGGAGAGTGGAAGGCTTGGAAGCCTACGAGTATCTAGGCAGCCCCACCTCTTGCCGCATCGCCGCATGGCTGGCAAAGCCCCGCGCATGACCGACGCTACCGACCCCACTCCCGAAACCGGCCTGCCCAAGACTTTCGATCCCGCCGCTATCGAGGCGCGCTGGGCGGCGCATTGGGAGGCGAACGGGCTGTTTCGTCCGCACCGGCCCGACGCGACGCCGTTCACTATCGTCAACCCACCGCCGAACGTCACTGGCGCGCTGCACATCGGCCATGCGCTCGACAATACGTTGCAGGATGTGCTGGTCCGCTATGAGCGGTTGCGCGGTAAAGATGCGCTGTGGGTGGTCGGGACGGACCATGCGGGCATTGCGACGCAGATGGTGGTCGAACGCCAAATGGCCGAGCGGCAGCAGCGCCGCAGCGATTTCAGCCGCGACGAATTCGTCGCCAAGGTGTGGAAGTGGAAAGCCGAATCCGGCGGGCAGATCACCGGCCAGCTGCGGCGGCTGGGCTGTTCGATGGATTGGGCCAACGAACGCTTCACCATGGACGACGGCATGAACCGTGCCGTGGCCAAGGTGTTCGTCCAGCTCTACAACGAAGGATTGCTCTATCGCGCCAAGCGGCTGGTCAACTGGGACCCGCATTTCAAATCCGCCATCTCCGATCTCGAGGTCGAGACGCGCGAGGTGCAGGGCCATATGTGGCTCTTCAAATACCCGCTCGCGGGCGGCGAGACCTATACCTATGTCGAGCGCGACGCGGACGGCGCGGTGGTGCTGGAGGAACAGCGCAATTATATCGCCATCGCCACGACGCGGCCCGAAACGATGCTCGGTGACGGCGCGGTGGCGGTGCATCCGTCCGATGCGCGCTATGCGCCGATCGTCGGCAAGCTGTGCGAAATCCCGGTCGGCCCCAAGGCGCACCGCCGCTTGATCCCGATCATCACCGACGAGTATCCCGATCCCGATTTCGGCTCAGGCGCGGTCAAGATCACCGGCGCGCATGACCAGAACGACTATGGCGTCGCGCAGCGCAACGGCATCCCGATGTACCGGTTGATGGACGAGGTCGCGGCGCTGCGGGCCGATGGCGCGCCTTATGCTAAGGCTGCCGAGCAAGCGAAGGCGTTCGCGGCCGGTTCACCTTGGACTCCGGCCGAGATCGACGCGCTCAACCTCGTCCCCGACGCCTATCGCGGCCTCGACCGATACGAAGCGCGCAAGCGCGTCGTCGCGGACATCGACGCCGACGGGCTGATGATAGGGGTTGAAGCCAAGACGATCCAGCAACCCTTCGGCGATCGGTCCGGCGTCGTCATCGAACCGATGCTGACTGACCAATGGTATGTCGACGCCGCCACGCTGGCCAAGCCTGCGATCGAGGCGGTGCGCTCGGGCAAGATCGATATCGTGCCGAAGACGTGGGAAAAGACCTTCTTCAACTGGATGGACAATATCCAGCCGTGGTGTGTTTCGCGGCAGTTGTGGTGGGGGCACCGGATTCCGGCGTGGTTCGCCGAAGATGGCAGCATCTTCGTCGCCGAGTCCGAAGAAGAGGCGCAGGCGCAAGCGGGCGCGGGCGTATCACTGACGCGCGACGAAGACGTCCTCGACACCTGGTTCAGCTCCGCGCTCTGGCCATTCGCCACCCTCGGCTGGCCCGATCAGACTCACGACCTCGCCCGCCACTACCCCAATGACGTCCTCATCTCCGGCTTCGACATCTTGTTCTTCTGGGACGCCCGCATGGCGATGCAGGGGATGGAGTTCATGGGCGAAGTGCCGTGGAAGACCCTCTACCTCCACGGCCTGGTGCGCGACGCGCATGGCGCCAAAATGTCCAAGTCCAAGGGCAATACCGTCGATCCCTTGGGCCTGATCGACCGCTACGGTGCCGACGCTTTGCGCTTCACCATGGCGGCGATGGAAAGCCAGGGCCGCGACATCAAGCTCGATGAGAAGCGCGTTGAGGGCTATCGCAATTTCGCGACCAAATTGTGGAACGCCGCGCGCTTTCTCCAGGGCAATGGGGTCGGCGCCAGCGCCTCGATCGCCGCGCCCGAGGCGACGCTCCCGGTCAACCGCTGGATCATCGGCGAGGTGGTCGAGACCCTCGCGAAATTGAACAAAGCGTTCGACGAACTGCGTTTCGACGGCATGGCCGACGCCATCTATCATTTCACCTGGGGCACCTTCTGCGACTGGTATGTCGAGCGCATTTTAGTGACAAGCTCAACTATCCATTCGATTTCCGCTTTGGCAGCGTGATCGATCTCAGCTTCCGGCGCCGGCCATCTGGCGACGATCAACTCGTACGGCCGCTCGCCCATCGCGTTCCACAGCTCTTCCGTAATAAACGGCATCAGGGGGTGGAGCATGACCAGGATTTGGTCGAACGCCCATGCCGCGACCGCCTTGGTCTCGGCATCGAACGCGCCCTTCACCAGCTCGACGTACCAGTCGCAAAAGCTGCCCCAGGTGAAGTGATAGATGGCGTCAGCCATGTCGTCGAAGCGCAGGTCGGCGAGCGCCTTGTCGAGTTTGGCGAGGGTCTCGACCACCTCGCCGATGATCCAGCGGTTGACGGGCAGCGTCGCCTCGGGCGCGGCGATCGAGGCGCTCGCGCCCACCCCATTGCCCTGGAGGAAACGCGCGGCGTTCCACAGCTTAGTCGCGAAATTGCGGTAGCCC
>JAYSZB010000019.1:0-44294 GCA_043727035.1 Sphingomonas sp. | reverse complement strand
GCCATCGACAGCATCAGCGCCGCGTTCGATGCGGTGGTCACCAACCTTGGCGGCGGCGTTACGCTCGGCTCGGTCACCACGCAGTTCGGCGGCATCTTTGTCGATGCAACCGGCAGCGTCGGGATCGACAGCGCGAGCTCTGCCGGACAGTTCGATGTCGCCAGCGACGCCGATATCGTCATCGGCACCGCCACCAGCTTCGGCGATACGATCCTCGATGCAGGCACGACGATCACCGTCACCAGCCTGACCACCACCGGCCAGACCAGCAGCAACTCGAGCGCGCCGACCAACGCCATGATCCGCCTGACAGCCGGCGACGACGTCACCATCGGCACACTCGACGCGATCGGCAGCGCAACGATCGACGCCGCCGATCTGTTGATGGCACCAGGTGGTGGCGAGATACCCGCATCCAGCAGCATTCTCGCCGGTGAGCAGATCAGCATCATTGTCGGTAATAACGCGACCTTTGGCTTGGCTGACGCGGGGGAAAACGTATCGATCGATGCCGGGGGAACTCTCAGCTTTACTTCGATCTTGGCCGGTGGCTCAGCCTTCATCGACGCCGGATTGATTTCGGCGGCATCGAGCACGGTCGATGCCGACCTCAACATCTTTATCGACAATGACGCGGAATCGGCGTTGGGCACGCTCATCGGCGGCTTCGTCAGCGTTATATCCGATGTCGGTATCACGTTCGACACCATCACTGGCACCGATGGCGCCAGCCTCTTTGCCCAGAATGACATCAGCGGCGGTACTATTTCTACGCCGGGCGGGACGTTGTCGGTTACCAGTGCGGAGGGCGGCATCGCCATCACCACCATAACCGGCGGCGGCAATGCCTTTTTCCGATCCGATGGCAATACCACCCTTGGCTCGCTGACCGTCTCGGGCGGATCGGCATTCATCAACGCAGGCGGCGACATCCGCGTCGATCTCGGCATCATCGCCGACGCCTTCGTCTCAACCAGTGATGGCAACACCACTATCGGCACGCTGACCAGCGGCGGCACCAGCAGCATTGATGCCGATGGCGACATCGTCATCACCAGGTTGACCACCACCGACCTCGGCGGCAGCCAGAACAGCAGCGCGCCGGCGGGGGCCAACGTATTGCTGACCGCCGACGGCAATATCGCGCTGGGAACCATCAGCTCGGCTGAACGGATCAGTATCAGCGCAACCAATCTGACCGGTGCCGAGAGCAGTATCGATGCCCTTGGACGCATCGACATCGCAACAACCGGTGCCGCGCGATTCGGTGCGCTGAACAGCCAGGATAGGGCGATCATAACGACAGGTGGCACGCTCGACTTCGGGTCTAGCACGACGCAAGGGCTGCTCGACATCGAAGCGGCCAGTGCTGTCACCGGCGGTGCCATCCGCAGCGAGTTTGGCTCGGTTCGCATAGAGACAATCGCAGGCAACCTGTCGCTCGCCTCAGCCTATGCCGGGAGTTCTGCCGAGTTCGACATCGCCGGCGATGTCGCCATCGCCGGCGCTCTTATCGTTGCACAGCCGAATGGCGACCAGAACAATGTCGCAACGATCGCTGCCGACGGCGATGTGACCATCGACGGCGGCAGCGTTGGCGGCGCATTTACCGTCGATAGCGGCGGCGACGTGCGATTTGCCAACAACTTTGCCGTGAGCGGCGATACCGATATCGAAGCCGTCGGCACAATAGCGGTAGCCGGGTTCACCGCCACCCAGTCCAATGCGACCAGCAGTTCGCCGACGCAGGCGGGCAATGTCCGGCTCGATGCCGGATCGATGCTGGTGCTGACCGGCACCACCACTGCGACAGGCAATGTCGATCTGTTCGGTGGCACTATAGATGGCGCCGGTCGTCAAATTACCGCAGCGGGTAATATCACCGCCAACGGTGCTGATGTCGCGCTCGGTTCGCTCGACGGGGCATTTGTCTCGATCACTTCAGACAATATGGTCGCCTTTGAATCGATCCTCGCACGCAACGGCACGACGATCTTTGCCGAACAGAACATTGCGGGCGGCAGCATCGACACCGGCGGCAACCTTTCGGTTACCAGTGCCGAAGGCGATATTGCCCTCACCCGCGCCGCTGCCGATTTCAATGCCAACTTCTCGGCGGGCAGAGACATCGGAATCGGCACGATCGTCACCGATTTCGGCGCGGCGACGGCCAATGCAGACGGCGATATCCGCATCGACGATGGTTCGGTCGGCAGCAGCTTCACATCGGTGAGCGGCGGAAACACCACGATCGACGATCTGACCAGCAACGGTCCGGCCAGTGTCGATGCGGACGGCGATATTGTCATCACCCGACTGACCACCACCGGACTGGGCGGCAGCCAGAACAGCAGCGCACCGGTGTCAGCCAGCATTTCGCTGAACGCAGACGGCAATGCGACGCTGGGCGCGCTCGATTCTGCATCAGGCATCGCCATCGAAGCGGGCAACCTGTTCCAGTCTGGCGGCGGCGGCGAAACTCCGGCCAGCAGCATCGCCGCGCGCGATGGGGTGATCATCACCGTCGGCGGCAGCGCCAGTTTCGGCTCGCTGACTGCCAGTGTTGCCGACATCGACACCGGCGGTTCGCTCGACTTCGGCAGCAGCACGACGTCCAGCTTGACCGAAATCGACAGCGGTGGCGACGTTATCGGCGGCAGCCTGACCAGCGACTTCTCCTCACTCGATGTGTTCAGCGGCGGCGGAAACATCTCCATTGGCTCGGCCACAGCCGGGTCTAGCGCGACCTTTGCGGCAGGCGAAGGCGATATCGATCTCGATACGCTCGATGCCGGGGGCAATATCAGCCTGACGGCACTGCAGGGCCGGGTCAGCGGTGACGATGCACGGACACGCTCCGGCACGATCCTGATCGATGCAAACAGCGTCGATTATGGCGAATTGCGCTCGGCGGGCACGATCCTGATCCGCGCTGCAGGCACCGTCGAACTTGATTTCGCCCAGACCAACGGCGAGGGTGGCTCGTGCGACGATGAGGAAGATTGCAGCGGTGATGCGCCGAAATTGACCTTGGGTGATACGTTGCCCGGCTTAGCCATCGGCGATGGCTTGGCGGCCCCTGCTGGCAGCGACATATTGATCGGTGCGGGCAGCAGTGCGACGCTGGGTCAGCTCGTGTCGGCAGAGGATATCGTCATCGACGCCGCCAGCCTGATCGGCGCCGACAGTTCGGCAATAGCGATCGGATCGATCGATATCGACGTTACCGGCAATGCCGAATTCGGCTCGCTGACCGCCGATGGCGCGGGCGTGCTTGTCGAGGCCGATGGTGCGATCGTCGGAACCGCAGTTACGACCAAGGGCAGCGGGAGCATTGCACGACTGACTGGCACCGATGGCGTCACCATCGCCACTATCCGCGCACCGGGCAATCTGGAGGTGCGCGCAGCGTCGGGCGGGATCAGCATCGCCGATGTCCGCGCCGGTTCCGCCATCGTCAGCGGGCGCACCGCCGACGTTACTGCAACCGGAACCACGCTGTTCACGCTGGCGCAGGCCACCGCAGGCGATCTGAGCGTGCGCGGGACATCGGGCACACTGACGCTGACCGATGCACGCGCAACGGGCGCGCTCAGCGCCCGCAGCAGCAACGGCGCGCTGATCGTCGGCACCGCACAGGCGGCGAGCATCGCCTTGCAGTCGGACACCACCGCGACGCTCAATGGCGCAGTGACGGCAACGGGAGCGCTGACCGGCGATGTGCGAGGGACAGCCACCGTCAGCGGCATCGTCAGCGGTGCGACCATCGCCATCGCCTCGGGCGACATCGTCATTGGCGCGACCGCGCGAATCGGCACGGCCGGGACCACCACCGACCTGCGATTGACCAATAGCAACAATGGTCGCCAGACCTTTATCGGCGGGGCCGACACGACTGCGGGCTACAGCCTGTCGGCGACCGAATTGTCGCGGCTGTTTTCCGGCAACATCACCGTTCGCGGGTCGCATTCGGACAACCGTGAAGGGCTGATTGCGTCGGCTCCGGGCACCGCGACGATTGCACCGTCGGGCAACCCCAATGTGGTGATCGACAGTTTCACCCTGAACGGTGGCGCGGCGAGCGCCGGCAACCTTGGTGCCAATGGCACCTTCCGTATCGAAGCGCCGGGCTTTGCCCGCGTTATCGGAACGGCGACGCTCAACAATCTAAGCAACGACAATCGCTTCATCATCTCTGCCGAGCGCGCTGTGCAGGTCATCGTCGGCCAAGGCGCGATCCGGCTCAACGGGACAAGCGGTCTTGCGGGAACATTGCTGCTCGATGCCGACGATGTCGTCGTCGCCACAGCAAGCGCGATATCCGACATTGCCGGACTTACCGACATTGCCGCAATCGACGAGCGCCTGGCGCAGAATGACGGGATACTGAGCGATGAGGGAGCTTTGTCGGCAGGGACGATCGCCTTCGCCGTCGACAACGGCGTGTATATCCAGAATAGCGGCAACGGCGACGGCTTCGACGATCGGCGCGGATTTACCGCTGGCGCTGGCGGGGTGGACATCGTTGCCCGCCAGTCGACATCGTCGCAAGGCAGCCTGCGGATCGTGATCAACGGTCGCATTGCTGACGGTAATGGCAACTTCCTGACCGGGACTGACGCCTTTGGTCGCGTGACGATCAACGATGTCGCGCTGACCGGCGAAAGCCAGCTGGTTTCGGGGATCGATCAGGGATCGACACTCAATGGCTGCCTGATTGCATCGGCGTCGAATTGTTTCGCCTTTGAGATCGACGTCATCCCGCCGGTGCAGGACAATCCGCTGGTCGACGAAGAGGATGAAGAGAGCGAGCAATCCGAGGGTGAGGATTCGCTGTCGGTGACGACAGTGATCGAGGTCACCGACCTCGACCCACTGCCCAATGAGCCACTGATCGACGATCCTGTGACCGGTTCGCCAAACGACGATCTGTGGGTGCCTGCGGGGGAGTAAAGCCGCAAGCTCCTCTCGACTTGCCCTGCCCGCTGCGCCTATCAGCGGGACATGGACCTCTATCTTCCCGTCGCGAACATGTCGGTGAATATCCTGTTCATCCTCGCGCTAGGCGGGATGGTAGGGATATTGTCTGGCATGTTCGGGGTTGGTGGCGGCTTTTTGACGACACCGCTGCTGATTTTTTACGGCATTCCGCCGACCGTCGCCGCTGCCTCCGCCGCGACCCAGGTGACCGGCGCAAGCGTTTCCGGGATGATGGCGCATCTCAAGCGTGACGGTGTCGATATGCGCCTGGGGGGCGTGCTGGTCGCGGGCGGGGTGCTGGGGTCGGGCATCGGCGCTTGGCTGTTCGAATGGCTGACCGCCAAGGGCCAGATCGATGTCGTCATATCGGTGCTGTATCTGGCGCTGCTTGGCGGCATCGGTTCATTGATGCTTCGCGAAAGCTGGGCCAGCGTCCGCGCGCAGCGCAGCGGGGTTCCGCTGCCCGCCAAGAAGCGGCGACATCATCCGATCATCCTACTGTTGCCGTTCCGCTGGCGCTTCTATCGATCTGGACTGTACATGTCACCGCTGGCACCGCTGCTGTTGGGGGTGCTGACCGGAATCATGACGATGCTGCTCGGCGTCGGCGGCGGGTTCATCATGGTGCCGGCCATGCTCTATATCCTCGGCATGGGCGCGCAGGTGGTGGTCGGAACATCGCTGTTCCAGATATTGTTCACCACCATTGCCACGACGATGATCCACAGCGTCACCACCCGCGCAGTCGATATCGTATTGGCACTGCTGCTTCTGCTCGGCGGCGTAGTCGGCGCCCAATTCGGGGCACGTTTTGCCATGCGCGCCGATCCGGCCAAATTGCGGATGGGCCTAGCGATCATAGTGCTGGCGGTGGCGTTCCGCATGGCGCTGGGGCTGATCTGGCAGCCCGATGAAATCTATACGATCCAGATGCTGTGACGGCGCGGTTGGCCCTCATTGTGTCGGCGGTGCTGCTGGCGCTTACCGGTCCCGCGGTCGCCGAGGATCCGGTGCTGGTGCCTGATGTGTCGAGCCGGTCGGTCGAGATCAAATACAGCTTCACAGGCGAAGACCTGCTGCTGTTCGGCGCGATCGTTTATCCCGACGGGCGCGCACCGGATAGTCGGGCGGACATCGTCGTGGTGATCAAAGGCCCAACCCAGCCGGTCCGGTTACGCGAGAAACAGCGGGTGGCGGGAATATGGATAAACACCGAAAGCGTCCGCTTCGCCTCCGCACCCGGCTATTATGCCGTTGCCTCCTCCCGACCGATCGCCGACATAGTCGATGAACGCACAGCAGCGATTTTCGAGATCGGTCTTGACAATCTGTCGCTGTCCCCGTCCAATTTCGAAGGCGAGGAGCAACTCGGCCGCTTCGAGGCGGGGTTGATCGATCTCAAACAGCGGCAGCGGCTGTATGTCGAACAGGGCGATGCCGTCGAAATCAGCCAAGGTGTGCTTTACCGCGCCCAGCTGGCGATACCGGCGCAGGTTCCGGTCGGGCGCTATACGGCAGAGACATACCTGATCAGCCGCGGTGAGGTGCTGGCCGTCGCATCGCGTGATATCGACATCCAGAAAACCGGGTTCGACCGGTTTGTCGCCCTGGCGGCGGAGGATTATGGCTTTTTGTATGGCCTGGTCGCCGTCGCCATCTCGCTCGGCCTCGGCTGGGGCGCCGGTTGGGTGTTCGCACGACGTTAACGCCGCAGAAGCCAATTTTTAATGTCCGCCCGTTAACCCCTGAAGCAAGTATTCAGCATGGAACAGGCGAGCGAACATGGATTTTCACGCAGGCCAGCCGTCATCCGCCGGTGAACCGACGATGCTCAGCGCGTTAGAAGCGCGCGCCGCCAGCGTCGGGCGACTGCTGATCGGTGAGGTGATGGATATCGCCGGTTCGTCGTCGCAGATCATCGTGTCCGCCGAAGCGTTGAAATTCCTGTCGGACAGTAGCGATTCAACCGTGGCAATGGCCGGACAGGTTGGCAGTCAGGTCAAGATCCGCGTCGGGCAAGCTTGGCTGGTCGCCGGCATCCGCAATCAGAAAATGCACCCGCGCGATCCCGGCATGATCATTGCTGCCGTCGATTTTCTCGGCGAAGGCGACGAGGAAGTGTTGACCGGCAAGATCAGCAATTTCCGTCGCGGCGTGACGCGCTATCCGATCCCCGGCAGCCCGGTCTACGCGGCGACCGGCACCGATTTGCGCCAGATCTACGCCGCCGACAGCCGCCCGCATGTCGAAATCGGCACCGTCTATCCGACCAGTGATACCCGCGCTGCGCTGTATATCGATCCGCTGCTCGGCAAGCATTTCGCGCTGCTGGGGTCGACTGGCACGGGTAAATCGACCAGCGCCGCGCTGATCCTTCATCGCATCGTCGATATGGCGCCAGAAGGTCATATCGTCATGATCGACCCCCACGGCGAATATGGCGCGGCGTTCAAGGGACAAGGCGCGATCTTCGACGTCGACAATCTGGCGATGCCATACTGGCTGCTCAATTTCGAGGAGCATTGCGAGGTGTTTATCTCCTCGCAGGGGGCCGAGCGGCAAATGGACACCGACATTCTCGGTCGCTGCCTGCTCGCCGCGCGCGCCAAGAACAAGGCGGCGGAGGGCGTGTCAAAGCTGACCATCGATTCACCGGTCCCCTACCTGCTCTCCGACTTGCTCAACATCATCCAGACCGAAATGGGCAAACTCGACAAGGCGACATCGTCGGCACCGTTCATGCGGCTGAAGAGCAAGATCGAGGAATTGCGCGCCGATCCGCGCTATAATTTCATGTTCTCGGGCATGCTGGTCGGTGACACGATGGCGACCTTCCTGACCAAGATTTTCCGTCTGCCCGCCGATGGTCGACCGATCTCGATCGTCGATGTCTCGGGCGTGCCGTCGGACGTGGTCCGCGTCGTCGTCGCGGTGCTGGCGCGAATGGTGTTCGATTACGCCATCTGGTCACGTGACGAGCCGCAGCGGCCGATCCTTCTGGTCTGCGAGGAAGCGCACCGTTACGTGCCAAATGAGCGCAATGCCGATGGATCGTCGGTCGGTCGCATTCTCGGGCGGATCGCCAAGGAAGGGCGCAAATATGGTGTATCGCTGGGGCTGATCACCCAGCGTCCGTCCGATCTGGCCGAGGGCGTGCTGTCACAGTGCGGCACGATAATCGCCATGCGGCTGAACAACGAGCGCGACCAGAATTTCGTCAAAGCGGCAATGCCCGAAGGATCGCGCGGCTTTGTCGAGTCGATCGCCGCGCTGCGCAACCGCGAATGCGTGATATGCGGCGAAGGCGTCGCTATTCCGATCCGGGTGATGCTCGACAATCTGGAAGAGAAAAAGCGACCGGCCTCGACCGATCCGCTGTTCTCCGACCTTTGGCGGCAAACCGGAGGCGAGCCCGAGATCGTCGAGCGGGTGGTGCGACGCTGGCGAAGCCAGGGACGGTAAAAATAAGCCCCTCCCGCTTGTGGGAGGGGTTGGGGTGGGGCGGTTCGACTGATGCCACTCTATCGGGGACAGGACCACCCCCCGCCCCTCCCGCAAGCGGGAGGGGAGCTTATGTCTTCGGCGGTTCCCACAGCTCGATCGGGTTACCCTCGGGATCATGCACCCGCGCGAAGCGACCGACTGACGGATCGTCCCAAGCGGGATCGGTCAGCACTTCCATTCCAGCTGCACGGAAAGGCACCAGCAACGCGTCGAGATCATCGACGCGCAGGTTGATCATGAACGCCTTGTCGGCTGGGAAATAGTCGCTGTCAGCCTTGAACGGCGCGAATACCATCGGTCCGCCCAATGTCTGCCACGCCCATTCGTCTGGCTGGGCCAAGGGATCGGAAACGCAGCCTGCGCCGATGCCGAGCCATTGCTTGTACCAGGCATTGAGCGCGTCGGGATTTTGGGCGCGGAAGAATAGTCCACCCATTCCGGTGACACCCATGATGCATTCTCCCCGCGACTCAGCGGGTCACCGGCGACCCGCTGTTGCGATATTCTTCGCGCACGCTGCCCGATCCGGCAAGCCGCGGATCGGCATAAGCCGGTGTGGCGCGCACCGGCGCAGCAGGCGTCGGGGTGAAGCCGGGTTGCGCGGGGCCAGTCAAAGGCATCGGCGCAATCGGGGTGCCGCTGGCGGCAACCGCTGGATCGATGTTACTGACCGCACCGTCGGTAATTGGAACCGAGCCACCCCGTCCTGTCCGGGCAGCGAGCTGTGCAGCGATCGGCAGATAGGGACCAGGCTGCGGCTCTACGCCCGAATAGGGGCGGCTGAAGGCTACCGGCGTGCCGTAGCGGCCACGGAAGCGGTGAAAGATATGCGCGCCGACGACATTGGTCATGGCCAGGCTGCGCCCCCATGACGGCCAGATCGCCTGTGTGTGATAGAAGGTAGCCAGACCGACCGGTGTGAAGACGCGACCGCCGAGTGCCTCCGAAGCGACACGGCTGGCGCGCGACCAGTTGCTGCGGCTCGGTGCGCGGGCCATCGCGCCGTCGCAGGCGAAGGTGAATTGGCAAACGATGGCGCGCTGCGATCCCTGGAACACCACGCCGCAGACGCTGCCGGGAAAGCTGGGGTGGCGCGCGCGGTTGAGCACGACCTGCGCGACGCCGCGCATTCCGTCGGCGGTTTCGCTCGCGGCTTCGTAATAGATGGCTGCGGTCAGGCAGTAATGCGCGCGCGTCGTGTCGGTCGCGGTACGCCCGCGGAAAGCATAGGGCTGCGCGGGCGGACCGGTATAGCCCTCCTGTATGGCGCGACCGACGAACCCGGCCTCTGGCGGGGGAGCAACGAGCGCCGCTTCGGCGAGCAGTGCGGGATCGGGCAGTGCGGCATCAAGCGCCTGGGCGGCTTCGAAACTGTCGGCATTGACCATCGACCAGAGCTGCGGGTCATACGGACGCAGCTCGACCGGCACCGACACGCTGTAGCTGTTTCCGGGCGCGATGCGACCGAGCACCTCATGGGTTAGCGCGAAAAGCGCGACGAGGATGGCAAGACCGATCAAAACGATGCGGGCGCGAGCAAAGCTGCCGCTGCGCCGGTTCCACTGCGCGCTACGTCGCGGCCCGGGGATGACGGGTGGAGCGGTGTCCGCCGTCGCCATATCGATGCCCCTTCCTGCCCGTTCGCTGCGCGCCCGCAAAATAGCGGACATCATGCTGTAGCAGAGTTAGCCGAACGGTGGGTTAACGGGGGTTTACGCCCCCGGCACACCGAGCAGGCGCGCCTGCGCCCGCAAGCGCTCCGTCTGTGCCGGATTGGCAGCGATGGCGGCTTGCAGCGCCTCGGCGGCTTTGGCGCCTTCACCCAATGTCATCCGGCTGCGCATCAGCATGATCCAGCGGTCGGGCTGCTGTGGATTTTCGCGCAGCTTGGTCTGCAAGCCATCGACCATGCCCTGGATCATCATATCCTGCTGGCCCTTGGGCAGTTGCCCCGCATCCTGCATCTGCTGCCTGTCGGGGCCGGGGATGGCCTGTGCAGCGACAGGCAGGTCGGTCGGCGAAAGTTCGGGCTGGCGGATCGCCGCGATGCGGCTGGCGACGGCGATCTGTTCGCGCGCGCCGACCTGTTCGATGGTGCGGCGCAAATCCGCCTCCCAAGGCGCGCCCTGCGGCGTATCCGCCAGCAGCGTCAGCCAGTCGGCGATGGCGCCCTCATGGTCGCCGTCGATGTCCTTTTTTACGGCGATGAAATAACGCGCGCGCGGGTCTTCGCTATCCAGGCCGATGGCCCGGTTGAAGGCACTAAGCGCATCGTCGGGCATAGGCGGTCCGCCGCGTGGGCTGGCCATCACCAGCGCCTCGCCCAACGCCGACCAATAACCTGCGACGGCCGGCGAAATTTCAGTGGCACGGCGATACGCAGCCGACGCACCGGCATAATCGCCGGAGTCGAAGCGGAGCTGGCCAAGCTGGGTCCAGGCACCGACGTCTTCGGGATTGGATGCCACTCGCGCTTCCAACGCAGCAGCGCCCGCCGCCGGATCGCTCGCCGCAGCCTCGACCGGCACTGCGGCAGAGCCATCCGCACCGTCGCGCGTGAGGGCAAAGCCAAGCGCCGCCGCCAGTGCAACGGTTGCGCCGCCGAGCAGCCACCAATTTGATAGTGCGGGCTTTTTCGTTTCGGCCAGAGCGGTCGTCGAATCGTCGGTCATGGGTGGCTCCGTGACATTGCTCGACACCGCGATAGCCGCAGCGAAAGGCAATCGCCAAGCGGCCCGGTAACCATTTTGTGCCGAACCCATGCAATCGAGCCGCGCAAAGGGGGTTTCAACGACACGGCAAATCCTGTAGCCCATGCCGTGTGCACGATGCCATCAAGAGCATCCGGCACGGGTCGCGCCGGAACCGATGCTGTTGGGGGAAAATGGCGCATGGCGATTACCGATCACGTTGACTTGCCGACATTCATGCAAGGGGTGGCCAAGCGCAACCCCGGCCAGACCGAATTTATCCAGGCGGTGCAGGAAGTCGCCGAAGATATTTATGACTTCATCGCCGACAAGGAAGATTACCACCGCGAGCAGATCCTCCGCCGGATCGCCGAGCCCGATCGTGTCATCAGTTTCCGTGTCTGCTGGGAAGACGATGCCGGCAATGTCCGCGTCCAGCGCGGCTGGCGGGTGCAGAACAACAATGCGATCGGCCCGTACAAGGGCGGCATCCGTTTCCACCCCAGCGTCACCGAATCGATCCTGAAATTCCTCGCGTTCGAACAAACGTTCAAGAATGCGCTGACCGGCCTCCCCATGGGCGGCGGCAAGGGCGGGTCGAATTTCAATCCCAAGGGCAAATCGTCGCGCGAGATCATGCGCTTTTGCCAGAGTTTCATGAACGAGTTGTATCGCCATATCGGTCCGGACACCGACGTGCCTGCGGGCGATATCGGCGTCGGCGGGCGTGAGATCGGCTATATGTTCGGTCAGTACAAGCGGCTGACCAATCAGTGGAACGGCGTGCTGACCGGCAAGGGGCTGGAATATGGTGGCTCCGCCATAAGGCCCGAAGCAACCGGTTACGGCGCGGTCTATTTCCTCGCCGCGATGCTGCGGACCAGCGGTCAGGATCTGACCGGCAAGACGGCGGTCATCTCAGGTTCCGGCAATGTTGCGACACATGCTGCCGAGAAGATCACCCAGATGGGCGGCAAGGTTCTGACCCTGTCCGATTCGGGCGGGTTCATCCATGATCCCGACGGCATCGACCAGGGCAAGATCAACTGGGTGAAGATGCACAAGACCCACCGGCGCGGGCGCATCGAAGATTATGTTGCCGAATATCCCGGCGCGAGCTTTCACGCCGGCAAGACGCCGTGGAATGTGCCGTGCGACGTGGCCCTGCCCTGCGCCACGCAGAACGAGTTGCTGGGAAACGACGCCAAGGCGCTGGTCGCCAACGGCTGCATCGCGGTGAGCGAAGGCGCGAACATGCCGACCAATCTGGAGGGCGTGCATGTGTTCAAACATGCCCGCATCCTGTTCGCCCCCGGCAAGGCGGCCAATGCCGGCGGTGTCGCGGTGTCAGGCCTGGAGATGAGCCAGAACAGCGAGCGGCGGTCGTGGAAGGAATCCGAATTGCAACAGATGCTGCTCGACATCATGGAAGGCATTCATGAACGCTGTCTGGCCTATGGCCGGATCAGCGACGATTATGTCGACTATGTAAAAGGCGCAAATATCGCCGGCTTCAAGAAAGTGGCCGACGCAATGCTGGCGTTCGGCGTAGTTTGACGGCAGAGATTGGCTGCGTGATGCAGTCGGGGGGCTGACGACATGGTGTTGAGGCTGTTCAATCGGATGTGGCAAAGCCGCCCGACGGGCGGTGGGCAGGCCCACCGTCGGCGCGGCGGCTGGTTTGGCCTGTCGGGCGCAGTAGCAGCACTGCTGATCGCCGTGACCGTCGCTGCGCCCGAAGTCCGCTCGAACGCAACGGCGTCAGAAGGTGCGCATCTCGGTGTCGCGTCCTGTGCCGGATCGACCTGTCATGGCCGCATGGCAGGTGACGGCCCGGTTGTCCGTCAGGACGAGATCGCCCGCTGGCAGGAGCCTTCGACCCCCGGCGGAGCGCACAGCCGGGCGTTTGCCGTGCTCTCCAACAGCCGCAGCCAGACGATTGCCCGCAACATGCGGATCGGCGATCCGACGCAGGCGAGCGAATGCCTCGGCTGTCATTCGAGTTCCGCGACGTCGGGCGGCGGCGCATTCCGCTACCAGACCACCGACGGGGTCAATTGCGAGACCTGCCACGGATCGGCGCAAGGCTGGATCAGCTCGCATTATGCCGGACTGCTCGACGGCCGTATCCAGCATGAGGATAATATTCGTCGCGGGATGCGGCGGCTGGAGGATGCCAGCGTTCGCGCCGCTGTTTGTGTCGATTGCCATTTCGGATCGGAACGCGACGGCCAGTTCGTCAATCACCGGATCATGGCGGCCGGGCATCCACGTATCGCCTTCGAACTAGACCTGTTTTCGACCTTGCAGTCGCATCACAATGAGGACGAGGATTACACTGCACGCAAGGGCGCGCCCGATCATGTCCAGCTGTGGGCAGTGGGTCAGGCGGTGGCATTGCAACGCTCGTTGGCGATGTTCCAGCGCGACGATCGCGGCACCGAGGGGTTGTTCCCCGAATTCTATTTCTATGATTGTCACAGCTGCCACCGTCAGATTTTCGATGCGGCGCAACCGACGCGGACCGGGGTCAACAATCCCGGGCGGCCGATTCCCGAAGGGATGCCGCCCTATAATGACGAGAATATGATCATGCTGGCAGCGGCGGCGCGGGTTGCCGCGCCGGGGCTGGCGACGCAGCTCGATGCCAAGGTGCGGGCATTTCACATCGGCATGACGCGCAATCGCGGCGTTGCAACGGCGGCAGCGCGGGAGCTGAATGCAACGGTCGGCGAATTGATCGTCGCATTTGAGGGGCGCAACTTCGGCCCCGACGGCGCGCAGAGGATGGTGCGCGAAATCGCCAGCCAGGCGATCCGTGACCGCTTCACCGATTATGAAGGGTCGGTGCAGGCGGTGATGGGGGTCGATACGCTATTGAGCGCGATGGTTTCCTCGGGGCAGGCGACGGTCGGGTCGGCAGCGGCGATCCGGGGCGACATCAACCGCGCTTATGCAGCGGTGCGCGACCCCAATGCCTATCGCCCGCGCGAATTTCAGGCGGCATTGTCGAGCGCGGTGCGCGGTATCGGAGCGTTGCGCTGATGCGGCTGAGGAACCAGACTGGCTGGCTGGCGATCGCCGCATTGCTTACCGTCAGTTGCGGCGGTGGCGGCACGACGCCCGGCGCAGGACCGGCGGGCGGGGGTTCACCGACGCCGACACCCGCACCAACCGGAGCGCGCTTTACCCTGCCTGCTGCCGAGGCTCTGACGGTCGCCGACGTCGAACGGATCATCGCGCAGGCGGTGGGCGAAGCGCAGGCGCGGGGCCAGCGCGCGGTGATTGCCGTCGTCGACCGGCCAGGCAATGTCCTGGCGGTGTTCCGCATGACCAATTCGCCGCCGACCGCGTTGATCCTTGGCGCGCCCAATGGCGACCATCGCGACGCGCAGAACCAGACGATCCCGACCACCGCTGGCGCGATTTCCAAGGCGATCACCGGGGCATATCTGTCATCGAACGGCAATGCTTTTTCGACACGCACGGCGAGCATGATCATCCAGCCGCACTTCCCGCCCGCACCGGTGGCGACCGGGCTGGAATCGGGCCCGCTGTACGGCGTGCAGTTCAGCTCGCTGCCCTGTTCGGACCTGACCGCGCGCTATCGCGAGGGTAATGTCGGCACCGGGCCGATGATCGGCCCCAAGCGTGCGCCGTTGGGCCTGTCCGCCGATGCAGGCGGGCTGCCGATCTACAAAAATGGCGTGCTGGTCGGCGGCATCGGTGTGATGTCCGACGGCATCTATGGCTTCGATGCCGATGTCAGCAATATCGACACCGATGCGGAAGAATATGTCGCGCTGGCCGGCACGCGCGGGTTCGAGGCGCCGGAAGAAATCCGCGCCGAGCGTATTCCGGTCGATGGCACGACGCTGCGCTATTCAGATGCGCGCTACGATCTGCTGGCGGCGGCGACGTCGCCGACCTTTGCCGCGATCAACGGCCCCGGCGGTCAGCTGATCCCGGTGCGCGGCTATTTCGGCTTTCCAACGCCGGTAATTCAGGCGGGCACGGTCTATGGCACAGAGGCTTCGGGCCTGAGGCTGGCAACGGCAGCGGAGTTCAGCCGCACCGACGCCATGGTGCTAAGCAACGGGGCGGGTGCGAACCGTTACCCGATCCGGGGCGGGCTCGACGGCGGCGCGGTGGCAACGCCGATGTCGTCGATCGAGACGCGAACCATCCTTGAGGAAGCCTTCACTGTCATGGCGCGCGGAAGGGCGCAGATCCGCCGTCCGCTCAACGACCAGATGGAAGTGACGATCAGCGTGGTCGATACATTGGGCAATGTTCTCGGCATCGTCCGGTCGCCCGACGCGCCGGTGTTCGGCATCGATGTGTCCTTGCAAAAGGCGCGGTCGGTGATGTTCCTGTCCAACCCCAATGCCGCGTCGGATCTGCTGGCCGATCCCAGTCCGGCGGTGCGCGCTTATGTGCCTGCGACCCGCAGCTTCCTGAACAATCCCACCGCGCTGACCGGGGAAACCGCCTGGTCGGATCGCGCCATCGGCAATATCCACCGCCCTTATTTCCCCGACGGAGAGGTCAACCCGCTCGCCGGATCGCTGTCGCGCGATATTTTCGGGTTCAATCCCTTCTCCACCGGCATCCAGACGGCGATGACATTCAAGGATATCGAGGACCATCTGTTCTTCGTGTTCAACATCACGCCGAACGACGTGAAGCCTTATTGCACCAACATTCCGCAGACGGGGGTCAACATCAACCGGCTGGCTAACGGCATGCAGATTTTCCCCGGTGCGGTGCCGATCTATCGCGGAAACACGCTGGTTGGTGCGATCGGCATATCGGGCGACGGCATCGATCAGGACGATATGGTCAGTTTCCTCGGGCTCGCTAACGCGAGTGCCCGGCTAAGCGGCAGCGTCGGCAATGCCCCGCTCGACAAGCGCGCCGATAGACTGTTGATCGCTGGTCCCCGGGGGCGTGAAGTGCGCCCACGCTACGTCAACTGCCCGTTCAACCCTTTCCTCGACACTGACGCCCAGAATGTCTGCCAGGGGCTGTAGCGCATGAGCGTCGTCGCCACCCTCGTCGCATCGCTGCTCGCCACCACGGCGGTGGGTGTAGACGTATCTGCAGTGGACAGCGATGCAACGGCGCCCGAAAGTGCGGTCGAAGCCGGCGCCGATGCCAGCGGTGGAGGCAGCAGCGAACCGGAGGAGAATCCTCCGCCCACGCCACCACCGCCCCCCGCCGACTGGCGCGTGCGGATCGACCCGACACCGCTCGAGGAAATCCTCGAAGGCCGCCGCCGCCCCGGTTACCAGCCGGGCCTGCCCGAAGCGGTGACACAGGATAATCCCGGTGCGATCCGGGCACTGCCGCCCAGCGCCTTCCCCACCGACACGCTGCCGATCCCCGATCGCTGGCGACTAATTACGGCCTTCTGTCCGACGCAGAGCGTGTTCATCGCTATCCGTGAAGTGTGCGCGCCGCAGACCGACCCCTATCGGCAGAATCTGCTGAAGGGCGATCGGCCGATCCCGCTCTACGATCTGCCCGACTGGTTACCGATCAACGGGCATGACTGGTTCCTGACGCTCAACGCCATTTCCGACACGGTGGTGGAACCGCGCACCTTCCCGATTCCCGTCGGCGTGCAGACCACGGAACGGCCCGACAGCAACAATGTGTTCGGGCGCCCCGCCAGTCTGGTGCTGAGCCAGACCTTCATCGTCGGCGCTGCGCTGACCAAGGGCATGACCGCGTTCAAGCCGCCCGACATCGAATATCGCGTCGCGCTGGCCTACAATATCAACTTCGTCGATGTGCCCGAACGGCGGGTGCTGTTCGTCGAACCATCGCGCCGCAGCCGCCGCCTCGACAGCTTCCTCGGCGTCCAGGAACTGTTCATCGATTATCACCTCGGCAATGATTCCGCCCGCTATGACTTTCATTCGATCCGCGTCGGCGTCCAGCCGTTCCAGACCGATTTCCGCGGGTTTCTATTCAACGACAACCAGCTCGGCATCCGCCTGTTTGGCAACCGCGACAACAACCGGTTCCAGTATAATCTCGCGGCCTTCTGGCGGCTAGAAAAGGACACGAACTCCGGGCTCAACAATATCACAGCGACGCCCCGCCGCGATTTTGTGTTTGTAGGCAATCTCTACCGGCAGGACTTCCCCTTCGTCGGAATCACCAGCCAGGTTACCGGTATCTATAATCTTAACCGTGAGAATGAAGAGATTGCCATCGACGACAATGGCTTTCCGGTGCGCCCGGCGCTGTTCGGTACGTTGCGGCAACGCGAATATGATGTGTTCTACGTCGGCTATAACGCCGATGGCCGGATCGGCCGGATCAACGTCACAGCCTCATTCTATGGCGCATTCGGCGAGGACCGGTTCAATCCGATCACCGATCGGGTGGCACGGATCGAAGGCTATTTCGCTGCGGTGGAGGCGAGTTACGATTACAACTGGATGCGCTTCCGCCTGTCTGCTCTGTACGCAACTGGCGATGGAGATCCCTATGACGATGTAGAAAGCGGCTTCGACGCAATTTTCGAGAACCCGGTGTTTGCCGGCGCGGACACCAGCTACTGGATTCGCCAGACCATTCCCTTTGCCGGCGGCGGGCGCGCGGTATCGGTCAACGGACGCAACGGCATATTAAACTCGCTGCGCTCTTCTAAAGAGGAGGGCCAGTCGAACTTCACCAACCCCGGCACTATGCTGCTGGGCGTCGGTGCGGATTTCGACGTGACCCCGGAAACGCGGATTTCGGTCAACTTGAACCAGCTGTGGTTCGAGAATACAGCCGTGCTGGAGGTGCTCCGCAATCAGGGCGGCATCAGCCGCAACATCGGACAAGATGTATCGGTGTCGGGTATCTATCGGCCCAACACCAACCAGAATATCGTGTTCCGCCTGTCCGCCGCGGCGCTGATCCCCGGCGAAGGCTTTGACGAGCTGTTCGCCAATTCGCCGCGCTACGACGCTTACTATTCGATCCTCGCCAACGCCACTTTCACCTTCTGACCGGTAGTGACCATGCACCGCATCGCCGACCATCTCCGCAAGTCTTTCTCGCCACGAGGCGGAGCTTTGCTGGTCGCGCTGCTGGCGATGCTCTCTGCGCTCGCGGTAGCTGTGCCAGCGGTCAATGCGGCCGAGGGCGAGCGCCCGGTCGCACGCACCTATCGCACCGCACCGGTAGCGCCGCGTCAGCAGCCGATTAGCAGCATCGACGAATGGCCAGCGTTGCGTGACAGTGCCAACAGCGGCTGCACCAGTTGCCATACAGCGAGCGACGAGGGGACGATGCACGCCTCCCCCGCCGTGCAACTGACTTGCGTCGATTGCCATGGCGGCGATGCCAGCGTGCGCGGCGAGCCGTCCAAAGGCTATAGCCATGCCGACAATTTGGCGGCGCTGGAACGCGCGCATGTGCTGCCCCGATATCCGCGTAGCTGGAACTGGCCGTCGTCGGCCAATCCGCAGCGCGGTTACAGCCTGCTAAACCGCGAGGCACCCGAGTTCATCCGCTTCGTCAATCCTGCCGATTACCGCGTCGCGCGTGAGGCGTGCGGATCGTGCCACCTCAACATCATCGAAAATGCCGAACGATCGATCATGGCAACCGGCGCGATGCTGTGGGGCGGGGCGAGCTACAACAACGGTATCTTGCCGTTCAAAAACTACATCATGGGGCAGAGCTTTACGCGCGAAGGCGAACCGGCCTGCATCGTCAGCCCGTCGAGCATATTGCCGCGCGACCAGTGGGCCGAGGCCTGCACCAATGTCGAGATGCCCGCCGACGCGGTGCTGACTCCCGAGGAGCAGGCGCGCGGTGCGCTGGCGCGGATGTATCCGCTGCCCAACTGGACGGTGATCCCGCCGGGCGACGTGTTCCGCGTGTTCGAGCGTGGCGGGCGGGTGATCAACCCGGTGTTTCCCGAAATCGGCCTGCCCAATTCGACCGGTCGCATCCAGCTGCTCGACGAGCCCGGCCGCCCGGATATTCGTCAGTCGAACCGTGGCGCCGGCACCGGCTTGCGCGTCGCTATTCCTGTCCTCAACATCCATAAGACCCGGCTCAACGATCCGTTCATGTGGTTCATGGGCACCAATGACCAGCCGGGCGATTATCGTTCGTCGGGCTGCTCGGGTTGCCATGTCATTTATGCCAATGACCGTGAGCCGCGCCATTCGAGTGTCTACGCGCCGTTCGGTCGCGACGGCGAAACTCAGACAGTCGATCCGACGATCAACCAGTTGATGCATCGCGGCAGCGGTGGCGGGCATGGCGAAGACGCCGCGCATGGCGATGACCATGCCGCAGCCCCGCGCCACCCTGCTCCACCTTCTGCCGAGCAGATCGCGGCGATGGCTCCGAGCGACGAGACGCATGCGGGGGGCTCAGGCCATGGCGCGCTGATCCCCGCCGGGGGTCCCGACCGGCGCGAGAGCGGGCATCCGATCCGTCATGCCTTCACCCGCGCGATTCCGACCGCGCAGTGCATGAACTGCCACATGCATCAGCCGAACATCTTCCTGAACAGCTATCTCGGCTACACGATGTGGGACTATGAATCGGACGCGCCGTCGATGTGGCCGGGGCCGGAGAATATCACGCCGCGCCCGGCGGGAATAAGCGACGAAGATTACAGCCGCATTTATCGGTCGCAACATTATCCCACCGCCGGTGAGGTACGCGCGATCAACGAGCGCAACCCTGAGGCCGCTGCCGCGCGCGGGCTGTGGGGCGATGTCGAGTTCCTGCGCGATGTCTACAGCCTCAACGGCGAGCTGCGCGACACGCAGTTCGCCGATTATCACGGCCATGGCTGGAATTTCCGTGCGGTGCTGAAGCGCGACCGCGAGGGCAATCTGCTCGACGCGGAAGGCAATATGGCGACCTATGGCACCGACACCGCCAATATCGTCTCACCCGACGATCCCGAACGGTGGCGGCGCAATGGTGAGGGCGAGTTCGTGCCGATTGGCACCAACCCCGGCACCACCGTCCATATGATGGATATCCACGCCGAAAAGGGGCTGCAATGCGCCGACTGCCATTTCGCGCAGGACAGCCATGGCAATGGCTTCATCTATGGCGAGGTGGCCAATGCGGTCGAGATCAGCTGCAAGGACTGCCATGGCAGCGCCGACGCGCTGCCGACGCTGCTGACCTCCGGCCCGGCAGCACCACCAAACGGCACCAATCTGGCGCTGCTGCGCAACCCCGATGGCAAGCGCCGCTTCGAGTGGATGGAGCGCGACGGGCAACGCGTGCTGATCCAGCGGGCAATTTCCGACCCCTCTCTGGAATGGGAAGTCAGCCTGGTCCGCGACACGGTGACGCGCGGCAACAGCCATTTCAATCCGCGTGCGGCGCGCGCCAAGCTGATGGGCCGGGTCGCCGATGACGGCAGCCTGCCGTGGGGCGAAGGCGTCGCGTCGGAAGATCGTGCGCATGGCGACGATACGATGACCTGCTTCACCTGCCACCTATCCTGGACGACCAGTTGCGGCGGGTGCCATCTTCCGATCGAGGCCAACTGGCAGGCGAGCGAGCATCATTTCGATGGCGAGACCAGCCGCAATTTCGCGACCTATAATCCACAGGTGGCGCGCGACGAGATGTTCCAGTTGGGCCGCCACCAGACGACCAAAGGCAATATTATCGCCCCGGTCAGGTCGACGTCGGCGTTGGTGCTGTCTTCGACCAACATCAACCGCGAGCGCATCTATGTGCAGCAGCCGCCGATCAGTTCGATCGGTTTTTCGAGCCAGGCGTTTGCCCCGCATTTCCCGCACACGGTGCGTACGCAGGAGACCAAGACCTGTTCGGACTGCCATCTGTCCGAGAATGAGGACAATAATGCGATAATGTCGCAGCTGTTGCTGCTCGGCACCAACTGGGTCAATTTCGTCGGGCTGAATAACTGGTCGGGGCTCGAGGGCGGTTTCCAGGCGACGCGGGTCACAGAATGGGACGAGCCGCAGACGGTGATCGGCAGCTATCTGCATCGTTATGCGTGGCCCGATTATTATGCGATGCATGTGAATCGCAACGGGCGCGAGCTGATCAACTGGCGGCGTGGTCCGGCGATCGACGGCGATCTGTCGGGGGAGGCGCGCGGACAGGAGGAATTCGCCAATGTCGTGCAGGGCACGCGCGATGCGGTGCGCTGTCTGCAGATGCGCGGCGAGTATATGTTCGTCGCAGAAGGCCGCGGTGGTTTCGCGGTCTATGATATCGCCCAGATCGCCAACAAAAGTTATTCGGAGCGAATCATCACCGCGCCCTTCTCGCCGCTGGGGCACGACATGCGGGTGCGCAGCCGCAACGCCACCTGCATGGCGCTGCCGACCAACCAGCCGATCGCACCGACCCGCAACACCGAAATGATGCGCACAATCAATCAGGAGCAGGCGTTCCACCCGATCTACAATTATGCAGCGATTACAGACAGCGAGGAGGGGCTGATCCTGGTCGATGTCAACACATTTGCCGACGGCGAATTGCGCAACAATGATCTCGACCGCGCGGTTACGTGGAACCCCGATGGCATGCTGGCGGGTGCCAAGCATATCACCCTGGCGGGACATTTCGCCTTTATCACTGCGGATCGCGGGCTGGTGACGGTCGATCTCAACGACCCGCTCAATCCGCGGCTAGCATCGGTAGTGCCGCTGACCGGGGCCAAGGCGAGCACCATCCAGTTCCGCTATCTGTGGGTGACCGATGCGGAAGGCGTGAAGCTGTTCGACGTCACCGACATGGCCAATCCGGTCGCTGCGCCGGAGGGCAATATCGCCCTGCCTTCTGCCCAGAAGATCTATATGGCGCGGACGTGGATGTATATCGCCGCCAAGGATCAGGGGCTGGTCATCGTCAACGTCACGCGGCCGCGAGCCCCGCGCGAGCTGACACGCTATACGGCGGGGGGCACATTGACCGATGCCGAGGATGTCATCGTCGCGACGACCAACGCCAGCCTGTTCGCTTATGTCGCCGACGGGCGCAACGGGGTGAAGGTGCTGCAACTGACCAGCCCGGCCAGCCAGCGCAATTTCTATGGCTTCAGCCCGCCGCCGGTGCCCGAACTGATCGCCTTTGCACGCACGCCGACGCCGTCGCTGTCGATGTCGAAGGGGCTCGACCGCGACCGCGCGGTCGATGAGACCGGGGGGCAGATGGCGGTGTTCGGGCGGCTGGGATCGCGGCCGTTCACACGGAGCGAGATGGAGATGCTGTTCCGCAGCCGCGATGGCGGGCTGTTGTACCGAGTGCGCGACGATGTCGATATGACGGCGTGGCGCGGGCCGGTGGGGCGTGGGGTCGGGGATCGGTGACTGTTGCCCTCTCCCGATTTCGGGAGAGGGGCACGGTGCGGTTTGGGCCGGATCTGGCGTCCTCCCCCTTTGGGAAGGGGGCCCCGCAGGGGTCGGAGTGGCTGGTGTGGCCTTGGACGGTTTGGGTAAGGCCGCGCCGGCCCCTCCGTCGCTTCGCGCCACCTTCCCTGAAGGGGAGGACGCGTTTTGCCCGGCCGTGCTTTGCACGCCGGGGCATACAGCCGCTGGCGCTTGCGCCAGGGGAAGGCCAACGAGAAGCGCGGCCGGGTCGGGGGCTATCCATGCTTGCCTCCGGCGATGCGAGCATCATCCGAACGGCTGGCACAGCAGCGGGTCGCTGGTACTTGCGCCAGAGTGGCTCAAGAACCAGCTTTTGCTTTTGCTGACAGGCACAAAGCGATGCCGGTCGGCTTGTCGGGTTGCGGTCCCGGGCTCGGCGATGGCTCTTGCGGTCGTGACGCACGAGCCTCCATCGCCTTTCGATGCGTCCTGCCCAGCCTCGCGGCGACTCTGACAGGGGCGCATCGGAATCCATCCCGCGCATGGCCGAGCATCCCCGGTCCATGCCGCCCGTGCAGCGCCGCGTTTGTGCCGGTCCTCCTCTCGTCGGTGCCTTCGAATGCACCATCGAGTAGTCTTGATCCTCCACCGACCCCGGTTGCAACGGGCAGGATGGGGCACATCGGGGGTACGCCCCCTTCGCCCCGCCTCCGCATGATTGGCGCAAGCTAGCCGCCATGGCCAAGGCAGCCCACCGACACCGGCCGCTCCGGTCTTCCTCTCGGCATTGCAGCCAACAGGCCCCGGATCGCCCCGCCCACCACCGATACTCTTGCGCCAGCGGTGGCTTGGTGTGCGGCATATAGCCAATATGGTTCACTATGTCAAGCTATTTGTGCTGAATGGGCACCTGTGTGGCGTCCTGACTCTTGTTGAAAGGGGGTTCACGCGAAGCCGCGAAGGCCCAGCCCATTGGGCTGCTTTTACTTTAGAGATCGATGCGGCAATTGGATCGCAAGATCGAAGTATCGAAGCGGCCCAATGGGCCGCTTCTTCGCGGCTTCGCGTGAGACTAATTTCATGCGAAGCCGCGAAACGGAAGAAAGCAAGGGTTTCGCGCAGAGGCGCGGAGGAGACGCAGAGGTCGTGGCGCTTGCGGCCACGCCGTTTTGTTCGACAAGGATTTCCGGTGGGGAAAGGTAGCGGACTCTTTCAGGGACTGTCCCCAATAAGGCGCGTGGTCGGTTCGCATTGCACCGGGAAGGCCATCGAGCGGGCAACGAAGCACAGGGCGTGGGCACGGTCGTGGAGGGCATCGGCCTGCGCGACCGCTGGTGCATCATGATCGGCGGACAGAGTCACTTGCGGGCGAAGGGTCACGCACTCGAACCGCCCTGCCCCGCGATCGTCCTCAACCATTCGGCCCTCGGGCTCGTCGCGGTAGGCGGTGACAGTGAGGCCTGCTTCGCTGGCGAGGTGGAGATACCAGAGTTGATGGCAGGCGCTGAGCGAGGCGACGAGCAATTCTTCGGGGTTCCAGCGGGCGGGGTCACCGAGGAAAGCGGGGTCGGAGGAGCCGAGGATCGGTGGTTTGCCGGGGGCGGAGAGGCTGTGGGCGCGGCTGTAGGCGCGGTAACCGCTGGTGCGGGTACCCTGGTTGCCGGTCCAATCGAGCGTCAGGCGGTAGATGTGGGTTTTGTTAGCCAAGGGGGTGAAGAGTCCTTTGACGTTTCAGGCGCTGATCACACTGACGCCATATTTGCCCACCCCCAACCCCTCCCGCAAGCGGGAGGGAAGTTAGGCAGGGCGTTCGCCGATCAGTTCGGTGACCAGCGCCTGCATCCGCGAATCATAACTCGCCAGCACGTCGAGGCGACCGGCGCGGTCGAAGAAGCTGACCAGCGATTCACCGTTCCAGTGATGCAGTGCGAAAGCGGGATCTTCGGCAACGATCATCGCGCGATTGTCTGGCCGATCGATGTCGATCGGGCGGAAATCGAGGCTGACCTGCGGGGCGGTGGACGAGCAGACCGCGACGGTCAGTCCGTTCCATTGCAGGGTGAAGCTGCGGTGGAGATGGCCGCATATCAGCCCCTTGACCTGCGGCGCACCGGCTATCGCATCGGCGAAGCGTTCGACCCATGGCTCCCCCGGGTCGGTGGTCATCCATTCGATGCCCGATTCAACCGGCGGGTGATGCATGATGATATAGGTCGGCAGGTCGGGCCGCTGGCTCAGCACATCGTTCAGCCAGGCGGCGCGGGCTGCACAGAATGCCCCACCATGGCGCCCTTCCTCGAGCGTATCGACCACGATCAGTCGCAGCGAGCCAAGATCATGGAAATATTGGACGAAGCCGTTCGCGTCCATATACCCGGGGAAATGGCGGGCGAAATTGGCACGGATGTCATGATTGCCCATCGCCGGCAGCACCGGCCACGGCACATCGGCAAACAGCTCTGCGACGATGGCATAGCTTTCCTCATCACCCTTGTCGGTGAGGTCGCCGGTGGCGAGCAGGATATTGGGGACATTGGGGCCGGCCTTCAGCCGAGCGATGACCTGATCGACCCGCTGACGATTGAACTCGTCGCTGTTTCCGGGATCGAACCCGATGTGAATATCCGTGATCTGTGCGACCAGCATCGGGGGTTCTTTCGACCGGCGTTTATTATATCCCTCCATAAAGTCGCCGCGTCCCCCCGTCTGTGACGGCAGTCACTCGGCGGCTCCGGTCGCGATCCCGATCCCTGTTGTTCAAGTCCCGTCGATCGCGCGCCGGACGCCATGGCGCTGCACTGTCATCCCCCGCGTGATACTCGTGACAGGAAGCGCAGGGCGATGCAACGTCTGCGTCGGAACCCTCCCCGCCGTGGCAATCGCGGCAGGTGGCGATACCGGGGATGAGCAGCTGGTTGGCGTTGGTCGACAGCTTAGCATCATGGCAGTCCGAGCAATCCTCATCGGCGTCATCCATGTGCGGGCCATGATCGAACCAGCCATGGTTGAGATAGCGTTCGGTCTGGTTGACCGGCATCACCCGCCAGATGCGGTTGGCCTCTGCGGGGGCAAAGATAGTGTGGCAATCGGCACAAGCACCGCCGCGCGAGAAAACCGCGCGCACCGCGTCGTCGGCACGCGATGGCCGTACGGCGACCTCGCGGAAGTAGATATTATAGGTCTGGCCTTCGGCGAATTGTCCGGGGCGACGCCGCGCTATGCCGCCGAGACTGATCGGTCGGGTCGGGGGCGTTGAACGGTAATAGGCATAAAGATCGGCGATGACTTGTTGCGGCTCGCCATGGCGCAGGGTGCGGTTCACGCCGCCGACCGATTCGAAGGTCAGGCTGTGGCACGACTGGCAATCGCGCTCCATATCGACGGGTTCGAAGCGCACGCCGTCACGGGTCGGCTTGTGGCAATCGGCACAGTCGAGGCCGGGATCGCCGCGCTCCCGCCCAATACCCATATTGCGCGCCATCCGCGCAACGCTGCCATTGCCGAGCAGATGCTCGTCATGGGTGAATTTGAGGCCGTTGTTCTCGGTGAGGCGCGGTGTCCATGTCATCCGCTGGAACCGTGGAGTTTCGCCGGTCTCGACCAGCACCGCTGGACGAAATTGCGGATGCGATGTGCCGAAGTCGCCCGCATCGCCCAGTCTGGTGTCGGTCAGACGATCCGACATGCCGGCGTGGCAGACGGTGCATTCGGCCTGTGCCGTCGCCGGCATCGGGCCGGCGCCTTCATGTTCGGTATGGCAATCGACACAGCGGCCTTCGGGTTTACCAAAGTTGACCGCGACGCGGTTGAGTGTGCCCTGGAACCAGCCCGGATCGCCGCGCGCCATCACCTGACGCGACAGCGGCGCATGTTCGTGGGAGTCGTTATGGCAGGAGGCGCAGGTGGTGTCGGTGACCGCGACGAAAGCGTCGACATGGCAGGACTGGCAATCATCCTTGAGGCTGGCATGGCCCGCACTGAGCGCGCCCGATGACCAGCTCGAATCGGCGTGGAAACCGCCCGGCCGTTCTTCGACACCGCGATAGCTCATATAGGCCCAGATTGGCGCGGCGAGGAAAGCAGCGAGGACGAACAGCGAGAATATCCACGCCGACATCCGGCGACCGGGCAACTGCCCGCCGAGCGAAAAGGCTTTCGCCTCATCCCGGTCGAGCGCGCTGTGGCTGAGTTCGTCAGTGCGCGATACGGTCAGCGCGATACGGGGCGTGGGACTGTCGGCGTCGAGTCCAACGGTAATGCGGTGGCCGCCGAAGCGCAGCTCCGCGCCACCTCCGGCGTCGATCGACGCCTGTTGCACGGTGCGGCCGTTGAGTTCGAAGCCGAGTCCCGCGATCGCCTCGACCTCGACATGGCGGCCGTCGTTGCTGGTCAGCCGGGCGTGTTCGGGATTGACCGCGAGATCGGCGAGGTGGACGGCGCAGGCGGCGTCACGGCCAATGAGGATGGTGGTCGCGTCGACCGCGGTACCACGAATGATCTCCCGGCCATCGGCGGTGACGGAGACGCGGCGGACAAGGAAGCTCATCTCTCCGTCCTCACCAGTAGAAGAAAACGCTGACGACGTGCGCGCTGAGCGCCGCGATCAGCGCAAAGGTGAGCGGCACATGGAAATAGAGCCAGATTTCCAGCAGCGCCTTGATCTTGAGGTGGCGACGCAACCGCGTCAAAGCACTTTGCTTGCGCGCCAGCAGCGTGTCGATCTTTTCGAGCGGATCGTTGCCGTCGTCATGTTTGCTGCCGGTGTAGACGCGGATGCCGTCGCGGGCGCGGCGGGTGGCGCAGCGCGGGTAGCTGCCGGACAGGCGGGACCATAGCGATCCGGCAAAGGGATCCTGATCGAGACTGAGGCGCACGATAGCCGCGTCGGACGCCGATAGCGGTTGCGCCGCCTCATGCAACTGCCGGTCGAGGCTGCGGATATCGTCGAGCATCTGCGCCTGGGTCCGCTCGTCGCGGTTGTCGGAAAGGGCGGCAGGCAATGTCGCATAGGCGGTGACGCCCCATAGGCCCGAGAGGATGACAAGCATCATCAGTGCCCACGCGAGCGTATGGACGTTCCAGCCGAGCTGGAAACCGCCATGCAATGTGCCGATGACCATCAGCGACAGGCCGAGATAGACATGCGCCGATGTCCACGCCTTCAGCGACCATGAGCCGGTGGTCATCGCCCGTTTGCGGATGCCGAGCATGGTCAGCCACAGGATCAGCAGCGCGCCGATGGTACCGAGTGTATAGCCATACCAGCTGCCGCCATTGTGACGCGGGGTGACATCGACCAGAAAATAGCTGGTGATGGTAACGAGGCTGAGCCCGATCGCGACCTTTGCCCACAGAAAGCCGCGATGTGACAGGAAGCTGCTGTGCTGGGCAGTGCGTTGCCGGTCGCCCTGCACCGATTTGGCAGGTGCCTTGCTGGCCATCAGTCATCCCCCTGCGACAGGCGGGCGAGGCCGAGAAATTCCTCTGGAGAAACGCGCAGCGCAGCGCCGGTCGGACAGGCGCGGACGCAGGCCGGACCGCCGGATATCCCTGAACACATGTCGCATTTGATGGCTTTTTTGGGCACTTCGACGCCCGCAGGCTGGTGCTTTTTCGACCATTTCTTGCTCGGCTCGCCCGGCCCCGGTCCGAGGCCGAAGAACAGCCAGGACAGTACCCCCGGTTTCTTCGGCGGCACCGATTCCATGCGGATGACGCCATAGGGGCAGTAGCGCTGGCAATTGCCGCAGCCAATGCAGGTGTCGAGGATGAACACCTCTCCGTCAGGCCCGCGCTGGATGGCGTTGGGCGGGCAATCAGACATGCAATGCGGGTGCTCGCAGTGGCGGCAGCTGGTCGGCACATGGAGATGCGCGAAGGTCGCGCCGGCCTCGCGGTCGAGCCGGGAGATTCCTTCGTGGCTGTCGGCGCAGGCTTTCTCGCAATTGTCGCAGCCGACGCAGAGTTGCTCATCGATCAACAGCACGTCGGTGGCTTCGCCGATGCCCTTGTCGACGAGGAATTTGGCGGTTTCGGAGTAAAGTTCGACCGCGCTGGAAAAGCTTTCCTTGCGGCTTTCGATGAAGCCGTTGAGATCCTGACGCGAGGCCATCTCTGCCTTGGCCTTGGCCATCAGCGCGGGCTTGGCGGCGAGAATGGCGCGAAAAGCCTCGCCCGGAACGCGGACCACCTCGGATTTGACCGCTGCCTTGACCGTGGCGTTGCGCGCGTCGCCTGTGATCACCGCCATTTCGCCGACATAGGAACCGGCGGGCAGATAGCGCAGGAACACCGGCTTGCCGCCGATCTGCTTTTCGACGACCATCGACCCCTGACGGATGATGAAGATGTCGTCGCCGGTCTCGCCCTCGGTGATGATCGGCTTGCCGGCGGGGACGGTGACGACCTCCGACTGCTCGACCGCATCGGCGACGTCGGGCGGAGTGAGGCCCGAACCGAAAATCTGCATGAGCTGGCGTTCGAGACTGATGCGGGTGATCGCGCGGTTGGCGGCCGGCGCGGTCTTCATCAACTTCAGCGCGGCGCTGCGCGACATTTCGACGAGGATCGCGTCGGACGCGGCGCGGATCGTCGCCCCGCGACGGCGGCCCGAGATCAGCCCGACTTCGCCGAAGATGGTGCCGGTCGGGATCGGCACGGTTTTGCTGCTATCGTTCGGGTCGATTTCGACAAGCACGCTGCCATCGGCGATGGCGAACAGCGACGAGCCCGGGTCATTGCGTAGGAACACGACGTCGCCGGCGCGATAGGCGCGGACGCTCGAATCGAGCATGAACTCGCGCAACTGCAGCGGCGAGACTTCCTCGAAGATCGACACGCGTTCGTTGAGGAAGGCCAGCCATTCATCGACACTGCGGCGACCCGGCAGGCCTTCAAACGTCTTGAGCAGCAGCTTCTCGTCGACCGGGGTCAGGCCGGTGTTGCCGTTGATGAACTCGACGACGTCATAGCCCTGGTTCATGCAATGCTTGATCAGCGGGTAGCCCGCGAGCGCACCGATGACATAGATGCCCGGGTTGGTGGTTTCGAAAGTTGGCGTGAGCTTGGGATAGGCCTCACGGTCGGGGCTGCTGAATTCGATACCGCAAGCCTCGACGAACTTGCGTGGTGGAGCGGAGCCCAGCCGGGCGATGATCCGGTCGCAGCGGATGCGCTCTTCGCCATCGCGCGTCTGCAACGTGATCCAGCCAGGCTCGACTTTTGACGGCGAAGTTTCGGTCTTGGGCGTCATCCGCCCGCGTGAGGCGAGTTCCATCAGCGCGGCGACATTCGGCCCCTTGGCGCGGATGAAGCCGGCATCGCGGTTGAGAATGGTGACGGTGTTGCCCTGCGCTGCATCCTCGGCGAGGCCACGCGCATTCTCGATCCCCGCATCGCCGCCACCGACGACGGTGATATGTTCGTCGATATATTCGGTCGGGTCGTTGAGCTGATACTGGACATGCGGCAGATCGGCGCCCGGCACGTCGAGCCGGTTGGGGTTTCCCTGCGTGCCGATGGCAAAGACCACATGCTTTCCGTGCCAGTTACGCCCATCGGCGGCGGTGACAGTGAAATCGCCCTTTGTCCCGCTGATGCCGGTGACATCGGCCTTGTAACCGACGTTCAGTTTCGCGCCGTGATCGTCCCAGAAGCCGAGGATAGTTTCGCGTTTACCCGCATCGAAGACAACATCCGAGCGCAGCTCCAGCTGCACCGGGGTTGCCATGATGTGCTTGCCCTTCTGATATTTATAGATGGTATCGGAAAGATGGTCGGTCTTTTCGAGCAGGATATAGCCCAGCTTCAGCTCCGCTGCGCGACCGGCGGCGCTGAGCCCGGCGGGGCCGGAGCCGATGATGACGATGTCTAGCAGCTCGCTCACGCGACGACGATCCGTTCAAGACGGCGCGACTGTGCTGACGATATCCCCCACGCGTGCGGCAAGTTGCCCCCCTGCCTGTAACTCAGGTGCCCTGCAGATGATGGCAGAGCGTGCACCGCGACCGACTTTTATTTTATGCCGCAGCTATGCCTTGTGCGGGCGGCGCTCGTCAACTGCGAAGCGCGCCTGTAACGGGATAATAGATGCTGCGGACCGGGGACAGTCCACTCTGCACGTCCCTGGGTCTATCGCCCTGCCGAGACCAGATAGTCGGATGCCGACCATGGCTGCTGAGCCGAAGCGACGGTCGATGGCTCCTGCCCGTCATCGACCATGCGTCGCCAACCCGACGGGCCAAGGCGCTCCATCGGGCGGAATTTGGTTTTGTAGGCCATCCGGTCGGACCCTTCGATCCAGTAGCCGAGATAGACATAGGGCAGACCGGCGCGTGCGCCGCGAACGATGTGATCGAGGATGACGAAGGTGCCGAGGCCGCCGCGCGCGCCCTCGCCCGTTTCGAAAAAGGAATAGACCATCGATAGACCATCGGCCTGTCGGTCGGTGAGGCAGGCACCGACCAGGCGGCCCGCCCGGCCATCGACGGTCGGCTCACGATATTCGACGACGCAGGTTTCAACGGGTGAATGTTCGACCATTGCCGCGAAATCGCCCTCGCTCATATCGGCCATACCGCCCGAAGGATGGCGGGTGGCGAGATAGCGGGCCAGCAACTCATATTGTTCCTCGGTGCCCCAGGGTGCGCGTGCCTCGACCACCAGATCGCCATTGCGCCGCATTGTCCGGCGCTGCGAGGCGGTCGGCTCGAATTCATCGGCGCAGACCCGGACCGAGACGCAAGCGCTGCATTGCTGGCAACTTGGCCGATAAGCGACATTCTGGCTGCGGCGAAACCCGATGCGGCCAAGCGCGTCATTGAGTTCCGAGGCGTTCGAGCCATTGAGTTCGGTGAACACCTTGCGCTCGAACCGTCCCGGCAGATACGGGCACGGCGTCGGGCTGGTAACGAAGAAGCGCGGGAAACGAAATGGTGCGGTCACGAGCGCGTCTGGCCTTTCGGAGTGGTCTGCGCGCACTATGCCGAGAGGGTCGGTTCAGCGAAAGAGCATTTACCAAGCTTTCTGCGTTGCGCCCGCCGGTGATTCAGAACGGGACAGCAATCAATATGTCAGGCCAGTTCGACCAGCGTCACCTGATAGCCCGCCTTGCGTAGGGCCCCGACCAGCGTGTCGAGATGCGCGCGGTCGCGTGTCTCGCATTCGATGTCGGTGATCAGGCCCTTGGCCGGGAGGGTGGTGAAGATGCGTTGGTGATAAATCTCAACGATGTTGACATGATGTTCGTTGAACACGCGCATCACATTAAACAGCGCACCCGGGCGATCCTGAAGCCGGATGCGCAGGCGGGCAAGCCTGCCTGAGCGCGCGAGATCGCGCAGCAACACATTGGCGAGCAGCCGCGTGTCGATATTGCCGCCACACAGCACCAGCCCGACATTGCTGCCCTTAAACCGGTCGGCATGGGCGAGCAGCGCGGCGAACCCGGCAGCGCCAGCACCTTCGACGACGGTCTTCTCTATCTGCAGCAGCAGCGAGACCGCGCGTTCGAGATGGCGTTCGGCAACGAGGACGATGTCGTCGGCGAGCTTGGCAACCACCTGGCTGGTGAATTCGCCCGGCTGACGCACGGCGATGCCCTCGGCGAGCGTATCGCCCTCGCACGGCATGTCCATATGGTTGAGTTTGGCGTACATCGACGGATAAAGCTCCGCCTGCACGCCGACGAGGCGGATGTCGGGTTTGAGCCCGCGCGCGGCGGTGCCCATGCCCGAGAACAGCCCGCCGCCACCGATCGGGATGATCAGCGTGTCGATATCGGGCTGATCGGCGAGCATCTCGAGCGCGACGGTGCCCTGCCCTGCGGCGATGCGCGGATCGTCGAACGGGTGGACGAAGGTCAGCCGGCGCTCTGCCTCGAGCAGGCGGGCATGCGCATAGGCATCGTCATATTTCTCGCCGTGGAGAATGATGGTCGCGCCATGGCTGGCGGTCTGCTGCACCTTCACCATCGGCGTGGTTTGCGGCATGACGATGGTGACGGGCACGCCAAGACGGGCACCATGATAGGCGAGCCCCTGCGCATGATTGCCGGCGCTGGCGGCAATGACACCACGCTCGCGCTGATCGACGTCCATCAGCAGCAGCGTGTTGAGCGCGCCGCGTTCCTTGTAGGCGGCGGTGAATTGCAGATTTTCGAACTTGAGGAAAACATTCGCGCCGACCATTTCGCTCAGCGTGCGGCTGTGCGTCGTCGGCGTATGCAGCACCGACGTGCCGATCCGTTCCTGCGCGTCACGGATATCCGCCAGCGTCAGCAGCGGCGAGGCGGAGGGCGCGGGCGCGTCGGGGAGGACGCTGTCGGTAAGGACGGGGGTCGTTGCGGTCATGATGGCCCTGCCCTATCGCATCTGGCGGCTGGCGCAAACCGCGCTTATGGATGGGCGATGGCAACCATAGCTTTCATCGGCCTCGGCATCATGGGTGGGCCGATGGCCCGGCATCTCGCCGCTGCGGGCCACGACATGATCCTGTTCAACCGCACGCACGCCAAGGCTGAGGCGTGGATAGAGAAACACGGCGGGCGCATGGCGGCGAACCCGATGGAGGCGGCCGAGAGCGCCGATGCGGTCATCACTTGCGTCGGCACCGATGACGATGTGTCGCAGGTGACGATGGGCCGTGACGGCGCGTTCCGGTCCATGCGCAAGGGATCGCTGTACATCGACCACAGCACGATTTCGGCGAGGCTGGCGCGGCAATTGTCGGTCGAGGGGGCATCGCGCGAGGTATTGGTGGTGGACGCGCCCGTCACCGGCAGCCAGCCCGGCGCGGAAGCGGGCACGCTGACGATCATGTGCGGCGGCAAGAAGAAGGCGATCGAAGCGGCAACACCGTTGTTCGAGGCCTATTCGAAACGCATCGTCCATATCGGCGGGCCGGGCACCGGGCAGGTGACGAAGATGGCCAACCAGATTGCGCTGGCGGCGGTGGTCGAGGGGCTGGCGGAGGCGTTGCGATTCGCCCAGTCGTCGCGGCTCGACATCGACAAGGTCTATGACGCGATTTCCGGCGGCGCGGCTGCGAGCTGGCAGATGGACAATCACTGGCACGCGATGGCACGCGACGATTTCGAGGGCGGGTTTCCTGTGGACTGGATGAGAAAAGACGTCGGGCTGGCGATCGAGGAAGCGCGGGCGACGGGTGCGAGCCTGCCGGTCGCGGCGATGGTCGATCAGTTTTGCGCAGAAATACAGGCAATGGGAGCGGGGCGGCAGGATACGAGTGCGCTGGTGCGGAGGTTGCCGAAGTGAGTGTGCGGGTCGTGCTACAATCAATCCTTCCCGGCACGGGGAGGTGGCCCCGAAGGGTGGTGGAGGGGTCGCGGCTTGCCACGACGTCAGTGGCAAGACGCTACCCCTCCACCACTTCGTGGTCCCCCTCCCCGTGCCGAGGAGGTATTTTTGCAGCGCTCCTCCTGCTCGCCTCCCCAGCCCTCGCCGATACGCTGGTCGATAATGTCGACGGCATCACCCTCGACGCGGAAGGTCGAGTCGTCCGCTTCACCGGCTTAGTCATCGACGACGACGGCCGGGTCGAACGGCTGCTCCGGCGCGGCGACGACCGTCCCGAACGGCCCGATTTTCGCAAGGACGGGCGTGGTGCAGTGCTGATACCCGGCATGATCGATGCGCATGGTCATGTCATGGGGCTGGGCTTTCAGGCGATGTTGCTCGACCTCAGCGGCACCCGCAGTCTGGCGGAGGCGCAGGAAGCGATCCGTGCCTATGCCGCCACGAATGCCGATCTGCCGTGGATCATGGGCAGCGGCTGGAATCAGGAATTATGGGGGCTGGGGCGCTTCCCGACAGCCGCCGATCTCGATGGCCTCGGCATCGACAAGCCGATCTGGCTCGAGCGGGTTGATGGCCATGCCGGATGGGCCAACAGCGCGGCGATGCGGGTGGCGGGGATCACCGCGACGACGCGTTCGCCGAGCGGCGGGCGGATCGAGGTCGCGGCAGGCCGACCGACAGGTGTCTTCGTCGACGCCGCGATGGCGCTGATCGACCGGCACCGCCCTGCCCCGTTGGCGCGCGACCGCGACCGGGCGCTGCTGTTGGCGCAGGAGCGGCTACTATCGATGGGTGTGACGACCGTTGCCGACATGGGAACGACAATCGACGACTGGCAGGCCTATCGCCGCGCGGGCGATGCTGGCGCGCTGAACGTCCGCATCATCAGCTATGCCGCCGAAATCGACAATATGGCGCTGATCGGCGGCAGCGGGCCGACACCGTGGCTGTACGACGACCGGCTGCGGATGGTGGGCGTAAAGCTCTATCTCGACGGCGCATTGGGATCGCGCGGAGCGTGGCTCAAGGCACCCTATGCCGACGCGGCGGGCCAGCGCGGACTGCCGATGCTCACCCCCGCCGAACTGCGCAACCGCATGGTGCGGGCGAGCATGGACGGGTTTCAGGTGGCGGTGCACGCCATTGGCGATGCCGCCAACGCCGAACTGCTCGGCGCGATCGACGATGTCGCGACCAGCTTCGGCGGCGACCGGCGCTGGCGGATCGAGCATGCGCAGATCGTCGATCTGCCCGACATCGCTCGCTTCGGCACGCATGGCATCATCGCCTCGATGCAGCCGGTGCACCAGACCAGCGATAGGCTGATGGCCGAGGCGCGGCTGGGGCCGGATCGACTCGGCGGGGCCTATGCGTGGCGGAGCATCGCGGGAACGGGATCGCGGCTGGCGTTCGGCTCCGATTTTCCGGTGGAGAGCGCCGATCCATTCGCCGGCCTCGTCACCGCCTTCACCCGCGAAGATGCGGCGGGGCAGCCGTTCGGCGGCTGGCGCGTCGAGGAGGCGGTGGGGCGCGAGGCGGCGCTCGACGGGTTCACGCGCAGCGCGGCATTCGCCGGATTTGCCGAGGACCGCATCGGCACGCTGATGCCAGGGATGCGCGCCGATTTCATCCTGGTCGATGTCGATCCGCTGCTTGGGCCACCAACCGAGGTGCGCGCGACGCGGGTGGCCGAGACGTGGGTTGGCGGGCGCCCGGTGTGGGTGCGGGGTGGCGACGCGGCGGCGGTGCGCGAGGATGCGGTGATGCCGGAGGGCGAGACGCGGTAGTCGTTGGCATCGATACCAAAATATGGTATTGCCGCCGCATGGCAAGCAAAAACACCTCCATCGCACTGGGCGAACCCTATCAGCAATTCGCTCGCCGCAAGGTCGAGTCGGGCGAATATGGATCGACCAGTGAGGTCGTGCGCGAGGCGATGCGGCGATTCATCACGCAGGATGCCGAGCGACAACGATTGTTGGACGCGCTCGATGTCGGAATGGCCAGCCCGGTCGATGAAGGGTTCGATATCGACCTCTGGTTCGACGACGAATTCGGCGCGCGGTGAGCCCACCGACCGGCAAGCGGCTCGTCTTTCGAACTCGAGCCTCAGCCGACTTGCGCGGCATCGCCCGCTCGACAAAGGCGCGCTGGGGCGAGGATCAGGCAGCGCGATATGTCTCCGCGATCCGAACCAGCATCAAATCGTTGGCCAGCTTCGACAGGCGCTTTGCGGAGACCGAAATCGGCCATCGCGGGTTGCGCAAGTTGAACAGCGGCCACCACATCATTTTCTATCTCCCCACCGATGAAAGCATAGAGATCGTCCGCATCCTGCACGAGCGGATGGATGCGGAGTGTGCGTTGGGTGACGTCGCCGCCGTCGATTGATCGATTCGCTCGATCAGCGGGCGGGCAAGAGTGATAAGAGTGATGACCCCCAAGGGGGCGATATCACTTTTGCCCCGGTGATCGGCGCGGTCGATCAATCGCTGCGGTGGTGGGGCGGTAGGGTGTTGGTTTTGTTGAATTTTGCAGGCGATGAGCATGGGTGCGCATAGCATGGGTCGCAGGCTGTAGGAAAGCGCTGCGCGGGGGCGATGGGTGCGGCGCTGGTGGCTGCGGTAGATAGGAGTTCACGCGGAGGCGCGGAGGCGCGGAGAGAAGAAAGGAAGGGTTCTCGCAGAGGCGCAGAGGAAGGAAGAGACGCAGAGAGCGCAGAGGATGTGGCTCTTGCGGCGACGCGGCTTTGTCTTGATCGACATTCGCCATGCGCGACGGTGCGATGATGCGCAGGTTTGCCGGTTCGACCCTCTGCGAACTTTGCGGTTTTCTTCCTCTGCGCCTCTGCGTGAACCGACGCTAAGCGTGGCGTCGCGCCGAGTTTAGTATAGTGTCCCCGGAATTTGTAGTGTCGCCGGAATTCGTCCCCGGAATTAGTGTCCCTAGTATTGGTCCTTGGGACTACCAACATTATAGCCAGACCGTCGCGAGTCAATACGTACTGTGAAATCGGCGATGTGTCTCGCCATGCGTTTGATTATGAACCTGTTCACAATGTGTCATGCAAGCCATCGTGATAGTATAACCGTCATCCTCAGCTATCCATCCTACCGGAACGCCAGTCGCCTCAGAGCGAGGTTTAAACGAAACGACGCAATTCCTCTCGACTTGTACCATGTCGTGCGGCATTTCGGCAAAATCGACGTCGTCGGTGTGCATGTGAGGAACGAAAACCCCAAGCCCGTGCTTGGCGAGCACAGCAGCGGCTCGCTTGACTTCATCGAGTTCAACGGCTTCCATTGCGCGGCGGACCTTGTCATCAATAAGCATAGCTCACCTCCCAACAATGATACTAAACAAAACCTCGCGCTCCGGTCAAGAGAATTGGAAACATAATTTATACTTTGCAATCAATAGTTAAGCCAACGGCGGGCGCCTTAGCGCCACGCGCCTACTAAACCTTCACCGGCGATTGTACCAAATCAACCAGCCTAAGCCTCTTGTCACTTATCGAGGTAGAAATCCCAGCCCATCCTCGGCGTATGAGCGTCGTCAAAACTCTCAAGCATTCGAGAAGCCGTAGTTTCGTATATTTTTCTCACTTCCCCATTGATATACAATAGCGAATCAATCTGCTCGAGTCGCAGCGTCCCGAGCCGATTAAAGTCGTGCTCAATTACCTCGTTCATCGAACAAAGGCGGCCTAAAAGACGCGTCATGTCAGGATTATCAACGAAATAACCCGCAAGGGTTGCTTCGGTTGCACATGAGTTTTGGTACATCAGCATTCGCAATTCACGATCTTTGCGACGCTTCAGCCACCCAAACATGTCATCCCCCAATCAATACACCCGCGCTTTCGGCTCGATATATGTCGCCTCATCGCTCAACGTATATTCATGCACTGGCCGGTAATCGATGGTCACATCGCCGCCCTTGCCGCCCCAGCCGTCGAACCATGTCACCGTGTGCTTCATCCACTCGGCGTCGTTGCGGTTGGGGAAGTCTTCGTGGGCGTGGGCACCGCGTGACTCATGGCGGTTCGATGCGCCGTGGATGGTGCAGGTCGCCTGGCTGATGAGGTTGTCGAGTTCCAGCGTTTCGATGAGGTCGGTGTTCCAGATCAGCGAGCGGTCGGTGACGTGGATGTCCTGCATCCGCTGGTAGGTGGCAGAGAGCTGGGTCTTGCCTTCGTCGAGCAGCGCGCTGTCGCGGAACACGGCGCAGTGTTTCTGCATGGTCTTTTGCATTTCGGTGCGGACGACGGCGGTCGGTGAGCCGCCCTTGGCGAAGCGGAAATGATCGACGCGGGCGAGCGCGAGATCGGCGCTGTCGGCGGGCATCGGCTTGTGGGCTGCGCCGGGCTTGACCAGTTCCTTGAGCCGGTGGCCGGTAGCGCGGCCGAAGACGACGAGATCGATCAGGCTGTTCGAACCCAAGCGGTTGGCGCCGTGCACGGAAACACACGCTGCCTCTCCCACGGCGAACAGGCCGGGGACGATGGTTTCGGGGTTACCGTCCTTCACTGTCATCACTTCGCCCCAATAATTGCAGGGGATGCCGCCCAGATTATAATGGACGGTGGGGGTGACGGGCAGCGGCTGGCGGGTCAGATCGACGCCGGCGAAAATCTTGCCGCTTTCGGTGATGCCGGGGAGGCGTTCGGCCAGCACCTTGGGATCGATATGGTCGAGGTGGAGGTAGATATGGTCCTTTTCGGGGCCGACGCCGCGGCCTTCGCGCATTTCCAGCGCCATCGAGCGGCTGACGACGTCGCGTGAGGCGAGATCCTTGGCCGACGGGGCGTAGCGTTCCATGAAGCGCTCGCCTTCGGAGTTGGTCAGATACCCGCCCTCGCCGCGCGCGCCCTCTGTGATCAGCACGCCCGCGCCGTAGATGCCGGTCGGGTGGAACTGGACGAACTCCATGTCCTGCAGCGGCAGGCCCGCGCGCAGCACCATGCCGCCACCGTCACCGGTGCAGGTGTGGGCCGAGGTCGCGGTGTAATAGCAGCGACCGTAGCCGCCGGTGGCGAGGACGACGGCCTGGCTCTTGAAGCGGTGGATGCTGCCATCCTCCATGCACATGGCGATGACGCCGCGGCACTCCCCGTTCACCATGATCAGGTCGAGCGCGAAATATTCGCTGAAGAAGTCGGCGGCGTATTTAAGGCTCTGCTGATAGAGCGCGTGGAGGATGGCGTGGCCGGTGCGGTCGGCGGCGGCGCAGGTGCGCTGCACCGGGGGGCCTGCGCCCATATTCTGCATATGGCCGCCGAACGGGCGCTGATAGATGGTACCGTCCTCGTTGCGGCTGAACGGCACACCGGCGTGCTCTAGCTCATATACCGCTTGCGGGGCTTCACGGACGAGATATTCGATTGCGTCCTGATCGCCCAGCCAGTCCGACCCCTTAACGGTGTCGTACATATGCCATTGCCAGTGATCGGGCGTGTTGTTGCCGAGGCTGGCGGCGATGCCGCCCTGCGCCGCGACGGTGTGGCTGCGGGTCGGGAACACCTTGGTGATGCACGCGGTTTTCAGCCCTGCCTCTGCCGATCCCATGGTGGCGCGCAGGCCCGAGCCGCCCGCGCCGACGACGACGGTGTCATAGACATGGTCGATGATCTTGTAGGCGGGCGCGGCGCTCTTGCCGAGATTGACGTCACTGGCCGACATTGGGCGCTCCTGCAAAAGCGACACTGGCGATGCAGAATAGGGCGAAGATCATGCCGCCCCAGGCGAAGAAGGTCAGCGCCAGCAGGCTGGCCAGCTTCAACGCCTCGTCATGGACATAATCCTCGATCAGCACGGTCAGGCCGAGGCGGAAATGGGTGAAGACACTGATCACCAGCAGCGCCATCGGCACGGCGGCGAAGGGCGAGGACAGCCACTTCTGGAAGGAAGCATAGGTCGAGAAGTCGCCGATGACGAGGCTGACGATCAGCCAGGTCATCAGCGTCAGATTGGCGATCGCGGTGATGCGCGACATGGTAAAATGATGCGTGCCGGTGCGCGCCGATCCGAGGCCGCGGACACGGCCAAGCTGGGTTCCTTCGCCCATGTCAGATGCTCCCGATCAGAATATAGACCCACAAGGCTGCGGTCAGCAGCAGGGGCACGGTGGCGACGACGATCGACCACAGACGGTTGGATTTGAGCTCATAGCCCGCGCCGGTATCGAGCAGCAGGTGGCGCAGACCCGACGAAGCATGCTGGAAGAAGGCATAGGTCAGGCCGACGAGCAGCGCGCGACCGACCCAATTCTGCCAGCTGAGCACGGTGGCATCGGGGGCCTGCCAGACATAGCCGACGAAGGTCGCATAAGCGTCTGCGCCGCTCGCAGCGGCACCGAGCCACCACAGCAACAGCAGCGATCCGGCGATGGCCATGGTGTCGCCGGTGGCGCGATGGAGGATGGAGACCAGCATGTGCGGGCCCCACTTATACACCTGCAGATGCGGCGATAACGGACGATCGGCTGATGCGGCCATGGGATGGCTTTCCCCCTGTTGGATAGGCGCGGACGGGCCGATGGACAGACCCGTCCCTCTGCCTCTGTCTCGGCTCGTGCTTTACCGCAATGCCGGGGGGATGCAACCGGGTGAGGACGGTTGCGTGGCGGTTAGGCGCGGGTTGCAATCATGATTTATTGCGATTGGTGTAAAGCAGTGCGGCGGCCAGTGCAGCCGAACCGATGCCAGCCGCAGCAGCAGCCGTTTTCCAGCCGAAGCGGTTCTTATTGTCCGCTGCCTTGCCCGCTTCCTTGGCTGCGCGGGTTTCGCGCAGAACCTCATTTTCTTCGGGTTCGGGCGCGGCGTCGGGATTCTGGTTGGGCGTATCGGTCATTGCACTCTCTTGTGATCAGCGGCCCTCAGGCCAAAGCCTCCGCGAGGGGAGCATAGGACAGGCCGAGCGCTTCCGCCACCGGCGCGCAAGTGATTTTTCCGTTCCACACATTGAGACCGTCGGCGAGGTGCGGATCGGCGGTCAGCGCCGCCTTCCAGCCCAAGTCGGCGATGCGCAACGCGTGCGGCAGCGTGACGTTGTTGAGCGCGTAGGTGCTGGTGCGCGCGACCGCGCCGGGCATGTTGGCGACGCAATAATGGACGATGCCGTCGACCACATAGGTCGGCTCGCTGTGCGTCGTGGCGTGGCTGGTCTCGAAACAGCCACCCTGATCGATGGCGACGTCGACCAGCACCGATCCCGGCTGCATCGTGCCGAGCATGGCGCGGGTGACGAGGTGCGGGGCGGCGGCACCGGGGATCAGCACCGCGCCGATGACCAGATCGGCCCCAGCGACGCATTCGGCGAGATTGGCCTTGTTCGAGAAGCGAGTTTTCGCGCGCGATTCGAAATGGATGCCGAGCCGTTCGAGCACTTCGGGGTCGCGATCGAGGATGGTCACGTCCGCGCCGAGGCCGACCGCCATTTGCGCCGCGTTGAAGCCGACGACGCCGCCGCCGATGACGCAGACCTTGCCTGGCGCAACGCCGGGGACGCCGCCGAGCAGGACGCCGCGCCCGCCATGCGCCTTCTCGAGTGCGGTGGCGCCGGCCTGGATGCTCATGCGACCGGCGACCTGGCTCATCGGCTTGAGCAGCGGCAGGCCGCCTTGCCGTCCGGTGACGGTTTCATAAGCAATGCCGACGACCTCCGATTTGAGCAGATCGTCGGTCTGTTCGGGATCGGGAGCGAGGTGGAGATAGGTGTAGAGGATCTGGCCCGAGCGCAGCATTGCGCGCTCTTGCTGTTGCGGCTCCTTGACCTTGACCACCATTTCGGCGGTGACGAAAATAGTCGCGGCATCGCCGACGACTTCGGCGGCGGCGGCGCGGTAATGATCGTCGCTGGCGCCGATGCCCTGCCCTGCGCCGCTTTCGATCAGCACGCGATGGCCGTGCGCTGTCAGTTCGCGTGCGCTTTCTGGCGTCAGGCCGACGCGATACTCGTGATTCTTGATTTCGCGGGGGCAGCCGATGATCATGCTCGTCTCTCCTGATACCCGAAGCCTTCGACCTATAGCACGGCTCGTGGCGGTTTGCGCGGCGTAATAATATTACCTGGAGTAGTTGCAAAGTTACCGTGCACGTCAAGCCATGCGGGCACTTACGCCGCGTTAACCAAGCCCGCCTATCAAGGCTTCATCGCTCGACCGCTGTTTCGGGGACCGGAGAGACCATGCCAAGCACGCAAGCCAAGAAACTCGCCTTTTCCGATGTGCCGCCGATTCCGGTGGCCGAAAAGCTGAGCGTATTCGACGCCGACGGCACACTGACTGCACGATGCCGCAAGGCGGTCGCCGTTTACGCCGGACGCGAGTCAGAGCTGATCCGCGCCTTTTGGGACACCTACAACAGCCGGGTTCCAAGCGCCGTTCAGGTCACCGGCGCTACGCTCGAACAGACTATCGCCGACGGTGTGCCCTATGTCCGCGCCAAATACGAGCGACCGACCGAGCAGGAATGGGGCACGATCTGCTGCCTTTACGCGTGGCGCGCTGTTTCTGCCGGTCTCGACATCGGCACAATCATCGCGTGCCTGAGCGCGGCCAACGGTCTTGGCGTCAGGCTCGCGCTCGAAGCCGAGGGGATTGCCGATGAAGATCGGGTGGTCATGGCGCAGACAATGATGCAGATGGCGACATTCGAGGCGGATATTCTCCACAGCTACAAGCAGAAGCTCGACAGCCATATCACGCGGCGCGAGCGCGTCGAACTGGCCAGCCAGTTCGAAACGACCGTGGCGCATGATATGCTGGGGGCATCGGCGGTCGGTGCGCAACTGGGCGGACAGACCAGCGCAGCCGCCATTGCCGCTCGCGGAATGCTGGGCAAAGCAAGCGAAGTCGCTGCTGCTGCCGAGCAATCAGCGCTGGCGATGCGAGAGGCAGCACGGACGGCGGCGGGGTTGATCCGGGCGATCGACACGACGCGGCAGGAGGTCGAGAATGCAGCGCATATCGCCGATCGGGCGAGCGAGCAGGCAAGCGAAGCGCTCGATATTTCGGTCGCGCTGTCGGGCCATGCCGAGACGATCGAATCCATCCTCGGGCTGATCCGCGATGTTGCCGGGCAGACCAATCTGCTGGCGCTGAACGCGACCATCGAAGCAGCACGCGCCGGCGATGCCGGGCGCGGCTTTGCCGTGGTGGCGCAGGAGGTGAAGAGCCTCGCCAACCAGACCGCGCGGGCGACCGACGATATCGCCAGCAAGATCGCCGCGATCCAGTCAGCGACGCGGACGACGGTGGCGGCAAACAGCTCGATCCGCGAGACGGTCGAGGAGGTGAAAGCCTTTGCCGGGCGCATCCGCGATTCGATGGACGCGCAGGCGCAGACGGTGACGACGATCACCGCTGCCGTCGATGAGACCGCACTCGCCGCCGATTCGATGTCGGGCACGATCACCGCGATCCGCGAGGATACCGACCGGGTGGTGAGCGAAATAAGCGCGCTGGAAAATGGCTTTGCCAGCATCAATGAGAGCTTTGCCAAGCTGAGCCAGTCGGCGAGCGAGTTTACGCGGAAAGTGGCGTAGGGCCCGCACACCCTCTCCCGCTTGCGGGAGAGGGAAAGACGCCGAAGGCGGCGAGGGTGAGGGTGTGTCAGCAGGGCCGCGCTCTCAGACACACCCTCACCCTGCTTCCTGCGGAAGCTGTCCCTCTCCCGCAAGCGGGAGAGGGGATAAAAGGCGCTCTGCCCTTCCAGCGGTAGGCAAGTCGCGCTACCCCCCTCCTTATGACCAATATCCTCCTGACCGGAGCCAGTCGTGGCATCGGCGCTGCTATCCACGCCGCACTTGGCGCACGCGGTTGCCGCGTCATCGCTTTTTCGAGCAAGGACGGCGATCTCGCCGATCCCGCTACCGCACCGAAACTTTGGCAAACCGCGCTCGGTCAACTCGACGGCCGCGTCGATGTGCTGATCAACAATGCCGGATCGTTCGAAGCGACTCCGCTCGACGCCAACGACGACGATTGGCTGGCGGGCTGGCGCACAACGATGGATGTCAATCTGACCAGCGCTGCGCAGCTTTCGCGGCTGGCGGTGCTGCATTTTCTGGACAACGGCGGCGGCCGGATCGTCAACATCGCCAGCCGCGCGGCGCATCGTGGCGACAGCCCGGCGCATTGGCACTATGCGGCGGCGAAGGCGGGGATGGTGGCGATGACCAAGACGATTGCGCGCGGTTATGCCCGCGACGATGTGCTGGCTTTTGCGATCTGTCCGGGATTTACGATGACGGGTATGGCCGAGGACTATCTGGCATCGCGGGGCGGCGATAAGCTGCTCGCCGATATTCCGCTGGGGCGAGTGGCGATGCCGGAGGAGATTGCGACGATGGCGGTGTTTTGTGCGCTCGATGCACCGGCGTCGATGACCGGCGCGGTGCTGGATGCCAATGGAGCGAGTTATGTTCGGTAAAATTTCACGCGCGGATATTAGCCCGTCATTGCGAGCATCG
>JAYSZB010000018.1:0-44424 GCA_043727035.1 Sphingomonas sp. | reverse complement strand
TTCGCGGCCACCTCCCCGTTCCGGGGAGGTACTAGTCCAAATGTTCATTCCCCCACCCCGATCATGCTTAACTGCCGCCCATAGCCCGGCTCCCCACGATGCGTCGCACGCCGATAGCTGAAGAAGTCGGCCTCATTGGCATAAGTGTCCAGCCCCATCAGCTCGACCCGTGCCACCCCCGCCACCGCCAGCCGCACGCCGACATAGGCCTCCAGATCGAACTGCCAGTGCCCTGCCCGCCCATCGATGAAGAACCGCTCATTCTCCGCATTCGCCTCGGCGAAGGCGCGAAACAGTCGCTCATCGACCTCGTAGCTGGCCCGCGCAATGCACGGCCCGACCGCCGCCACGATCCGCGAGACATCGGCGCCGAGTGCGACCATCGCCTCGATCGTCGCGTCGGTCACCCCCGCCAGCGCGCCCTTCCACCCGGCATGCGCCGCGCCGACCACCCCGCCCGAGCGATCGGCGAACAGCACCGGCACACAGTCGGCAGTGAGAATCCCGAGCAGCAGTTCCGGCACATCGGTGACCATCGCATCGGCGTGCGGTCGCTGCTCAAACGCGACCATCTCACGCACCGTTACGCACGTCCGCCCATGCACTTGATAGACACTCGCCAGCCTCGCCCGAGGCAGCACGGCGTCAACTGCGCGCCGCCGGTTCTCGGCGATGAGGTCAGCATCCTCACGCGATCCATGCCCGACATTCAGGCTGGCGAAATCTCCGGTGGAGACGCCTCCGCGCCGTCCGGAAAAACCGTGCGGGCAGCCGTCGAGCAGGCCGCTGCGCCAGAGGCCGACGGGGTCAGTCATGAACAACCCCCAGCTCGTCATTGCGAGCGCAGCTGGGCAATCCCGTGTTGCGCAGCGCCGCTCTGGATTGCTTCGCTGCGCTCGCAATGACGGATGAGAGAATGGCGCTCATACCCACTTGCGCCACACCCGGTCGTCATCGACCACAGTCCCGACCATGAACGGATTCTTCCCCACCTCGACATAACCATGACGCGCATAAAACCGCTGCGCCCGCACATTACCGATATAGACCGACAGAAACACCGCGACCGCCCCGCGCGCCCGCGCTTCGGCATCGATGAAGGCCATCATCCGGTCGGCCAGTCCCGTCCCCTTCGCGCCCTCGCGCAGATACAGTTGGTGCAGCTCGAACGTCCGCTCACGTTCCGGCTCGCCATCGGGCAGCGGCAGTTCGTTCGGGCCGGCCTTGACGAAGCCGACCAGTTCCCCGCCCGCTCCGCGCGCGATGCGCAGCGCGTAGTCCGGATCGACAATCTGCGCGGCATAGCGCGCTGCACCCATCGCACTCTTCAGAAAATGCGCCAGATCCTCGGGCGGATAGGCGAGGTCGGCAAAGGTTTCGCGGAAGCTCGCCTGCGCACACGCCGATACCGCAGTAGCATCCGCCACCGTCGGCACCTCCAGCACGATATCCCCCGTCTCGCTCATGCAAATCCCTCCACATCCGGCCAGTCGGCATGGCGCATCGCCAGTGCCTTGAACAGCGTCCCCATCTGATCGGCATGGGTCAGCCGATGCCGCTGACCGCGCACTTCCTCCGCCCGTGGCGGATGCTTCGCCGCAAGCGCGACGGCGCGCTCATCTATTCCAAGCCGCGCAAGAAAATCGCCCTGACCGACCGGCCCGCTCACCTCCAGCCCTGCCGCTCGCGCGACTGTGGCCAGTGCGGCGAAATCGACATGCGCGGTAATGTCGCGATCCCCTACGCCGCTGAACGCATCGGCATAGCGATGCCGCTCGACCGCCTGCAACGTATCCCCCGGTGCGGCCTCGGCATAGCCATAATCGATCACCAACATCGCCCCGCCCTGTCGCTCCAGCGTGATCGCCAGATCGCGGGCGATGGCGACGCTGGCGGGGCTTGCCTCGACGATCGCGCCGATGCCGGCATGGCGCATGCTTTGCGGCACCGCCGCGTCCATCGGCAAGCGGCCCGCCGCTGGCGCGAAGGCACCATCGACCAACGTCACCACCCGCTCGCGCCACCCCTGTTCGGTCAGCACCATTTGCCGGACTGGCAGCGCGTCGAAGAACTCATTGGCGATCACCAGCAGCGGCCGATCCTGCGGCAAAGTCGAAACATCGGCATGGAACACCGCCTCCGGCACGGCGGCGGCTTGCAGGTCGCGCAGCACCGGGCTGGTTTCGACGAAATGCACCGGCGGAGTGAGGCCGAACTGCCGCATCGATCGCAGCGCATCCGCCGCCAGCGTGCCGCGCCCCGGCCCCAGCTCGATATAGGCGACCTCGGGCCGGCCAGCGCGCATCCACAGATCGGCGCACCACAGCCCGATCAGTTCACCGAACATCTGGCTGATTTCGGGCGCGGTGGTGAAATCGCCGTCGGTGCCCAGCGGATCGCGCGTCGCATAATAATGCGCATTGGCATAGGCCATGAACAGGCTGACCGGCACCGATCCGCCTTGGGCGATCAGGCGATCGAGCCGCTCGGCGGCAAGGGATTTTTCACCCATGACAACCACCCGATTGTCATTCCCGCGAACGCGGGAATCCAGGGGCGGCTAACCGCAGTGCTGGCCGCCCCTGGATTCCCGCGTTCGCGGGAATGACAAATGAGCTGTGGATCACCAGCGCAGTCCGCTCACGCAACGCTGTCCGGACCTGCGAACGGCTCGATCCGCTGGCGACGGCCTTTCGCGCTCCAAGCCAGCCAGACGCCCAACAATATCATCGGCACGGTCAGCCACTGCCCCATCGACAGGCCGGTGCGCTGGGCGAATTCGAGCAACTGCGAATCCGGCTGGCGGAAAAATTCTACGACGAATCGCGAGATTCCCATGCCCGCAGTGAATACCCCGACCAGCAGCCCCGGATTATAGCGCGCCTTGGTTCGCCAGAACAGGTAAGTCAGCACGATCAGCAGCAACAAGCCTTCTAGCCCCGCCTGATATAATTGGCTTGGATGGCGCGGAATCATCGAACTAACACAAGGGTTCGAGCCAAGGTCGCAAAAAGTCATCGCCCATGGCACGTCGGTCACCCGCCCCCAAAGTTCGCCATTGACGAAATTCGCCAGCCGCCCGAGCAGCATCCCGATCGGCACGACGCAGGCGACATAGTCGCAGATGCGCAGGAAGCTGAGCAGGTTGCGCCGCGCGATGAACCAGATCGCCAGCGTCACCCCAATGACGCCTCCATGGAAGCTCATGCCCCCGTCCCATAATTTGAAGATGGCCACCGGGTTGGCGAGATACTGATCAAGATTGTAGAACAATACATAACCCAGCCGCCCGCCGAGGATGACACCCAGCATCGCCCAGAACAAGAGATCGTCGACATGCCGCTCCGCCATCGGCGCGCCAGGTTCGCGCAACATCCGCTTGACCAGCCAATATCCGGCAAAAATTCCGACGATATAGGCCAGGCTGTAGAATCGGATTGGAAGCACCGCGTCTGTGAAAGGCAGCGGGATCAGCACTTCCTTGATCAGGCGAAGGTCGGCAAAATTGGTGTAGGCCGTAACGTCAGCCAGCAACGACAGGATCAAGGCTTTTCCCCCGGGATTTTTCCCCCCATATCTGCTGCCAACCATAAGACCAAGGGAGAGATTCACCATGCCGAGCGCATTGGACCAGCTGATCGCCGACGGCCTCGAAGCGGTTATCGGTGAAGGCAAGATGTTTCAGCTAGAAACGGCGGAGAAATTCGGCGTGTCGATGCCGGTGATCAGCAACGCCCCACCCAGCCTGCCTTTCTATTTCGCCTATTTCTGCGCCCAGCATGGCGACCTCGATTTCCTCGTCGATGGCGAAGAACGGCTGAGCTTCGCCGAAACCTACGCGCGCGCCACCGACGTCGCCCGCGCGCTGGTCGACGGCTTTGGCCTCGCCAAGGGTGATCGCATCGGCATCGCCATGCGCAATGCCCCGACCTGGGTCGTCACCTACATGGGCGTGCTGATGGCAGGCGGCGTCGCCACCTTGCTCAATGGTTGGTGGGCCGGTGCTGAACTTGCGACGGGCGTCAAGGATGCGGGTTGCCGCATCGTCCTCGCCGACGGGCCGCGCGCCGGTCGGCTCGAAGCCTCAGGCATCGACCATGGCGCGGAGATCGTCGTCCTCGACATCGGCCGGCCTATCGTCGAAGCCATCGCCCCGCTAACCAACAAGGGCGGCAGCGACACGACACAGCTCCCCATGGTCATCGGCGACGACATCGCTACCATCCTGTTCACTTCCGGATCGACCGGTCAGTCGAAGGGCGCTTACTCCACCCACCGCGCGGTCACGCAGGGCACGTTCAACTATATCGTCCAGACCGCGACCGTGCTGCATGTGCTGACCAGCGTCGGCAACGCGCCCGAGGGGCAGGCGTCGACGCTGCTCAACGTGCCGCTGTTCCACGTCACCGGCGAAGTGCCGGTGCTGCTGCAAAGCTTCGCCATCGGCCGCAAGCTGGTGATGATGCCCAAATGGGATGCCGAGGAGGCGATGCGGCTGATCGAGCTGGAGAAGATCACCTATTTCGTCGGCGTGCCGCTGATGAGCTACGAAATGCTGATCCACCCGAACCGCGACAAATTTGACCTGACCAGCTGCAAGAGCTTTGCCGCCGGTGGAGCCCCGCGCCCGCGCGACCATGTCGAGCGCATTTCGACCGGCATGGGCGGCGGCCAGCCGCTGCTCGGCTACGGCCTCACTGAAACCAACGGCGTCGGCTGCGGCAACATCAACGACAATTATCTCGCCAAACCCGATTCGACCGGGCCAGCCTCGCTGCCGCTGGTCGATCTCGCGATCATCGACGATGCCGGGACTGTGTTGCCGCAGGGCGCAACCGGCGAAGTCTCCATCCGCAGCATCGCCAATTTCGACGGCTATTGGCACAACCGCGAGGCGACCGAGGCGGCCTTCACCAAGGATGGCCGCTTCCGCACCGGCGATCTCGGCTATCTCGACGCCGACGGCTATCTGTTCATCGTCGACCGCAAGAAAGACATCATCATCCGCGGCGGCGAGAATATTAGCTGCCCTGAGGTCGAGAGCGCGATCTACGGCCATACCGCCATTGCCGAATGCTCGGTCTTCGGCCTGCCCGACGAACGCTTCGGCGAAATCGTCGGCGCGGTGGTGCACTACAAGCCGGGCGAGGCGGTATCGGAAGAAGTGCTGCGTGCGTTTCTCGGCGAGCGGCTTGCGGCGTTCAAGGTGCCGGCCAAGCTCTGGGAAGTCGGCGATGCGTTGCCAGTGCTGGGCACGGGCAAGCTGGATCGGGTGGGTTTGCGCAAAGCCTATCGCGAGCGGTATCTAAGCGAGGTAGCGTAAAGCATCCCCCCCTTCAGGGGAGGTGGCCGCGAAGCGGACGGAGGGGCCGGTGCGGTCTTGCGCAGTCGGTCCAATCAGGCACCGGCCCTTCCACCACCCTTCGGGCAGTCCCCCTCCCCCAAGGGGGAGGAAGCGACCACTCACCGCCGTCCGCGATGCGTCCCCCCATTCAACTCCGCCACCAGCGCCGGAGCCGGATAGATATCCACCAACGCTTCCTGTATCGCCTGCGTCGACACCGTCACCGTCCGGTTCATCCGCCCGTCATACCCAAAATTGCCGCCCAGCGAATGGACATTGCCATCGAACGCCGCGCCCAGCACGCTGCCGTCGCGGGCGATCACCGGCGACCCTGAGTTGCCGCCGATGATGTCGTTGGTCGAAACGAAGTCATAAGTCAGCGCCCCGTCGATCGCCGCACGGTTCGCCACAAACCCCGGCGCGAGATCGAACGGCTCCGCCCCCGTTGCGCGATCGAAGGTGCCGCCGATCAGCGTGCGATAGGGCACGTCCGCCCCACGCTCGCTCCACCCCTGCACCACCCCGTAGGACAGCCGCAGCGTGAAGGTCGCATCGGGATAGGCGCTGTCGCCATAGGCCGCGAAGCGTGCCGCCGCGAGCCGCGCCTGCGCTGCGGTCACCGGCCCCTCATACACCGCTTCGACCCGCGCCCGCACCGCGCGCGCCCGGGCATCGGTATCGCGCACGAACATGATCAGCGGATCGTCCGAAGCAGCGATCGCCGCCGCGCCGCCTTCCCACAGCGCGCGCCGCGTCGCCGGATCGGCGAGCCGCGATCCCGCCACCAGCCGCGCCGCCATCGCCTCGGGCGCCTCACGCCCCAACACCGCCTGCACCTGCGGATTATCGACCGTCAGATATTCGCGGGTCTTTTCCAGCCAGAAGGACAGCCGCAGCTCCTCGAGCCAGCCATAGGTCGGCACATCCTGAAACAGGCTCTGCGCCGTCCGCGCCAGATTGGCGTCGCTATAGCCCGCCATCCGCTCCGCTACCGGCTTATCGCGCTCCGCCGCCGATCGCACCAAGGTCCGCGCCCAGCGGAACAACTGGCTGCCCTGCCCCGCCTGCGATTCAAGGAAGCGATAGTCGAGATAGAGTTCGCGATAGGCGGCGTCCGCTGCGGCAATCTCCGCCCATGGATCGCCGACCGCCGCATTGCCCGTGGCGCGGCTGCGCAAATCCGCCTCCTGATCCTGCAACATCGTGCGGAACCCGGCATCGTTCAGCGACCGGAACTGCCCCGCCTGCGCCTTGAAACTATTCTCGATCCCGCCGAGCGCGCCTTCGCCCTGCCGCTGCCGCTCGGCATCGCCCGCCGCCATCGCCGCGATCAGCCGCCCGCGGAATTCCGATCCCAAAATCAGCGTCGTCGGCAGCGCCACTTCGCGCGCGAACGCGCGCTGCGCCTCGGTGATCTGCCGCGCGGTCGACCCGGGATTGCCCGAGACCATGACGATCTCGCCCTCCACCGGCGCACGCGGGTTCCAGCGCAGGAAGTGCGGAGTCTCCACCGGACGCCCATCCTCATAGGCACGCAGGAAACTCGCATCGAGCGAGTAGCGCGGGAAATTGAAATTGTCGGGATCGCCGCCGAACTGCGCCGCCTGCGCCTCGGGTGCCCACACCATCCGCACGTCGCTGTACCGCCGATAGGTGTAGAGCTTATACTGTCCGCCGCCATAGAGCGTCACCACCTGACAGCGATATTTCGCCGGATCGCTGCACCCGGCAGCCTCGATCACGGCAATCGCGGTATCGCGCGCGCGCACCAGCGCCTCGCCGGCGGTCGCTCCAATCGCCCCGGTCACCCGCGCCGTCACATCCTCGATCTTTTGGACGACTTCGGCCGACTGCCCCGGGCACACCCGCTCCGCCTCGCGCCGGTCGGCGACATACCCCTTGGCCACCAGATCGCTGTCGGCAGTAGATAGCTGTTGCAGACAGGCATCGATGCAATGATGGTTGGTCAGGATCAGGCCAGAGGCCGAAACGAAACTCGCCGAACAGCCATTGAGCCGCACCGACGCCTGCCGGACCCTGTCCAGCCATGCTTGATCGGGTGCCCAGCCATGCGCGCTGCGCATCGTCTCCGCCGGAAAATTGTCGAAGGTCCACATACCCTCGTCAGCCGAAGCGGCGGTCGCGCCGAGCAATGCGATGGTCAGCGCCGAGGCGGCAAAGAGCGGGGCGAGTAATTTCATTGGGGGACTCTCCGGGTAATTTTATTGCCGCTTCATGCCGTTGCAAAAGCATCGAGGCAAGCCCGCTTCCTCTCCGTTGGAAGAGGTGGCTCGCGCAGCGCCAACGCCTGCGGTGGTGGACGGCATTGGGTAGCGAGATGGAGGGGCCGGTGCGGCGTTGCGACCAAGTCGGAACGCTGCGCCCGGCCCCTCCGCCACGCTGTGCGTGCCATCTCCCTTGGAAGGGTGGATGCGCTCCGCTAAATACCCAGCCCACCGTCGATGGTATGCGTTGAGCCCGTAATCAACGCCGCATCCTTGCCGCACAGGTACAGCGCCAGCGCGGCAATCTCGTCGGCATGGGCGTGGCGTTTGATCGCCATCATCGAATGCAGCTTTGCAGCGAACGGCCCCTCCGCCGGGTTCATGTCGGTATCGACCGGCCCCGGCTGGATGGTGTTGACGGTGATGCCGCGCGCGCCGAAATCCCGGGCAAGCCCGCGCGCCAGCCCCTGCATCGCCGATTTGGACAAGGCATAGGCGGTAAAGCCCGGTCCGGGCACCCGATCGCCATTGACCGATCCGATGATGACGATGCGGCCCTCATCCTTCATCTGCCGCCCAGCTTCTACCGCCGCATGATAGGGCGAACGGACATTGATATCGATCAGCCGGTCGATCGCATCGGCATCCATGGTCAAAGGATCGCCCATCATCGCCACCCCGGCATTGACGATGAGGATGTCGAGCGCCCCCGCATCGCGCACCGCTGCCACCGTCTCCTCGCGCACGGCGCTATCGGCCTTGTGCGCGGCTGCTCCGGTGTCCGCTGCCAGCGCCTCGGCGGCATCCTTCGATCCTGCATAGGTGAAACGGACGCTCGCGCCCGCGGCAACGAAATGACGCACCATCGCCGCGCCGATCCCCCGGCTGCCACCCAGAACCAGCACGGACTTGCCTGCAAATTCGCTCATCGATCGATTCCCTTTTTGCCGCCTAGACTATGCCGGATAGCGGGCGTTCATGACATCCCAATTGAGCACGGCCAAGCGCTCCAGCACAGCCAGATCGACATCGGCCAGTTTCTTGATGTACAGGCAGGAGACGCTGGTGCTGTGCTTGCCCAGCACGGCAAACAGCGCGTCAGCCTCTGCCTGCCGACCCCCGAAGTCGCCGATCAGATAGAGCACGATCTGCGCCTTGCGCGGACTGAATCCCGCGCGGCACATGTCGCCCTCGCGTCCGCTGTCATAGCGATAATGATAGCTACCATAGCCGATGATGCTCGGCCCCCACATGCGCGGCTCCTCTCCGGTCACCCGCCGCATCATCGCGTCAATGGTCTGCGCTTCGTCCCGCCGCCCCGTATCGGGAACGGCGGCGATGAACTTCTCAACCGACACCGCCGTCGCTTGTGTCTTGTTCTCGCTCTTGGCCATGGCTGCCTCCTCAAACTTGCCAGCACTGCCCGCCTTGCATAGTGGCTTGCGCGACTCGCCGCATTGCTGCGGCCCGGCCAAGGATAGCGCAAAAATGACCGACGGCATCAAACGCGTAGTCCTCGCCTATTCGGGCGGGCTCGACACCAGCGTCATCCTCAAATGGCTGCAAGTCACCTACGGCTGCGAGGTCGTCACCTTCACCGCCGATCTGGGACAGGAGGGCGAGCTGGAGCCCGCGCGCGCCAAGGCGGTGATGATGGGGGTCAAGCCTGAGCATATCTATATCGACGATGTCCGCGAAGAATTCGTCGCCGATTTCGTTTTCCCGATGATGCGCGCCAACGCCCGCTATGAGGGCGACTATCTGCTCGGCACCAGTATCGCCCGCCCGCTGATCTCCAAGCGGCTCGTCGAAATCGCGCGCGAGACGGGCGCCGACGCGGTGGCGCATGGCGCGACCGGCAAGGGCAACGACCAGGTCCGCTTCGAACTCGGCGTCGCCGCGCTCGCCCCCGACCTCAAAGTGATCGCCCCGTGGCGCGAATGGGATCTGACCAGCCGCACCGCGCTGATCGCCTGGGCCGAACAACATCAGATTCCGGTGCCACGCGATAAACGCGGCGAAAGCCCGTTCAGCACCGACGCCAATCTGCTGCACACCAGCTCCGAAGGCAAGGTGCTCGAAGATCCGTGGGACGAAACCCCCGACTATGTCTATTCGCGCACGGTCAACCCTGAGGACGCGCCCGACACGCCCGAGTATATCACCGTCGATTTCGAGCGCGGCGATGGCGTCGCGCTCAACGGCGAAGCGATGTCGCCGGCCACCCTGCTGACTGCGTTGAACGAACTGGGCCGCAAGCATGGCATCGGCCGCCTCGATCTGGTCGAGAACCGCTTCGTCGGTATGAAATCGCGCGGCATGTACGAGACGCCGGGCGGCGAAATCTACGCCCGCGCGCATCGCGGTATCGAGAGCATCACGCTGGATCGCGGCGCGGCGCATCTCAAGGACGAGTTGATGCCCAAATATGCCGAGTTGATCTACAATGGCTTCTGGTTCAGCCCCGAACGCGAGATGCTGCAGGCCGCCATCGACCACAGCCAGGCCAAGGTCGGCGGCACCGTCCGGCTGAAGCTCTACAAGGGCACCGCCAGCGTCGTCGGCCGCAAATCGCCGCACAGCCTCTATTCCGAGAGGCATGTGACGTTCGAGGACGATGCCGGCGCCTATGACCAGAAGGATGCGGCGGGGTTCATTCGGTTGAATGCGCTGCGGCTCAGACTGCTAGCGGCGCGGGATCGGTGACCCGCTTCTTTTCCGACAATGCCGCCCCCGTGCATCCGGCGGTGATGGAGGCGATCGCCGCCGCCAATCATGTCGACACAGCCTATGATGGCGACGCGCTGTCGCAATCGCTCGACGCGGCTTTTTCCGACCTGTTCGGAACCCGCTGCTCGGTGCTGTGGCTGCCGACCGGCACCGCCGCCAACAGCATCGCGCTCGCGGCGTTCGCCGCGCCATGGCAGGCGGTGCTGTGCCATGAGGAAGCGCATATCGAGGTCGATGAATGCGGTGCGCCGGCGATGTTCAGTGGCGGGGCCAAGCTGATGCTGTTACCCGGACAAGGCGCGAAGATCGACGTAGCGGCGCTCGCAGCGCGGATGGCGGCGATCCGCAAGGACGTCCATCAGGTCCAGCCTGCTGCGATCAGCATCACCAACGCAACCGAATATGGGCTGGCGTGGCGACCCGCCGAGGTTGCCGCCATCGGCGATGTCGCCCGCGCGCACGGCTTGAGTCTGCATATGGACGGTGCGCGCTTTGCCAATGCGCTCGCGCACGTCAGTTGCTCGCCCGCCGATGTCACATGGCGCGCCGGAGTCGATGCGCTGTCGTTCGGCTGCATCAAGAACGGCGGGATGAATGCAGAGGCGCTGGTCTTCTTCGGCGACATGCCCGCCGGAATGCCCGAATTGCGCAAACGATCGGGCCATCTCCAGTCGAAGGGGCGGTTCCTGGCGGCCCAGCTCCACGCGATGCTGGCGGACGATTTGTGGCTTGCCAACGCCCGTGCCGCGAATGCTGCTGCGGCAATAATCGCCAAGGCTGCGGGCGAACGCCTGCTCCACGTCGTCGAGGCCAACGAAATCTTCCTCCGCCTCACCGCCGCCGACGCCGCGACGCTCCGCAGCCAAGGCTTCGATTTCTACGACTGGGGCGAAGGCGCAGCGCGTCTGGTGACGAGTTGGCAGCACAGCGAAGCCGACGTCCGCCCGCTCGCCGATGCGATAGCGGCGCTGTGAGTTCCCCCACCCTGCTCACACCGCGCGTCCTCATCCCCTTCCTGATCGTCACATTGATATGGGGATCGACCTGGCTGGTCATCCGCGATCAACTGGGAACCGTGCCGGTCAGCTGGTCGGTCACCTACCGCTTCGCCATCGCCGCGGTCGCCATGTTCGCGCTGGCGCTGGTTCGCCGCGAAGCGATATGGTTGCCTGCCAAAGTGCAGATCTTCGCCGCTGCGATCGGCCTCACCCAGTTCATGTTCAACTTCAATTTCGTCTACCGCGCCGAACATTATCTGACCTCGGGCGTGGTCGCGGTGATGTTCGGCTTGCTGATTATCCCCAATACGCTGCTGTCGCGTCTGTTCGTCGGCACACCCGTCGAGCGCAAGTTCCTTGCGGGCGGCAGCATCGCCATGGTCGGCGTCGGCCTGTTGCTGGCGCATGAGGCGAGCTTGATTACCGGCGACTTCTCCGCCGTCCTGCCCGGCGCAACGCTCAGCCTCGCCGCCGTCCTTTCTGCTTCTGCCGCCAATGTCATGCAGGCCAGCCCGCTAGCGCGCGCGCAATCGATGATCGTACTGCTCGCTTGGGCGATGCTGTGGGGCACGCTCGTTGACGGCACCTACGCGCTGGCGACCGCAGGCCCGCCAGTGTTCGACATGCGCTGGGGCTATCTCGCCGGCCTGCTGTATCTCGCTCTCGCAGGCAGCGTGCTGTGCTTCCCCCTCTATTTCGGTATCATCCGCGCGGTGGGAGCAGGCCCCGCCGCATGGTCCGGTGTGCTGGTGCCGATCATCGCCATGGCGCTCTCCACCCTGTTCGAAGGCTATGTATGGTCCGGCCTCGCCATCGCCGGATCTCTGCTGGTGCTGACCGGATTGGTCGTGGCACTGCGGCCCAAGCGACCCAACTGACGGACATCCGCATCCTCCCCTTTAAGGGAGGAATCACTGGACATTGGACAACCCCCACCCGCTCGTGCATCACCCACACAACACAGCGATAGGGGGCCAATCGCATGACCGTCACCACCTTCCACGATGCCGGCGTGCCGCCACCCGCACCACCCCCGCCCGCCATCGACCGCATCGCCGGCCTCGATGTCACCCGCGGTTTCGCCGTCATGGGCATCCTCGCAATGAACATCATCGCTTTTGCTATGCCGGAATTTGCCTATGTCACCCCGCGCGCATGGGGCGGCGATACAGGCGCGGACCTGTTCATCTGGGCATTCAACTATCTCGTCTTCGATTCCAAGATGCGTGGCCTGTTCTCGATCATGTTCGGTGCATCGACGCTACTGGTCATCCAATCCGCAGTCGCCGCCGGGGCCAGCCCCGCGCGCACCCACTTTGGCCGGATGATCGTCCTCGCAATCTTTGGCCTGATCCATTTCTTCCTGATCTGGTTCGGCGACATATTGTTCCTCTACGCCATGTGCGGGATTCTGCTTTACGCATTCCGCAACCTGTCGACAAAGGCGCTGCGCCGCTCGGCAATCGGCTTTTTCGCCCTCGCCATGCTGATGGCCAGCTTGATGTTTGGCGCGCTGTCGTTTGCCGACCACCCCGCCGCCCCGGAGGATTTGCGTGAAGCGCCTGCCGCGATTGCCGAGGATTTTGCCAACCGCAGCGAAGCGTCGCAGAAAGAAGTGGCTGTCTATCGCAGCGGCTTTGTCGCCATCGTCGCGCACAAGCTCGACGAGGACGCTACGAGCCCGTTTGTCGGCGTCCTCCTTTATGGGCCCGAGACACTGGCGCTGATGTTGATCGGCATGATCATGTTCAAATCCGGCCTGCTGCGCGGAACATGGGAATTGGCGCGGCTCGACAGGTGGCGGAACTGGTGCCTCGGCGCCGGCATCATCGCCAATCTGCTGTTGCTGTGGTGGCAGTTAGACAGCGGGTTGGACGGCGTTCTCTTGTTGCAGGCGACCTTTTTTGTTTCGGTGCCCTTCGATTTTCTGATGAGCATCGGCTATGCCTGCCTGTTCATGGGGCTCGCCCAGCGTTTCGCCAATTCGCCGCTGATCGCCCGCGTCGCCGCCGTCGGCCGTGCCGCCTTCACCAACTATCTTGGCACGTCGCTGCTCATGACCGCGCTGTTCTACGGCTGGGGTCTCGGCCAGTTCGGCTACTGGTCGCGAAGCGAGGTCTATGGCCCGGTGCTGGCGATCTGGATCATCATGCTGCTATGGTCGAAACCATGGCTCGACGGCTACCGCTACGGCCCGCTCGAATGGCTGTGGCGCAGCCTGTCGCGCCTGCAACTGCAAGCGATGCGCAAATAGAATGACCCCTCTCCCGTAAACGAGAGAATGAATCAAAGAACGCTATTGCGAACAAGTCTCACTCGCGCTATCTCCCGACTCGAGAGGTGCAGCGAGATGATCCTGTGCGTGTGCAATGCCCTGCGCGAAGCCGACGTCCGCCACGCGGTGCGTCAGGGCGCGACTTGTCCGCTCTCCGCGTATCGCGCGCTGGGCAGCAAGCCCAAATGCGGCCAATGCGTTCCCGCCGCACGCACGCTGGTCAATGAGGAGCGCCAGGCGGCCTGACTCGCAGACGCAGTCGCAACATCGCCCCTGCAAACGCTCCGCATTAGAACCGCGATAACCCGCAGAAAAGCTAGACTTTTCGGGTTGTGGCTTGCTGTCGTTCGGCGTAGAATCGCGTCAATACCAATCGTGTCATTCCCGCGAAAGCGGGAATCCAACGGCGGCAAAGCGCGGTGTTTGCCGCCCCTGGATTCCCGCTTTCGCGGGAATGACACGTTATTCGAACGAGGACATACACCATGCAGGGCGACGCCAAGGTCATCGATTATCTCAACGAGGCGCTCAAGAATGAGCTCACCGCGATCAACCAGTACTGGCTGCACTATCGCATGCTGGCCAATTGGGGGGTGAGCAAGCTCGCCGACTACGAACGCCACGAATCAATCGACGAGATGAAGCACGCCGACAGGCTCGCCGACCGCATCCTGTTCCTCGGCGGCCTGCCCAATTTCCAGATGCTCGGCCGCCTGCGCATCGGCGAATCGGTCGAGGAAATCCTCACCGCCGACCTCGCGCTCGAACATGACGCGCTGCCGCCGTTGCGCGCCGCGATCGCCCACTGCGAAACCGTTGCCGACTATGTCAGCCGCCGCCTGTTCACCGATATTCTCGAAAGCGAGGAAGAGCATGTCGACTGGCTCGACCGCCAGTTCGACCTGATCAAGCTGATGGGCATCCAAAATTACGTTCAGTCGCAGAGCGAACCAAACTCGAAGCCGGAAGTGGGTTAAGCCACCCGCCGTCCAAACCCCTGCGGTCGCCGCTGCACAAGCGGATTTGCCTCCGCCTCGATCGCCGCCAGCATTTCCTGAAACAGTGGGCGCAGCGCCACTACCCGGTCGAGATAGTCGTCAGGTTCCTGCCGCGTCTCGACGCAATGGCGCGCGTGCATTTCGATATCTTCGGATAGCTGCCCCAGCCGCTCGCCGCCGAACTGCCGCGCCTCGCTCTTCAGCGTATGCGCGGGCAGCACCAGCGCGGCAGCGTTGTTGGCGCGCATCGCGGTCTCGATCGCCTCGACCGATTTCAGCCCATCCTCGACGAAATAGCCAAGAATGCGGATGAACGATCCGCCCAGTTGCGTCCGGGTTCGCGTGAACCCGTTCCAGTCGACCAGCGGCAATGTCATGTCGGGCATAGTCGAGACTCGTTACGATCCCGCCACGGCAAGCGGGGTTCCGGTGCGTACTCTAGCTGTCCAACCGTAAAGACAGGGTTACCTCGGGCGCACTGGTCTGGTCGGATTGCCATGCTTGGTCGGCTTGGTCGGCCGTTTGGGTTTGACCGGCTTGCCGGTGTTGGCGGCGCGCGGTGCGGTGCGCGCCGCGCCGCGCCGTGGCTTGTCGTCGCCGCCCTTACCGCCGCCTGGTCCGCCACCCGGTCCACGCGTCGCCCCGGCGTTGCGCTTGGGCGAGTGCGCCGAGCGCCGTAGCGCATCGCCGAACGGGTTTTTCGACGCGCGCAGCGTCAGCCGCACCGGCACGCCCCCGAAGCCGAGATCGCGGCGGATGCCGTTGACCAGATAGCGTCGATAGCTTTCGGGCAGCATGTCGACCCGGCTGCCGAATGCGACGAAACTCGGCGGGCGCAACCGCGCCTGGGTAATGTAGCGCAGCTTCATCCGGTGGCCCTTGTGCGCCGGTGGCGGATTGGCCTCCACCGCACGCTCGAACCAGCGATTGAGTTCGCCTGTGGTCACCCGGCGGGACCATTGTGCGCGCAGATCGAAGGCGGCAGCCAGCAGTTGGTCGAGCCCGCGCCCGGTCTCGGCAGAGACGGTCATCAGCGGCACGCCCTTGACCTGCGCCAGCCCCTCGTCGAGCGCATGGCGCACGCCCTGATAGAGGCTGCTGCCGTCCTCCGCGACGTCCCATTTGTTCATCGCGATGATCAGCGCGCGCCCCTCGTCGATCACCCGGTCGGCAATGCGCAGATCCTGCGCCTCCAGCCCCAGCGTCGCATCGAGCAGCAGCACCACCACCTCGGCAAAGGCGATCGAGTGCAGCGTATCGGCGGCGGACAGCTTCTCCAGCTTGTCCTGGATCTTGGCTTTCTTGCGCAGCCCTGCGGTGTCGATCAGCCGGACCGGGCGCTCCTCACCCTCGGGCGATGTCCACATCCAGTCGATGCTGATCGAATCGCGGGTAATCCCCGCTTCCGGTCCGGTGATCAGCCGCTCTTCATTGAGAATGCGGTTGATCAGCGTCGATTTGCCTGCATTTGGCCGCCCGACGATGGCGAGCTTGAGCGGTGCGGCCGGATCGAGATCCTCTTGCCCCTCCGCATCGGCTTCGACCTCGGCAATCGCCGCTTCCTCATCCTCGTCGGGCTCGAGGTGGGGGCGCAGCGCGTCGAACAGATCGACGATGCCCTCGCCATGCTCTGCCGACATGCCGAACGGCTCTCCCAGCCCCAGCCGCCACGCCTCGCTGACGCCCTCGGCGCCGACCTTACCCTCGGCCTTGTTGGCGGCGACGATGATCGGCGTATCGCTGTCGCGCAGCCAGCGGGCGATCTCCTCGTCGACCGGGGTAACCCCGGCACGCGCGTCGATCAGGAACAGCGCGACATCGGCCATGGCGAGGCCGGCCTCGGTCTGCGCGCGCATCCGCCCCGGCAACGTCGCGGCATCATCCTCCTCGAACCCGGCGGTGTCTATGACGCGGAAATCCATGCCGATCAGATGGCCCTCGCCCTCGCGGCGGTCGCGCGTCACGCCGGGCGTGTCATCGACCAGCGCCAGCTTCTTGCCGATCAGGCGGTTGAACAGGGTGGACTTGCCGACATTCGGCCGCCCGACGATGACAACCGTGGGGAGGCCGGTGCGTCGTTTCATTCTATTGTCCTGTATCCATCGTCAGCGCCACGCGGTGATGCGGCCATTGTCGTCCATCACGTACAGCATATTGTTGGCGACGACGGGCGGCATGCGGGTTCCGGCGCTGATGTCGGTCATCGACTGGATCGCGCCGCTGCTCGGATCGACCTGCGCCATCCGCCCGTCGCTGCTGACCAAAATCAGCCGCCCACCAGCCAGCACCGGGCCGGTCCAGCGGATAGCGCCTTCGCGGTCTTCCGCGTCGCGGAACTGCGGCAGTTGGCCGATCCAGCGGATGCGGCCGGTGGCGCGGGCGATGCAGAATATGCGCGCGTCGTCGGCAACGACGAACACCCATTCGCCCGCCAGCCACGGCGTGGCGATGCCCGCCATATTGAGTTCCCAGATGCGTTGGCCGGTGACCAGCTCATAGGCCGCCATGCGCCCGCCCTGGCCGATGGCGAACACGCGCCCGCGATCGATCACCGGATCGGCGTCGATGTCGCTGAGCGTCGAGACCGACATGGTGATGCTGGTCCGCGCCAGCGCATCGCCCCACAGCGGTCGGCCGTTCTCATAGCGGTAGGCGTTGAGTTCGCCCGACGAATAGCCCGCGACGATCGTCCCCTGCCCCGCCGCCGGAGCGGCAACGCCGAACACCGTGCCGGGCGCAACCGATCCTGCTTCCTGCCACTGCACCACGCCATCACTCGCGCGGAGGGTGAACAGCTGATTGTCCTGACCCATCACATAGATATTGCCGAACGCCAGCGTCGGCGCTCCGCGCAGCGGGCCCGAGGGGCGAACCGACCAGCGGACGGCGCCGGTCGCGGCATCGAGTGCGGCGACATCGCCCAGGCCGGAGGCGGCATAGACCGTCCCGGCATCGGCGCTGACACCGCCGCCAAAGCGCGCGCGCTGGCCGTCGCGTTCGGTATCGCCGATCTTGACCGCCCACCGCTTCGCACCGCTGACCGCGTCGAACGCATGCACTGTCGCCTCGGTATCGATGACGAACAAAGTGCCGCCCGACACCACTGGAGCCGAGGCGAGCCGGGCGCGATTGCTGCCGCCATTGATCTGGCCAATCCACGCCTGCGTCAACGTCGCACCGAGCGCGACATGGCCGAGCGATTTAGCCGCATTGCCCCCAGGCTGGGTCCAGTCGGCGTTGGCCACCGCAGGCGGCAGGATGACCTCGAGCCCGGCAATCGCCGGATCGACTTCTAGCGCGCTGCCGACCGCGAGGATTGGCGTGCGGTTGCCGACGGTCGGCGTGGCTGGCGGGCCATCGCCACGAAATACGCTGCATCCCGATAGCAAAGTCATTGCCAAGGCGGCGACCATCGCCGTCCGCGCTGTTGAAACAGGCATTCTCACTCCCCGGTCTTCGTTGCTGCGGCACCGGCAGTCGGTGCGGCAGTCGCGTCGTCGTTATCGGCAATCGCGTCGACGCCGAGCATTCCGGCCATCTGCACGGCGCGCGATTTCAGGCTGTCGGACACAGTCTCGGCCTCGGCGATCCGCTTGAACAATGCACCGGCTGCGGCATCGTTGCCGCGCTTGAGTTCGGCGAGCGCGGTCAGTTCGGCGGCGCTGGCAAAGGCCGGGCCGGGCTGCGCCACCAGATGTCGCAGCCGCGCGATCACCGTTGCCGGTTCGGTCGTATCGTAGAGGGCGAGCATCTGGCGCAGCAGCGCGGTGTCGCGCAGCGCCTGATCGACTTCGGTATTGGCCGCCACAGAGGCGAATTTTGCCGCCGCACCGGGCATGTCGCCCTGCGCCGCCGCCGCATTGCCCTGGACCATCAGCGCCAGCGCGGCGTAGGTGGCATCATCCCCCTTGGCCAGCGCGTCGGCGGCACTGGCGGCAGCTTTGGGCCGGTTCTGCGCGAAACTGTCGAGCGAGGCATTGAGGCTGGCGCCGAGATCGCCCGCAGCGGCATCGCTGCGGCTCTGCCAGAACAGCCAGCCCGCCAGCGCCAGCAAACCGACGACGATCAGCGCGATCAGCGGCTTGCCGAAGCGCGCGCCAAAATTCTGCAACAAGTCGGCGCGCACGGCGTCATCGACTTCGTGGATGAATGTATCGGGATTGCCGGGGGGCAACGCCATGGCCTGTCCTCTTGATCGTCTGTGCGGCGCGCAAACGCCGGTCTGGCCGGTTCCTTAGCCGTAGCGCCCGCAAAGGCCAAGCATTTCGCCCTGCCCTCGCCAGCGTCGTCCGGCGGTCAGGCCTTGGGCTGATAGGTCTGTTCGCTGGTCGGGAATGAACGGTCCCTGACCTGGCTCGCATAGTCGCTCACCGCCGCGCTGACGAAGCCCGCCATATCGGCGTAGCGCTTGACGAAGCGCGGCACCCGCTCGAACAGGCCCAGCATATCCTCGGTCACCAGCACCTGCCCGTCGCACCGCGCCGACGCACCGATACCGATCACCGGGATATCGACGCTGTCGGTCACGGCGATGGCGATCGGTTCGAGCACCCCCTCGAGCACCATGGCAAAGGCCCCGGCATCGGCCACCGCCTTGGCGTCGGCGAGGATTTTCTCATGTTCCTGCTGGCTGCGCCCGCGCGCGCCATAGCCGCCCAGCGCATTCACCGCCTGCGGCGTCAAACCGATATGCGCCATCACCGGGATACCGCGCTCCGAGAGGAAGCGGATGGTCGATGCCATCGCCTGCCCGCCCTCCAGCTTGACCGCTGCGCAGCCGGTTTCCGCCATGACGCGGCTGGCGGAGGCAAAGGCGTGCTGCGGCGATGCCTCGTAACTGCCGAACGGCATGTCGACGATGACGACGCTGTGATAGCTCCCCCGCACCACCGCCGCGCCATGCGCGCACATCATTTCCAGCGTCACGCCCAGCGTCGATGGCAACCCGTAGATCACCTGCCCCAGAGAATCGCCGACCAGCAGCATGTCGCACTGCGGATCGAGCAGTTGCGCCATGCGCACGGTGTAGGCCGTCAGCATGACCAGCGGCGCGGCGGTCTTGCCCTCGAATTTGCGCCGCTGGATCGCCGGCACGGTCAGCCGCTTCATCGGTGTCGGCGTCGGGTTGGCGCGGCTGGTGGAAGTGTCGATGGTGAAGGTGGTGGACATACGATGACCTTATCCCCGGGCACGGACGGGCGGGATGGACCGCGCGCGCCGAATCGTCAACGCGAGGGCAACAAACGGGTCACACCGGTTTACACGAGGGGGGGGGCGGAGATCACGGGAAACTGCGGCTTTGCGGCATGCGCTGTCGGAAAAAAAGGGTGACAAGAATGATGGCGGTTTTGCCCTTTCCATGATGCGGCCGATGCGCGATGGACGGGATCATAGCATGAACAAATGTCTGTAGGAAAGCGGGTTGTGCGATATGATGTCGAGTATGGGGAGGTACTGGGCTGACTGCGGGGGACTTTCCCCGGCGGAGCGCACCCGGCACCCGGATCAGGGACAGTCCCTTGCGTTGCGCGTTGCCGCACGACGGACGGGGACAAACCACAGCAATATCTTAGCCTTTGCCCGCTACCGCTCCCCCCTCGATCCCACCACACCCAAGGACCAGCCATGAAGCCCACCGCCTTCGACCTGCAATGCGACCGCCTGTCGGGGATCGTCGATCCCGCGCAATATGAGCGGTTGCGCTGGTCGCGGCATGAGGGGCCGATGCTGGCGTCGCTGGTGGCGCTGGCGCAGGGCGCGATCGAGCAGCGACCCGATTTCGAGCTGGTCGAGGAAAATGGCCCGAATGATCAGCGCCGCTTCATGCTCAAGATCCACGGCACCCGCATCGTCGCGCTGGTCATCGCGCTCGACGGCGACAGTGCCGTTCTGCGCGTCGAAGCGGTCGAGCGGGGCCGCTATGCCGTGGGGCCGGACTCTGCGGTCAGCGGGGTGTTCGCCGATGTCGACGCGGCGTGGATGGCAGCCGCGCTGGAGCACCTGTTTGCGGGGATAGTAGCGGTTTGAGGGGCAGCCCCCTCTCCCGCTTGCGGGAGAGGGACAGGTTGCGCAGCGCACAGGGTGAGGGACAGTGCGTTATGATTCAGGATGGCTGAATTGTCGGGGTGAGCTGACTGTCGGCTGATAGTGTCACATATTGGAAGGCAGCCCTCGACCACGCTGACCCTCACCCGTCACCCCGGGCTTGACCCGGGGTCCCGCTTTGCCAGCGTCAGACAAAATCGCCCGACAGATCACGCCATTCGGGATTGCCCGCCTCGATCAACGCATATTTCCAAGGGCGACGCCATCGTTTAACCCGCTTCTCCTGCGCGATGGCCGCGACAATGTCATCGATAAACTCAGCCCAAGCCAGCCGGTTCAAGCCATAACGCCGACAATAAGCGGACCCTTCATCAGTGCCATGCTGAAACATGCGCGCATTGAGCATTGCCGTCACCCCGACGTACATCGCGCCGCGATAGCGATCCGCCATGATGTACACCCAGCCGCCCTTTGCCATGGCGCAAGCAGAACTAAAGCGGGACCCCGGGTCAAGCCCGGGGTGACGGTGCATTTTGAATAACAGCCGACCATGACCGAATGGCATCTCTCTGAAGACACACCCTCACCCTCGCCGCCTCCGGCGTCTTTCCCTCTCCCGCAGGCGGGAGAGGGTATAGTGCTGCTGACCGCTCAGCCCCGCTCTTGCCTCATCCGCGTGTTCAGTTACACGAATATCTGACGGTGGGCATCGGAGCTGCTACAACTTACGGCGATTGCGGGGGTGCTCGTCATCATCCCGCTTCAGGCGTTTTTCCAAGAAAATTGACAGCAACTGCTCCCACCAAACGACAACCAAAAAGATAGGCAACGCTGCGATTATCCAGATTGCGTCCACGTCGATTCTACCTAGTTGATCACCTGCCAATGATCTGCGAACTTAATATGCTGACATTGTGAGCACCGCGATAAATGGGCGTTCTGTAACGGCGCAGCGGCTAGAATGTACTAACAGCGATACTACTCCACGCCCAACACCGCAACCGCCACCACCGGATGATCGGCAAACAACCCATCCACCCCCTCGGCAACAAAAGCCCGCATCTCAGCCACCAGATCGCCATGCGCGCGCGGGTCAGCCCCGCTGCGCAAATCGGTCGGCAGGAAATAATTCTCGGCGCGGAATGTCCAGGGATGCACGTCCAGCCCCGCCGCATGCGCGCGCGCCACCAGCCCGGTCGAGACACCGAGCGAGCCATCGGCGTTGCGGGCGATGACCATAGCCTTCGCCGGGCCGATGCCGTCGGCATAAGTCGCGACCTCGGCCAGCCCCTCAGCGGTCATCATGCCCGCGTAGCTCAGGTCGGCGCGGTCGGGGGGGCTGCCGCTGTCGGAGACCAACTGGATCAGCCGCAGCTGCGTCAACCCGTCGAGCCGCCGCAGATTGTCGACCTCGAAGCTCTGGATGAACAGCGCATCCTCGGCACTGTCATAGCCATGACGCGCCAGCACCTCGAGCAATGGCCCCTCATGCGGCAGGCCGATTGAGGCAAAATAGCTGGGATGCTTGGTCTCGGGATAGATGCCGATGGTCCGCCCGGTCTCCGCCTCACGCGCGCGGACCAGCCGGATAATCTCCTCGAAGGTCGGTATCTGGTAGAGGTCATCGAACCTCGTGTTCGCTTCGCGCAGTTGCGGCAACCGTTCGCGGGCGCGCAGCGTGCGCAGTTCGGGGAGCGTGAAATCCTCGGTGAACCAGCCGGTCATCTCCTCGCCGTCGATGGTCCTGGTGGCGCGCCGGTCGGCAAATTCGGGATGATCGGCGACGTCGGTGGTTTCGCTAATCTCATTCTCGTGCCGCGCCACCAGCACACCATCTTTGGTCAGCACCAGATCGGGCTCGACATAATCCGCCCCCTGCTCGATCGCCCGGTCATAGCTCGCCAGCGTATGCTCGGGCCGCTCACCCGATGCGCCGCGATGCGCGATGACGATCACCGGACGAGAAGTTGCAGCAGGTTCACTCATGACCGGGGCTCCTGACAAGGCTAGCGCGAGCAGCGCTCCGATCATGCTACCACGACCCCGCGCCAGAAAGCGATGCGATCCTTTATCTCCGCTGCGGCCTCCTTGGGATCGGGGTAGTACCAGGCTGCATCGTTGTTGGTCGCGCCATTGGCGACGATGCTGTGATAATGCGCCGTCCCCTTCCACGGGCAATTGCTGGTCGTCGCACTGCCGACCAGATGGTCGGTCTTGACCGAATGCCTCGGGAAATAATGATTGCCCTCGACCACCACCGTATCGTCGCTCTCGGCGATGACCGCGCCATTCCATGTTGCCGTGACCATTGTGATTCTCCTGATGGAACACCTCTCCCCTTGCGGGAGAGGATAGACTTGGCTTGGCGCGAAGCGCCTAGCAAGTCTTGGAGAGGGGGGCGGCGCAGAGCATTGTTCTGTGCCGCCCCCCTCTCCAAGGTTCGGTAGCCAGCAAGCTGGCAACCTTCCCTATCCTCTCCCTCAAGGGGAGAGGTGTCTATAGGTTCGACCCTGCTCCGCAATTACGTCTGTTCGATGACGCCGCATCGCGCTAGGCGCTGGGCGGCAAACTAGCGTGGGGACAGGCACATGGCCAACAGCTTCGACAAATCGCAACTGCCCAGCCGCCATGTCTCGGTCGGCCCCGAACGCGCGCCGCACCGCAGCTATTATTACGCGATGGGGCTGACGGCAGAGGAGATCGCCCGGCCGTTCGTCGGCATCGCCAGCGCCGGTAACGACAGCGCGCCGTGCAACACCACGCTCGATCATCAGGCGGACATCGCCCGCGGCGGCGTCGAGGCTGGCGGCGGCATGCCGCGCCGGTTCAACACCATCACCGTCACCGACGGCATTGCCATGGGCCATCAGGGGATGAAGGCCAGCCTGGTCAGCCGCGAGGTCATCGCCGATTCGGTCGAGCTTTCGGTGCGCGGCCATTGCTATGATGCGCTGCTCGGCTTCGCTGGCTGCGACAAGTCGCTGCCCGGCATGATGATGGCGATGCTGCGGCTAAACGTGCCGTCGATCTTCGTCTATGGCGGATCGATCCTGCCCGGCCGCTTTCGCGGCCGCGACGTGACCGTGAAAGACGTGTTCGAGATCGTCGGGCAATATGCCGCTGGCAATTGTCCGCTCGCCGATGTCGAGGCACTCGAGCGCGTCGCCTGCCCCGGCCATGGCGCGTGCGGCGGGCAATATACCGCCAACACAATGGCCTGCGTCGGCGAGGCCATCGGGCTGTCATTGCCCAACAGCAACATGGCCCCCGCGCCCTATGCGACGCGCGCCGACATCGCCCACGCCGCGGGAGTGCAGGTGATGGAGTTGCTCGCCCGCAACATCCGCCCGCGCGACATTTGTACGCGTGAGGCGTTCGAGAATGCCGCGCGCATTGTCGCCGCCACCGGCGGATCGACCAATGGCGCGCTGCACCTGCCCGCCATGGCGCATGAAGCAGGGATCGACTTCGATCTGTTCGACGTCGCCGAAATGTTCAAATCGACGCCGTACATGGCCGACCTCCAGCCTGGCGGAAAATATGTCGCGCGCGACATGTATGATGCGGGCGGCATCTATATGCTGATGAAATCGCTGTTGGGCGAAGGCCTGCTGCACGGCAATTGCATGACCGTGACCGGCCGGACGCTGGGTGAGAATATCGAGCAGGTCACTTGGAACCCCGACCAGAAGGTGATCTATCCCGCTACCGCGCCAATCACCCCCACGGGCGGCGTCGTCGGCTTACGCGGCAGCCTCGCCCCCGATGGCGCCATCGTCAAGGTCGCGGGAATGGAGCGGCTGGCCTTCACCGGCCCGGCGCAGGTGTTCGATTGCGAAGAAGATTGCTTCGCCGCAGTCGAGGCGCGGATGATCCGCCCCGGCGGCGTCATCGTGATCCGCTACGAAGGGCCCAAGGGTGGCCCCGGAATGCGCGAGATGCTGTCGACCACCGCCGCGCTCTATGGCCAGGGCATGGGTGAGAGCGTCGCGCTGATCACCGACGGGCGCTTCTCGGGCGCGACACGCGGTTTCTGCATCGGCCATGTCGGCCCGGAAGCAGCCGACGGCGGCCCGATCGCGCTGATCGAGGACGGCGACGAAATCGCTATCGATGCGGTGGCCGGGACCATTGAGCTGAACGTGCCGGCCGATGTGCTCGCCGACCGCCGCACCCGCTGGGTGCCGCGCTCGACCGACTACCAGTCCGGTGCGCTGTGGCGTTACGCCCAGAATGTCGGCCCGGCATGGCAGGGCGCGGTGACGCATCCGGGCGGGGCGGCGGAAACGCATTGTTTTGCGGATATTGGCTTGGGGGGATAAAGTCAGACCCCCAAGTCCGCTCATCCTGAGCTTGTCGAAGGACTGCCCTTGCTTCTCCACCGTCGCAAAGAAAAGGACAGTCCTTCGACAAGCTCAGGATAAGCGGGTTTTGTTGTGCCGGAGTTGTCTCACCCAAACACCCCTGCCCAGACCTCGGGCTTATACCCGACCAGCAAAGCGCCCGCGCCCGTCACCACCGGCCGCTTGATCATGCTCGGCTGCGCCACCATCAGCGCGATCGCCTTGCCCTCGTCGAGTCCGGCCTTGTCGGCATCGGCCAGCTTCTTGAACGTCGTCCCCGCCCGGTTAAGCAGCACTTCCCAGCCGACCTCCCCCGCCCAGCCGCGCAGCATCGCCGCATCGATCATGGCTTTCTTGTAGTCATGAAAGGCATAGGCGACCCCCACCGCATCGAGCCACCCGCGCGCCTTCTTCACCGTGTCGCAATTGGGGATGCCGTAGAGGGTGATGGTCATGCGCTGACTCCTGATCGGCATGCGGCGGGAATGACTTCGCTATGACAGCCCGCTACCGTCGCGCCATGACCATGGCCATCCTCATTCTCACCACCGGCGGCACGATCGACAAACATTATTTCGACGCGCTGAGCGAATATCAGATCGTTGAAAGCGGCATCCCCGCATTGCTGACCGAGGCACGGGTGACGCTGCCGTTCCGCGTCGAGGAGGTGTGCCGCAAGGACAGCCTCGACCTGACCGACGCCGACCGCGCCACCATCGCCCGCCACGCCGCCGATGCGCCCGAAAGCCGCATCGTCATCACCCACGGCACCGACACCATGACCGACACCGCCGCAGTGCTGGCGCGCGATGTTCCCGGCAAGACCATCGTCCTGACCGGAGCGCTGAGCCCCGCGCGCTTTGCTGAAACCGACGCGCCGTTCAATCTGGGCATGGCGTTCGCCACCGCACAGATCGCGCCGCCGGGCGTCTATATCGCGATGAGCGGGCAGGTGTTCGATGGGTTGAGAGTGAGGAAAGATCGCGCGGCGGGGCAGTTTGTTGGCATTTGACGCCGTTCAAGCTGCGCCTGCGCGTGCTGGCGGTCGGGGTTGCGCGCCCGACGAAATCACGCCGCCGCCGCCAGCTCCGGCCCTCGGAACGGTTCGTTGCCCTGGACCCGGTAAAGCGCGCCATTCGGTGCCGACAGCAATCCGATCGCCTCCGCCGCCGTCAATGCCGTACAGAATTCGCCATGCATGTTCGCGACGCTCATCCGATGGACGGTTTCCGCGTCAAACTCCTGCCCATGCGGCCCCACACGATTGCCGGCGGCACAGGCATCATGCGCGAGATAAACGTCAAAGCCCATGTTTCCTGCCATCCGCACCGTCGTCTCGACGCACATGTTGGTGAAATAGCCCGCGACGACGAGCCGCGAAATGCCTGCGCGGCGCAAGCTGATCTCCAGGTCGGTGCCGACGAATCCGCTGTTCACGTCCTTCACCACGACATGCTCGCCGGGCAATGGCTCAAGCCCGGGCAGCGGCTCGCCGCTGTCGAGCGCAATCTTGAGCGGCGACGCCGCCTCGCGCGAATTGTGCAATGTGAAATTGACCTGTCGCCCCAGCTCGCGCCATGCCGCAAGCAGCTCTGCAATGCGGTCTTCCGCTTGCGGATTGTTGCGATGCCCGCAACTCCCGCCCCAATGCGCGTGGAAATTGACGCCCCGCTGCGCGTCGATGACGAGCAGCGCGGTTTCGCTGCCAAATTGTTCGATCATGAGCCCCTCCGGTTTTCCCGTCGGGAGTGTCGCAAGCGATCAGCAGCGATGCAAGGGAAATTGGCACGCCAAGCCCCGCGCGCTTCGCCGACACCCATGCACGGTCCAATCCGAGCTTGGCGTTAGCCGATGCACAGGTCGGCGACGGGGGACTTATAGTGCGTTGAGCGGGCAGGTGTTCGACGGGTTGAAGATGCGCAAGGATCGCTCGGCGGGGCGGTTTGCGTTTAGATGCAGTTGACCGGATAGCGGCGGATGTTGGAGTCGGCGGTGATCAGCGTCTGATTTTCGATCAGTGCATGCGCCACCAGCATCCGATCGACCGGATCGCCATGTACGGGCGGCAAACCGCCTAGCCTCTCCCACGCAGTTGCGGGCAGCGGAGCTATCGTCAGATCGAAACGGGCGATCAATTCGTCGATGGTTTCATCGACCGGTAACCGCCGGCGCATCTGCAAGTCGGTATATTCGCAGGCGATGACCGCGCTCACCTGAAGCTCGGCCTCCGGCGCCGCGATGGCCGCCCGCCATTCCCCTCTCAATCGCGCATCGCCGTTCACCATCCAGACGAGGATCTGGGTATCAAGCAGCAGGCGCACCGAATTTCCGTTGGTAGCGCTCCTCAAGCTCCTCATCGGTCATCGATGGCGGAACATCGAATGCCTCAGGGCGGAGGTGCTTGTATTTCTCATAGGCAAAACCGATCGCGGCCGCGCGCTTTGCCGCACGCGCCTCACGCTCGATCTGCACCGCCTCAGGACGCGGCACGAGCGTGGCGTATGGAACCCCCGCCTTGTCGACAACCACCTCCTCGCCGCGCACGGCGGCCGCAAGCAGCTCCGACAGACGGGTCTTGGCTTCGCCGATGTTGACGTGAATGGTCATCAGCCGAATATGGCTTGGCCAAGGGGGTTGGTCAAGGTGACACCGACGGGCCATCGCCTACGATTTTCAATAGGGCGGATCGACCTTGTCGCGCTGGTTGCGCGCCGCGCCGCACCACCATTCCAGATCGGCAGCAAATCGGGGGAAGGACTTGTCGAGCGCCTTGCCACCTTCACCGATCGTACCGCTGTCGGCATCCAGCGCAGCGGCAATACCGCCGACGGCGATGCTGCTTGAAATAACCACCATGCCCATCTCGGACAATGTGCCGTGCCACGCCAGGCCGCCACGCACCCCGGCGAGCCGACCTGCCGAGTAACTTGCGATAGCTGCCGGCCGCCAATACCATTCCTCAAGAAAATGATCGGTCAGATTCTTCAGGCCCGGCTGCACACCCCAATTATATTCACCAGTAACGAATACAAACCCGTCTGCGGCGCGGATCGACTCGGCGAGCCGCTCCAGTCGGTCTGGCGCGGTTCCCTTGGGATATTCCTTGTACATGCGGTCGAGCATCGGCAGGTCGATGGCCTTGGCGTCGATCAATTCGACGTCGTGATCCCGTTCTGCCATCTTCCGCAGAAGATAGTCGGCGAGGCGGATACCTGCCCGATCGCTGCGATAGGAGCCATAGAGGACGAGAATTTTCAGCGGCACACGTTCACTCCCACTCGATTGTCCCCGGCGGCTTGCTCGTATAGTCGTAAACCACCCGATTGATCCCCTTGACCTCGTTGATGATCCTCGTCGCGCAGCGGCTCAAAAACGCCGCTTCGAAGGGGTAGATGTCGGCGGTCATGCCGTCGATGCTGGTCACGGCGCGCAGCGCGCAGACGTAGTCATAGGTTCGCGAGTCGCCCATCACGCCGACCGTGCGGACCGGCAGTAGCACCGCGAACGCCTGCCAGATCTCATCATATAATCCGGCGTTGCGGATTTCGTCGAGATAGACCGCGTCGGCCAGCCGCAATATGTCGCAGCGTTCCTTGGTCACCTCGCCGGGGATGCGGATGGCGAGGCCGGGACCGGGAAAGGGGTGGCGACCGACGAAAGCGTCGTTGAGCCCGAGTTCGCGGCCCAGCACGCGCACCTCGTCCTTGAACAATTCGCGCAGCGGCTCGACCAGTTGCATGTTCATCCGCTCGGGCAGGCCGCCGACATTGTGGTGGCTCTTGATCGTTACGCTCGGCCCGCCGGTGAAGCTGACGCTCTCGATCACATCGGGATAGAGTGTGCCCTGCGCGAGGAAGTCCGCTCCGCCCAGCCTCGCCGCTTCCTCCTCGAACACCGCGATGAATTCACCGCCGATGAATTTGCGCTTGGCCTCTGGGTCGGTGACGCCCGCCAGCCCCGCCATGAACCGCGCCTCGGCATCGACCACCACCAGCGGAATGTTGTAATGGTCGCGGAACAACCGCTCGACCTGCTCGCGCTCGCCCAGCCGCAGCAGGCCATGATCGACGAACACGCAGGTGAGCTGTTCGCCAATAGCTTCGTGGATAAGGATCGCGGCGACCGATGAATCGACGCCGCCGGACAGGCCGCAGATCACTTTGCCCGACCCCACCTGTGCGCGAATGTCAGCAATCTTGGCTGACCGATATTCGGCCATCGTCCAGTCGCCCGCCAGTCCGCAAATGCCGTGGACGAAGTTCGACAGCAGCTTCGCGCCGTCGGGCGTGTGGACCACTTCGGGGTGGAACATGGTGGTGTAGTACCGCCGCGCTTTATTCACGCAAATGGCGAACGGCGCGTTGGGCGAGGTGCCGACGATCTCGAAGCCTTCTGGCGCGACGGTGACGCGATCGCCGTGGCTCATCCACACCGGATAGCGGCCACCGACATCCCAGATGCCATCGAATAGCGGGCTCCACTTCAGAATCTCGACATCGGCGCGGCCGAATTCGGCGGCGTGCCCGCCCTCGACCATACCGCCAAGCTGGGTGCAGAGCACCTGCTGGCCGTAGCAGATCGCGAGGATCGGCAGGCCGGAGTCGAGAATGGTCTGTGGAATGCGCGGGCTGCCCGCCGCCGTCACCGACGCCGGGCCGCCAGACAGGATAATGCCCTTCGGCTGCATTCGCTCGAACGCGGCAGCGGCGCTGTTGAACGGCGCGATCTCCGAATATACCCCCGCCTCGCGCACGCGGCGCGCGATCAGCTGGGTCACCTGGCTGCCGAAATCGACGATGAGGATGGAGACGGGGTGGTCTGTCATGGCGGGCGGATAGCTGGGGAGAGGGGGACTGCGCTATATTTATTATCCGTCACCCTGGGCTCGACCCGGGGTCGGTGGCGATCGAGCGCCGTGCCGGGAGCGGCCCCGGGTCAGGCCCGGGGCGACGATGAAATGAAAAACCCTGCCTCGACCCACCGCCGCCTCGGCCCTTCTGGATGATGCCATGACGCCGCCACCGATTCCAGCGGCAAGCCCGTCTCCCGTGCCGTCGCCGCCAACCCGTCGGCGATACTGCCGCCAGCCGCCAGCACCGCCAGCAAGCGAAACTCGCTCTCGGCCAGCACATGGGTCTGCGTCACATAATCGCTGCGGCACAGCGCAACATGGCTCGCTTGCAATCGCGGCAGTTCAGGCTGCTCCCCCCGCCGCACGCCGTGATAATAGGCCGCAACCGGAAACCGGTAGGAACCCAGAACAAAGGCCGGTTGCAACCGCAGCGCTGCATCGGGGATAACATGCCCGGCAAAGCTGCGCCCTTCCCTGCCCTCTGCGTCGAACAACACGAACAGCGCGCGTTCGAAGCGGGCGAGGTCGATCATGAAATCGATCCATGTTTCGCGCTCTTGCTCGGGTGCGTCGCGGTCAGGGCGCTGGCTGTCGAGGAAACCGGGAAAGCGGCGACCAAGATCGTAGAGTGTGTGGCTCTCCGGCGGCATCGCACGGATATAGTCGGCGACGAAATCGTCGAACAGTGCGGCGCCAAGCGCATGGCACAGCGCGGGGAATTGCTGGCGCATACAGCTGACAATGCGCAGACCATAGCCGCGCTGGTAGATGGCGAGGCCTTGGGCCGCGCTGAGTGCGGCAGAAGGCAGCAGGCGGGCATGGATGGCGCTGGCGCAAACTGAAGACGGATCAACCAGCGCGTCGTGCATCCAGCGCTGAATGGTGGAAAGGTTGCTCACACCATCGCCTCGGCAACGCTGTCCATCACGCACGGCACGAGGAAGTCTGCGGGGTGGGCGACGTTGTTGCCCAAGTCCGGCCGTGCCGACCCGCCGACCGCTCCAACAGTGTCGCCCATATACCCCTCCGCCTTGCGCAGCTCGGCAAGGCATTCGGCAAGATCGGGGATATGATCATCCCATTCGAGACAAGTCGATGCCCCCCCGGTCCGCGCCCAGGCGATGCGGAACAGCTCCCACACCTCGGGCCGCACCGGATGGTCGTGGGTGTCGATCAAATAGCCCTGATGATGCTGATGCCCCGCCAGGTGCATCTGCACGACATGCTCGAACGGGAATCGCTCCAGCCATGCCACCGGATCGGCCCCGGCATTCCAGCAACTGACAAAGACATTGTTGACGTCGAGCAGCAGGCCGCAACCGGTCGCCTCCGCTAGCGCGCGGAGGAAATCAGGTTCGTCGATGGTCGAATGGGCGAAGCGGATGTAGCTGCTCGGATTCTCGAGGATCAGTGGACGGTCGAGCATATCCTGCGCCTGCCGCACCCGTGCGATGACGTGGCGCAAACTCTCTTCGGTCAGCGGCAACGGCAGCAGATCGTGCGAATTGAGACCATTGATCCCGGTCCAGCACAGATGGTCGCTGATCCACGCCGGTTGCGCTTCCTCGGCCAGCGCTTTCAGCCGAATGAGATAGTCGCGGTTGAGCGGATCGCTGCTGCCGATCGACAGCGACACACCGTGCAGAACGATTGGATAGCGTTCGGCGATGCGCCGCAGCACAGCGCGCGGACGCCCGCCCGAATTCATGAAATTCTCGCTGATCGCCTCGAACCAACTGATGGCGGGCCAGTCCGAGAGGATCGTGTCGAAATGCACATTGCGCAGGCCCAAGCCGAGGCCAAGGCGGGGGAGATTGAGGATCACGCCCCCACCAAATTACTGTCATTCCCGCGAAAGCGGGAATCTAGGGGCGGAACGGAGCTACGGCCTTTGCCGCCCCTGGATTCTCGCTGTCGCGGGAATGACAGCATTAGCAACTGGCTTCTCACCCTCAACTGCACCCCCCCGCCCCGCTCAACCCGCTCGACCCGCACGCCGTCATATTCCCCCGCGCCTCATTGTCCTCGCTGATCCACAAATAGGTGGGCCCGGTCTGTGCAAACGCCGCAGGCGGCTTGCCCAGCTTCGCGGGCAATGACACATCCGGCGCAGTCGCCCCCGCTTTCTGCTTGGCCAGCAGTTCCGTGCGCAAATCCGGCCAGACCTGCTCGGCAAACACCGCCCGCGCGCGCAGCCACACGCTCTTGCCCTGATTGCGGCCATTGGTGCTGAACCGCTCGGCGTTGATCGGCGTCGCGCAACTGCCCTGGCTGCGGCAGTCGTTCCTGCCCGGATGGGTCAGTTCGTCTGCCGTGCCATAAAGGCCGCACCCGCCCTGATTGCGACACTCATTCTGCACATGGCAGGTGTGGTCGGCGGCGGTCGAGCACCAGCCCTGCCCGGCGCAATCATTGGGCGCACCGAAACGCGGCCCGTCGACGCCAAATCGATCTGCGCCTTTGCAGGCGTTCAATCCCATGCAGGCGTGCAGCGGCAGCCCCTCGGGCTGAGTGCCGATGGTCGCAGGAAATTGCGGGAGCGCCTTGTACGGGTAAGGCGTGGGCACCGGATCGCCGGCATCGGCCCAATAGGGTCCGACATCGGGCAGATGCATCGGCGCACCATCGCTGCCGGTCTTGGTCGTCGCGACGCCGACATAATAGATGACGTTGCCCATCACGCCCGCCAGCGGTGCCTGCGGATCGAGATCGATGATCGCCTGCGCCGCCTTCACCGCCGCGCGGCCGTAAGCGGCGAGGCTGGCAAAGCTGGCATCACGGCTGCCGAGGTCGACATTCTCGAAGGTCGGCCCCATGAACTTACCGCCAAAGCCCGCCGGTGCGCTATCAGCATAGGCCAGCGGTATCTGACGGATGGTGCGGATATATTTGTCGAGCACCCAGATCATCGAGCGGTGCAGCCCTTCGTTGAAGAACAGCTTCTGCTGGTCAGGCGGCACACGAAAAATCGTCTCGGTCATGATCAGCATATACTGGAAACAGGCCGAGCAAAATGTCGCGATCGGCCGCAATTCCTTGGGATAAGCGGCGTTGGTCGGACTGTCGGGAAAATCGACGATCACGTCGGCCAGCATTGCCTCGGTGACCGCGGGCAGCAGCGGCGCGGGCGGCGCGGGCTGCGCGGCGAGCACCTCTTTGCACTGGGCATAGTCGGCGAACTGCGCCTGCAAGGTCAGAAATTTCCAGTAATGCGAATATTCTTTCTTGCTGAGATCATCGATATCCGATGCGCCGACCGGCGTCGCATTACCCTCGCCCTGATCGCAAATGGTATCGATCGCACACAGCGCATCGGTGATCGATTTGACGGTGACCAGTTCGGTATTGCCCGCATGGCTGTCCCCAGTATCGGGATAGACCGCCGACGCCGCCGCGCTGGGGCATGTGTCGCCCTTGGCCCAACCCGGCTCGGGCGCGGACGGCGCGGGCTTCCACGGGTCGAACCTGCCGCTGGGATAAACAGTATCCACGTTGTTCGGCGAATAGTTGAACGGCTGGATCGCCTTGGCCGCTGCCCCCATCTGAAAATCGGCATCGGTAAGGAATTTCGTCGACAACAGGCAGCGGATATAGCTGTAGAACTGCCCGATGGTCGCCCAATCGCGGTCCTGCGGCAGCGCGTCATGGCTCTCGGGATATTCGATCTGCAGGAAATGCCACAGCTGCTCGAACGAGAATTTCCCTAGCGGGATCGAAACCGCCGTCGCTCCGCCCGGCCCCACCGGCCCTTGCGGATTGTGGAACGGCAGCCCGGTCGGATAAGCCCCCGGCGCGCGCTTGTAGAGCTTGGGCGTGCCGCCCATGGCGAACAATATGTTGGAGGACAGCGACATATGGAGCATTTCCTCCACTGCAACGCTCATGATGATCGCACCCGCCTTGTTGGCGAAAAACTGCGCTTCGTCGATATTCTGTCCGCTCTCGGTGTTCCGGACCAGCGAATAATAAGTGTAGAGATAGATCGGGATGGTCGCGAGCTCGATTTCGATCGCGGTCTGGAGATTGGCTTTGAGCTCGGACAGCACCGTCTCGCGGCTGCTGGTAGTATTGAGATGTGCGACGAACTCTGTCTCCGCCTGCGTCAGCGGGGTCACGGGATCGGGCTTGGTCATGTGCGGATTTCCCCCATATGGGGTGCTCCGAGCCACACCCCCGCCATGTCTATAACAGAACAGGACGGGCCGCCTTCCCGACATCCGCCCGCACGTGGCGGGTGAATAGAGGCAAGCTATAACGCGCTGCGTATGCGGTCAATTCCTTCCGCCGATGAAATGACTCGGGTCGGCGCACGGCAAACGCAAAGCGACCGGCGAAGTAAAACCCCGCCGGTCGCAAGCTCAACCCCATCCGTGTCAGATGCCGCGGAAATCGACGTCCTGAACCCGGCCATAGCGGACGGTGCAGGTGAAGCTGCCGCGATCGTCGTAGCGCTGGCGCCCATAGCCACTTCCGCTGCCATAGCTGCCATAGCTGCCATAGCTGCGGTCGTCCCGAGCATAGCGGTCGTCGCGATCATAGCGATCGTCCCGACCATAGCGATCGTCGCGACCATAGCGATCGTCGCGACCATAACGGTCGTCTCGATCCCAGCGTCCGCCGTCACGATAATCGACCGCAGCACGACCGGTCACGACATAACCGCCCCGAATGCGCTGGACACCGGTAATCCGCCGAACATCGACATCGTCGCGCCCGCCACCCTGACGCTCGACCGCAGCAACGCACTGCTCGATCGCCTGGCGCGAGCCGCCGTTGCGGCGATAGTCATAGCCATTGTTATAGCGCCCGTCGTAGCGGTCGCCGTCATAGCCATCGCGATAACGGCCATTGTTCGACGACAGGATTGCCGCCAGACCGCCGATCACCACTGCACCGGCGATGACTTCGCCAGCGCTGATACCGTCACGATCACGATAGTGACGGTCGCCGCGCGACTGCGCCGACGCCGGCATCGCCGTCATCAGCATGGAACCGGCCAGCAGCGAGCCCGTCGCTGCCTTCAGGACATTTGCAACATTGGTCGCCATTTCACTTACTCCTCTGCGTAGAACCGGAAGGGGGCGGCTCCATGTTCCGGGTCTAGCGCAGAGGGTTTGACCCGATGCTGAATGGCGGTGTTAGCGGCGGTTAAGCTTTGCTGGCTGTTCCGCTCCCGTTTTCGGCCTCGGCAGGACGCTTGACCCCGTACCTTCGCTGCGCCAGCCTTGGCCGATGAAACCACACATCATTGCATTGGCATGGGCTGCTCTCTTGGCAGCGACAGATCCGGTTGGGGCGCAAACTCCAACGGAGGGTGCAGCCGTTGCCACGCCTCAGCAGCGCGCATTGGCAGCGGGATATGTGGCGTTGACGCTTTGCAGCGCAATCTTCAACGCAGAAGCAATCGGCGGAGAACGCAATCCACGCAACAACGATCATGTCGGCGCCAACGAGCTGACCGGCGTCTATCCCGAGCTTGATACTTTGGTCCAGGAACTGGTGCCGACGTCTGATACGCGCGCCCATCACGTTGCGATCAGCTGGAATCCGACCGCCCCGCCAAGGATTGCGGTGTCACGAATGGATGATGGCTGCACGTTACTGCCACCCGGTGCGACGTTGCAGACTGACGATGGTCGCTTCATGGTCACGACGTTCGAGGGCGTTTCGCCCTATGCTCACCCGTGGCCGATAGGTGACGAGGATGCCTTTGCTGCAGTCCCAGCTTCCGCCGATATATCCTTTCTCGACGTGACCGTTCGAAACGCACTCGAAGCCGGCTATGGCGACCGCACCAACACCACGGCTGTCATTGTCGTTCATGACGACCGCATTGTTCGTGAGCGCTATGCGGATGGATTTGGCATCCACATACCCCAACGTACCTGGTCGGTCGCCAAGAGTATCGCTGCTACCATCGTCGGTGCCGCCGTTCATCGCGGCGAAGTCGACGTGAACGTGCCCGCTGCCATCGTCAACTGGCAAGACGAGAACGACCCCCGCCGCGCCATCACGCTCGACCACCTCCTACACATGTCCTCGGGCCTGACCAGCGACAGCGCGGGCAACCGCACCGACGCCATCTATTTTGGCGGAACTGCGGTCGATGAGCAGGCCCCCGGCTGGCCGCTGATCGCCGCACCCGGGACAACCTTTCGCTACGCCAACAACGACACGTTGCTGGCAACGCTGGCTATCGCGCCGACCTTCACCGCCCACCCGCCAGGCCGGTTTTTCGCCAGCGTCGATATGAACGCGACTATCGCCGAGACCGACTGGCGCGGCAATTACATCCTGTCGTCGCAGGTGTGGGCCACCGCGCGCGATCTTGCCCGCTTTGGCATGCTCTACCTCGATGACGGCGTGTGGAACGGCACCCGCATCCTGCCGGAAAACTGGCGCACCTACGTCTCGACCCCGAGCGGCCCGCAGCCTCCCGGCGATTTCGGCTATGGCGCGAGCTTCTGGCTGATGAATCGCAGTGCGGGCGTCCCCGCCGACACCATCGCCGCCTTCGGCAATCGCGGGCAATATGTCGTCATCGTCCCCAGCCGCAACATCGTCATCGTCAGGCGCGGAGAAGACCCGCATGGCGCGCGCTTCGACATCGCCGCCTTCACCCGCGATGTGCTGGCGGCGTTGGAGTAACTCGGCCGCCGCGGCGGAACATCGCCGCTGAGGCTTCGTTTCAGCCCGATGCCGCTGACCCTGACCGACATCGTCCCCGACGCCGCCGATTTCGGCCCGATCCCCGAAAAATCCGACCAGATGGCGGGGTGTTACATCGGCGACGGCGTGGTGATGACGCGACTGTGGAGCGGACATAGCATGTTCGTTTCGGGCGGCGACATGATCGTCACGCCGCATCTAATCCGCATCGGCGTCAACGAACCGCATAACAGCCGTATCCTCTGTTCGCTGATCCGGCCGGGATCGGTGGTGGTCGATGTCGGTGCCAATGTCGGCTATTTCACCATCCTCGCCGCGTGGCGCGCCTGGCCCGATGGTAGAGTCTGGGCGTTCGAGCCCAATCCGCGCATCTATCGGCTGCTGGCGGACAATATCACCACCAACGGATTTCCGCATATCGTCGAGCGCCGCCAATGCGCGCTGTCCGATGCGCCTGGGCGGGCGACGCTGCACCTGTTCCCCGGATATGAGGCGACCGCGACGATCCGCGATGTGCCGGAAGCTTTCCTCGCGCTGACCCGGCGCGAGACGGGGCGCGCGGCTGGATCGGTCGAGGTCGCCAAGGTGCGGCTGGACGATGCCATGGCCGACGTCCCCGAAATCCATGTGATGAAGATCGATGCCGAAGGGCATGAGCCGTCGGTCTTACGCGGGGCGATGGATATCATCCGCCGCTCGCCAAGCCTGGCCATCGTCATGGAGTTCGTGCCGGGGATTCTCGATGCGGACGAGGCCCGGGCAATGCTGGCGGATATGCGTGGCGAGGGGTTCGCGGTCTATCGTATATCGGCTGACGCGACCTTGGACATTCAGGCGGATGATGCGGCATTGATGGCGATACCTTTTTCGGATTTGTTGCTGGTGCGTCGGGCTTCGACAGGCTCAGCCTGAGCGCGGTGGATGGGCTGCGTATCACCGCGCTCACCCTGAGCCCGTCGAAGGGGACCGACGCACCCCTCGCTTGCCAACCGCGTCCGCGCTGCTAGTTTCTGGTGCAACCAGACATGACCGGAGACCCCCATGCCCCCCCGCGCCCTGATTTCGCTTGCGGCTCTCGCCGCTGCGCTCGCCACGCCAGCCATGGCTGAGGACACGACGCCCGACGCCAGCCCCGCTGTCCCCGTCGCCACTGAGGCAGGGGCGCAATCGAGCGCGATTGTCTATCCCGCGACGCGCCGCACCGATGTCGTCGAGGAGCAGTTCGGCGTCGCTGTCGCCGACCCTTATCGCTGGCTCGAAAATGACGTGCGGACGGATACCAGCGTCGCTGCATGGGTGACCGAGCAGAACCGCACCACCGACGCTTATCTGGCGACGCTGCCCGGCCGTGCGGCGTTCGCGGCGCGCATGGGCGAATTGTATCGCTACGACCGGCTCGGGTTGCCGCAGAAGCGGGCAGAGCGCTATTTCTTCACGCGCAACAACGGCCAGCAGAACCAGTCGGTGCTCTATGTCCGCGACGGAGAGGGTGCTGCCAATGAAGGGCGGGTGCTGATCGATCCCAATGCCTGGGCTGCCGACGGCGCGACGGCGCTGGCCGAATGGGAGCCGAGCGACGATGGTTTGCGGCTGCTCTACACGGTGCAGGACGGCGGCACCGATTGGCGCATCTTGCGCGTACTCGACGTCGCCACCGGCCAACCGCTAGCGGACGAGCTGCGCTGGATCAAGTTCAGCGGGTTCAGTTGGGCAGCGGATGGATCGGGCTTCTGGTACTCGCGCTTCCCCGCGCCGGAGGAGGGCGCGGCTTTTCAATCGACCAACACTAATCAGGCAATCTATTTCCACCGCATCGGCACGCCGCAAGCTGAGGACACGCTGGTCTATGCTACGCCGGACAATCCACTGTACAGCCACGGCGCGCAAGTTACCGACGACGGGCGCTGGCTGGTTATCACGACGAGCGAAAGCACCGACGACCGCTTCGAAATCAGCATCCTCGATCTGCAACGCCCCGAGCGCGGCGTGCGCAAACTGGTAGTCGGCCTCGAAAACAAGTGGGAACTGGTCGGTAGCGAAGGATCACGGCTCATCTTCCTTACCGACAAGGATGCGCCCCGCGGACGCATCGTCATGCTCGATGCGGTGCGGCGGATCGGGCCGGTCGAGCTGGTGGCCGAACGCGAGACGACGTTGCAGCGCGCGCGGCGGGTGGGGAACCGCATCATCCTCTCCTATCTCGGCGATGCCAGCAGTCAGGCCGAGATGGTCGACCTGCGCGGGCGGTCGGTGGCGCGGCTGACGCTGGAGGCGATCGGCACCGCGTCGGGCTTCGACGGATCGGCGCGCAGCAGCGAGACATTCTATGCTTTCACCAGCTTCAACCGCCCGACGACGATCTATCGGCTGAACACAGCGACAGGGGCGAGCGAGGTTTTCGCGCAGCCACAGGTCAGCTTCGACCCCGAGGATTATAGCGTCGAGCAGCGTTTCTATGCGTCACGTGACGGCACCCGCATTCCCATGTTCGTGGTGATGAAGCGTGGGGTCGACCGTAGCGGCGGATCGCCGACCATTCTTTACGGCTACGGTGGCTTTGCCCTGCCGCAAACCCCCGGCTTCTCGCCGACACGGCTGGCGTGGCTTGATGCGGGCGGGGTCTATGTCGTCGCCAATCTGCGCGGCGGCAGCGAATATGGCGCGGCCTGGCACGATGCAGGCCGTCTGCTCAACAAGCAAAACGTGTTCGACGATTTCATCGCGGCGGGTGAATATCTGATCTGTGAGGGGATTACCGGCGCTGGCGAGCTGGCGATCGAGGGTCGATCCAACGGCGGGCTGCTGGTCGGCGCGGTGGTCAACCAGCGGCCCGATCTGTTCGCGGCAGCGCTGCCGGGGGTGGGCGTGATGGACATGCTGCGCTTCGACCGCTTCACCGCCGGGCGCTATTGGGTCGATGACTATGGCTATCCCGACCGCGAACCCGATTTCCGCAATCTGCTGGGCTATTCGCCCTATCATAACGTCCGCGCCGGGCAGCGGTATCCGGCGATCCTCGTGACGACGGCGGATACCGACGATCGCGTCGTGCCGGGGCACAGCTTCAAATATACCGCTGCCTTGCAGGCCGCCGATCTGGGTGAGCGGCCACATCTGATCCGCGTCGAGACGCGCGCGGGGCATGGTGCGGGGACGCCTGTGGACAAGCTGGTCGCGGCGTTCGCCGATCAATATGCGTTTGTCGCGCAATGGACGGGGCTGGATGTGGTGGCGGGATTGGGCAGGGCGGCTGTTACGGCTGCGGCGGCGACGTCGGAGTGACGATACTCCCCTCCCGCTTGCGGGAGGGGCTGGGGGTGGGCCTGTCCGAATATAGAGCAGCGCCAGCCGGAAGGCCCCACCCCAACCCCTCCCGCAAGCGGGAGGGGCTTGCTATGCTCTGACGATGGCGTCCCTCGACAAAGCAACTCCTTCGCGCGACCCTCTGCTCGTCGCGATGATTGTCGCGCTGCTGTTCGCGCTCGGCAGCGGCGTGGCCCACCAGCGGCTGTCGCTCATTCCCGACCGCATCCCGGTTGAAAACTGCCTGTTCGGTGGCGACGCACAGGAGTTCCGCACCGGCATGGTGGCGGGGGCGTTCAACGTCGTCGGCAAGCAAAAGCATTTTCTGGCGCGCCAGTATTTTGCGGCGCTGGTGCGCGGGCAGGAGGCGGTCGGCATTCCGGCGCGGCAGGGATGGCTGGTCGCCGCCGCCCTGCCGGGTGGGCTGTTCCTTGCCTCGGCATTCTTACTGCTGATCGCACTTGGCCTGCCGGTGCGCGCCGCACTGCCTGGGGCCGTGCTACTAGCCAGCAGCAACGCCGTGGCGATCCATTTCGCCATTCCCGAAACCTATCTGCTGACCGGTACCGTTGTGCTGCTGGCGCTGCTGACGTTCGTGATGGTCGATCACAGCCGCCTGTCACCGTGGCGGCGAACGGGGATCGCGACCGTGGCGGCGAGCATTGCCGCGCTGGCGCATCTTCCCGCTACGGCGGTGTTGCTGGTGCATGGTGCACTGGAATTTTCGCGCGCGCGCCGTCCGGGGCTGGTGCCGGGACCACTCGCCGAATGGGCGGGGGTGGAGCCAGATCCGGCGATCCGCCCCGGTCGCCGCAGTGCTCGCTCTACGCGTTTGGCGGTAGCGGTCGGCGTGGCGCTGTTCGTCGGGCTGTCGCCCTCGTTGTTCCTCACCGGCACCGGCTGGGCGAGCGACTATGTGCGCGATTACGCTTCGCTGACGGGATTTGCCGATAGCGTCGTGGTTGGCGACTTTATGGCAACAATCGGCCTGTTCAGCCTGATCGCGCCATTCGACGCCTGTGCGTGCCGTTATGTAGCGGCGGATGCACTTCGGCTGTTGGCAGATCCGTGGCGAGCGGTGCTGGCGGTCGGGCTGCTCGCCGGGTTCGGCGCTGCCGTCGTCCGGCTGTGGCACGGGCCGCACCGCGCCTTCGTACTGGGGCTTTCCGGCTGGTTCAGCGTCACCGCGCTCTTCTATCTGTGGTTCTTCCCCTATGAGGCGATGCTGCCGGGGCTGCTGTTCGCCATCCCGCTCGGGCTGACACTGGTGCTGGGTCTGGCGCAATGGCGTTACGGCTGGGTAGCGATAGCCGCGCTGGCGCTGGGGCTGGCGGTGGCGAACGATCCGCTGCGCTGGCCTTCGGTCGAGCGCTTCAGTGAATGCTGCCCGCGCGAGCGCTGGTCGCCCTGGCCGCTGCCGCCCGAACGGTGGCTGCCGCCGGAGCAGCTGTGAGCGATTGACGTCGCACTTATCCTTCGTCCACAGACCATGTCATTCCCGCGAAAGCGGGAATCCAGGTGTCGGATAGTGCCGCGCTTTGCCGCCCCTGGATCCCCGCTTTTGCGGGGATGACATATTGGGAGAGACGATAATGACCGAAGCACCGGCGATGAACGCGGCAGAAGCGCAGCTCAACGAGCCGTTTGGCGATTATGCCGCGATCCTGGCTGCGTGGGCGAAGCTCAACCCCGATGCGCCTGCGCTGTCCGACGACAGCGGCACCATCACATGGGCTGAGATGGACCAGCAGCTAGACCGCGTCGCTGCGCAGATGCAGGCCGATGGCCTCCAGCCGGGGCAGGCAGTGGCGATCCTCGGCACCACCGGCATCGCCTATGCGCTGGCTTATCTCGCCGCTATCCGCGCTGGCGGCTGCGCCGCGCCGCTGACCACATCCGCCACACCCGCGCAGCTTGCGGCAATGATGCGCGATAGCGGGACAATGCATTTATTCATCGATGATGCGAAAGCTGCCGAACTCGCGGGTCATCCACTTCCAGATCTCAAACGCGTGATGCTGGAAGACCTCGACACATGGATGGCCCCGGCGGGCACCAAATCCGCGCATCGCACTCCGGCCGAATCCGATCCGTTCAACATCATCTATTCGAGCGGCACCACCGGCACTCCCAAGGGCATCGTCCACAGCCATGTCATGCGCTGGCGGCAGGCCGCAGGCGGGTTCAAGGCGATCTATGGGCCGGAATCGCACTCGCTGCTGTCGACCCCGCTCTATTCCAACACGACGCTGGCGGTATTTCTGCCGACGATGGTCTGGGGCGGGCATGCGCGGCTGATGGGCAAGTTCGATGCGGGGCGCTGGCTGGACCATGCCGAAGCGGGACGGGTTACCCACACCATGCTGGTGCCGGTGCAATATCAGCGGCTGTTGCGGCACGCGAATTTCGACAAGCGCGACTTAAGCGCGATGCAGCTCAAATTCTGCACCAGCGCGCCCTTCTCTGCCGAATTGAAGGAAGAGGCGGTGCGCCGCTTCCCCGGCGGGCTGATCGAAATCTACGGCATGACCGAAGGTGGCGTCGTCTGCATGCTGTTCGCCCACAAATTCCCCGACAAGCTGCACACCGTGGGGCAACCAGTCGTGGGCCACGAACTGATCGTCCTGGGCGAGGACGACCAGCCGCTGCCGCCCGGAGAGAAAGGCGTGCTGTGCGGGCGGTCTCCGACGATGATGTCGGGTTACCGCAACCAGCCCGACAAGACCCGCGAGATGGAATGGCGCGACCCGCAAGGCAATCTGTGGCTCAAGACCGGCGATATCGGCGTGGTCGATGCCGACGGGTTTGTCGCCATCGTCGGTCGCGCCAAGGACATGATTATCTCGGGCGGTTTCAACATCTACCCCGCCGATCTGGAAGAAGCGCTGTGCGCCGAGCCGGGGGTGGCGGAGGCTGCTGTGGTTGGCGTGGCGTCGGACGCCTGGGGCGAAACGCCGGTGGGGTTCGTCGTTGCGCAACTGGGCGTCGCGCTCGACGTCGATGCGGTGCTGGCCAGCTGCAACGCCAAGCTGGGCAAGACGCAGCGGGTGTCGGCGCTGCATCTGATCGACGAGATGCCGCGCAGCCATATCGGCAAGCTGCTCAAAAGCGAACTGAGGGAGCGGCTGATGTCGTGAATTCGCTCCGCAGCCCCGTCGCCAATTGACGACACCGAGTAAGTCGCAAAAAGGGCCGGACAGCTTGCGCTGTCCGGCCCTTCGAACCGCCTGTGGTATGGCTTAACCGGTTAGCGCTTACGCCGCCTGATCAAAATCCTCGTCGGTCATCACCGGGCCCGAATCCTGGCCCTTGGCGCTTTCGTCGCGATCGACGAACTCGATGACCGCCATGGCAGCGGCGTCGGAGGCGCGGAAACCGGCCTTCATCACGCGGGTGTAGCCACCAGCACGACCGGCATAACGCTCGGCCAAGATATCGAACAGCTTCTTCAGCTGGGTCTCGTCACCGAGACGGGCCATGGCGAGGCGACGATTGGACAAGCCGCCGCGCTTGGCCAGCGTCACCAGCTTTTCGATATAAGGCCGCAGTTCCTTAGCCTTGGCGAGCGTGGTGGTGATCTGCTCATGCTTGATGAGCGACGCCGACATGTTGCGGAACAGGGCGATACGATGGGCCGATGTGCGCTGGAGCTTACGGCCGCCGACTTTATGACGCATTTTTCTTCTCCGGTGCGCCTTCCCCTAACGCAAGCGTTAGCGGTGGGGCGTTTGTTAAAGGGCCGTGTGAGGTACCCCAGACCAGGCAGCGAAGGGGCTGCCCATCCCTTAACTCGTCCTCTCCCGCCTGCGGGAGAGGAGCGATACTTAATGAGCCGCAGGCGAATTTAGTCGCAGCGGTGAGGGTTAGCGACGCTCGCCGACACACCCTCACCCTGCCGCTTCGCGGCTGTCCCTCTCCCGCAAGCGGGAGAGGGGTTTTGTCCTGCCTTCCCCTGACGCAAGCGTCAGCGGTTTAGCCCAGCATTTCCTGCTCGAGCTTCTTCGCCATTTCCTCGATATTCTCCGGCGGCCAGCCGGGGATGTCCATGCCGAGGCGCAGACCCATCGAGGAGAGCACTTCCTTGATCTCGTTGAGCGACTTGCGGCCGAAGTTCGGCGTGCGCAGCATCTCGGCTTCGGTCTTCTGGACCAGATCGCCGATGTAGATGATGTTGTCGTTCTTGAGGCAGTTGGCCGAACGCACCGACAGCTCGAGCTCGTCGACCTTCTTGAGCAGGTAGCGGTTGAGCTGGTTGGCGTCGCTTTCCTCGGGCTGCACGGCCATCCCGATCATCGGGCTGGACGGCATCGGCACGCCTTCCTCGAAGTGGACGAACAGCGTCAGCTGGTCCTGCAGGATGCGCGCGGCATAGGCGACCGCGTCCTCGGGCGTGACGGTGCCGTCGGTTTCGACCGTGATGCTGAGCTTGTCGTAGTCGAGCTCCTGCCCGACGCGGGCATTGTCGACCTTGTAGCTGACCTGGCGGATCGGCGAGTACAGGCTGTCGATCGGAATGAGGCCGATCGGCGCGTCGACCGGGCGGTTCGACACCGCCGGGACATAGCCCTTGCCGCTGTCGGCGGTCAGCTCCATGTTGAGCGTCGCGCCTTCGTCGAGGTGGCAGATCAGGAGGTCCTTGTTG
>JAYSZB010000017.1:0-44908 GCA_043727035.1 Sphingomonas sp. | reverse complement strand
GGTAGCGGAAATGGAGAAACTGAAGCGGGCCATTGGGACCGCCCCTACCCGCTGGCGCTGAGCGAAGTCGAGACACTCCCACTGTGGGACTATTTCCGGGCTAACTAGGCAACAGCAAACTCGCATCGCCGTAGCTGTAGAAGCGATAGCCGCCGGCGATGGCGTGGCGGTAGGCGGCCTGCATCACCTCGAGCCCCATCAGCGCCGAGACCAGCATGAACAGGGTCGATCGCGGCAGATGGAAATTGGTCATTAGCCCGTCGACCGCCTTGAAACGGGTGCCGGGGGTGATGAAGATCGCGGTGTCGCCCTCAAACGCGCGGATGACGCCGTCGTCGCCGGCCGCGCTTTCGACCAGGCGGAGCGCGGTCGTCCCGACCGCGATCAGCCGCCCGCCGGCCGCTTTCGCCGCGTTAAGCCGGGCGGCGGTGGCCCGGTCGATCCGCCCCCATTCGGCGTGCATGCGATGCGCGTCGGTGTCGTCAACCTTGACCGGCAGGAACGTCCCGGCGCCTACGTGGAGAGTGAGCGTTTCGCGCGCGATGCCGCTGGCCTCGAGCGCGGCGATCATACGCTCGGTGAAGTGGAGCGAGGCGGTCGGCGCCGCGACCGCGCCGGGCTTGTCCGCAAACATCGTCTGATAATCCTCGGCATCGGCGGCATCGATCGCGCGCTTCGAGGCGATGTAGGGCGGCAGCGGCATTCGCCCGGCGCGTTCGAGCAACAGTTCGACCGGCTCGTCGCCGCCAAATTCGAGCAGCACCGCGCCGTCGTCGTCGCGCTTCACCGCGGTCGCGAACACGTCGTCGCCAAAATCGATAACGTCGCCATTGCGGACCCGCTTGGCGTTGCGGATGAAGGCCCACCAGCAGCGCAGCCCCTCGCGCTTGTGCAGCGTCGCCCCGACCCGCGCCTCTCCGCGGCGCCCTTCGAGCTGCGCCGGAATGACCCGCGTATCGTTGAAGATCAGCACATCGTTCGGCCGCAGCAGGTCGGGGAGGTCGAGCACGCCGCGATCGCTCAAGCAGCTCCCCTCGACGAGCAGCATCCGCGCCGCATCGCGCGGGCGGACGGGGCGAAGGGCGATGCGGTCGGCGGGAAGGTCGAAGTCGAAAAGGTCGACGTTCATCCGCTGGGGGGCGCAGCCTCGGCGGGCTCGATCGGCGCTACCGCGGCAGGAGCGGGCTCGGCGGGAGCACCCTCGGCGATCGGCGCTTCAACCGTAGCCGCCTGGGCGACGGGCGCTTCAGCCGGGGTCGGTGCTGCGGACACGGGCTCGGCAACGGCCGCGACAGTCGCGACTGGCGGCGGCGCGGGAAGCGGGCCACCAATCGAGGCGCGGACGATGCGCGTCGGCGCGGCAGGAGGTTCGCCTACCGCGAAGGTGTCGACTACGTTCATCCCCTCGATCACGCGCCCGAATCCCGAATATTTATGGTCGAGCTTGAAGGTCGGCGAGAGCACGATAAAGAACTGGCTATTGGCGCTGTCGGGGCTGTCGGCCCGGGCCATCGACGCGACCCCGCGCAAGTGCGGCAGGTCATTGAATTCGGCCTTAAGATCGGGCAGCGGCGAGCCGCCCTGCCCGGTTCCCTGCGGATCGCCGCCCTGCGCCATGAAGCCAGGGATGACGCGGTGAAACATCAGCCCGTTGTAAAAGCCCTGGCTAGTGAGCTGCTGGATACGATAGACATGGTTGGGCGCGACATCGGGACGAAGCTGAACAACGACGCGGCGGCCGTTGGACAGCTCGATCGTCCAGCGATTGGCGGGGTCGGCGGCGATTTCAGCCGGCGCGGCGACCGACAGGGGCGGCTTGGGCGGCACCGGCGCGGGTTTGGCGGCGATCAGGCCGAGCGCCAGAAAGGGTAACGCGAACAATGCCTTGGTCATTACAATCTCCACCCCACTCGTCGCCTCCGCCTATCGCAGGAATCCGCGCGAGAAAAGGCTCATGTGCGCCCCAGCCGTTCAGCCACGTCCTTGACGACGGCCGGCGGCACAAATTTGTCGATCGCGCCGCCATAGCGGGCGATTTCTTTCACTAGCCTTGACGCGATCGGTTGCAGCGACACGTCGGCCATCAGGAAGACGGTTTCGATGCGGTCGTTGAGCTGCTGGTTCATGCCCGCCATCTGATACTCATATTCGAAGTCGGCGACCGCGCGCAGCCCGCGCAGGATCAGGCTGGCGCCCTCGCGCTCGGCGAAGTCCATCAGCAGCGAATCGAATTCGACGACCGACACGCTCGGCATGTCGGCGGTTTCGCGGGCAACCATCGCCAGTCGCTCGGCGACCGAGAACATCGGCGATTTCGACGGATTGGTAGTAACCCCGATCACCAGCCGGTCGACGAGGTGGGCGCCGCGGCGAATGATGTCGAGGTGACCCAGCGTCAATGGGTCGAATGTGCCCGGGTAAACGCCGACGCGGTCGCGACCTGCCATCAGCGGTCCCTTTCCTGAACAAAACGGGCGATGGCACGGAGCAAGCCGGCCTCGTCGCCATGATCATCGAGATGCTCGATCGCCTGGGCAACCAGCATCGCGCATTGCTGGCGCGAGCGCTCCTCGCCGATCAGCGACACGAAGGTCGCCTTGCCCGCCGCAGCATCCTTGTGAAGCCGCTTGCCCGCCGCCGCCTCGTCGCCGCCATGGTCGAGCAGGTCGTCGGCGATCTGGAAGGCGAGCCCGAGGTCACGGGCATAGCCGCGATATGGAATACGGGCCTCGGGCGCGAGCCGCCCCATGATGCACGCCGCCTCGACCGCGAACTCGATCAGTGCGCCGGTCTTGAGTTGCTGGAGCCGCGCAATCGCGCCGACGTCGAGCGGCTGTCCCTCGGCGGCGAGGTCGAGCATCTGCCCGCCGGCCATGCCGTTCGGCCCCGACGCCCGCGCCAGTTCGAGCACCAGGTCGGCGCGCACCAACGGATCCTCGTGGGTTGCGGGGTCGCTCAATATCTCGAAGGCGAGGTCGTGGAAGCAGTCACCCGCGAGCACTGCGGTGGCCTCGTCGAATTGGCGGTGGACGGTCGGCCGGCCGCGGCGGACATCGTCGTCGTCCATGCACGGCAGGTCGTCGTGGATCAGCGAATAAACGTGAATCGCCTCGATCGCGGCGCCGGTGCGCAACGCCTGCTCCTCGTCGATCCTAAACAGGCGTGCGGCCGCGACAGTGAGCAACGGGCGGAGCCGCTTGCCGCCGCCGATCCCGGCGTGGCGCATCGCCGCAAACAGGCGGTCGCGGCCGTCGCCCGGATCGCCGAGATAATGGGCGAACAGCGCGTCAACCTGTCCGGAGATGCGCTCGGCCTCGCTGGCGAGATCGAGTGCGACCATGGGCCGCTCAGCCAGCATCGAAGTTGCTGGTTCCGACGGGCTTGCCCTCGGCGTCGATCGAAATCTTGTCGATCCGCGCCTGCGCCGCCTTCAACCGCGCTTCGCAATGCCGCTTTAGCCGGTCACCGCGCTGGTAGAGTTCGATCGATTCATCGAGCGGCGCGGTCCCGGTTTCGAGGCTGCGCACGATTGTTTCGAGCTCGGCCAGCGCCTGCTCGAACGACAGCGATTGTATCTCGGGCTCGTCCATCATCCGACCTTGGCCCGCGCGGGCGTTCGAATCAATGCTTGAACGGGTCCTTGATGCCGGGGAACAGTTCGTCCGACACGGTCTCGCCGCCCTCGGCCGCGACCAGCGCCGCCTCGGCGTCGCGGACATGCTGCTCGCGCTCGGCGCGCAGCTCGACGATCAGCGCTTCGCGGTCGCTATCGAGACGAGTGTCGACCGGCGGCGGGGTGCCGGCCGCCTTTTGCGCCTTGATCACCGCGGCATCGAGCTCGCGCTGCGAGGTCAGTCCGAGCGTAACCGGATCCTTGGGCGTAATGTTGGCCATGTTCCAGTGGGTCCGGTCGCGGATCGCGGCAATCGTCGTGCGCGTCGTGCCGATCAGCTTCGAAATCTGGCCGTCGGTCACTTCGGGATGGTTGCGGATGATCCAGTTAATGCCGTCGGGCTTGTCCTGCCGCTTGGACACTGGCGTGTAGCGCGGCCCCTTGGTGCGGCGCACCGGGTCGGGCTCCTTGTGCATCATGAGCTTGTGATCGGGATCGGCGGCGCCCTTGTCGATTTCGGCATGGGTGAGTTCGCCGGCGCGGATCGGGTCGCGCCCGGTCAGCTTGGTCGCCGCAGTGTCGTCGGCGATCGCCTGAATCTCAAGAATATGGAGCCCGCAGAATTCGGCGATCTGCTCGAAGCTGAGCGCAGTGTTGTCGACCAGCCAGGCGGCGGTCGCATGTGCCATAAGCGGCTGGGCCATGGCCCTGTCCTTCCCAATAAAAGGGCCGCCCCTTTCGGAGCGGCCGGATAATGCGATTTCCCTAGCGCGTGGGTGGGCTAGGGGCAAGCGCGAGGTTCAGGCCCTCGCTTCATCGTAGGCGTTGCCGCCAGACGACTATTCAACACGTAAAAGAGGAGTCACGCGAAGCCGCGAAGCCGCGAAGCCGCGAAGCCGCGAAGCCGCGAAGGGATTGATCGGTGGCTTGGTGCATATCCATATTTTTTTGATTCTGCGGCTTTCATGAGCAGCCCAATGGGCTGCTCCTTCGCGGCTTCGCGTGGATCGTTCCCCCGTCGGATCAGAATTCGGCAGCAACCGCCACGCGATGCGCCGGGACCAAAGCGGCGAGGAACTGTTCGGCGCTGGTCCGCCAGCTGTAGGTTGCGCCGAGCGCGGCGGCATCGGCGCGGTTACACGACAGCGCCTTGGCAATCGCCGTGTCGAGATCGTTGTCGAGCCCGCCGGTCGCTTCCGTAACGATGTCGCGCGGCCCCGTTACCGGATAACCCGCCACCGGTGTGCCGCTGGCCAGCGCCTCGATAATAACAAGGCCGAAGGTATCGGTTCGGCTGGGGAAAACGAACACGTCGGCACCGGAGTAAGCCGAAGCGAGTTCCGCGCCTTCCAGCTTGCCGAGGAACAGCGCCCCGGAGTGCTTCGCCTCGAGCTCGGCGCGCGCCGGCCCGTCGCCGACAATCACCTTGGTGCCCGGGTGCGTGCAATCGAGGTAGGCACCGATATTCTTCTCGACCGCGACACGACCGACATAGAGCAGGATCGGGCCTTCAAGCGCTGCGAAGGCCGGGTGCGCAGGCACATGCGGTCCGAACTGGTCGAGATCGACCCCGCGCCCCCACGGCGCGAGATGGGCGATGCCATGCCCGGCCAGCTCGGCGCGGATCGACGGTGTCGATGCCAGCACCTTTGCGGCAGGGCCGTGGAACCAGCGGATATAGCGCCAGATCGCCGACGCCGGGATGCCGGTGCGCCGCTCGACATAGTCGGGGAATTGCGTGTGATAGGCGGTGGTGAAGGCCAGCCCATGCGTCAGGCAATAGCGCCGCGCGGCAAGACATAGCGGGCCTTCGGTGGCGATATGCACCGCATCCGGCGCGAAAGCGGCAATGGCCGCGCCGACGCTCGACGGCCAGGCCATCGCCAGCCGGATTTCGGGATAGGTCGGGCATGGCAGCGACCGATACTGGTCGGGGGTGATGAATCCGACGGCGTGACCCATCGCGCTCAGTTCGCGTTGCATCGCCTGCAATGTCCGCACCACGCCGTTGACCTGCGGCTCCCACGCGTCGCTGACGATCAGGATGCGCATCAGGCGGCTTCCAGCACGCGGATTTCCTGCTCATCGATCGCATCGACCACAGCTGCATCGCGCGCAGCGACCTCATCGGCCCAGTGCAGCACCTCCATCCGCCCGTCGAAATGCTCGACCAGCGCGGTGCAGCCCTCCACCCAGTCGCCATCGTTATAATAATCGATGCCTTCGATGGCACGGATTTCGGCATGATGGATATGCCCGCAGACCACCCCGTCGACGCCGCGCACCTTTGCCTCATGCGCGACGGTGTCCTCGTAGCGGCCGATGAATTGCACCGCATTCTTGACCTTGTTCTTGGCCATTTTGGACAGCGACCAATAAGGCAGGCCCAGCGCGGTGCGCACCCGGTTGACCGCATAGTTCAGCCGCATCAGCAGCGTGTAGGCGGTGTCTCCGGCAAAGGCGAGCCACCGGTGGGCGAGCATGATCGCGTCGAATTCGTCGCCATGCAGCACCAGCAGTTTGCGACCGTCGGCAGTGGTGTGCACCGCCTGCAGCGCAATCTCCACGCCGCCGAAATCGAGACCGGCGAACTGGCGGAACATCTCGTCATGATTGCCGGGGATATAAACCACCCGGGTGCCGCGCCGCGCGCGCTTCAACACCCGCCAGACGATGTCATTATGCTCGGGTGGCCAGAACAGCTTTTTCTTGAGCCGCCAGCCATCGATGATGTCGCCGACCAGATACATTGTCTCGCAATCGACATGGTCGAAGAAGTCGATCAGCAAACCGGCATTGCACCCGCGCGTGCCGAGGTGGACGTCGCTGATCCAGACCGTGCGAAAGCGCCGCCGTTCGCCCACGGTGCGTTCGGGCACATGCGGTTCGCGATCGATCGACGTCAGAACATTGGGCAGGCTAATCGGAGTGACGACGGACATCTGGCACTAATCCCCGCAGAATGCCCTTTCGGGCTCGCGCAGCCTTAGCCCGGACTATGTTACAGATTGAATCGCGTAGCGATGACGTGCGAATGACGGTTTTGCGTCAATTCAGAGACAGGCTCGAACGGATCCGCCCACTTCCCCTCTCGCCTCGCAGCCGCTAACCGGCTGCGCCATGACCGTCGCCGCTCCCGATCCGACTACCATCAACCGCCTCTATGGCCGCTCAAAGGGCAAGCCGTTGCGCGCGCACCAGCAGCATCTGGTCGATACGCTGTTGCCGCAGATCGCCGTACCGCTGGAAGGGCCGGTGACCAGCTGCGCGCTGTTCGGCGATGCCGAGGGGAAAGAGCGCCCGTTGCATTTCGAGATCGGCTTCGGCGGGGGCGAGCATATGGCGGCGCGCGCCGACATGCTGCCCGATCATGGTTTCATCGGCTGCGAGCCGTTCCTCAACGGTGTCGCGCAGGCGCTGACGCATGTCCACGGCACCGCGCAAAAACCGGGCATCGCCAATGTCCGCATCCATCATGGCGATGCGCTCGACGTGCTGCGCCGCATCCCCGACGGCGCGCTGAGCATGACCTATCTGCTCCACCCCGACCCCTGGCCAAAGGCGCGCCACGCCAAACGGCGGATGATGAACGACGGCCCGATCGAGATGATCGCCGCAAAGCTCAAGCCCGGCGGTGAGTTGCGTTTCGGCACCGACCACCCCGTCTATGTTGCCCATGCGATGATGATCATGCGCCGCCACCGTGCGTCGTTTGAATGGCTGGCGACCGATGCCGATGCGTTCCTCAATCGCCCCGGCGGCTGGCCCGAAACGCGCTATGAGGCCAAGGCGCGGCGGCTGGGGCATGAGGTGTGGTACTTCCGCTACCGCCGAAAATAGGGGCCTAGCGGGACGCCAGAAATGGCGGATTTACGCCATTCTGCTACGCCAGCGTTCCTTGTTGTACTCCATGATTTCCGATATGGTGATTGTACGGTGATTGTACGAGCGCCGGTTTTGGAGATCGGAAATGCCATCGGGAAAGATTACGAAGCGGACGATCGACACATATCCACAGTGCAGCAAACCGGAATATTTGTGGGACGACGGCCTGAAGGGTTTCGGTGCGCGCATCACTCCGGCGGGCGATGTGTCCTACCTCTATCAGTATCGCTTGGGCGGTCGTGAAGCGGCGACCAGACGCTGCACGATCGGCAAGCACGGTTCGCCTTGGACGCCGACGACCGCGCGGGTCGAGGCCGAACGTCTCGCGCTCATGGTGGCGCAAGGCAAAGACCCGGTGGAGACAGACAAGCAGCGTCGGCGCGAAGCGGTCGATCTTGCCTTTTCCAACTACGCGGATCGTTTCGAGGCGTCCTGTCGGGGAACGGGTTGGCGCAAGCTCGTTGGGCAGTCGCTTCGTCTTCATGTCAAACCTCGACTGGTCAAGAAGCCTCTGCCGACGATCACCCGGAGAGACGTCGTTGGCGTCTTCGATGCCATGCCCGACGAGCAAATCGCAAATCGTCGCAATGTCTTTGCGGTGCTGCGGCGGCTGTTCCGTTGGGCCGTCAGTCGCGGCGACATAGCTTCGAGCCCGATGGAGGGGATGGAGACACCGCCCCCGGTTAAGCCGCGCGACCGCTGGCTGGCCGATGCCGAGCTGCGGCGCGTCTGGCTTGCAGCTCCCGCGACCCACCCCTGTTTCGGTCCAATCGTCCGGCTGTTGATTGTCACCGGTCAGCGGCGCGAGGAAGTGTGCGGGATGGGATGGAATGAGCTGGACCGGGCCGAGCGGCTTTGGACGCTGCCCGGAGAGCGCACCAAGAACGGCGAACCCAACACCATTCCGCTGAACGATCTTGCTATCGCCGAACTCGACCGAAAAGCTGGCGGCGAGCAATGGCCGAGGAAGGGGCGCGTTTTCTCGACATCTACCGGCGCGCCCTTCACCGGCTATGCCAAAGGCAAGATCAAGATCGATCGCCTGATCTCGGATAATGGCGGTGACGCTCTTGCCCCTTGGCGCTTGCACGATCTTCGCCGGACGTTGGCCACGGGGTTCCAGCGGCTGGGTGTCAGGTTCGAGGTAACCGAGGCAATATTGAACCATGTCGGTGGTTCGCGCGCGGGAGTAGCTGGCATCTACCAGCGGCACGATTGGCGTCAGGAGAAGATCGAGGCGCTGTCTGCGTGGAATAACCATTTAGTCAAAGCGTTCGCTGCGTCGCCGTCGTAGAGCAGCTTGCTGATCGCAAGCTAAAGGCTCTCAGCCCCCACGCATCCCGGGACCGCGCCGCACCTGCAATCGCAAGTCTGGTCCGCGTCGCAGGCTCCCGAGATGGCCCACCCGAACCATTGTTATTACACGATAATCTTAATGGACGGCAAAAGGGCGATCATGCTGTCTGCCACCGACGCCTTGTAAACTGACGCGACGGGTGGGCGTCGTATTGCGGCAAAGTCTATCGCTGACTTTGCACCGATAGCGCGTGAGGTTCGGGTTTGCAGGGAGTGAGCGGAAAGAGTCGATTTAGGAGGGCGAGATAAAAGGCGTGCCAGCTTGTGGCCCTTATGTGGTTGGTTAGGTTGGGTTTTTGCGTATGGCTTGCAGACTCGCCAGCCATACGGCCTTCGGGCATTGCAAGGATTTCCGGGGCTTTGAGCGTATGGCATGCTTATCCCGCAGGGCTGCCCCAACTCGCCCATCGTTTATTCGCCGACCGGTTGGACGGCAGGACATGACAATGTCGAACGGGAATGCCGTCTCCCCGTCCGTGGCGGGGTCGCGCTCTATTCCGCTGCGCTTCACCGAGCCGCCTTTGGCGTCTCGTCGGCTTCGCCGTCACGATCGCTGACGCGGGCCGGACAATGTCCGGCGTTCGGGCATCGCGCGTCACGCGATGGCGTTGCCTCCGGCACGGATCGACGGGTGGGCGTCGCTACCCTCTAGGCGCGTCGCGGTGGGCTGCAACCCGGCTGCGCCGGGTCCTTCACTGCGTTACGGCCTTTCCGGTGCTTCCCACCTTCGACGACGCGCCTGCCGGTTCGCTCCTGCCGCCCACCCGCCATTCCGGCCCGGTTTGCGGTGGGAAGGAAGAAAGCAGTGAAGGAAGAACAGGATCATGAGGCAGTGGTGGCGCTTGATCGCGCGCGCAGCGCGTTGCGGCGGATGCCGCGTCGTGAGCGGCGGCTGTTTGTCGCGATGCGGGTCGAGGAAGCGAGTTACGCCGAGATCGCCCGGCGGGAAGGGGTGAGTAGAGCGGAGGTCGAGGTGCTGCTGGCGCGGGCCTTGTTCAGCTACTGGCGGTGCATCGAGAATCCTTGGCGGCATTGGTGGCGGCTTTGGTGATGGGCAGCGCAAAGAGCCTTGGCGGCGACGAGGCCAAGTCGTGCGCGGCTAAGCCGTGCAAACCATCACCCCCCATTTCTTGGGATGGCGCAGTGCGAAAACAGGCTGATTCTGTTTTCTGACGGTTGCGGCGCCTCACCCATTGGGGCCGCGCTAGGTCGAACAGTTTGCTCGGCAAGCGCATGGGGTGCGCTGTCTCGATTGCATTGCTAAGGATGGACGATGCGGACCGACCTCGATCATTTGCCAGCGGCCAAGCAACGCGAGATCGAGCGCGTGGTGCAGTTCATCTTCGAGGAGTTCGACGATGCGCTCGTGCTCGCCAAGCAGGCTTGGAAGAAGCGCGGACGGATCGACAAGATCATCCTTTACGGCAGCTATGCGCGTGGTGGCTGGGTCGATGAGCCGCATACCGCCAAAGGCTATCAGTCCGATTTCGACCTGCTGATCATCGTCAACGATAAGCGGCTGACCGACCGCGTGGATTATTGGTTAAAGCTCGAAGACCGGCTCAACCGCGAATTGGCGATCACCAAGACGCTGCACACGCCGGTCAACTTCATCGTCCACACACTTCAGGAAGTGAACGACGGCCTCGCGCATGGCCGCTTCTTTTTCATGGACGTGCGGCGCGACGGCATCGCGCTCTACCAGTTCGACGATAGCGAGCTGCATACACCCAAACCGAAGACGCCCGAGCAGGCGCTGGCGATGGCGCAGGAGTATCGTGACGACTGGTTCCCATCCGCCCAGAAGCGGTTCGAAATTGCCAACTTCAGCATCGGCCAAGGCTATCTGAAAGACGCGGCATTCGACATGCATCAGGCGACCGAACGGCTTTATCACTGCATCCTTTTGGTGGCGACTTTCTACACTCCGCACGTCCACAATCTTGGCTTCCTTCGCACCCAGGCAGAGCGGCTTGACCGTCGTTTGGTCGATGTCTGGCCACGTGAATTGCACCGCGATCGGGCGCGCTTCGAGAAGCTGAAAGAGGCCTATGTGAAGGCGCGCTACTCAAAGCATTATCGCATCAGCGAGGATGAGTTGAAGTGGCTCGGCGCGCGTGTCGAGGAACTTGGCCGGGTCGTTCAGACCATCTGTGCCGAGCATATCGAGAAACTGGAACACGACGCAGTTTGAACGCCAATCGCGCGATTGGCATCACCGCTTTCGCCCATCCTGTTGCACAACGACAGCGCGATTTCGGCATCTCACCAAGGGCGCTGATCGCTCGCTGTGCGTCCCCTATCAGGCATCGCGTTATGGCGTAGTCTATCGCTAACTTTGCACCGGTAGCGCTTGAGGTGGGGGTTTGCGGGGCGGGATTGGAGAGGGTCAGTTCAGGAGGGCAAGATAGAAGCGGTGCCAGCTTGCTGCACCTATGTGGTTGGGTTCGCTTGACATTTGTGTATGGCTCGGCAGTGGAACTGCCATACGTCATCCTTATATAGCGCCCATTTTCGTCCTCTTTGCGTACGGCTCGAACGCTTTGCGCCCTCAGATAGGTCGTTTGTCCTCTCACGCCGATTTTCCCAACGCGGACATCGAATCCATAATTTCCGAGCGACAGCAATGTCGGACGTTTGCGACAGTCCTCTATCGAGTCCAGATTTCACGTAGCTGCCATTCGCGCAGCGACCTGTGCCGCCCGCCATCTATTCGGCATCCTTGAGAAATCAGGTGCATGCCACTCCCCCCGTCGCTAGGAGGATCATAGGCGAAAAGCGGGGAACATGGTGCCAGATGACGGAGGAGCAGAAGCGGAAATTGCGTGATGCGTTATGGAAGATTTCCAACGATTTGCGCGGCAAAATGGATGCCGATGAGTTCCGCGATTACATTCTGGGCTTTATCTTCTTCCGCTATCTGTCGGAACGAATGCAAATTTACGCCAATGCCGTGCTGGCCGCCGATGGCGTCCACTATGCCGAGATCCGTGAAGGCAGCGACGAGGGCGAGGAAATTCTTGACGCCATCCGCGCCGAAGCAGTTGAGGAACTGGGCTATTTCCTGCGTCCTTCCGAACTGTTTGAAGCCATCGCCGCCAAAGGCGCGCTCAAGGGCAATAACTTCATCCTCGATGACCTGAGCCGCATCCTCACCAACGTCCAGAAATCGACGATGGGGACGGAGAGCGAGGAGGATTTCGACCATCTGTTCGAGGATATGGACCTTGGCTCAACCAAGCTGGGCCGCAGCGTGGCCGACCGTAACGATCTTGTCGCCAAGATCATGGGCCGGTTGAGCGCGAGCCAGGTCGATTTTCAGCTCAACAATGTCGAAAGCGACGTGCTGGGCGATGCCTATGAATATCTGATTGGCCAGTTCGCCAGCGGCGCGGGCAAGAAGGCCGGGGAATTTTACACCCCGCAGCAGGTTTCGACCATCATCGCTCGTATCGTTACGAGCAATGGGGCCGGGGCGAAGACCCGCCTCGACAGCGTGTATGATCCAACCTGCGGGTCGGGTTCGCTGTTGCTCCGCGTAGCGCGCGAAGTTGGCATTCGCAACATCGCCAAGGGTTTTGTCGGGCAGGAGCTGAACCGCACGACCTACAACCTCGCACGGATGAACATGATCCTGCACGGCGTGCATTACCGGCAGTTCGATTTGAAGCAGGAGGACACGCTTGTCCGCCCGCAGCATGAGGGCGCGCAGTTTGAGGCCGTCGTCGCTAACCCGCCTTTCTCGGCAGACTGGAGCGCGGACCCCGCCTTCACCACCGATGACCGATTCAGCACCTTCGGCAAATTGCCGCCCGCGTCAAAGGCCGATTATGCCTTTGTCCTGCACATGCTGCACCATCTGGCGGATAATGGCACAATGGCGGTCATCCTGCCGCACGGCGCATTGTTTCGCGGCGGCAGCGAGGGGGCAATCCGCAAAATCCTGATCGCCGAGCGCAATTGGTTGGATGCGGTCATCGGCCTGCCTGCGAACATCTTTTACGGCACAGCAATCCCAACTTGCATCATGGTGTTCAAGAAATGTCGCGAGAACCCCGACGACATCCTGTTCATCGATGGCAGCGCACATTTTGAGAAGACCAAGAATCAAAACAGCCTGCGCGACGCGGACGTTGAAAAAATCATCGCCACCTATCGCAACCGGACGGCAGAGGACCGTTACAGCCATGTCGCGACGATGGCGGAGATCGAGGAGAATGACTGGAATCTCAACATTCCGCGTTACGTCGACACGTTTGAAGAGGAGGCCCCGGTCAAGCTGGACGCGGTGCTTGAAGAATTGAAGGTGATCAACGCAGGCTTGGCCGAGGTGGACGGCCGGATTGCTGATTTTTGCGAAGAGCTGGGTATCGAGGCCCCGCTGTGACGCCGACGCTTCGCTTCACCGAATTTGCAGGAGCTTGGCAGCCGAAACACGGTGACGATGCTTTCAAGAGTCGCCGTCAACGTGCCAAGGAAGGGCTGCCTCTCTACTCGGTCACAATGGACCAAGGCATGGTTCGCCGCGACTCTCTGGACCGCGAATTTGCCAGCAACGCGCCAGATGAAGCCAATCTTAGGGTCTTTAAAGACGATCATGTCTATAACATGATGCGAATGTGGCAAGGGGCTGTAGGACGCGCTCCAGAGGATTGCATGGTCAGTCCTGCCTATGTTGTGCTTCAACCCGAAGCCGACACCGTCCCTGCATTTTTCGACCATTGGTTCAAGCGCCGCCGATCCATCTACCTGCTATGGGCCTATTCCTACGGCCTTACTAGCGACAGGCTCCGGCTGTATGCGCGGGACTTCGGTCGGGTGCCGATGGCACTTCCAACATTTGATGAACAACGCCGGATCGCCGATTTCCTTGGTGCGGTGGATGAGCGGATCAAACTGTTGCAGCGGCGGCGCGATGCGTTGGCGCGGCATAAGACGGGCATGATGCAACGCCTGTTCGACCGATCCCTCCGCTTCACCCGCGACGACGGCACCGCCTTCCCGGATTGGGTGCCGCGTGAACTCGGCTCAATCTATGACTGGGTTGGAACGAACAGCTTGTCGCGGGATATGCTGACCGACGTGCCGGGAGTGGTGCAGAACATTCATTATGGCGATATTCACGGCAAGTTCGCATCCCGTTTTCGCCAAAGCGTTGCAGCCGCACCATACGTCAAGCCTGACGCTCTGCCGGCAAACCTTAGCAATGATGCATATTGTCAGCCCGGTGACGTCATTATCGCCGACGCATCGGAAGATCATGCGGACATTGGCAAGGCCATTGAGATCGTGGAAGTCGCCCCAAAATCTCTGATCGCCGGGCTGCACACTTATATTGCTCGTCCAAAGGCGGGGCAGGTCGCATTGGGGTTTTCAGGCTACCTTTTTCAGACCTTTGCGTTGCGTCGCCAGATGATGCGGATTGCTCAGGGCATTTCGGTTTTGGGCATATCGAAGCCATTTTTGGCGAAGCTTAAGCTGAGCCTTCCCCATCCCGACGAGCAGCGCAAAATTGCCGACGCCCTCGGCGCACTGGACGACAAGATTGCCGCTGTGGCCTCCCAAGTCGATCACATGCAGACCTTCAAAAAAGGCCTGTTGCAGCAGATGTTTGTTTGAGCGGCCATGTCGGGCACCGATTGGAAAAGCTATGCGGATCAACTGCAAATCCTGAAAGACCGGGGTTTGCTGATCGATGACGAGGCTCGGGCGCAGACCGACCTTGAGCGGATCGGCTATTACTGCCTTAGCGGTTATTGGTATCCTTTCCGCGAGTTGAAGGGGCAGCCCGCAGGCCTGTCATTCCGTGAGGACGAATTCATCGCAGGGTCAAAATTCGACGATGCAGTGCGGCTCTATGTGTTTGACAAGAATCTGCGGCTGATGGCGCTGGACGCGCTCGAACGGATCGAGCGCGCAATCCGCGTCGATGTTGCCCACTTGCTCGGGGAACGCGATTGCTTTGCCCAGCACAATCCTGCGTTACTTCACGGCAATTTTGCCAAGCAAAAAATCACCAAGGGCAAAAACACCGGAAAGACCGAGCACGAGCTGTGGCTGGAGCGATATGCGACGTTGCTCTGGCAAAACAGACGGCAAGCGTTCGTTGACCACAATTTGACCAAGCACCAGAAATTGCCCATCTGGGTCGCGATTGAGATTCTGGACTTCGGGGCGTTGTCCCGGCTGTTCGCGGGTATGACCTTTGCGGACAAGGGTGCGATAGCCGCCAAATATGGACTGGCCAGCGGCAGGGAGCTTGAGCAATGGCTCCGCAGCCTTAACCTGATCCGCAACGTTGCGGCGCATCACAGCCGCTTGTGGAACATGAACATCCTGGAACTGTCACCCGTCCCGCAATATGATGCGCAGTGGCAGCAACTCAACAATGCCCGCCCATTCCTATATTTCTGTCTGATGCAGAAACTGCTGGCGACGATCAGCCCCACGTCGGGCTGGCGCACGCGCTTTGTCGCGCTTGCCAGCGCCTTTCCCGAACCGGACAACAAAGCTGTGACGGCGCTGGATTTCGGGGCCGTGCCGGGTTGGGAAAATTGGGGGCTGTGGGCATGATCCACACGCCACAAAAGAAAACCGGCACGTACACATTTCTGTGCAGCGGTGCCGGTCATATTGGCATTTGTGCTAACGAAATCGGGCGATTTGTCAAGCGAATTCGGCCGAACGAAAGGCTGATTGCGGCCACCGCAAGAGCGATTTGACATGCAAACGCTCCGCGAACTGATCGAACGGCATAGTGATGAAAATAGCGAATTTCGCTATTATATCAAGCATATCGACGAAGCCGAGGCAAACGAGATTTCGCACCCAGATATTACGATAGAATGCTGCACGGCGCTGTTTCAAGGTGTTTCCAAGACCATCGTCAACCGGCTCGCACCGCCCGAAGATCCCAAAGCATTTGCGGACGGATCGGTGCAGATGCAAGTGCGAGCGGCGCTCAAATGCTTGGCGGCAGGCGACGACATAATTGAGATCGATTTTCCGCGTCGGGCAGAGAGTCTTGTCCAAATTATTGGCGAATTGCGCAACCAGCGCGGAGACATCAGCCACGGGCGCGCCGTGCCAAAAGAACTGCAAAGCGACCGAAGCCTAGCCCGCATGGTCTTGAACCTGACCGAAGCCGTTATCCGCTACATGCTGGCCAGCTATTTCGCCTTGCAACCCGAGCGCACTTTCATTCCGCCCTACGAGGAGCATGAGGAGTTTAACGCCTATCTGGATGAGGACACGGCATTGCCCGGTAAACTCAGCTACAGCCGTGCGCTGCATGACCAATACCCCGAGGACTATGTGATTCAATTGAAAGAATATACCGATGAGCAGGACGCCTTGAGCGCAGAACTTGACGCCGTTTTTGCCCCTGAGAAGGGCGACTGATGGCGACCCAGACCGAAGCTCAACTCGAAAATGACCTGATCAATCGGCTTGAAGCGCGGGGGTGGGGCCGGGTGGCCATCGCCGACGAGGCCGCCATGCTTGCCAACCTCAAGGCGCAGCTTGAGGCGCATAACAATGTCGAGCTGACCAACGGCGAGTTCGAACGGGTGCTCAACCACCTAGACAAGGGCAATGTGTTTGAGCGAGCGAAGACCTTGCGGGACCGCTATGACCTGACCCGCGAGGACGGCACACGGCTCTACATCGAGTTCATGAACACCCGCGAATGGTGTCGCAACCGCTATCAGGTGGCGAGCCAGATAGCGCAGGAAGGCACATACCAAAACCGCTATGACGTAACCTTGCTGATCAATGGTCTGCCGCTCGTGCAGATCGAGTTGAAGCGGCGCGGGCTGGAAATCAAGGAAGCGTTCAATCAGGTCAACCGCTATCACCGGCACAGCTACACGTCGGGGCGGGGACTGTTCCAATATGTCCAGTTATTCGTAATCTCGAACGGCGTCGATACCCGCTATTACGCCAACAATCGTAAGCAGAGCTTCAAACAAACTTTCGCCTGGAGCGACGTGAAAAACGCAGCGATCAACCCGCTTGCTGATTTTGCCGACGCCTTTCTCGACAAATGCCACGTCTCAAAGATGATCGCAAAATACACCGTGCTGCACGAGGGTGACAAGCAGTTGATGGTGCTACGCCCCTACCAGTTCTATGCCGTCGAAGCGATGATTGAGCGCGTGAAAAACGCACCCGGCAAGAATGGATATATCTGGCACACGACTGGTTCAGGCAAGACGCTCACCAGCTTCAAAGCCTCGCAAATCCTCACTGAGATGCCGGACGTGGACAAAGTTGTGTACGTGGTGGACCGCGCCGACCTTGACTATCAGACGACGCGCGAATTCAACGCCTATAGCGACGGCAGCGTTGACGGCACTCACAACACGCAAAGGCTGGTGCGCCAGCTCACCAACGACACCCGACTGATCGTCACCACCATTCAGAAATTGAATGCTGCGATTTCCAAGCAGAAGTTCCTTGAGCAGATGGAGCCGCTCAAGGACAAACGCACGATCTTCATTTTTGACGAATGCCACCGTTCGCAGTTCGGCGACACGCACAGGCGCATAACCGGATTTTTCACGAACTTTCAGATGTTCGGTTTCACCGGTACGCCCATTTTCGCGGACAACGCCAACAAGAGCGAGGCCATCGCCCGGACAACCAAGGATTTGTTCGGCGATTGCCTCCATCAATATGTGATCACCGACGCCATTCGCGACAAGAATGTGCTGCGCTTTTCCGTGGAATATTGGGGTAAGCTTAAGCGCCGGGACGGCAGTCTGATCGATGAGAAGGTTGCGGGGATCGACACCAAAGAGTTTTTCGAGAACCCAGACCGGATCGAAAGCGTGACCGATTGGATCATCGCCAATCACGGGCGCAAGACACACAATCGCGATTTCACGGCGATCATGGCCGTCGGCAGCGTCGATGCCCTGATCCAGTACTACGAGTTCTTCGCCAAAAAGAAGGCCGCGGGAATCCACGACCTACGCGTTGCGACGATCTTCACCTACGGCACAAACGAGGACGACAAGGAGGCCAACGGCCTCATTAGCGAACCCGAGTTCGATCTTGCCGCCGACGCTTTCGTGAACGTCCACAGTCGGGAAAAGCTGGACGGCTTCATAGCCGACTACAACGCGATGTTTGGTACCGCCTTTTCGACCAAGGACAGCCTAAGCTTCTATAACTACTACAAGGACATAGCGAAGCGCATTAAGGAGCGCGAACGCGAGAATGCGAAGGAAAGCGATCGGGTGGACATCTTGCTTGTCGTCGCGATGTTCCTGACTGGCTTCGATGCGAAAAAGGTGAACACGCTTTATGTCGATAAGAACTTCAAGCATCACGGCCTGATTCAAGCCTATTCGCGCACCAATCGTATCCTCAACGAGGTCAAATCGCAGGGCAATATCGTCGCGTTCCGCAACCTCAAAAATGCGACCGACGACGCCATAGCGCTGTTTGCCAACAAGGGCGCGAATGAAACCATCCTGATCGACCCCTATGAGAGTTACGTTGCTCGTTTCAACGAGGTTGCGGCTGCGCTTCTGGCGTTGGTGCCTACAGCTAATGCCGTCGATGCGCTGGCGGACGAGAATCAGCAACTTGCATTCGTTCGTCTCTTTCGTGAGCTGGCAAGGCTACGCAACATTCTTAGCGTGTTCGCCGAGTTCAGTTGGGACCAGCTCGACCTGAACAACCAGACGTTCGACGACTTCAAAAGCAAATATCTCGACATCTACGAAACGACCCGGAGATCGCGCGAGGAAGGCACGGCTTCCATCGTCAACGATGTGGATTTCGAGATAGAGCTAGTGCGGACCGACCGCATCAACGTTGCCTACATTCTCAATCTACTGCGCGAGATCAAGGCTGACGAGAAAATCGGGGCTGCCGCGCCGGAAGCCACGGACAAGCGAATTACCGACATCATGGATATGCTGGCCTCAGAGGTCCAGCTTCGCAGCAAGCGCGACCTGATCGAAAAGTTCATTCAGCAGAATATGCCTTTGATACAACCCGGCGAAGATGTAGGCGAGGCCTTCAAAGCCTTTTGGGACGGTGAGAAAGAGACCACTCTAGTTGCGATCTGCGACGATGAGGGACTTGACCGCTCCAAATTCGAGAGGCTGATCGATCATTTCAATTTCAGCGGCCAAAACCCTCTCCGCGATGAGGTGGTTGCTGCGCTCAAAGTACAGCCGAAAATCCTTGACCGCCGGAAAGTCGTGAATCGTGTTCTGGATCGGCTCATCGGCTTTATCAGGACATTCGAAGATGACTTAGGCAATGTCTAAAACACGCTTGGCACCGTGATTGCAGGGTGATTGTTTTGTATTCGAAAGTCGCTTCTTTCCAATGATTTATCGCGTAAAATCAATGGTATGGCCTGACGGGATTGTGAGGTGTGGTATTTCCGCTATCGGCGGGTGTGACAGCATCTGCGTCACCGCGCTCAGCGGCTGCCGCCCCTCCGCCGACCTCGACCTGGAAATGGAGTCGACGGCCCGAAACGACCATCGAGATCGGCGTGCCCAAAAAAAAGGGCGGCGGTTCAGCACCGCCGCCCTCTTCGGGGGGAGAGTGGCCCGGCGTGGAGAGCCGGGCCGGAAGGAACTCAGTGGCCGCCGGCCGGGACTGCGGTCGCCTGGGTGGCGATCTCGTTGGGAGCGGCGTTGCGGACTTCATCGACACCCAGCACGCGCAGGGCAGAGCGATACTGACGGGCGGCAGAGCCCTCACTGCGGGCTTCGCACAGGGCGGCACCGGTAGCGATGAAGCGCTGGGCGCGCTGGGCTTTGGCCGCGTCTGTGGTGGTCGCAGCGGCGGTGCGGGCCTGTTCGGCCAGCGTGGTGCAGCGATAGTCGGTGGCAGCCTGCGCCGAAGCGGGTGCAGTGGTCAGCATCACGGCGCTGGCAGCGAGGAAACCACCGAGGGCGGGGAGAAGGTATGAACGCATGGGAGACATCCTTTCGTTGAGTGGAGAGCCGGAAGTTTCGTTTTCTTGTGCAACCTATTTATGCGGTGCTTGCCGAAACGATAAGTATGTATAATCTGCACATCCCATGAAGCAGGGCTTATCAATGAAACCGCCCACTCTCCCCAAAGGTGCGCTCGACGGGGTCGAAGCCTTTCTGCGGGTGGCCGAACGGCGCAGCTTTTCTGCGGCGGCAGCCGATCTCGGTGTGTCGCCCTCTGCGATAAGCCAGACGATCCGTGCGCTCGAAGAACGGGTGGGCGTCCCGTTGCTGATGCGCACCACCCGCAGTGTCGGGCTGACGCAGGCGGGCGAATTATTCCTCGAACGCGCACGCCCTGCATTCGAAGGGCTGGGCGATGCCTTCGAGGTGGCCCGCAATCTGGGCGAACGACCGGCCGGGCGGCTGCGCATCAACCTGCCGCGCGCAGTGGTCCATCATCTGTTCGAGCCGATCCTTGCAGGATTCTGCGCCGCCTATCCCGACATCGAGCTGGAGATTTGCGCCGAAGACGGCTTCATCGACGTCACCGAAGGCGGCTTCGATGCAGGCGTCCGGCTGGGTGAATCACTGGCGGCGGACATGATTGCGGTGCGCCTTTCCGATCCGTTCGGTTTCATCGCTGTCGCCACGCCCGCCTATCTCGACCGCCATGGTCGCCCGGAAAAACCCGCCGATCTGCGCGCGCACAAATGCATCCGGGTGCGGATCGCCACGGGCAGTTTCATGGACTGGAGCTTCCTCGACGGAAACCGGCAGGTCAGCGTCGATGTCAGTGGGCCAGTGATCGTCAATGATTTTGCCGCGCTGATCATGGCGGTCGAAACCGGTGTCGGCATCGCCTATCTGGCGGAGCCAAATGTGAAAGGGCATATCGCCGACGGACGGCTGGAGACGGTGCTGCCCGGTTATGGCGCATCGAGCGGGGGTTTGTTTCTCTATTACCCCAGCCGAAAGCAGGTGATGCCCAAGCTGCGCGCGTTCATCGATTATGTCCGCGCCCACCCCAACATGCTGCTTGTCGGCAAGACTTGAACCCCGCCGTCAGTTGGCTGGACGCGTCTCGTCGATCTTCTCGACCCAGGCGGGATAAAAGGCCGGCTCGCGCGCCGACCAGCCAGCCGCCGTTGCTACACTCTCACCGATCGACTGGAGCAGATCCTTGCGCTTGGCCGGGTGGATGTGCGGCAGCGCGGCGGCAGCACAGAATGCCCCCGGCAGCCACGGGCGCGATGCAGCACCGAGCAGCCGTTCGTAGAGGAAGCGATAGGCAGAGAAGCTATTCAGCCGGTCCTGCCCCAGATCGAACGCCGACACCGCCACCAGCGATCCCATGAACGGGCCGACATGATCAAGCCCGCTGTCCTCGGGAATGGCATCACGGACATCGCCTAGCCGCGCATAGATTTTTTCCTGAACGCGGATGCCCGCCTCCTCGACCACATCGCGCGACCAGCGGGCAATGGCATCGGCGCGGTCGAGCCCGACATCGAGGCTGCGGCGGATATAGCGCTGGGTGCGTGAAGGAAAGGCGGCGAATTCGCGCATTTCCGAAATCGTCATGTCGCCGGGTGAACGCTGGTAACGGATGGTCATATCAGCCCCTCTGGGTAAATCGAAAACCGGTTCCTTTCCCTCTCCCTGCGGCCAGGATTGCACGGAACATCTTTCCGGGCAATTAACCATCCGCTCGACCTGTCGCATGGTACCGCTCGTTCCGGTCAGCTTGGGTTTGCCCTCGCCCCTGCTGCGCGCTAATCATCGCGCCATGAATGCCATATCGAACCCGCGCCCGGTGATTTCCGCCACCGGCCTCTTCACCCCGCCCGACAGCATCAGCAACGCCGAACTGGTCGCCAGCTTCAACGCCTACGTCGATCTGTTCAACGCAGAGCATGCCGCTGCCATCGCCGACGGCAGCGTTGCTGCGCTGGTGCCAAGCTCGGTCGAGTTCATCGAGAAAGCCAGCGGCATCAAGGCCCGCCATGTGGTCGACAAGGTCGGCGTGCTCGATCCGGCGATCATGCGTCCGCGCGATCTGGAACGACCCAATGACCAGATCGCCATCCTCGCCGAAATCGGTGTCGCAGCGGCAAGGCAGGCGCTTGAGCGCGCCGGGCGCGATGCGAAAGACGTCGATGCCGTGCTGTGCGCCTGTTCCAACCTGCAACGCGCCTATCCCGCTGTCGCAGTCGAGATTCAGGACGCGCTGGGCATCGACGGTTTCGCTTTCGATATGAATGTCGCCTGCTCGTCAGCCACCTTCGGTATCCAGGCCGCCGCCGATTTCATCCGTGCGGGCAATGCCAGAAGCGTGCTGGTGGTCAGCCCGGAGATCACCTCGGGCCATCTCAACTGGCGCGATCGCGACAGCCATTTCATCTTCGGCGATGTCGCCACCGCCATACTGGTCGAAAGCGCCGACATCGCCCCGGCGCAGCATTGGGACATCCTCGGCACCAGGCTGAAGACCGTCTTTTCCAACAACATCCGCAACAATTTCGGTTTCCTCAACCGTACCGACCCGGCAGGCCGCGACGATGCCGACAAGCTGTTCGTCCAGGAAGGCCGCAAGGTGTTCAAGGAAGTGGTGCCGATGGTCGCAAGCATGATCCTGGCCGAGATGGAGACACTGGGAATTGCGCAGGGGGACATGCGCCGCACCTGGCTGCATCAGGCCAATGCCGGCATGAACCGGCTGATCGCCGCCCGTGTGTTCGGCCATGAAGCAAGCGAGGACGAGAGCCCGACGGTGCTCGACACCTATGCCAATACCAGCAGCGCCGGATCGATCATCGCCTTTCACCGGCATAGCGACGATCTTACCCCCGGCGACACGGGACTGATCTGTTCTTTCGGCGCTGGCTATTCGGCCGGTTGCGTGTTCGTCCGCAAGGTCGGGTAACCGGATTTTCCAATCTGCAAGGGAGGCAGGCAGATGAACGACGATGTCGACTACGAGATCAAGGGGCAGGAACTTCAGTTCGTCGAAATCGAACTCGATCCGGGTGAAAGCGCCATCGCAGAAGCAGGGGCGATGGTGTGGAAGGATGCCTCCGTCGAAATGACCACGGTGTTCGGGGACGGTAGCGGCGATCAGGGCGGCGGCTTTATGGGCAAGCTGATGGGCGCGGGCAAACGCCTCGTCACCGGCGAAAGCCTGTTCACCACGGTCTTCACCCACACCGGCCAGGGCAAGGCGCGGGTCGCCTTTTCCGCGCCCGTCCCCGGTGCGATTCTGCCGGTGCTGTTGTCCGATATCGGCGGCACGTTGATCTGCCAGAAGGACGCCTTCCTCGCCGCCGCCAAGGGCGTGTCGATCGGCATCCAGTTCCAGCGCAAGGTGATGACCGGGCTGTTCGGCGGCGAAGGCTTCATCATGCAGAAGCTGGAGGGCGACGGCATGGTCTTCGTCCAGATGGGCGGCACGATCATGGAGCGGACATTGCGCCCCGGAGAGGAAATCCACGTCGATACGGGCTGTCTTGCCGCCTACACCCCGTCGGTCGATTTCGATCTGGTGACGGCAGGCGGCATCAAGAGCATGATGTTCGGCGGTGAGGGCGTGTTTTTCGCCCGGCTGCGCGGCCCCGGCAAAGTCTGGGTGCAATCGCTGCCGTTCGCGCGGCTGGCCGGGCGGATGCTGGCGGCGGCGGGCAGTCGCGGCGGCCAGAATCGCGGCGAGGGATCGGCGCTGGGCCAATTCGGCAATCTGATCAGCGGTAACTGATCTTTACGACGCAGGCGGAGGCGCGTCCTCCGCCTGCCCGTCCTCCGCCTGCCCGTCCCCCGCCTGCCCATTGCCACGCAATTGCTTGCTGTAGAACCAGCCGATGCCGATCAGGCTGAAGCCGAGCGCGACGAACGAGGCGATGCGCAGCAGCCCCTCCAGCCCCGCCGCATCGAACAGGAACACCTTGGCCACCGCGCCAAGCATCAGCACCAACGAGGCAATCCGCCAGTCGCGCCGCCCCTTGCGCGCACCCCACAGCAAAAAGCCGATGGCGAGCAGGATGGCGAGGACCGAGCGCAGTACCTCCTCGATCTGGCTGACCGGTGTTGCCATCAGCAGCGGTCCGCTGAAGGCATGGCGCAAAGTGGAAAAGGCCAGCATCGCGACCAGCAGCATCGCACCGATCTGGACCACCGGATCGATGGCGCGGGCGATGGCCGGATGCTCACGCCGCAGCAGTCCCACTGCCAGCGCCGGAACCGCGTAGATCGTCACCAGCCAGTTCGCCAGCGGCAGCGCGCCGACCGCCTGCTCCGCCCACAGCGGATTGAGCTGGACGATGCCATAAAACAGCGCATGCGCCAGCGCCGCCCCCGCCAGTGCGGTCACCGCCATCCGTCGCCACACGGCATCGGCAGCGAAGCGCGCGACACCCCACGCAAGGCCGAGCAGCAGCGCCTGCCACAGCAGCCGTTGAGCGATGCCGGTGGCGATAAAGTCGGTTCCCGCCACCGCAGCAAAGCCATGCCGGTAGAGGCCGTGCAAAGCGATGACTCCCAGCACGCCGGCCAGTGCGGCAAGCCCGCGCAACAGCCCCGCCGGCACCCGTGCCGTCAGCTGCCAGACAGCCGCACCGATCAGCAGCGCCGGACCCAGCATTTGCTGCACCAGCATCATCGGCCACGGAAAAGCCCCCCCGACCATCACCGGTATACCGCCGAGCGATTCCAACGCCGATAACGCCCACCAGCCCAGCGGCTCAAGGCTCCAGCCGATCAGCAACAGCAGCGCCACGCCGATGGCAGGCGCGAGACGCGGCCATGCGGCGCCCCTCGTGGCGAACGCCAGCGCCACCAGCCCGAGGCCCGGTGCGAACAGCAGCAGCCCGCGCGGCAGGATCTGCGCCAGCGCGCCATAAGCGGTCAGCGCCGCGACGATTTGCGCCAGCGCCGACAGCTGCGCCTGCTTCACCCGCCACGCGACCAGCGCCAGCGCCGCCGTCACCGCACCCCAGCGCAGCAGCGCCAGCCAATCGACAAACCCGTCATCGGAACCGACCAGCCGCAGCCACTCGCTTTCGGCATAGCCGCCGCTGGCCATCAGCGAGAAAAAGGCTGCCCCGGCAAAGCCGAACGCCACCCGCTCGAACCGCGCATCGCCTGCGCGCTCGCCGCCGAACAGCAGCACGGCGGACAGCGCCGCTAGTGTCAGCGGGGTCGTCCACGAGGCGAGGCCGATAATGCCCGCCACCGCTACCAACGCCCCAGTCACGCTCGCCAACTGTACATAGCGGATATCGCCTTGGCGCTCGCTGCTGCGCCAGCCGGTGGCGAGGCCCACGCCGCTCACCGCCGCTGCGCCGAGCGCTATCGAGGTCAGTGGCACATTGCCGAGATGCGGCTCGAAAGCATGCAGCAGGAACTCGAACTTCAGCCAGGGCAGCAGGAAGGTGGCAATCGCGATCGCACTCAAATCGGTCGCCGCCAGCAACCCGCCGGGCCGCCACAGCTTGACATGCAGCGGCACCACATGGACCAGCAGCATCGCCAAAGCGACGAGGACATACGTCGATGGCTCGGGCGCAGGCCACAGGAACAGCAGCACCGCCGCCAGCCCCGCCGACAAACGCGGCACCAGCGCGAAGCCTGCATCGCGCCACGCCAGCCACTGCCCGGCGATGGCGATCAGCACATACATGCCCCAGGTCGTCGGCGCATAACCGCCGATGGCGACCAGCGCGCCGAGCTGCGCCAGACCGATCAGCATCGCCAGCAACCGTACCAGCGACTGCCGCGCGCCGCTGTGCCCGAGCAAAGGTGCGGCGACCGCCAGTCCGATCACCAGCAGGCCGACCGACAGCGTCGAGGCGAAATCGAGCGCACCGCTGGCGATCAGCAGCAGCGTCCACAGGCCCCCGCCCGCCAGCGTCGCCATCCCCAGCCACGCCCAGCGCTGCCCGCGCCCGACCGCCGTCAGCCCTGCCACGGTCAGCGCCAGATAGCCCGCCAGCAACGGAATATTCGGGTCGGCGCTTTCGATCAGCGCCGGTGTGGCGAAACCGCCGGCCAGCGCCAGCAGCGCCGTCGGCGCGCCGAAGCGGCTGGCCAGCGCCAGCGCCCCCGCCGTCACCGCCGCCATCGCAACGAACGTCGCCAGCGGCCCGATCAGCCCATGGACATTGCCCGCGACGAACGCAGCGGCATAGAGCGTCGCCAGCCCTGCCCCTGCCAACGCCTGCGCGACACGCGGATCGCCGACCTTGAGCTTGTTCTGCTGCGCCGCCTCTGCCCCCGCGAGCAGCCCGAAACCGAACATCAGCGCAGCGGCGACCTGCACCCACGGCGTCAGCAATCCTGCCGCCAGCGCATAATTGACAATCAGTACGCCCGCCACCGCCAGTGTTATCCCGCCCGCCCAGATCGGCAGCTTGCGCCCGAAGAAATCCTCGAAGGAGAAACTGAAGGCGGGTTTGCTCGGGCGTTGGGGCAGAGTGGGGCGGGGCGGGGCGGCGGGTGCCGCAACCACTTCCTCGTCGAGCTCGAGCTCCGCGCCAATCTCCGCTCGCCTTGCGCCCGTCGAAGAACCGTCCTCAACTTCTACCGATGTGACCGGGTAGACCAATGCTTCGACAGGCTCAGCATGAGCGGGTTGAGGATCGGGTTGCTGTTGTTCAAAGGTCGGAGGTATATCGACCGCTGGAGACGGCGCATCTCTCGCCCCCTGCCCCCACCGGTCCAGCCCCTTCAGCTCGAGCCGCGCCAGCTTTTCCTCGGCGCGCTTCAGCCGGCTGCGCGTATCGGCCAACAGTCCGCCGACCAGCGCCACCGCAAAGAACAGCAGGATTTCCATGCAAGCGATCCCCCGGAGTGCAACCATCGGACGGCGCAACCCGGCTTATGGAACAGACACGGCAATCAAGCCACCGCATTTCGCCAACGTCCGGGCCATGCCGTCGCCGCTCGACCCGAAACAGAATCAACCACTTTTCCTGCGCCAATGAAACAGTTATGCTTGCGCCGTCGGCGGGCAATAGTCGCAGTCGGCACGGTTACCCACGCCAATTCAAGGTCGGTCAGCAATGTTTCGGTACGAGACCACAGAATCGAACAGCGCGCCGACCTCGATTATATCGCGCGTCTACCCCGCGCCCGAAGGCGCGAGCATCCGCGTTACCGGTATTGCCCTCGCCGGCAGGAGCGATGCCACCATGGCGGCAGGCGATGCGTTTCGCGGTATCTATGGCGCGCTGACGCTCAATGCCGACGGCACGCTCAGCTACGCGCTCGACAATCTCGACCGCGACACCCAGCGGCTGACATCGTCGAGCATCGGCGTCGAGCGGTTCACGATCACCTTCATCCGCGACAATCTGGAGATGACCGCGCAGGTCGAAATCAGCATCAAGGGCGCGGACGAGGCGGGGCAGACCGCCGTCAGCGGCCCGGCGCTGCTGCAGGCGAGCGGCGGCCATGGTGCTGACGCGCTGTTCAACAGCAGCGGCTGGGCGGCGCAGCAAGATGCGTCGCTGGTGGCCGGATCGACCGTGCTGCTCGACGGCACCTATGTGTCGCGCGTGACGGGCGCCAATCAGGCGCTGGGATTCAACCTCGACGTCCGGGGAACGGCGATCATCGATGGCCGTGTCGAAATGTTCGGTCCGGCCACTGCCGGGGTCGGCGTGGTGCTCGACTCGACAATCGTCAACAATGGCGTGATCAGTGCGCAGTCCAGCGGATCGACCGATGGTGTGCCTGTCGGCCCTTCGGCGGCGGTCGGCTTCAACCATCGCAGCAGCTTCATCAACAACGGCCTGGTCGAAACCGTCTCGCCCGGGATCGGCTTCGGAGTATGGATACTCGGCGTCGGCACCACGCTGGTCAACACCGGCTTCATCTTCGTACGCGGCGGCACAGTGGACGATCCCTACGGGGTTATCGGCATCCGCGCCGATGCCGGTCTGGATTCGACGATCGTCAATACCGGCACGATCGCCGTCGAAAGCAGCAATCCGGTGCGCGACACAGTCGGCATCCAGTTTTTCGCCGGAAACACCAACATCCATGTTTACACCAGCGTGGTAAACAGCGGCACGATCGTTGCGGACTATGCCTTCCGAAGCATCGGCCAATATACGATGAGCGTGCATGTCGCGAACAGCGGGCACATCGAAGGCGATGTCGATCTGGTCGGCGCGGGCAACCATGTCATCGACAATCGGGTCGGCGGGGTTTGGCGCGGCACCATCGCCACCGGCCAGACACAGGATGTGGTGCGCAACGCCGGTCAAATCTTCGGCAGTGTCAACACCCTGGCCGGAGAAGATTTTTACGACGGACGCGGAGGATATGTTGCTGGCACGGTCACCGTCGCCAGCGGTATCAGCTATGGCGGCGATCGCGACGACCGCCTGATCGGCGGCGACGTGATCGTCGGCGGCGGCGGACAGGATGTGCTGACCGGTAATGCTGTCAGCAACCGGTTCGTCTTCCTGGCGGCCAGCGATTCACGCGAAACGGCGCCCGACACCATCGTCGGCTTCGTCAGCGGTCAGGACCGCCTCGACCTGTCGGCGCTCAATGTCACCGGCATCACGCTCGAAGCGGCGGGCAACCATACCAATGTCCGAGTTCAGACCACCGACGGGCCGATGTGGATCATCGTCGGCAACAGCAGCGTGACGATGAGCGACATCCTGCTCGAACGCGCTGGGCAGCGCATCGATGGCGGCAGCGGCGCAGACATAGTGTGGGGCGCGGCGCGCGATGCGGTGCTCAACGGCGGCGGCGGCGATGACATGATCGTCGGCACCGACGGGGCAGACCGGATCGATGGCGGCACCGGCTTCGATGTCGCGTGGGGCGGGCGAGGCGACGACATCTATGTCATCGACGATGACAACGACAAGACCATCGAGTTCGAAGGCGAAGGGACCGACCTTGCACAGATTTGGGTGCCCACCCTGCTGCAAGCGCATATCGAGAACGGCACGCTGATGGGCAGCAACCATATCGGCGTGTCGGGCAATCTGTCGGACAATATCCTCACCGGCAATGCCGGACGCAACCAGCTTTACGGGCGCAACGGTGACGATGTTCTGATCGGCGGAGGTAGCGCCGATCTTCTGGAGGGCGGGCTGGGCCGCGACCGCTTCGTTTATCTCGATGTCACCGACTCGACTTTCACCGCGCGCGACCAGATCGAGAATTTCGAACGAGGCAGCGATACCATCGACATTGCTGCGCTCGATGCGGTGCGCTTCACCTTCGACCTGTTCCACAATTATTGGACCGTCACTTTCACCACCGTCTATGTCGAAACCGCCAAGGGCGACACGCTGGTGCTGCGCGTATCGGGCACCGCCGGTTTCGGCGACTTCGCCGTGCGCAACAGCCAATCGGGCAGCGATGCCGCTGACAACCTGACGACTGGCGCGACGCGCGGCGCATTGTCGGGTGGAGCGGGCAACGATCAGCTGACCGGATCGGACGGCGCCGATTTCCTCGACGGCGGGCTTGGCAACGACCGGCTGACGGGCGGTGCAGGCAATGACCAGTATTTCGTCGATACGCTCGGCGATCTGGTGTTCGAAGGATCGGGCGGCGGTATCGACACCGTCATTTCGGATGCCAGCCATTATCTGCACGCGCAGGTCGAGCAGCTAGAGTTGGGACAGGGCGCCAGCGACTGGTTCGGCGTCGGCAATGAACTCGACAACGACATCATAGGCAACAGCGGTGCCAACCTGCTGATCGGCGGGGCTGGGCATGATTTCATCTTCGGCGGCGCGGCCGACGACGCGCTCTATGGCGAGGATGGCGACGACGTCCTGCTCGGCGGCGGCGGCACCGACTATCTGTTCGGCGGCGCGGGCGACGATGTGCTGGGCGACGGCGAACAGGGGCTCGACCGGTTCGGCCGCGCCGACGCGCTCTATGGCGAAGCCGGCAACGACCATCTCGATGGCGGCATCGGTTTCTACACCGACATATTGGTCGGCGGCACGGGCGACGATCTGCTCGACGCGGCTTCGGGCGAGGGCGACTATGATCTGATCGACGGCGGAACCGGCAATGACATCTATCTGGTCGATACCGGCGACGATCTGACGTTCGAGGCGGTCGACGGCGGTATCGATACGGTCCGCGCCAATGTGCAGGTGCCGGGCGCGGGCGTCTATCTCTACGCCAATGTCGAAAATCTGCTGCTCGAAGGCACGACATCGTTCGGCGTCGGCAACGGCCTCGCCAATATCGTGACTGGCAATGCCATCGGCAACTATCTGCTAGGCGGTGCGGGCGACGACAGGCTAGACGGGCGCGGCGGCAACGATGTGCTGTTCGGAGAGGGCGGCGTGGACCGCTTCATCTTCGGGGTCGGTGGCGGCGGCGATGTCATCGGCGATTTCACTCGCGGCAGCGACCTGATCGATGTCAGCGCGTTCGGCTTCGCCAGTTTTGCCGATCTCCAATCGCGCTTCGTGCAGGACGGAAATATCGGCGCCATCCTGATCGGCAACGGCGATCTGATCGTGGTCCATCATGTGCAGATGGCGCAGCTGACGGCGGCGGATTTCCTGATCTAGGCGATCAGCCGGATTTTTGCTCAGACAGCGATGTAAGGCTGTCAGCCCAGGCTATTTGTCGCGCGCGCAGGCTCCAGCCGCACGAACAGCGTCGCCACCGCGCCGCACAGCATCATTCCGCCCGCCAGATACAGCACATGCCGCGGATCGTCCCCCAGCAGCCCATAGATATCGAAAACCGAGAAGGTGAAAATCTGCAACAGCATGGGGATGACGATGAACATGTTGAAAATGCCCATATAAATGCCCGTCCGCTCGGGTGGGATGCTGCCCGCCAGCATGATATAGGGGTTGCCCATGATGCTGCCCCAGCCCAGCCCGATGCCGATCATCGGCAGCAGCAGCGCCACCGGCGCATTGATCTGCACACCGAAAATCACCGCGCCCTCGCTGGCGGTGACACCCGGAATCATCAGCATGGCGATGCCCGAGGCGACCAGCGCGGCGGCATGAACCGCCTTCACCCCTACTCGCCGCACCAGCGGCACCATCGCCAGCGCCGAGGCGAAGGCGATGAAATTATAGAAGGCCCCTGCCTCGCCATAGGCAAGCTGCGCCGTGCGGAACGCATCGCTTGCGCCATCCTCCGTACCGAACGCCGAGCGGGCATAGGAGACGGCGACATACTGCCAGTAACAGAACATCGCATACCATTGGAACAGCTTGACGAAGGCGAGCTGGCGCATGGTGTGCGGCATCTCGACGATCGCCTCCCATATGTCGCGCAGCATTGTGCCGAACCCCATCGGCCGCGCCTGCATATGCGTGATTTCGGCGTCGGACAGCGGCAGTTCGGGCACCGCCACCATCGACCAGACGATGGTCGACAGCGACAATATCGCGCCGATGGCAAAGGCCAGCTTGGCGGTATCGGGGATGCCATTGGCATCGACCGCATTGGCGTCCATGCCGAACCCGACGAACAGCGACGGCGCGGCAAAGGCCAGCATCTGGGCGAGGCCGGTGAAGCTCGACTGCATCAGAAAGCCGACGCGGTGCTGATCCTCGTCGAGCCGGTCCTTCACATAGGCGCGGTACGGCTCCATCGTGATATTGTTCGCTGCATCGAGCACCCACAGCAGCGACGCCGCCATCCACAACTCGCTCGAATAAGGCATGAAGAACAGCGCCAGCGAACAGAAGATCGCCCCGATCAGGAAATAAGGCGTCCGCCGCCCCCAGCGCGTCACCGTCCGGTCGGACAATGCACCGACGATCGGCTGGATGATCAGCCCGGTCATCGGCCCCGCCAGCCACAGCAAGGGCAGGCTATCATAATCCGCGCCGAGATAGCGGTAGATGGGGGACATATTGGCCTGTTGCAGGCCGAAACTGAATTGCAGCCCCAGGAACCCCAGGTTCATCTGGATGATGCGCCACAGCGTCAACAGCGGCTTGCGCGCCGCTCCGGCGGGTGCCGTTCCCGCAGCACTCATCGCGATGGCCATGGCGACGCTCTCCCTGTGGTGCCCGGTTGGCGGGTCGAAATATATATTACGCACTAACCTGCATTATCATTCCCGCGAAAGCGGGGAATCGTAGATGGCCGAAGGCCAATCCAGGGGCGGCAAAGCGCAATGCTCATCCGCTCTGGATTCCCGCTATCGCGGGAATGACAATTGCTCGACCTAAGCGATTAAAATTCGAACCGCACCGCAGCCGACACCGTCCGCCCGTTGATCGACCGCGCCCGGACGATGCCGTTGCCCGGGATCGATCCTTCCTCGGCCTCGGTAAAGCCGGTGGTGTTGAACAGGTTGTTGGCGTTGAGCGACACCTCGACCCGCTCCAGCGGACGCACCGAAACGAAGGCGTTGACCTGGTTGAAGCCCGGCAGCACCAGACCCTCATTGTCCTGTGCATAGCTGTCGGTGGTGCCGATCAATTGCGCGCCAACGGTGAACATCCCGGTCTCGTAGCGCGGGGCGATCTGGTAGATGAATTCGGCCTGACGGCGCGGGCGGTTGCCGACATTGGCCGGCGAGATGGTATCGTCGGTGATCTCGGCCTTGGTGTATGTCGCGCCGCCGGTCAGCGAGAAACCGCCGCTGCGATAGACGCCTTCCAGTTCCAGCCCATAGGCCTTGTAGCCCCGGCTGAAGAGCGTCTGCGTCGTCGCCTCGAAATTCTCTTCCTCGGTCGTCGCATAAAATCCGGTGGCATAAAGCTGGACGCCGCCGCCCTGATATTTCACGCCGACCTCGGCCTGATCGACGAAGTCGACCGCCACCGCATTGTTGAGCAGCTCCCCGTCCGAATTGCGGACATTATTGCCGTCGAACAGGATGCGGTCGGCATTGGCGCGGCCACCACGGCTGTAGCGCGCGAACACCGAAAGATCGTCGGCAATGCGGTAGTTCGCGCCGAGCGAGTAGCTGACATAGTCATAATCATAATTGACCAGCCCTGGCTGGCTCAATGGCACGACGCTGGTCTGGCTCTCCGCCGTGCTGATGCTGCCATTGCCGTCGATATCGACCGCCGCAATGCCGACGCGCCCGCCGCCCAGATCGGATCCGAACACCACGCCTTCGGCCGTACCGAAATCGAAGCGGACGCTGCCGTCGAGCGTCAGCTGTCCGAAATCGAAGCTCAGTGCAGCGAACGGTGCACTGGTATCATAGGTCAGGTCATAAACCCGGCGGCAGCAATTGCCGAAGAAGGTCGCGCCATAGCCGACGGTGCCATTGTCGGTCAGCCGCGTGCCGCCCGCATTGCGCACGTCGATCAACGCCGCATCGCCGCCGCCGCGCACTTCGAGCAGATGCGCGGTCCACAGCCAGCTGGTGTTGATCTCCTGCCGTGACTTGTAAAAGCCTGCGGTGAAATCGAGCGTTCCGCCGCCGATGTCGAACGAGCGGTTCAGCCGGAAATCATTGGTGATATTGTCGAGGCTGCCCAGCCGCGTGTTGAACAACACCACCCGCGCGACCAGCGTTCCCGTTGGCAACACCTGGCCTGCATTGGCACCATTGGCGAACACCGCCGTCGCGCCCGCACCGCCGATACCGGTCGCGACATTGGCGACGGTGTCGACCGATCCGGGGAAGGGCGAGATGAAGCCGCCCGAAATATCCGAAAAGCGGAAACGGTTGGTCACCTGCCAGCCGTCGAGCACATCGAAGCTGGCTTCGAAGCCGAAGGATTTGACTAGCGGGTTCATGCCGTCGCGAATGTCGAACCGCGCCCGGTTGTTCTCACCGTCGAGCGTCGTCGCGCTGATGAAGTTGCGCGAATGCAGGCTATCCTCGTTAATGTCGAAGCCCGCGACATTGCTGTAATCGGGGTCGCTGTTGCTCCCCGTCACGCGCACCGGATTGGGCAGATAGCCGACCGCCTGATCGTCGAGATATTTGCCGTAGAGGCGGATGTAGCCGCCCTCGAATTCGCGAGTGATATTCAGCTTGATCTGGCCTCCGGCCAGCCCGTTATAGCCGATGTCGCGCGGCCCTTCGCCCTGGCGATAGAAGCCGCCGATATGGACCAGCAGATTGTCCGACAGGCGCGTGCCATAATCGAAATCGACGCGGTATTCGTCATAGTCGAGCCCGGCGGAAATCTGGATCGCGCCGCCCTCGGTCGCGCCTGTCTTGGAGATGAAATTGACCACGCCGCCCGGCGAGTTGGAGGCAAAGGTCGATGCCGAACCGCCGCGCACCGTCTCGACCCGCGCGACATTGAAGTCGGCGCGCAGGAAGATGTCGGCATTGCCGAAAGTGATGTCGCCGAATTCGAGGATCGGCAGGCCGTCTTCCTGCAATTGCAGGAATTTCGCGCCGCCCGATGCTACCGGCAGCCCGCGCACCGCAATATTGGCATTGCCTTCACCGCCCGACGATTCGGAACGAATGCCCGGCAGCGAGCGAAGAATCTCGGCGGCGGAGCGCGGCGCGGCTTCGGCGATCTGGTCGCCCGACAGCGAGCTGACCGAGATCGAGCTGTCGAGCCGGTTGCGCCCGCGCGGCACGGCGGTGACGACGATGTCGGCATTGTCCTCGGCGGCAACGGCATCATCGGTCGGCGCGGCGTCTTGCGCCAAAGCTGTTGTCGATCCGAGCAGCGCGAAGGCCAATACTGCGGTGGACGCGCCGGAACGGCGGGCGTTGAAAGCCATAGAATCTCTCCCCTGAACCAATCTCTCGCGGAGGGACTTCGGCCCTCCTGCATCGTCTGTTTCGCGGTTTACGCAATCGATTGCAAGGACAATTTCACGCGCTGGTGCAATCGATTGAATTTCTTGACCGGCGTGACAAATCTGCATCGATTGGTGCTTGCAATGCGTCCCGCAATCGTTTCACACTGCGCCAGTGGAGGTCGCGCAGCAAGGAGCGGGGGCACCAGCTGCGGGCACCATCGGGGGCGAATGAGCAATATCATCAGAAATATCAAGGATTTGGCGGAATTGGCAGGCGTCTCGACCGGCACGGTGTCGCGCGCGCTGGCTGGATCGGAGCTGATCAGTACCAAGACGCGGACCCGCATCCAGGCGCTGGCCGACGAACATGGCTTCCGCCCCAACGTCCTCGCGCGCAATCTGCGCACACGCAAGACAGGAGCGATCGGTGTGCTGATCCCGCTGGGGCATGAAACCGGCCAGCATATCTCCGACCCGTTCTTCATCACCATGCTCGGCCTGCTCGCCGATTCGCTGACCGAGCGCGGTTACGATCTGCTGCTGTCGCGGGTCATCCCGCAGAACAGCGGCTGGCTCGAGGAGTTTATCGGCTCGGGCCGCGTCGATGGCCTGATCGTCATCGGCCAGTCGGATCAGGCGGCAACGCTCGATGCCATCGCCGATCGCTACAAGCCGCTGGTCGTCTGGGGCGGACATTATGACGGCCAGCATCACTGCTCGGTCGGGTCGGACAATTTCGCCGGTGGCCAACTCGCCGCGCGCCACTTGATCGAGCGCGGCTGCAAACGCATCGCCTTCTTCGGCGATCCGCGCGCGCTGGAAATCGGCCAGCGGCTCGACGGCTGCCGCGCCGCGCTCGCCGAAGCCGGCCTCGCCGACACGCTCAGCGTTCTCCCCGCCCACCTCATCGCCGAGGCCGCGCACCCCGACATCGCCCACTATCTCGGCACCGTCGGCGAACGCCCGCAGGGCATCGTCGCCGCCTCGGACGTCATCGCCATGAGCGCGCTGCGCGTCCTCGCCGAACAGGGCCTGTCGGTCCCCGAAGATGTCCGCGTCGTCGGCTATGACGGCCTCGCGCTCGGCGAACAGACGGTCCCCCGCCTGACGACGATCAGCCAGGATCTGTCGCTCGGCGCCGCGCATCTTGTCGATCTGCTGCTGCGGCGGATCGCGGGAGAGGAAACGGCATCGGTAGTGATGCAGCCGGAGTTGGTGGTGCGGATGTCGAGTTAACCCGCCACCAACGCCAGCGCCCCCATCAACCCGGCATCGTCGCCCAGCCCCGGCGGCACCACTAGCGGGCCCTCGGGCAGCGGGAAATAGCCCGCGCCGAGAACCCGTACCTGTGCGTCGACCGCCGCGTGCAGCCCCGGCGTTGCCATCACCCCGCCGCCCATAACCACCCGCTGCGGCGACAGAATCGCCTGACATGCAACAACCGCCTGCGCCAGATACCAGGCGATGATTGCGCGGCCCGGATGTCCGTCGTCCAGCGCCGACAGCGACAGGCCCCAGCGCGCGCCAATCGCCGGGCCGCTCGCCAGCCCTTCCAGGCACGCGCCATGATAGGGGCAGATACCGTCGAACCCGATGTCATCGGGATGACGCGGCAGCCGCATATGCCCCATCTCCGGGTGCGACAGCCCGTGCAGCACCCGCCCGCCCAACACCGCTCCGCCGCCGATGCCGGTGCCGACCGTCAGATACAGCAGCGAACGCAATCCCTGCCCCGCCCCCCAGCGATGCTCGGCCAGAGCTGCGCCATTGACATCGGTATCGATTGCCACCGGGCAATCGAAGGCGTTGGCGAATGGCCCGACCAGATCGGTGTCGCTCCAGTGCGGTTTGGGCGTCGCGGCGATATGCCCCCATGTCGGCGATGCGCGGTCGAGATCGAGCGGGCCGAAGCCGGCGATGCCGATGCCGTCGACCGCCCCGCCCTGGTGCGCGAACCAGGCGATGCTTTGTGCGATCACCTCTCGGGGAAATCCGGTGGGGATGCGGTGCCGCGCGACGATCGCCCCATCCTGCCACACGCCCAGCACGAACTTGGTCCCGCCCGCCTCGATCAATCCATAGCGCCCGCCAGTCATTGTTTCAGCCTATCACCCACGCGCGATCTCCGTCGAGAGCGATGCGAAAACGCGGTGCGGGCACTCCGCCGAAATGGGCGCGGCGCACCGCCGCCGTCTCGTTCGCCGGATCGCTCGTCAACCCCGGCATCTCGATGAACCCCGCCACCTCCAGCTCGCCCGTCACCCACCAGCTATAGGTCTGATAGGGTGCCTCGGGCGGATTGGCCGCAACCAGACCGTGGCCGTTGATCGGCCGGTACGGCCCCAGCACCTGCTCCGCGACCATAGCGTACAACCCGTTCGGCGCATCTGGCCCGCCCGGCGCAAACACCCGCCGCTGCGTGGAGAAGAACAAATAATATCGCCCGTCCCGCGCAACGATATGCGGCCGTTCGAGCTCGTTGTTCAGCCCGTCGACGCGCAGCAGTGGATCGAGCGCGACCCACGCCCCATCTGCGCGCCGCGCCACGCCAACCGCCCCGTTCCACGCGCTCGCCGCATCGGGGATCGACGCGGTGAACAACAGATACTCCGCCCCATCGGCGGGATCGCGGAAAAATGCGGGATCGCGAAACCCCTTGATGAACCCCGGCACCCCCGTCACCTGATCGACCAACATATAGTGCCGCCCGTCAGCCACCAGCGACTCCACCGGCTCGCTCCAGCCGATGATGCGGGTGCCCGCGCCTTCACCGACCAGCGTGCCGACCGTCTCGAACAGGCGCTGGGCAAAGCTCGCAGCCAACTCGCCACGCCGCCCGGCTGCGGTGAAATAGAGCGTTACCGCGCTGGTTGCCCGATTGAGCACCGCAGTTCCCGCCCATTCGCGGCTACCCGGGCAATGCCCGTCGGACAGCGCTTCACCGCAATCGATCCACGCTCCATCACGCTCCAGCACCAGCCGAATGCGGGCAATGCCATGCCGCAGGTCGGAATCGGCCAGCACCGGCGCCGACAATATCATCCACAAAGTCCCACCGGAGATGCTCGCAGTCGTGCCATCGGCCAGTTGCACCGGCCACATGTCCCACAGGTCGATCCCCGCTACACCGCAGGCCTTCGCCGCCGCCAGTGTGCCGGCATCGATCAGCGGAATAGTCGTCGTCGCATCCTGGCGCACTGCTGCCACAGCCTCCGCCGTCCAGCGCGATGCCGCCACCTGTGCCAAATCCTCCACACCGCTCTCCCGCGCTTTTATCGGCACGGGCCTAGCGCAGCATCGCCGCCCTTACAACAATCGATTGCATAAACAGCGCGGCGTAGTGGTCCCCGACCGCTGACCGAGCCTCCGCCTACCCTAACGCCGCGCGCGAAGCCCCTTCGACCCGTGCCTGATCCATCAGCGTCAGCGTCGAACTCGCCTTGGCCAACACCTTGCCGCCCGCGTCGAGCAAGCGCCCCTCGAAGAAGCAGGTGCTGCGCCCGCGCTTTTCCACCCACGCCTCGGCGAACACCGCCCCCGGTCGCGCCGGCGCGAAAAAGCTGACCTTCAGCTCGAGCGTCATCGGCACCACCCCCGGCCCGGTCATCGCCATACAGGCATGCGCCATCGCCGCGTCGATCCAGCCAGTGACGAACCCGCCTTGCACCACCCCGCCTGAATGGCACATATGGGCGCCCGCCAGATACTCCAGCCGCGCCCGGCCCTCGGCGCCGATCTCGATGACGCGGACCAACCCCAGCGTCGCGGACAGATCGCCTGGAGCGACGGGAGCATGGGCGGGTGGTGCAGAGTGTGGGTCTGTCATGCAGTCTCCATAGCCTGCACCTCCCGACCAGCAAGCCCCCACGCTCGACGAATAGCCCCGCGATGATGCCCATCACCGCAGCAGATCTCCTGAGGATCCAAGTCGTCAAAGACGACATCAATCAAAGACACTATCGAATCAGTGTCGTGCCCGACAGTTCCTTGCTAGTGGCGGCCATCAGCAGATAATTTCGATCTAGCAACAAATATCGATCCGAATGTAAACTATGGTTTCGTTCTCGTAACATAATATTTTTTATTGGCGGTGCGTCTGTTCTGCCATGCGCAACGTTCTGGCGATGTGCTTCACCCCCCGTAGCACTTCAATTGCAGGAACGATCCCTTATGTTGTCACCAAAGTTGTGCCCGGATTCCGGGCATCAGGCCGTGCGCGCGCGCCTCAGCCTCGGTTCTGCCCTTGGTGGCACATTGGCGATGATGATGCTGGCGCTGCCAGCCACCGCCAGCGCGCAGGAAGAATGCGGCGCGGCACCCGCGACGCCCGGCACGGTCACTTGCACTCCGGCCGGCAACCCCTACCCCGACGGCGTTACCTATATCGCCCCGCCCGCCGACCTCACCATCGTGCTGCAGCCCGGCGTCCGCATCGACACTAGCGGCGGCTTCAATCTTGGCCTGCTCGCGGTTGGCGACAACGCCTTTACCGTCAACGGCGGCACCGATACGATCATCACCAGCGACAGCTTTGGTGTGTTGGTCTCGAACAACGTCGATCCGATTTCGGTGACGCTCGATCGTATCGTCACCAATGGCGACAGCAGCTTTGGCCTGATCGCGAGTTCCTCGGAAGGCGACATCACGCTCGACACCAATTCCATAACGACAAGTGGCGCGAATGCCGACGGCATCAGCGCCAGCACTGACATCAGTGCGATCACCATCCGTTCGGGCGCGATCACCACGACTGGATCGAATGCCATCGGTATCGACGCCAATAGCGACGGCGGCGACATCGCCATCACGTCGGGAACGATCAACACCGCCGGCCCAGGTTCGGGTTTCTTCAATGCCGGCGCGATCGGCATTCTCGCCCAGACCGGCGGCACAGGAACCGTCAGGGTTAACTCGTCGGACATTACGACTGTCGGAAATGAATCGGTCGGCATCCGTGCGGTCACCAACAGCGGTGATTTGTTGGTCACGTCGCGCACCATAGACACCAGCGGCATCAATGCCGACGGTATCAGTGTCACGACTGCCGGAACGGCGACGATCAACGGCGGCGTTATCACCACCAGTGGTGCCAATGCAGACGGGATCGTTGCCAGCGGCGTCAATGCCGTGAACATCGATTTTGGGTCGATTAGCACCACCGGGGCCAACGCCAACGGCGTGCTCGTGCCCGCCGGCGTGATGTTCTTTGGACCGCGTGCATCGTCGACCGTCGCCGTCAGCGGCGGCAGCGTCACCACCGCCGGTGCGAACTCGGATGGCGTACGCGCGATCGCCGGGACCGGCACCTCGACCGTCAATATCACCGGCGATATCACGACGCAGGGTGCCGACAGCCGTGGGATCTTCGCCACCGGCCCGACCGGCGTCACCGTCACCAACGGCGGCACGATCAGCACTGCAGGCGACAACAGCAATGCCGTCGATGTGTCCAGCACCACCGGACCGGTTATGGTCACGCTCAACGACGTCCGCACCACCGGGCAATTGTCGGGCGGCGTGCGGGCGATTGGCGGGACCGATTCGAACGTCACCGTCATCACCCGCGATGTCACCACGACCGGCGTCTCGGGCAGCGACTTCTTCTTCCTGCCAAACGCCACCGCCATCGTCGCCCGCGCAGCGGGAACCGGCGATGTCGCGGTGACCAGTCGCAACATCTCGACGGCAGGCCTCAGCGCCACGGGCGTCAGTGCCAATGCCGATGCGGGTGACGTAAACGTCACTACCGGCAACATCGTCACCACCGGCGGTCGTGCCAATGGCGTGACGGCGGAAAGCGCTGGCGGCAACGTCATCGTTTCGACCGGCACGGTCTCGACCCTCGGCGACAATGCCGACGGCATCCTCGCGACCGCCAATAACGGCGCAGTTACCGTCGATACCCTCGCCGTAACCACTGCCGGCTTCGCTGCCGACGGTATCAGCGCCACCGCCGGTGCAGGCGGGGCCGACATCGGCTTTACCAATGTCACCACCAGCGGCACTCTGACCAGCAGCGTCAGCGCCACCGCGAATGGCGGCAACGTCATCATCAGCGGCGGCAATGTCACTTCGACCGGTCAGGCCTCGACGGGCATCTTCGGCTCGTCGAACAGCGGCAATGTCAATGTGACGACCACCGGAACGGTCGCGGCGAACGGTCGCGGCGGTAGCGGCATCTTCGTCATTTCCGACACCGGCAATGCAACGGTCACCGCCAACAACGTCACCACTGTCGCAACGCTCGCCGATGATACCCGCGCCGCTCGCTCGGCGGTCTTCGCACAGGGTGCCAACAGCACGGTCAACGTCACCGGCACCGCCACCACCACCGGCATCGCCGAATTCGGCGGCAGTGCATCGGCCGTCACCGCGATCGCCACCAACGGCAATGCCACCGCCACGATCAACAATGCCTCGTCGAGCGGTGCCGGGGTCGATACCGTCGTCGTCACCGCCACCCGCGATGCTTTCGCCACCGTCAATGGCCGAATCCAGGCCAACGGGACCGGCGCCGATGCCGTTATCGTCACCGGCGGCGACAATGCGACCATCACGGTCGGCACCGGCGGAAACGTCTCGGCCACCAATGGCAATGCCTTCACCCTGTCGTCGGTCAACGGCAGCACCTTCAACAACGCCGGCGTCGTCAGCAGCGCTGCCAACGGTTTTGCATTACAGGTGCTCGGTGGCCCGGTCGTCATCAACAACAGTGGTAATCTGACGTCCGACATCGTTTTGACCGCCGGCGCAGACCGGATCAACAACACCGGCACCTTCACCGTCGGCGTCAACCCGGATTTCGGTGCGGGCAATGACAGCTTCGTCAACAGCGGCACGATCCTCGTCGGATCGGGTGCCACCACGGTGGTTTCGCCAACCTTCATCGGTCTCGAAAGCCTGTCCAACAGCGGTACCATCGAACTGCGCAACGGACGCGCAGGCGATACGCTGACCCTGCCCGGCACCTACGCCGGAGCCAACGGCACGCTCGGCCTCGATGTCCTGCTCAGCAGCACATCGGTTGCCGATCAGTTGATCGTCGGCGGCGTCGCCAGCGGCACCACCGTCGTTCAGCTCAACCAGTTGGCAGGCAGTCAGATGTTGCTCAACCCGGGAACGGTGCTGGTCCGCGCCGCCACCGGATCGAGCGCTGATGCTTTCGATCTGGCAGGTGGATCGATCGACGCCGGTTTCGTCCGGCTGGAGATCGTCTTCAATCCGGCCACCGGCACCTTCGCGCTGACCGGCGCACCCAGCGACAGCGCGTTCCGCACCCTCAATTTCAACGAGGGCGTTCGCAGCCTGTGGCTGAAATCGGCCGATGCTGTCTCCGGCCAGCTTCGGGCACGCCGCGATGCGCTGTGGACGCAGGGTGGCGGCGATGTCGCCGGGCGCTTCTGGTTACAGATGCACGGATCGGTCGAAGACCGCGGCGGCAGCCGTGATTTTAACACGTTCGGCCAGTCGCGTCTGACCAACACCGGCTACCAGCAGGATTATTTCGGCGGGCAGATCGGCTTCGATGTCAGCGGCGGCAGCGGAGACCGAGGCGGCTTCGCCTTCGGCGTCACCGGCGGCTATATCAACTCGTCGATGAATTTCGACGGGTCGTCCGACCGGTTGCGCTTCGATGTCGTCAACGGCGGCGTCTATGGCAGCTTCACCTCGGGCAACATCTTCGTCAACGCGCTCGGCAAATATGATTATTTCTGGGCCAACTCCAACATGCCCGGCGCCGGCTTCCAGGACGATATCAGCGGCGGCGTCTATGGTGCGCGGGCGGAAGCGGGCATCCGCTTCGGCAGCGACAGCTTCTTCATCGAGCCTGCCGCTAGCATCTCCTACGTCAAGAACGACTTCGACGATCTGGCGCTCAACGGCACGACCATCGCTTTCGACGAAGACGATGGCCTGCGCGGTCGCGCCGGTGGCCGCATCGGCGGCACCTTTGCCACCGGCGGCGGATCGGAGCTCGCCTTCTATGTCGGCGGCAACTACGTCCACGAGTTTCAGGGCCGCGACCGCATCACCCTGACCAGCGGCGGCCAGACGCTGAGCTTCACCAACAATCGCTTGCGCGATTATGGCGAAGCGGTGTTGGGCATCACCATTGCCCAGAGCCAGGGCATCAGCGGCTTTATCGAGGGCAACTACATTCGCTCGTTCAGCGACACCAACGGTGTTCGCAGCATCGACGGCGCAGGCGGTCGCGCGGGCATCCGCGTCGCTTTCTAAGCCGAACAGCCATAGGCCAACAAGAAAAGGGGCTTCGCCGAGATCGTCGGCGAAGCCCTTTTTTTCTATTCCGCGCTGTCGCAGAGCAAACGGGGCTATTCCTCCCCCATCCGCAGCGCCGCAATGAACGCCTCCTGCGGGATCGACACGCTGCCATATTCGCGCATCCGCTTCTTGCCTTCCTTCTGCTTGTCGAGCAGCTTCTTCTTGCGGCTGATGTCGCCGCCATAGCATTTCGCCGTCACATCCTTGCGCATCGCCGCGATCGTCTCGCGGGCGATCACTTTGCCGCCGATCGCCGCCTGGATGGGAATTTTGAACAGGTGGCGGGGGATCAGATCCTTGAGCCGCTCGCACATGCCGCGGCCGCGGCTTTCGGCTGTGCCGCGGTGGACGATCATGCTCAGCGCATCGACCGGCTCGGCGTTGACCAATATGCTCATCTTGACCAGATCGCCCTCACGGTGGCCGATCTGGTGATAGTCGAAGCTGGCGTAGCCTCGCGAAATGCTCTTCAGCCGGTCGTAGAAATCGAACACTACTTCGTTGAGCGGCAGTTCGTAGATCACCTGCGCGCGGCCGCCGACATAGGTCAGCTGCTTCTGGATGCCGCGCCGATCCTGACACAGTTTCAGGATTCCGCCGAGATATTCGTCGGGGCAATAGATCGTCGCCTCGATCCACGGCTCCTGAATCTCGTCGATGCGGTTGGGGTCGGGCATGTCCGCCGGATTGTGCAGCTCGATCTCCTTGGCGTCCTCGGTCTTCGATTTGGAGAGGGACAGTTTGTAGACCACCGATGGCGCGGTGGTGATCAGGTCGAGATCATATTCGCGCGTCAGCCGCTCCTGGATGATTTCCAGATGTAAAAGACCGAGGAAGCCGCAGCGGAAACCGAAACCGAGCGCGGCGCTGGATTCCATCTCGAACGAGAAGCTTGCGTCGTTCAGCCGCAGCTTGCTGATGCTCTCGCGCAGCTTCTCGAAATCGGCCGCATCGGTCGGGAACAGCCCGCAGAACACCACCGGCTGCACCTGCTTGAAGCCCGGGAGCGCGGTGGTGGCGGGGCGTTTGGCGTCTGTGATGGTATCACCGACCCGCGCCTGCGCGACATCCTTGATCTGCGCGGTGATGAAGCCGATTTCGCCCGGACCCAGTTCCTCCAACTGCTCGATCTTGGGCCGCATGCAGCCGACACGGTCGATCAGGTGGCTGGTGCCCGCCTGCATGAACTTGATATTCTGGCCTTTTTTGATGCTACCGTCGATCACGCGGATCAGGATGACGACACCCAGATAGGGGTCGTACCAGCTATCGACCAGCATCGCCTTCAATGGCGCGTCGTGGTCTCCCTTGGGCGGCGGGATGCGGGTGACGATGGCCTCCAGCGTCTCGGCGATACCGATACCCGCCTTCGCCGACGCCAGCACCGCATTGTCCGCAGGCAGCCCGATGATATCCTCGATCTCGGCCTTGACCTTGTCGACATCGGCGGCGGGGAGGTCGATCTTGTTGATGACGGGAACGATTTCATGGTCGTGCTCGATGGATTGGTAGACGTTGGCAAGCGTTTGAGCTTCGACGCCTTGCGCCGCGTCCACCACGAGCAGCGCGCCTTCGCACGCGGCGAGGGAGCGTGAGACTTCATAGGCGAAGTCGACATGGCCGGGGGTGTCCATGAGGTTGAGCTCGTAGAGGAGCCCGTCGTTCGCGGTGTAATCGAGGCGGACAGTCTGCGCCTTGATGGTGATCCCGCGTTCCTTCTCAATGTCCATGTTATCAAGGACTTGGGAGGTCATTTCCCGCGCGGTAAGCCCGCCGGTCTGCTGGATCAGCCGGTCGGCGAGCGTCGACTTGCCGTGGTCGATATGGGCAATAATGGAGAAGTTACGGATACGCGAAAGTTCGGTCATGCCGCGCCCTAGCAGGGGGGCGGTGGAGCATCAAGCTAGGCGTTTACCCTCAATCGTGGGCGTGCGGGCCGAGAACCGACTGGATGACCAGGCCCCACAATGCGGCGTCGCTCTCGTTCTGCAGCGAAGCAGGCGGCGCGCGCAATGTCTTCAGCACCGCAACGGCATCTTCCTGAAAATCGACCCAGTTCTGGTCAACCAACTTTGAGGCGTCGTCATCGCCGGCAGCGCCAGCAGCGTTCCGGCTGAAATACTGACCAGCCAAA